>CAKSZH010000006.1 GCA_934525675.1 uncultured Eubacteriales bacterium
TTTTCTTTGCAAGTCGGGCACGGGTTTCTCCTGCCCTTGCCCGGTGACTTTTTCAGTTTTTCTTTGCAAGTCGGGCACGGGTTTCTCCTGCCCTTGCCCGGTGACTTTTTCAGTTTTTCTTTTCAAGTCGGGCACGGGTTTCTCCTGCCCTTGCCCGGTGACTTTTTCAGATTTTCTTTGCAAGTCGGGCACGGGCTTCTCCTTACCCCCTGCCCGGTGACTTTTTCAGATTTTCTTTGCAAGTCGGGCATGGGCTTCTCCTTACCCCTGCCCGGTGACTTTTTCAGATTTTCTTTTCAAACCGGGCACGGGTTTCTCCTGCCCTTGCCCGGTGACTTTCTGAGTTTGTCTTTTCCGACACCGGGCACACCCCCTCCCTTGCCCGCGAATTTTTGATTGCATCCGGGCAAACGGGAGGGTCCTCCCAAAACAAAAAGAGCCTCCCGCGACGAATCTGACCATTCTGTCGCAGGAGGTTCTTTGATTTCCGGATTCCGCCGGAGGATTTTCCGCAGATTGTCGGTGTCGCAGGCTATTGCATCCGTCCGGCTTCGTACACCCGCATCGACCGCGCCGCGCCGGACGTCCGTCCCCGGAATCAGTTCTTTGCCCCGGCGAGGTATTCCTCCAGCGTCAGGTCCCTGTCGTGCATGGCTCTCGCCGCCGCCTGCCCGACAAAGCGGTAATGCCAGGATTCGTAGGAGTACCCCGTCACGTCCACTTTGTCCTCGGGGTAACGCAGAATAAAGCCGAATTTGTAGGCGTTTTCCCGGAGCCACGGGTACGCGGAGGTTTCCGCAAACCCCGGCTTTGTGCCGTCACCGTATTCCCGTCCGTAATTGAACAGCTTGCCCATGGAGGTGGTCATCAGATCCACGCAAAGCCCGGTCTGATGCTCGCTGGTCCCGGGAAGCGCCGAATAGGTCAGCACATATTCCCGGACCTTTGCCTCCGACCAGTCGGGATGGGCGGCGGATTCTTCCTGCATATAATAGTTGAACAGGTATTCCTGCCGCGCATAGGAGCGGTACCCGCTCGTCGCATAGGTATCCGTGATCCCCTCGGCACGCATTTCGGTCAGCATGGCATAAAGCGCTTCTGCCGCCGTCTCTTCCAGCTGTATTTCTTTTCCGTACAGGCAGAAGGACTTGTCGAGCGTCACGACCGAGCCGGGATCAAAATCCTTTCCGACCGGGGTCTGCTTGTTGGCAAGCACCAGCTTCCCGCCCTCCGGGTTGAGGTAAGGCAGATACCGGGACAGATCCGCGCGGAACGCGTAATCATAAGAAACGGGCGCTTCGGTCTCCGTTCCGGTATCGGGATCGGTAATCGTGTCCTGTGGACCTGTGGCGGACTCGGTCGGCTTTTCCGCGCAGGAAGCGGCCATGGGAAGCACAAAAAGAAGCGCCGCAAGAGTGGCTGCAACGCGTTTTACATTCACACAAGAAAATTTCATCGTTTCGGTATCCTCATCGATTTCACCGCCGACGGCGGCAAGAGGCGGCACTGCGCCTCTTTGAGAGCGGCGGGGTCCCCACTTTACGGGGATCCCGGCAGTCTGGCTTTTCTCTTCTCACGGGGCAAAATGCCGGTGTCCTCCGCCATGTACGGAATACGGCATCTTATTTGGTCTCCAGCATGAAAAAGTACGGGGACGCGGGCGAATTGATGATCTGCACCTTGGTCGCCGATACCTTGAAACGGCTGAGCGAACGCAGGTATTCGTCGATCATATGCCCCTCGGCGTCGCCCTCCGGGTGTCCCGGATATACGGCGATGTTCAGGATCGCGTCCTTGTCAAGCAGGCTGATCGCCGCCTCGATCGCGGGCATGGTCGTTTCCCGCATGGTGGTGATGGACTTGTCCCCGCCGGGAAGCCAGCCGAGATTGAACATTCCCGCCTTGATCGGCTCCCTGACATAATCGCGGACAAGGTGGTGCGAGGCGTGGATGAGCGTGTAGTTCTCGGGGCAGCCCGCCGCGCGCAGGTGCTCTCTTGTGGATTCCACTGCGCTCTTTTGCACGTCAAACGCGTACACGCGTCCGCTCTCTCCGACGGTTTTGGAGAGAAACTCGGTGTCGTGTCCATTACCCATCGTGAAATCGACCGCAACGTCGCCCGCATGCAGGTGGCGGAGAATATAGAATTTGTGCATTTCCAGAAGATCGATCATTTTGTTCCCTCTCCCCGGTGCAGATCGGCGCGGAGAAAGCGGATCGCCCGCTCCACCGCGTCCCGGGAATCCTTCCACGGCTCCTCATGGTACCGGTAATCGAATTTTTTGCAGAACCAGGAAACGTCCTCGGACAATTTGTCAAGATATGGCTCCACCACCGAAGCAAGGTCTCCCGCGAAATCGGGGAACAGCTTCTTCGGCAGATGCTCTTTTCCGTAGGAGAGAAGCAACCGGTAGTGCGGCAGGCAGAAATACGGCTGCGCCTTGACCTTCCGCGGAAAGGTCTCGTCGTGCTGCCAGAGGTAGACGACGGTATCCGTCATTTTCGTGAAATTGACGTCGATCCGCTCGCAGACGTAGCAGGACTTCTCCAGCTCGCCGATGCGCTTCAGCGGCTTCTCGCCGGGACGCGACGCAAATCCGCCGCTCCGGATCTCTTTTTTGAGTTCGTTCAGGTGGCTTTCCAGCGTCAGTCCCATGCCGAGGCGGTTCTTGCGCACAAACATCATGTCGTAGTGCGTGCGGCAGAAGCCCCGCTCGTTGGTACGGATACGGACATCCGGCTCCATCATGGACGCGCCGAGGATGATCTCCAGCTCGTTTTCCTCAAGTTTGTTGTACAGAGTACACATGGGACAGCCGCAGGCGGCGTCTCTCTCGCTTGCCTCAAACGCCTCGTTGACCTCAATGGTATAAATCTGTTCCATCGCCGTCCGGGTCAGTTTTCCGCCTTGCGGTCGCCGTATTTGCGGTCGTAGGAAGCCATTGCCTCGCGGATGATCTCTTTTGCGTCTTCGGTCGTGAACAGCTCCTTGACCGCAGTCTGCTTGTTTTCCAGCTGCTTGTAGACCGAGAAGAAGTGCATGATCTCGTCAAAAATGTGTGCGGGCAGCTCGTCAATGGAGGTAACGCCCGTGTAATTGGGATTGGCGACCGGAACGGCGATGATCTTGTCGTCAAGTGCCCCCGAATCCAGCATCCGCATGACGCCGATGGGACGTACCCGGATGAGCGTCAGGGGATAGACGGACACCTCGCCGAGCACCAGCACGTCAAGGGGGTCTCCGTCGTCCGCAAAGGTGCGCGGGATAAAGCCGTAATTGGCGGGATAGTGGGTCGCCGTGTACAGCACACGGTCGAGCTTGATCAGCCCCGTATTCTTGTCCAGCTCGTATTTGCAGGAGCTTCCCTTCGGAATCTCAATGACGGCGGTAAACTCCTCCGCCGAGATCTCGCGGGGGTCAATGTCGTGCCAGATGTTCATATGGTCACCTCTTTCTTGGTTTCTCCTCATTCGGGGTGGATGTTTCCCCATCCGGGTACAGGCTCCGCCGGCAAATGCCGGGGCAGGGAGGGTACAGGTTTTGCCGCGCAGATTCCGTCGCACAGGTTCAGCCGCGCAGATTTTTTCCTGTTCCGCAAAACGGCAGATCCGTCCCTTATTTGTGCGGAGAACGCTTATTTAATAAAGTCGAACTCGAAATCGTAAATGGAAACGGTGTCGCCGTCGCGGCAGCCCGCCGCCTCCAGTTGTTCAAACACGCCGCTCTTCTGGAGTACCCGCTGGAAGAAGTTCAGCGACTCGTAATTTTCAAAGTTGACCTGCCCGGTCAGGTTGAACAGCCATTCACCCTCCACAATGAACTTGCCGTTCTCGCGGCGGATGGTGGTCTCCTTGCCCTCGCCGACAAGCGGTTCCTCGGGCGTGTAGTTGCTCTCGTAAACCGTGATGGGGGGCAATTCGGACAAGCGGTCGGCGGTCGCTCTGACCAATTCCCGGATTCCCTCGCCCGTCGCGGCGGAAACGTACAGAAGCTGCCAGCCGTGCTCCTTCACATATGCCTCGAACCGCGGAATATCCACGGCCTCCCGATCAAGCGCATCGCACTTGTTGGCGACAATGATCTGGGGGCGGGAGGCAAGCTGTTCGCTGTACCGCCGGAGCTCCCCGTTGATGACCTCGATGTCGTTCACCGGGTCGCGTCCCTCGAAACAGGAAATATCCACGACGTGCAGAAGCAGTCTGCAACGGTCCACGTGGCGGAGAAATTCGTGCCCGAGACCCGCGCCGTCCGCCGCACCCTCGATCAGCCCCGGGATGTCCGCGGCGACAAAGCCCTTGCCCTCGCCGTCGGTTCTGACAACGCCGAGATTGGGGGAAAGCGTGGTGAAATGGTAATCCGCGATCTTGGGACGCGCCGCGGAAATGCGCGCGAGAATGGAGGATTTGCCGACGCTCGGATACCCGATCAGACCGACGTCCGCGATCATCTTGAGCTCCAGCTCGACCTCTTTTTCCTCGCCGTGCGTGCCGCTCTTGGCAAACATGGGAACCTGTCTTGTCGGCGTGGCAAAATGCCGGTTGCCCCAGCCGCCGCGTCCGCCGCGACAGCAAAGGAAGTCCGCGCCGTCCCCCTCAGACATATCGTGGATGATCTGCCCCGTCGCCGCGTCCTTGATGAGCGTTCCGGGCGGCACCATAATATACAGGTCGTCCGCTGTTGCGCCGTGGAATTTGGCACCGGAGCCGTCTCCGCCGCGTCCCGCGACGAATTTTTTGCGGTAGCGGAAGGCAAGCAGGGTGTTCTCTCCCTCGTCCACGCGGAAAATGATGTTTCCGCCCTTGCCGCCGTCTCCGCCGTCAGGTCCGCCTGCGGCGACATATTTTTCTCTGCGGAAGGAAACGGCACCGTTGCCGCCGTCCCCCGCCTTGACATAGATTTTTACGTGATCGATAAACATTCTGATTCCTCACTGAATTCCGGCGGTCTTTGCCGCACATGGATGACGCGCTGTCGCGGCGACACACGGACCTTGCGTGCGGTGGTGCCGCAATACCGGTTGATAACGCTCGACTGTCAGGCTGTCAGCCGCCCCCGTTGATACGTAATTGATTCCTGTCCGCCCGGAGACACGCGGAGGTGAATGTGCGCCCGCACAGGGAAATGCGTTGCGCCCCCGCCCGCAGACAGATAACACGCGCGTGGTACCGACACACGCGGATGGTGCGCGGCTGTCGTTCTGAAACATTCGGGGACAACACAGCCGGCGCACACCCGTTCGGGATGGCGCTGGTCATGCAACTTGCGGATGAGTTGTCTCCCCGCACTCGCCCAACAGCCCGCCATACCCGCGGACTGCGCGTTTTTACTGATTCTGCGGAAGCCGCGGTCCGTCCGGCATCTCCTCGCCCTTCTCGCGGATAATGAGCTTGATGGGCGTTCCCGCAAAGCCGAAGGTCTCGCGGAGGCAGTTTTCCAGATACCGCTGATAGGAGAAGTGGAACAGCGCCGCGCTGTTGCAGAAGAACACAAAGGTCGGCGGAGCAATGCTGTTCTGCGTCATATAATAGATCTTGAGCCTGCGTCCCTTGTCGGTCGGCGGCTGGACTCTCGTGGTCGCGTCGTTCAGCACATCGTTGAGCATACCCGTCGTAATGCGGCGGTGCGCCTCGGCATACGCGTCGGTGATGGTGCGGAACAGATTGGGAAGCCGTTGTCCCGTCAGGGCGGACACAAACACGATGGGCGCATAGGTCATATACGCAAGCGCAGTACGGATCTTGTCCGTAAAGGCTTTGACCGTGGAATTGTCCTTTTCCACCGCGTCCCATTTGTTGACAACGATGACGGACGCCTTGCCCGCGTTGTGCGCGATCCCGGCGATTTTTTCGTCCTGCTCGGTGATCCCCTCGGTCGCGTCGATCATGATGAGGCACACATCGGCGCGTTCCACTGCCATGTGGGCACGGAGCACGCTGTATTTTTCGATGGAATCGGTCACCTTGGACTGTCTGCGGATGCCGGCAGTATCAATGAAGGTGAATCTGCCGCACTCGTTTTCCACGGGCGTATCCACCGCATCGCGGGTCGTTCCGGCAATGTCCGAAACGATGAGGCGGTTGGAGCCGACGATCTTATTGATGATGGAGGACTTGCCCGCGTTCGGCTTGCCGATAACGGCGACCTTGATGGTGTCGTCCTCCTCCGTGTCCGGAGGAAGCTCGCCGATGGCGCGGATGCACGCGTCCAGGAGGTCGCCCGTGCCGGTGCCGTGTACCGAGGAGACGGCGATGGGGTCCTCCGTAAATCCGAGCTCGTAGAATTCATAGAATTCGTAAGGAAGCCCGCCCGTCGAATCGCACTTATTGATACAGGGAATGACCGGCTTGCCGGACTTTTTGAGCATGACGGCAATGTCACGGTCGGCGGCGGTCAGTCCCGTGCGGACATCGCACAGAAATACAATTACATCGGCGGTATCCACGGCGATCTGCGCCTGAATCTTCATCTGGGACAGGATCACATCGTCGGTTTTGGGTTCGATACCGCCGGTATCGATGAGGATCAGCGGAACGCCGTTCCAGACGGTTTCCGCGTAGATGCGGTCGCGCGTGACGCCGGGGGTATCCTCCACGATGGAGCGCCGCTCGCCGATCAGTTTATTGAAAAGCGTACTCTTGCCGACATTCGGTCTGCCGACAATCGCAATCACGGGTTTGGACATAAAAACACCTCCTTGGGGGAATCAGGCAATGAGCAGGCGGAAAAGCAGTACCGCCAGACTGCAGGCATACAGGATCGCAGCGGCGACAAACTGAAACACGGCGGCAGAAAGCGCGGAACGGACGGTCTGACTGCGGAAATAGCTCTGAATCCCGCCGGACAGTGCCGCCGTGGCAAGCAGGGGGAGCGCAATCAGATTGGCAGTCTCCTCGCTCAGCACGGACGAAAAGCCCAGTACCTCCACCAGAATGACCGCAACGGTACAAAGGAGCGCCGCTGCAATGGATGCTTTGGCAGCAGAGGACTTTTTCGGTTTCCCTGCTGCCCCGTCTTTGGCTTCGGAGGCTTTCCCGGAATCCATGACGAGGTCCGGCTGCTCCGCTGCGAGCGTCGGATCCGTATTGACGACGTGCGAAGCGCCTGTGGTAAACAACATAGACATAACATAATCCTTTCCTGAAAACCGTCGGCACCTGCGGACCGCTTCCGCAGCATTGACAAATCAAAGCGGGAGAGAGTTCCGCACGGCGTGTTTTCCGCGCGGCAAGCGAGCAGTCAACGCGTGCGGGGAGAAGCAGCGTCGTCGGGTACAACAGCAGCGTCCGGCACCGCGGTGACGCCGCACAGCGGCAACATCCGCAAAGCTGCAACGTCAGAATATGGCGGCGTTACAAGTCGCCGTTTTTCAAAGTAACCGCGTTACAAAGTCACGCCGAGCATACACTCAACAAATGCGCCGCCGCTCTCACAGGGAGCGGGGAGCGCTGGAACGCCGAGCGCCGCAGAAAGATCGGCGGGAGATCGGTCATCAAGAAACACATCGCCCTCGGCGCGGAGCGTGGCGGACGGAAAATACAGCACGTCGCCAAGCTCTTTGCCGCGGAGCTGCTCCTCCATATCCCTGCCCGTGAGCAGTCCCGCGACCGTGACGCTTTCTCCGAAGAAATGGTTGATAATTTTATATACGTGAATGGTCAATCCTTCGACCTGCGCCTCGAGCGTTGCAGCCATCCCCCGGATGGTTTCAAAAGACGCGGCACCGGTACAGACCGAGACAGTTCTGGGAGCCTTGAACTTTTCCAGATACTCCGGCAGGAAATACAGCTCCGCGTGAAATTCCGAGAGCAGAGAGGTCAGCATTCCGACGCCGTTTTCAAACTGCGGGAAACCCTCATAGTATTCCTCGTCATGAAGCAAAAGACCCGCATTCAGGTAAAATTCATCCGAGCAGAAGAACAGGCGCGAGCCGTATTTTCCGAGGCATTCCTCCGCAAACGCTTCCACCTGCCGGATAACGGCGGCAGATTCCTCCCTTGAAAACAAGGTCAGCGGGTACAGCTTTTCCCGGTAGCGTGTCAATCCCGCGGGAACGATGGACACACTGCGGAGAGACGGAACATACTTCACGAGGTCGTGCATGGAGCGGTCAAGTTCCGCGCCGTCGTTGATCCCGCGACAAAGCACAATCTGTCCGCAGAGCGCGATCCCCGCGGCGGCGAGGCGGTCAAGGTACCGGAGCACCTCTCCTGCGTGCCTGTTGTGCATCATGGAGACCCGCAATTCGGGGTTGGTCGTATGCACCGAAACGTTGACGGGAGAAATGTGCATCTCGATAATGCGGTCGATGTCGTGGTCGGAGAGATTGGTCAGGGTAATGTAGTTGCCGTGGAGGAAGGAAAGCCGGCTGTCGTCATCCTTGAAATACAGCGTTTTACGCATTCCGGGCGGCAGCTGGTCGATAAAGCAGAAAATACAGCGGTTTTCACAGGAGTGCTTTTTATCCATGAGCGGCGTTTCAAAGTCCAGCCCGATGTCGTCGTACTCGCCCTTATGGATGGTGACCGCGAATTCCTCCCCGTTCCGGGAAAGCGACAGGGTGACAACCCGCGCGGTCAGGCGGAAGCGATAATCCAGCACATCCGTGATCTCGCGTCCGTTGATCTCCAGCAGAACGTCGCCGGGAACGATTCCCGCCCGCGCCGCTCTGGAGCGTTCCTCCACGCCCGTGATTGTTACCATTTTCCTACCTCCGACGGGGCATACTCCCCCATTAAACAATCTATTATATCACATCCCGGATTATTTGTCAATCCGCGTCGGAAAGGTTGCACGGTCCGGGCAGGGCGGGGCGACTTCCGCCCGCGCCGCAGGCGCTCCGCCCCCACACCCAACACCCTCCATTCTCCGCGCCGCACCGCGGACTTCCGCCGCGCCGCTCCTGCCCTTCGTTCCGCTCCCCCCTTGCAATCCCCCCAAAACCATGATACAATAAAAACAGTTCCGCAAATCCGGGAAAGGAGCGCTCCGACATGATTCAGGTCATCTGCAACACATGGGTGCAAGCCCGCCCGACTACAGAACCGTGTCCCCCGACCGGGACCGCCTGCGGGGTCGACACAGTCTCTGCTTTTTTTGACGCGCCGGAATACCTTGCCCGCTTGGAAAAGCGCACACCGGCCGCCTCCCGGGAATCCCTCGCGGGGCTTGCCTGCCTCGGCGCACTGCTCCGCGCATACGGACTGACTCCTCCGTTCCGCCTTGCCCGCGATGACGCGGGCAGACCTTACCTCCCCGATTTTCAAAATCTTGATTTCAATATCACCCACACGGAAAATGTCGCCTTCTGTGTTCTTTCCGACGAAGGCCGCGTCGGAATCGATGCCGAATATCTCCGCGAAATGAAGGACGCGCCGAAAATTGCCGCCCGCTTCTTTTCCGCCGGAGAGCGACAGATGGAATTCTTCACCGCGTGGACGAGAAAAGAAGCTTATCTCAAGTATCTCGGCAAAGGTTTTTCGGTACCCGGCGGCATCGCGGCAATCGATACGACCGCGCAAAAAGGGGTCGCCTTTCACACCCGCGTACTCGCCGGTTGCCGTGTGACGGTCTGCACCGGCGCGGGAAAAGAAGTCGGGTGGGCGGGCCGGTCGGATAATGAGTAAGCCCGGTCCGGGAAGATACCCGGCGGAGAATGCTCGTGCCGGACACAAAGAATCCTTCGATAACGAACGCTCACACCGGATACAGAGAATTCCCCGGTGACAAGCAATCGTGCCGTGCTCAGAGAATCCTCCGGCGATAAACGATCGCACGCGAACACAAAAAACTCCGGACAGCGGGCAATCACGCCGTACACAACAATTCTCTGCGGCGAACAGTCGCCCCCCGAATCCAGAATACAGAATAGCCTCCGGCGACCGCAAAGCGGTCGCCGGAGGCTATTCCTTTTTGCGGACAAATTCTGCCCGCTTATTTTTTCTCTTCCTTCGCTTCGGGCTGGGCTTGCATTGCCTTCGCGGCAGCGAGGATCGCATCCACACAGCCTTCGGTTCCGATGCTGCCCGCATCAAGAAGCATCATGTAGGATGACGCACCGCCCCACTTTTTCCCCGTATAATTGGCGTAGTACCCCGCGCGCACGCGGTCGGTCTTGCGGATGAGCTTTTCTGCCTGCTTAGCGTCCAGCCCGTACAGCCTTTCCGCCCGGGCAAGCCGATGTTCCATGTCTCCCCGGATGAACACGGTGAGCAGATTCTCCCTTCCGTGCAGGATGTCGTCCGCACAGCGCCCGACAATGACGCAATTTCCCTCTTCCCCATACCGTCTGACCAGATCAAACTGGGTATTCGCCACCTTCATGCCGATCGGCAAAGACAGAGAGGGATCCCCTGCGTACAGCCCGGAGCCGTACTGATAGCCGAACATGGACGCATAGGAGACCGGCTTTTCGTTGTGGGATTCCACCGCATCAACGCTGATGTTGAGAATATCCGCTGTGTGGTCAATGATTTGTTTGTCGTAGTATGTAAATCCCAAACGTTCCGCCACCATTTTGGCGATCTCCGCGCCGCCGGTGCAGAACTCTCTTCCAATCGTGATTACCATCGGTTTCTTCATATGCAACCTCCCCTGAGATGCGCAGAATATCTCCGGCAGAATGGACGCTGCCGTTCTGCCATCTGATTCCGTTTCTGCATTTCCCTACTCTTATTTTAGCGCTTTTTTGTTGAAATTGCAACAGATTTTCGAAAATATTCATAATAATTTATGCGAAACGGCAAGTGAAAGTCAATACAACGGCGTTCCCTTTTCATGGGAACGCCGTTGTTCTCTTTGATAAATCTTCGGTTTTCGGGGAATCTTCACGAAGGGTCCGACCAAGCTCCGTTCGTTTTTCCGGCACTTCCGGCCTCCTCCGCTTCCGCCTCGTCATCCTCACTGCGACGCTCGTGCATCTGCGCCTCCAGCATCATGTCCTTGACCTTCATGAGTCGCGTCGTATTGCCGCGCTCGTTTTCATCCAGCTTCATCTTGATGGACTTCATCGCCGTAAGATACTGGGGCATCATGATGTATTCCAGCGCATTGACACGGCGGCGGGTGCGTTCGATCTCTTCCGCGAGAAGCTGAGCGGTCTTTTCCAGCTCCGCAAGCCGCGTCAGATCGCCGAGCATCCCGGACAGATCGCGGAGAGACGCGTCCAGCTCGCCCGACGTAAAGGCAAGTCCGTAGTTATAGCTGTCCGAACCGCCCTCGCCGTAGATCTCCATGTGGTACACCGGAACGATGACAGACATGATGTTCTGATAGGTCACGTCGAGCTTGCCCTCTTTTTTGGGGAGGATCAGCGCTTCCTCCAGCATTTTGGGACTGGACACGGCGCTTGCCACGGACAGGCTTCCGTAAACGCCCGAAAGCGTTTTTTCCACGCGGCGGCGAAGCTCCTTATCCTCTCTCACGACGTCGAGAAACCGCTTCATCAGCTCGTCGCGTTTATCCTTGAGCAGTTTATGTCCCCGGCGCGCAGTCGCATACTTGGTCTGGAGCTTTTTCAGCTCCATCCGCGTCGGGTTCACTCTGATTTCTGCCATACTTCCTCCTCTCGCAGGTGCCGCCGGGCGGTTCCTGCGGAATTTTCAAACAGTGCCTACTGCCGGGCGGTTCCTGCGGAATTTTCAAACAGTGCCTACTGCCGGGCGGTTCCGGTGGTATTTTCAAACAGGCCCTCTCGTGGGGCGGTTCCGCAGACGTTTTCATAACCTGCTTTACCGGCTGTCCCGCAGGACGCTTCCGGGAAGCTGCCCCCAAAGCAGCTCTCACAGGGCGGTCCCGCAGACATTTCTGCAGGCTGTTTTGCCGGCTTTATTCCGCGTCCTTTGGCCAATACTTCTCGATCAGCGCGGGCTTGATACGCTTCATCTCGGACTTCGGCAGGATCGAAAGCAGCTTCCAGCCGAGGTCAAGCGTTTCCTCAATCGAACGGTTTTCATAGAACCCCTGATTGATATACTGCTCCTCAAATGCGTCCGCAAACTTTGCGTACAGCCGGTCGATCGGCGTCAGCGCCGCCTCGCCGAGGACGACCATCAGTTCCTTGGCTTCCTTGCCTCTTGCGTAAGAGGAGAACAGCTGGTTCATGGTGTTCGCGTGGTCCTCGCGCGTCTTGCCGACGCCGATGCCCTTGTCCTTGAGTCGGGACAGGGACGGAAGCACGTCCACAGGCGGCAAGTAACCCTTGCGGTACATTTCGCGCGACAGGATGATCTGTCCCTCGGTGATATATCCCGTCAGGTCGGGGATCGGGTGGGTCTTGTCGTCCTCGGGCATGGTCAGGATCGGGATCATGGTGATGGAACCGGTCGAGCCCATCTTTCTGCCCGCACGTTCGTACATGGTCGCAAGGTCGGTGTAAAGATAACCGGGGTATCCGCGTCTGCCGGGGACTTCCTTGCGCGCGGCGGACACCTCACGAAGCGCCTCCGCGTAGTTGGTAATGTCGGTCATGATGACCAGCACGTGCATATTGAGGTCGAACGCCAGATATTCCGCGGCGGTCAGCGCCATACGCGGTGTGGAGATACGCTCGATCGCCGCATCGGATGCAAGGTTGATGAAGAGCACGGTACGGTCGATCGCGCCGGTCTTTTTGAAGTCGGAGATGAAGAAATCCGCTTCCTCAAAGGTGATACCGACCGCGGCAAACACCACGGCAAACTTCTCGTCGGTGCCTCTCACCTTCGCCTGACGTGCGATCTGCGCGGCGAGGTTTGCGTGGGGCAAACCGGAGCCTGAGAAAATCGGCAGCTTCTGACCTCTTACCAGCGTATTCAGCCCGTCGATGGTCGAAATACCGGTCTGGATAAATTCGGACGGATAGTATCTTGCCGCCGGGTTGATCGGCGTGCCGTTGATGTCCAGCGACTTTTCGGGAATCAGCCGCGCACCGCCGTCAATCGCCTCGCCCATCCCGTTGAACACGCGACCGAGCATATTGGGGGACACGGGCAGCTCCACGCCGTGACCCTTGAAGCGCACCTTGCTGTTCGCAAGGTTGAGTCCTGCGGCGGACTCAAACAGCTGCACCAGCACGTTGGAGCCGTTGATTTCAAGGACTCTGCAACGGCGGGTCTCGCCGTTCGGCAGTTCGATCTCGCCGAGCTCGTCGTACTTGACGCCGTCCACCTTCTTGATGAGCATCAGAGGGCCGGCGACTTCTTCGATGGTTCTGTATTCCTTTACCATGATCTCTACCTCCCTCAGTCCTCGCTCTTACGGGCGAGCAGTTGATTCAGTTCCTTGGAAATCTCTTCGTCGATTTCCGCGAACGCTTTTCTGTAATCCTCGGTCTCCAGCGCCTTGGCACGTCCGATCTGCTCTCTGACGGGCAGGTCGGAAATCTCCTGGATGTCGGCGCCATCCGCGACTGCGCGGCGCGCCTTTTCCTCAAAGGAGTGGATGAGCTTCATGAGCGCCAGCTGTTTGTCAAGCGGGGTATACGCATCCACGGTACCGAACGCGTCCTGCTGCAAAAAGTCCTCGCGGATGGAGCGGGCAACCTCCATGGTCAGGCGGTCTTCGGGGGACAGCGCGTCCATACCGACCAGCTTGACGATTTCATCGAGGTTGGATTCCTGCTGAAGCACCTTCATGAAGTGCCCCGTCAGGTCGTTCCATTCCTTGCCGACCTGCTCGGTAAACCACGGAGCAAGGCGGTCGTGATAAAGCGAATAGGAGTTCAGCCAGTTGATTGCCGGGAAGTGGCGGCGGTACGCAAGGTTTGCGTCCAGTCCCCAGAACACCTTGACAATCCGCAGGGTCGCCTGCGTGACGGGCTCCGAAATATCGCCGCCCTGCGGGGAAACGGCGCCGATGGCGGAAAGCGAGCCGCCGCGGCGATCCGAGCCGAGGCAGATGACCTTGCCCGCGCGTTCATAGAACTGTGCAAGGCGCGAGGTCAGGTATGCGGGATAGCCCTCTTCGCCGGGCATTTCCTCCAGTCTGCCGGACATTTCACGGAGCGCCTCCGCCCAACGGGAGGTGGAGTCCGCAATGACGGCAACGTTGTAACCCATGTCGCGGTAGTATTCCGCAATGGTGATACCCGTGTAAATGGACGCTTCGCGCGCCGCAACGGGCATATCCGACGTGTTTGCGATGAGCACGGTACGCTCCATCAGGGATTTGCCGGTCCGGGGGTCGGTCAGCTCGGGGAATTCCCGGAGAACGTCGGTCATCTCGTTTCCGCGTTCGCCGCAGCCGATGTACACCACGAGGTCCACGTCGGACCACTTGGCGAGCTGATGCTGCACGACGGTCTTACCGGAGCCGAACGGTCCCGGCACGCAGGCGGTACCGCCCTTGGCGATGGGGAACATGGCGTCGATCGTCCGCTGACCGGAGATCAGAGGCTCAAGGGGCGGCAGCTTCTCCGCATAGGGGCGGGAGACACGCACGGGCCATTTCTGCATGAGCGTGATGTCCTCAATGGTACCGTCCTCAAGGCGCAGCTTGCCGATGCGGTCGGTCACCCGATAGTCGCCAGAACGCAGCTCCAGAATGCTTCCCGACTTGCCGGGAGCGACCATGATCTTATGCGAAATGACCTCGGATTCCTGCACGGTTCCGAGTACGTCACCGGCAGACACCTTGTCGCCGAACTCCTTTGCTGATTCAAAGTGCCAGACGTGGTCGCGGTCCAGCGCGGGTTCGTCCACGCCCTTGATGAGGTTCGCGCCGTACTTTTCCCGCATGGTTTCGAGCGGTCTCTGGATTCCGTCGTAAATACTGCGGATGAGACCGGGTCCCAGCTCCACGGAAAGCGGTGCGCCGGTGGAAACGACCTTGTCGCCCCGCCCGATCCCGGCGGTCTCCTCGTAAACCTGGATGGATGCGCGGTCGCCGTGCATTTCGATGATCTCGCCGATCAGATGCTTTTCGCCGACGCGAACGACGTCAAACATATTGGCTTCGCGCATTCCCTCCGCAACAACGAGAGGACCCGAAACCTTGAGAATCTTTCCTTCTACCATATCCGTGCCTTTCTTTCAATCATTCTTCCCGATGGGAACCCGGAAGATCAGTCCTTCAGAATATCCGCGCCGACCGCGCGTTCCACCGCGGTCTTGATGCTTGCCATACCGTATCCGGTCGAGCCGGCTCTGCCCGGAATGGCGATGATCGCCGGCATCGGCTGATCCTTGTATTTTGCCACGTCCTCTTCCATCGCGGCGGCGTAGTTTTCCACAAGGAAGATAACAGCGACCGAAGGATCCTTAGCAAGCCGGTGCAATTCCCGCCGCGCCTCTTCCACGTCCGCCGCTTCCCTGACGGAAAAGCCGAGCGCCATAAAGCCGAGCACACTGTCTCTCTCTCCGATCATTGCGATTTTATACATAGGACGTCCTCACTCTCTCCCGGAGAACATCGGGAGCAAGTCCCGCGTCCTTGCCGGCAAGGATGATCCGCACGTTTTTGACGGCGTATTCCATCCCGTACAGGTAACCGATCGCCACCTCGTAGCCGAACGGAACCATCTTTGCTTTTCTCACGCATTCCATGAATTCGTTGTCCGACGCACATTCGATCTCCGCAAGCGTGCCGTTGCCCGACTGAATCCGCTTCGCAAACGGCGCGTACGCCCCGTAGGTCAGTGCCTCCACGAATTTGGTCTCCCCTTCGCCATAGAGGCGGAAGATCTCTTCAAGCGAAACCGTTCCGCCGGGGAGGAGCGCGTCATGGAGAAGTGCTTCTCCCACGCGTCCGCCGCCCATACGGAGAATCCGGATGGCGATCATGAAATTGGTCAGATCGATCTTGGTTTTCACCAGCCGGATGGCATATTCCGACCTGCCTGTAAGCACGAATTCAAGCATATCTTCATAGCAGGCGCGATCAAGAATCAGGTCGATCTTCTGGGGATTCAGCGTTTTGGCATATGCCTCCGCCGCCTCGCCCGCCGCCTTTGCCATGTGTGTGGGCAGAAGCGACCAATCCTTGGTTTCGGGCATTTTCGCAACCGCTTCCGGAGGAACCGTGCCGATTCCGAACATCATGTCCATGGGGTCGATCCCACGGGTGAACGCCTTCAGCGCCGCCTTGATATTGTTGCAGTCGTAAGGATACTGCATAAACCGGAACACTTCGGGCTCCGGCACCATGCCGAGCACCGTCCGGTATGCGCCCTCAAGCACCGCGTCAAGCGTCGCCTCGCGGTCAGTAGAACCGTCCTCGCGGCGCACGGGCACAAACCCGCAAT
Source organism: uncultured Eubacteriales bacterium (assembly GCA_934525675.1). GTDB lineage: Bacteria > Bacillota > Clostridia > Oscillospirales > CAG-272 > CAKVOU01. The sequence goes on from CAKSZH010000006.1 coordinate 16,218, forward strand.
CGCCGATTGCCGAAAGCACGTCCGACGCATTTTTCATTTCCAGTAACCGCTCCAGCCGCTCTCCCGTCACCATGGAGTTTTCCATGGAACGGATGCGTGCGGAAGCATACAGGAACCGGGTGTCCCTGGTCATCGACGCGGTCGCGTTTTTGCTCGTGCCGATGACGGGTTCTTCCATTCCGATCCCCGTATTTGTAACTTCAGTCGCTGATGCTGTCATCCGCCATTCTCACTTTCCAGAGTATCTTTTTTGCCGCCGGCACCCGCAAAGCGGGAGCATGACATCCTGCGGCAGGTTACCGTTCATTTCTCCGGCAAATCCGGAGTGCTGCCCGGCGGCTTCCGGATTTCGCATTCCCCGGTTTTCGCGGACTGCCGATATCCGCGGCACAGTGCCGCGACAAGCCGTCGGCTTTCCCCGCGTGCCGTCAGTCAAACAGCATCCGGCTGACTTCCGCCTCCGTGCGCTCGCGCACATCGGCAAACACCACTTCAAAGGAGCAGTTGGTTTCCACGTCGCCGTACTTCAGAATCAGCCCGCCGTCGATGTGCGCGGTATCCGACGACAGGACCAGCTTGTCAAGCACCCCTGTCTCCACCTTGCCGACGACCGCGCGGCGCACACCGGCAAGAAGCTTCTCGCCATATGCATCCCGGTCGCGGGGGGTCAGAATCACTTCGTACTTTTCCGGCTCCGCGGTAACTTCCTCGTCGCCGTAAAGCGCCAGATTCTGCTTGCGTTCCTCCCGGCAGGTCACCAGCGCGTCGGTCAGAAGACGGACGAGCAGAGCAAGGTAGTCCTCCTCCGGAAGCGATTTCAGTTCCGCATACGCCGCGGCGTAGGTTTCATCAATCATATCCGCGCGGGCGGCAAGCAGAATATTCCTTTTATCCATTGTCACACCGGACTTGGCGCGCGCGGTGATCCGCTCTCCCTCTCGCCTTGCATCCTCCCGGAGCTGTTCCGTAAGCGCTTCGGCGCGCGCGGCATACTGTGCACGGATCGCGTCGCACTTTGCCTGCGCTTCCGCAACGATACGCTCCGCATCCGCCTGTGCTTCGGAGAGGATCTTTCCGGTGATCTTTTCAAGACCCGTTACTGCCATAGATCAGACCTTTGCAAAAACGACCATCAGAAGCGAAACCAGAACCGCGAAGATCGCGTAGGTTTCGACCAGTGCGGCAGAGGTGATTGCCTTACCGACTTCATCGGGGCGCTTTGCGATCAGCGAAATGCCGGATGCGGCAACCTTGCCCTGCTTGATGCCGGAATACAGACCGACGATCGCGATCGGGAGCGCTGCCATGAGGAAGTATGCGCCCTGCGAGGTGGTCAGGTTGACTGCGTCTCCGCCCATGATGCCCGTCTTGATGAGGATCATGAAGGACACGATCAGACCGTAAATGCCCTGTGTACCCGGAAGCGCTTCCAGAATCAGCGCCTTACCGAACTTGGACGGGTCTTCGGTCAGAAGACCGGAGGTTGCTTCACCGACGATGCTGACGCCCTTTGCAGAGCCCATGCCGGCAAGGATCGCCGACAGCGCGGCGCCGAGAATTGCGAGGTTTGTTCCGCTGAAAATCATGTCGATTAAGGTGTTCATGTCTGTTTCTCCTTTAAATTTTGATGCATCCGCGTCAGCACCGTGCCGGAGCTTGTCCGCACCCGGATGGTACCGACCGCCGGAGTCAATCCTTTGTTTGGTTCCTCCGCCCGCGCCGCAGAATTCTGCGCGCTTTGCGGAGCCATGCTTTGTAGATTCCCCCGCCTGCACCGCGTGTTTCCGCGCACTCTGAGGGAGCAGTTCCTGTCGATCCCAGCCGTTCGCGCGCGTTCCGCGCTTCACGGAGTCAGGCGACTGCGGTTTCTCCGCATTTGCCGCGTGTTCCGCACGCCCTGCGGATCAGTCCTTTGTTTTTGCGGCATCCGTTTCCGCGCCGTCCGGTTCCGCGTCGGTCGTGTACTTCTCGGACGGAGCCGCCGCCCGGAAGGGAACGCCGCCGTCTTCATAGAATTTGCCGAAGAACTCGATATACTGAAGACGTGCCGTATGCACGAAGGTACCAAGCAGGTTGATCGCCATGTTCATGATATGACCGATCACAAAGACGAGGATCATTGCCACAAAGCCGAACGGCGAACCGTTTCCGCCGAGCATAAAGCCGATCTGGTTGATGACCTTTGCAATCACGGCAGCAGCAAGACCCAGCGCCATGATACGAGAATAGGAAAGCAGGTCGGACACATAGCTGACGCCGTTGTAAATGCCGAGCAGTCCTTTGCCGAGCCGCAGGATGATGTTATGCTCCGCTCTGCCGGCAAATCCGACGAGCAGAAACAGCCCAAGCCCCAGGCAGATATATCCGGGGAGCTTTGTCGCCTCCGTGACCATGCCGAGCCCGAACGCAATGCCAAGCCCCGCGAAAATCAGCCACCAGGAGCCGATGTCGAAAATCGCGTCAAGCGCCTTCCCCTGCTTGCACAGCTTGACGAACTGTACCGCCATCCCGGCGATCAGATGCACGGCGCCCATGCCGAGCGAGACGAGCAGGAAGTAAATCGGTCCGTTTCCTTCAAGCATATCGAAGGTGAGGATCAGGCGATCACCGAGGAAATACGACATAAAGTCGCCGAAATACGAACCGAAAATCACGCCCATAATCATACAGGAGATTCCGCAGTATCCGAACATGGTGAGGAATCTCTGCATACTCGGCTTCGGGTGGAACACCTCCACGGCAAGGAAGCAGACCACCGTCAGAATGAGTCCGTACCCCACATCCGCGAACATCAGTCCGAAGATGATGAAGTAGAAGATACTCATGATGAAGGTCGGATCAAACGTGCCGTACCGCGGGTAGGAGTACATACCGAGCACCCACTCGAAATTGGTTGCGAACTTGTTGTTCTTGAGCAGAACCGGCGGCTCTTCGCCCTCTTCGGGGTCGGAAAGCTCGTAGGCGCATTCAAATTTATCAAGCGCCGCCGTCACACGGTCAGCCCGTTCTGCCGGCACCCAGCCGGAAAGAACCACGCAGGATTCGGTTTCCGCCAGTTTCTGCCGCGTTTTGAGCGATTCCAGAGTGGTGTTTTCCGCGTCGTACAGCGTTTCCACCGCGTCAAGCTGCCCTGCCAGTTCGGCGAGCCGTTCCTCCAGACGAACCTGCGCGGCTTCCAGTTCCGCAGACCGGGTCGAAGCCTGTTCCGACGCGCGGCGGGCGGTGGTATCCGTATTCTTGAAGTTCACCCGCAGGAATCCGAAGCCGGAAAGGATCCGGACCGTTTCCTCTTCCTCGGAACGGAGGCAGACCGCCGACACATACCGTGCGGTCTTTTCAAGGCTCACCGTTTCCACGTCTGCCGCAGTTTCGCCGAGCGCGGCGCCGAGAGCCGCCATATCGACCTGTGCCGGAAGCGTCCCCAAAAACACGGAAGACGTTTCGGTTCCGGTCAGATTCAGTTTTTCATCATACCCGAGCCACGGCGCAAGCGAGCCGATATAAAGTTCATTTTTGGACAGCTCGGCATTGTTTACCGCGATCTGCTCCATGATCCGGTTGGTTTCGTCCACCGTTTTCCACGCCGCGTCACTCCCGCCCTCCGAAAGGAAGCGGTCCATATCCACGTGACGGAGCTGCGGGAACAGGGACTTCTTGCGTTGACTCCGTTTGGTCAGCGGCGGAAGCGCATCGGCTATGCGGGCAAGTCGCTTTTCGGATTCTCCGCGCAGGGTATCCACGTTTGCCCGGTCAAGGGCTTCCTGCCCTTCTCCGAGCTCCGTTGTGGAAACATCCACGCACCGAAGTGACATCAGCCGCCGGACAATTGCGTCCGTATCGACCCGATGCAGATAAACCGCCAGCTTTTTCATTGTACTGACAGCCATCAGCCCGTAATCCCCCGTAAAATGTATTTCACGGCGCCGCGCTTCTTTTTCTCCGCGTCAGCCCGAAGAGCCTCCGCGTCCGCGCCGGTCTGTTCATCACTGCGCTTTTTCAGCTCGTCTGCCTTGACCTGCATATCCGCCATCATTTGTTTCAGAGCAACAGTGGTATTTTTTTCGGTCTCTTCGCACAGCCGTTTGCCGTCGGCTTCCGCCTGCGCCTGCATTTCCGCCGCGCGGCGCACGGCATCCGCACGGATCGCATCCGCCTTCACTTCCGCTTCGCGGATGGTTTCGATGGTTTTCTTTGACATTCTTTCACCGCCTTTGATTTGCGTCTCCGGGCTGAACAACCGAAGAACAAGTACATTCGGGTTTGACTCTACAAAAGGAAGAGCCTGTCCGCATTCTGCTGACGGGCGTGACCGGACGTTGCAACGGGGAATTTTTACCCCGGAGTCAGCGCCGGACGGCGTGGGGAATTATGCCATATGCCGCTCCGGAATCTTATTCCCGCCGGAACGCGGCAGTCCGTCAGCAGATCATCGGACCGACACAGGAAATGTTGCCGGGATTCCGCGTCAGCAGGCGCGGACAAGTGCCGGAAAATGCCGTTTGAATTCCAAGCCGGGGGCAGGCTTCTCTTACGGCAAAGCCCGGCGGCGCACAAAATATGCCCTCTGCTCCCTGCTCACCGCACGGGAAACCGTCGGCAAACATACACCGGAGCCGGAAACCGGGGAGCAATACCTCGGCAGACGAAATTCTCACGGAAAACCTGTGTGATACGTTTCCCGTCAGCGGTTCGTTCCGGGCAGAAACCCGACGAGAATATTCCGCACGGAATTCGTCCGGATGTTGCCCGACGGTCGTCACGAAAGCGACGCATGCATCTTCCGGGCTATCGCACAGTCTTCACACTTTACACTTTCGTAATAACTATTGTAGCACGGTTTTTTGTCGATTGCAAGTCATTCGGGCAAAGTTTACCGCGGATTAACGCTATTTAAATTGTTACCTGTTCTAAATAATGTTACATTCATTTTAACTCTGTCTCATTCCGCACAGTCCCTTTGCTATCCGTCAGCGGTGACCGCGGGAAACCGGAACACGGCATCAGATCCGGATGATCTATCCTGAAATTTTTACACAGCGTCCGTTTTCCGTATCCCACAGAAATACAAGCCGTCCGGTCCCGTCTGCCGGTCGGTTGCGAATTCCGTACATGGACTGCACCGTCACCTGAATATACGTGACGGTACCCGGCGCAATTGCTGCCGCTGATCCGGCATCCGATTCCGTTTTTCCCTTGATTGCGTTCCCTCTGACCATCAATCCGCCGGAATCCGTATACGAAGGCGCCTTCTCTCCCAATGGCGTTTTTACCCGTGTTCCGCCTGAAGCATCTGCCTCCGGAGCCGAAGTCCCCGCTGCCCCCGCTTCCGGCATCGCTTTTCCCGTCGGTACGGTTCCGCGTGTTTTCACACCGCGATTCGCTCTTGCCGCAAACACCGGAGCTTTACAGGAACTGCCTGCCGGTGACTTCCCTGTTCCGGCAGCATCCGGTCCCCGTCCCGCCGCGTTTTCCCGTTGAGGTTGCGGGGGCGCCTCTTTTTGGCAGAGATCCGTCAATGCAGTGTTTTCTGTTTTCACAGGTTCAGTGCTTGCGTTGAAATTTTTTGTCATACAATCTTGCAGAGGCTTCCGGTCCGATGCCGCACACCCCGATACCGCGGATCGCGGATTCCTTTCCGCCTTTTGATGGCGGCATAAATCCTCTATTGCAGTTTTACCCAAAGCGCGTTTTGCCGCGTACGGACGAAAACACGTTCCCGTGGGCGTTTTTCGTTGCCGGACGACCGTCTCGCAGTCCATTTTGACCGTCAGTTCGCGTCGTATCCACTGCCTCGACTCCGCCGCATACCGGTCAAATATTTCCGACAGATTTCCGGAAAGTTGTACCGCAAAACCGTCAATCTGTTCCCAGATCCGGTCTAACAGTGCATTTAATGACTCCGATTCGGTTTTCACCGGCGTTTTACGATACGCAAGTATCATTGCCCCATTGCGGCGGTAATAGTTTGTCTTACATATCTCCATTTTATCACCTCAAAACAGTATATGCAAAAAGCCCCGCCGGTTCTGCGGCGGGTATTGAAGTTTGAAAGCGATATCTTTTGCACCTTTCTCTGCATTTTCTGTGACGATATCGGATACTCAATTCTTTTGCGTTTTCAGTGATAATACTGTGCGCGCGGTTTTTTGCGCTTTTGTGGCTATGTCTGATACCCATTTCCCCAACACTTTTTTGGGCAAGATCTTTTACCCGGTCCTTTTCACCTGTGTGACTATAACCACACTCGTTTTTTACGCTTTATTGGCAATACCGCGCATCTGACTCCTTTGCAATTTTCTGTCTCTGCATGATACCCATTCGCTTTACACCATTTGTGGCAAAAATTTTCACAAGGTTTTTTCATTTCTGTGGCCTTACCCGTCGCTCTGCTCCTTTTGCACTTTTCTGACTATAATATGGGACTTGGTTGCTTTTAGTTTGCGTGGTATTTACGTTTTAGTGACAATACTGCACACCGGCACCTTTACGCTTTGCTGCTTTACGTCATACAGGAGATGATTACCTTATACAAAAAAAATATATATCCGGGATTTTGCCTGTCATATTTTGTGGACGAAGAGTTTGCTTATACAAACGTCTTCAGTATCCGTCCGCAAAACGCAACCGCCACGGTGGACTTGTTCAAAAGTAAACGCCTTTTCCCCCCGTACAGCTGGTGGTTTTCGGAAGGGTTGCTCCTTCGTCGGAGTTCTCTATACAACAAAATTCCCCTCCGGAAATCCGGAGGGGAATCGTGTTTGATTTACTTAGGAATCAGTCGGATTACCGAGACTGAATCAGACCCGGCTAGCGTATCCGAGGAGTCTGTTGAGAGCAACCAGGAAGTTGGTCTCGTTGGGCTCGTCAACAACGGTGTTCTTCAGAACGGTCCACAGTGCGCCGCCCTCGGTGGTAACATTACCTTCCGCATCAAGCACAGCTGCGTCCATTGCATTGTGAAGAGCTTCGTCAGCGGTGTAGTAGAGCTTCGTGCCGTCTTCAGCTACGCCCTTGTTCATCACGAGCTTGACTTCTTCCAGAGCCTTGAGAGCCGCACGCAGACCAAGTTCAACGGGCGAGTTCTTCTCAAAGACATCGGGATCAGCACCCCACCAGGTTTCAGGATCGGAATCCACGAATCTACCCTCGCTTGCGCCGGTGTAGTACTGGAGGAATCTCTCGATCTGAGCGGTGAGAACGCGCTTCTTGTCTTCCAGCTTGGAGATAGCCTGCTTGTAAGCTTCCATCTCTGCGACGTAGTTAGTCAGGTTGTCGTTGTAGTCGGTGAAGAGCTTGGTGATTGCAGCCTCAGCTTCGTTGTATGCAGCCTCGAGATTCGCGGGAGTGAAATCGTCGTAAACAACGGTTTCCTTACCTTCTGCATCGGTTTCGATGTGGGAAGGACGCTTGATAACGACATCGCCGATCTTTCTCTTGACGACCGTCAGATCGCTCTTGAGGATGTTCTTGTAGTCGTATGCAGCGTACTTGCCGAACACATCATTGAAGAGGTTATCAGCCTGTACGGGAGCGCTGACCTTCAGATCATTGATGAGGGAGGTGTACATGATGGCGTCATCCAGCATTGTCTTGTACGCATCAACCGCCTCATTGAGAGCCTGAAGCTTTGCTTCGTATGCAGCCTTGAACTCAGAGATGTACGCGTCAGCAGAAGTAGCGTCGTCTGCGATGGTCAGATCTGCGTCCGTATCAATCAGAGCATCAATCTGAGCCTTGAGCAGTGCGAAGAGCTCGTAGGTATCTTCGTATGCAACGCCGTCCTCATCCAGAATTGTTTCTGCGTGATACTTGTTCACGTCCTTTGCGAGCTTATCCAGAGCATCAGCCAGCATGGAGATGTAGCAGGACTTTGCAAGGTCACGCTTGCAGTTGTCATATTCCTTCTCGATCAGGGCAATCGCATTGTTATAAGCTGCTAAGTCATCAGCCTTATCCGCATCGATGTAGGAATTCTCAAGCGTGTGAGAAGGAATGATTTCGTTGTGGTACTTGTTAACGATCTCAAGAAGCTGCACGTAGTACTTCTGGTACAGAGCAGCATTTGCGTCATTCTGGTAGAAGTCCTGCAGGATCTGAGTCACATGCTGGTCAACCTCGACCATCTTGCGCTCGATCAGCATTCTGTAAACTTCCTTGTTCAGTGCGCGGACACTTGCTGCGTACTGAGCGTTAAGAGCTTCGATTGCTGCCTTGTAGTCGTCGCCGGAAACCATGACACCTTCCAGAACTGCAACCTGAGCATTATAAACCTTCTTGAAGTCTTCCAGATAATGCTCGAACTCGTACTTATCCTGCCAGGTGCTGGAATCGTAGTTGTTATGGAGCAGGTCTGCGTATTCCACTGCGAGCAGATTCAGAACGTAAGCCTTGTAGCCGACGTACTTCTCAACCTTCAGCAGGTCTGCATCAACAGTGCCGTCAAGCGTTGCGGGATCGGTGAATACGGAGTAGCGGGTATCAAACCACTTCTCCATGAACTCGAATGCTTCCTTGATTGCAGCGTCATCCTTCAGGACACTCTGCATGAAATCAACACCCTTGGTATAGGGAGTATCGCTGGTAGCATCAATCTGGTAGTTCTTGATTTCTTCAACCTTCTTGTTGACATAAGCCAGTGCGATGTGGTAGATGTCCTTCGCGTCGCCGACATCCCAGCCCTTGATATTGTAGGAGGTGTTGTCGAGAACAGCTGCGACTCTATCAGCCTGCTGCTTTCTGACGGTTTCGAACCAGTACTTGGCGTCGATTTCGTTCAGAGCCTTCACAACGGGTCCGTCGATCAGATGATCGAGGTCGTTCATGAAATCTTCAAACTGTGCGTCGAGATCATTCATAGCGAGCTGGTAGGTCTGCTCATCCTTAATGGTATCCTTTGCGGAAACGAAATCAGGCTTCATCGTTTCCTTGTAGTTATCGCAGTAGTCATGCGCCCAATCCATCAGTTCCTTGGACTCGTCAGGACTGTACGGATGAGCGTAGATCGGGGACTGGTAAACTGCAACGAAAGCAAGGATATCGGCGATCTTGGCGTTTGCTTTTGCCCAGTAAGCGGAGAACAGGATGTCAACCTTTTCCTGGTATGCAGCCTTCCATGCTTCGATCTGCGCTTCCTCGTCGGACTTGATGGCAGCAGCGACCTTTTCATCGACAAACTTGATGAATGCTTCGTATGCTTCCTTCACGCCGTCGATCACATTGTCGTAACGGCTGTCTTCGTAGAGCTTGTAGTTTTCAACTGCAGCCTTATAAGAAGCCCAGTTCTTCGCGTCCTTGGTGATGTTTTCGCCGTTCTCGCCAGCCAGTGCATAGAACTGGTTGATAGCGGCAAGGGTGCTGGCAGCGCTCTTCTGGATGGTGTTGAGGATGTCCTCGTAATCAGCCAGGAAGCTGTGGTTCTTCAGAACCATCACACCGTCAACGATTGCAGCGGTATTGAAAACAACTTCATCCGGAGTGGATTCATCCTCTTCGGTTCTCTTATCGTCTTCCTTGCCGGGAATCGTGGTCTTGAGTTCCGGATAATCTTCGCCGAACTTCTTGAGAATTGCTTCCAGATCGGCCTTGATCTCTGCGATCTTCTCAGTGTCGGAAAGGACAGGAGCGATCAGAGCCTTGACCGGAACGGAATCGCCATTCGCATCGATCGTGTAGAAGTAGTTCTCGTTTTCGTCAGCGTGCTCAACCGCCATATCAAAGCCTCTTGCTGCATTTTCGAAAGCAACCAGCTTTGCATAGCTGCCGGCCTTGAAGTACACATGACCGTCATCGGCCATCGCAATCACGAAGCCGAGCTTGCCGTCTTCGGTGGTGAACTCAATGGTGCGTGCGTTCACATAAGCGTCGGGAGCGATGCCGTCGATGTTGATACCGAGCTTAGCAATCTTTGCGTCAACCTTTGCAGCAGCCTGTTCCAGACTCTCACGGGAAGTAACAGCCTTCTCAAACTCAGAGACGCTTGCCTTCAGAGTAGCCTGATCGCAGGTGTTGATGAGGTACAGCAGTCTGACAATCTTGGTCTCGCCGGTAGCGTCGAGATCATTACCTTCATCCACAAACAGCGGAACGATGTAAGTGTTGTAGGACTCGGTCAGTGCTGTCTTGTCAGCTACGGTCCAGTGATTGTTCAGCACAATATTCTGGAGAGTAACAATCTTTGCAGCAGACTCGACTGCGTTCTTCACACCGTCTTTTTCGTACTTGGAGAAGCAGTCAGCGATGAGCTGCTGAGCCTCCTCAGACTTGAGGTATGTAGAAACGTCGGTGCCGATCTTTTCTTCAACGAGACCGCTGACCACAGACTTGTAGTCATCCAGTGCCTTCTTGATTGCACCGTCGTCGCCGTTGATCTTATCCTTCAGGAATGCATCCAGCGCGTCGTTGACCAGCGTCTTTGCGCTCTCTTCGGTCATGTAGCCGGAAAGTGCGTTGGTGATCGCGGTGTTGAGCGCGGAATCGGGAGCGGTCAGCGCGTCATTGATAAGCTTCTTGACCTGCTCTTCATCCTGCAGGCCCTCCAGCTTGGAATCAATCGCGGAGGAAACCGCGTCGGAGATAATCTTGCTGCCTGCTTCGGACTTCATGGCGTTGGTGACCATGGTCAGGCCATCACCGGTCATGAACTTATTGAGGGCATCTTCGATCATCTTGGCAACTTCGTCCTTCTTGACATAGTCCTTCAGGCTATCGTCAAGGGAGGACTGTGCCTTTTCGGCAATCTCCTTTGCCTCTTTTGCTGTATCACGAGCAGTCTGGTCGGCACAAGCCGTCAGGCAGACGCAAACGACCATGATGAGCGTCACGATCATTGCAATGCTCTTCAACAGCGTGGATTTGGATTTCGTAAGCATTTTTTGCCTCCATAAATAAGATTTGTGCTATCATTTTACACCATTCCCTCGGAAATTGCATTACTTTTTTATGAACGGGACGTATTCCGTACCAATGGGATATGTTGGACATAAAACCATACGACAGGAAGCGGTTTCTTTGCGGGATCCGGCAGTTTTCACTGTCCGGTTTTCTGTTATCCGGTCAGATCCCGTCCGTTTGTGTCGTACCGGGGGCTTCCGGCTCGTCTTCCGCAAACCCGCGCAACGCGCTTTTCGCTTCCGCGTAACGGTTTTTTGCAACTGTGACCTTATCCCCGTTACACATGGTGAACTGGTATCGCTCGATCGCAGAGACGCTTGCCAGATTTACAATGTAACTCCTGTGCGCTCTGTAAAACTGAACGGACGGCAGCTTTGCGCAGACCTCGTTGAGAGATCCGGTGCAGACGTGTACCTCGTCCCGGCAGTGGACGTCAAGCTCTGTCCGGAACACTTCTATGTACAGAATGCTGTCGATTGCCACCGACACCCGGTTACCCTCGTTTCCGCGCAGAATAATGCGCGGTTCCCGACGGTACCTGCGGACGATATGCCGAAGGGGTTCCTTGAGCGCCTTTCTCGTAATCGGCTCCACAAGATACCCCATGGGGAACACGCTGTACGCATCCAGCGCAAGCCCCGCGTCCTCCGCAAGAAACACAACCTCCGTGTCACAGCCGGCGTCGCGCAGGGACCTGACAAACTCAAGACCGCTCGCGCCGCCCGCAAAGGTGGAAATCAGGAGCAACTGATAGCTGTGCTCCGTCATGGCTTTTTGCAGGCTCCGGAAATTCCGGAACAGTTCCACGGTGATCTCAAAAAGCATATCTTCCGCCAGCTTTTTCAGATCCGCCGCAATGACCGCCCCATCCGTTCCGCTGTCCTGACAAATCGCCACTCTGAACATTGCAAGACTCCTTCCTTTTCCGACTTCTTGGTGCTGAGGATATTATATCATACAAGATTACCTAATGCAAGAAGGATTGACAAATTATGTACCGGAAAATCCCACCGCGATTTCCTGAATTTTCTTCCCGCGAGCGCTCAAAAGAAAATATTATATATTAGGATGACTTTTTGGAGCACGGCGGCGCACCGTTCCATACAAAAAAAGCAAGCCGGGAGGCTTTGCTTATTTGTCATCATGGCTCATGGCACGGAGCATCTGAATGGCGGCGGACTTCCGGGTCGGCGTCAGGCAGACCCAACAGCCGAACAGTTTTTTTCAAGTCCGGTGTCAGCTCGACCATGTCCGCATCGGTGAAGAACTGCGACAAGGCGATGCCGGATCCTTTGCATGCCGTCTCAAGCGTCGCAACGGAAGGAACCGTATTTCTTCTGAAAATGTTACCGATGGTGGACTGCACCAGACCGCACTCCTTTGAAAGTTTGTACTCCGTCCATCCGCGTTCCCGCAATAACTGCCGGAGACGGGCGTGCGTATCCATAGCATCACCACCTTCCTCATAACTATTTTACTTCCAAAGCGAGAATTCTCATACTTACGAGTTAAATCGACAATAGGCATGTGGCATGATGTATACAGGAAAGGGTACTCGGCTCGGCGGGCTCTTTGCTTTGCGGGGTATCGCTTCGTGAAAACACCGCACCGCGGTATTTTCACTCGCTCACCCTTGGTCCCGAATTGGCTCGGAACCGAAGAAGCCGCAGAGCACAACGCTATCCTTCCGACCACAAAAAAGCAGGGACACAAGTGCCCCTGCTTTTTTGTGGTCGGAGTGACAGGATTCTGAACCAAGCCGAGCGCGCGCTGCGCGCTTCGGCGGCAAATTGCATTTTGTCGGGTCAAAAACGTTCGCCTCCGGAGCAATTTGCACGCAGATTCTCGTGCTTGTCGCATCAACAAAAATTCCGGATGGGACACAAGGTCCCATCCGGAATTTTGGTCGGAGTGACAGGATTCGAACCTGCGGCCTCTTGGTCCCGAACCAAGCGCACTACCAAGCTGTGCCACACCCCGTTTCAAACGCAGATAGTATAGCACATCTCCCCTCAATTGTCAAGCCTTTTTTCAAAAAAGCATTCCGCTTTCGCGGGAATCCTTTCGCCGCGCGTTTTTTCCAAACCGCCGATGTTTCTGCCGCGGCTATTTTGCCGCATCGGTCCGCCGCTCTGCCTTGCGGAAAACATACCGTTTCCGGGCGCGCAGAAAAGAAATCTCCCGCGTTCCGATGTGCTCGGAGCGCGGGAGTTCCCGAAACTATGCAACTCCGGTCGCCCGACGGGCGAGGACGGAATTACTGCTTATTTCTGAAGCAATCGCTGCAGTAGACCGGGCGGTCTTCACGGGGCTGGAAGGGAACCTTGCAGGGCTTTCCGCATTCAGCGCAGACTGCGTCGAACATTTCGCGCGGCTCACCGCTGCGAGCTGCGCCCTTACGTGCAGCACGGCATGCCTTGCAACGCTGAGGCTCGTTGGTGAAGCCCTTTTCAGCGTAAAATTCCTGCTCTCCGGCAGTGAAGGTGAATTCCTGTCCGCAATCCTTGCAGACGAGCGTCTTGTCAGTGTACATTTGTAAACCTCGTTTAAGAAAAATATGGACATACCTGTCACATTTCATTCAGTATACCATCACTTTGCGGTTTTGTCAAGTGTTTTTCAGCAATCTGCAAATTTTTTTCGTTTCCGGAGCAAATAATCCGCGGTTTTCCACAAAATACGTGCGGAATCGTGGCATTTTTTACTTTTTTATGAAGAAAAACCGTCAAACCGGTTGTGAAAACACCGGGGCGATGATATAATAAAAAATGAACTAACCGCTCCGGAGTACGGGCGGCGGGCAGACACACGCTTGCCGTGTCGATATCCGACCACCGGAACCGGTTCCGGACCGGAATCCAACGGAGAAAAAGGAGGAAGAACGTGCAGGAAAACAAGCAACCCGCGGGCGACGGATCGACGATCAGTCTTGCGGAACGCGCACCGGAAACGGAAAGCGCCGTTACCCATATGCCCCTCACGCCCTGGAACATCCTTTTTCTGTTCCTGCTCGGCGGATTTGCCGGTACCATTGTGGAAACCATCTACTGTTTCCTCATCGAGCGCCATTTCGCGTGGCGTGCGGGACTGATGTTCGTTCCCTTCAACCCGGTGTACGGCGGAGGAATCCTCATGCTGTACTTTGCGCTCCGTGCGTTTGACAAGCGGCAGAAGCTGCGCATTTTCTTCACCAGCTATGTAGTCGGCACGATTGCGGAATTCATTTTCTCCTGGCTGCAGGAACACATCCTCGGAAGCGTGAGCTGGGATTACTCGAATATGCCGCTCAACATCTGCGGGCGGGTCTGCCTGTTCTACTCGGTCGGCTGGGGCATCCTCGGGCTTCTCTGGACGCTGTATGTCTGTCCGTATCTGGAGCACATGATTATGCGGATTCCGGAAAAAGCCAAAAAGATCACGGTTTCCGTCGCGCTCGGGCTGGTCGTATGCGGCATGATCGTATCATCGCTTGCCCTGCTTTCGTGGCGGGCGCGGTCGCTCGACCTGCCGGCACCGTTCTACGCCCCTCTGTTCGGTCGGGTCTTCCCCGATGAGGTCATGCACTGGTTTTACCCCAACCTCTGGTTCCGCGTCGGCTGACGCAACCACCCCCAAAAAAGGAGGAAGTGTACCATGTCGGAAATCACCAAGCGGGCACTGGAGCAGTCGCTCAAGAATCTGCTCCTCAAAAAGCCGCTCAACAAAATCACCATCAGCGACATTGCAGAGGACTGCGGCATCAACCGCATGACGTTTTACTATCATTTTCAGGATATTTACGATCTTGTGGAGTGGTCGTGCCTCGAAGACGCGCGCAAGGCGCTTGCGGAAAACAAAACGCACGATACCTGGGAAACGGGACTTCTCCGCATTTTTTACGCGGTGCGCGAAAACAAGCCGTTCATTATGAATGTCTACCGCTGCGTGGACCGCGAGCAGGTGGAGCACTACCTCAAACCGCTTGCCGACAATCTGCTTATGGGTGTGATCGAAGAGGAATCCGCCGGAATGACCGTCAGAAAGGAAGACAAGGAATTCATCGCAAGGGTCTATTCCTATTGTTTTGTGGGGCTGATGCTCGACTGGATCCGCGACGATATGAAGGAAGAGCCGGAGGAAATCGTCAAGAAGCTGGCGCTCGTGATTGAAAATGCGTTTTCCAGTGCGCTCAACCGCTTCCGCCTCTGATTCCGGAGTGTTCCGGCGGCTTCTGTTGCCGCCGGTTTTCTTCGGGTGCTCCGCCCTCTGCATCCGGGGAACGGATACCTGAAGCGCGGACGGCAGTCGTCGCCCGGTTCCCCGGAACCGTTTCCGCCGTCTGCATCCGGCAGCCGATACATTCCGCGCGGTCTGCGGCGTCCCCGCATTTTATCAAAAACAGCGATCTGATAAAATTCCATACACAAAAAGCTCCGTGATGAAAATCCCATCACGGAGCTTTTTTTGCTGATTGCAAAGTCTTTTTTTGTGGATATAATGAGAGTACAAACAAAAAATCAAAACACAGGAGGTACTCCCCATGTATTATTCCGCAGGAACTTATGAATCATTTGCACATCCCGAAAAGCCGAAGGACGCGGATAAGAAATCCGCTTATATCATCGGAACCGGACTTGCCGGTCTGACAGCGGCGTTTTACCTGGTCCGCGACGGTCAGGTGAAGGGTGAGCACATCCACCTTCTCGAAAAGCTGGAGCTTGCCGGCGGCAGCTGTGACGGCAGAAAAGACGTCACCAAGGGCTTCTATATGCGCGGCGGCAGAGAAATGGACAACCATTTCGAGGTCATGTGGGACGTGTTCCGCGACGTTCCGTCGATTGAAACGCCCGGTGTCTCGGTGCTTGACGAATACTACTGGCTCAACAAGCACGACCCCAACTATTCGCTCTGCCGTGCGACCGTCCGCTGCGGCGAGGACGCACACACCGACAAGCAGTTCAAATTGGACAAGGCGTCTGCCATGGCACTCTCCAAGCTCTTCATCACGCCCGAAAAGGATCTGGAGAACAAGAAAATTTCCGAGGTGCTTCCCGAATCCTTCTGGAGCACGAACTTCTGGCTCTACTGGCAGACCATGTTCGCCTTCCAGCGTTGGTCAAGCGCCCTGGAAATGAAGCGGTACCTCTGCCGTTATGTCCATCACATCGACGGACTTCCCGACTTCAGCGCTCTGCGCTTCACCAAGTACAACCAGTATGAGAGCATGATCCTGCCGCTCGTGAAGTATCTGGAGAGCCACGGCGTGAAGATCGAATACGGCATGGACGTGAAGAACGTCGTTATCAAGGAAGAGAACGGCAAGAAGGTCGCCCGTCAGATCGTTTACGTCAAGGACGGCAAGGAGGCGACCATCGACCTCATTGAGGACGATCTGGTGTTCATCACCAACGGCTGCTGCACCGACACCTCCTGCTACGGCGACCAGACCCACGCGCCCGACCTTTCCGGAATCAAAAACGGCTCCGGCGAGTCCTGGGATCTGTGGAAGAACATCGCCGCGCAGGCAAAGAACGGCGAGTACGGCAACCCCGATGCTTTCTGCTCCGACGTGGAAGCAACCAACTGGATGAGCGCAACGGTCGCAACCTCGGATGAAACGGTTATCCGCCACATCATGGACATCTGCAAGCGGGATCCCCGCGAGGGCAAGGTGACCACGGGCGGTATCGTCACGGTCAAGGACTCCACCGAAAACTGGTATCTGTCCTGGACGATCAACCGTCAGCCGCAGTTCCGCGCGCAGGACAGAAACACGGTCCTTGTCTGGGTCTACTCCCTCCATACCGACCGTCCCGGCAACTTCGTCAAGAAGCCCATGCGGGAATGCACCGGTGAGGAGGTCTGCCGGGAATGGCTGTACCACATCGGTATTCCCGAAAACGAGATCGCGGAACTTGCAAAGAACGCCTGCAACACGACGACCTGCTTCATGCCGTATATCAACGCGTTCTTCCAGCCGAGAAAGGAATCCGATCGTCCGAAGGTGGTTCCGGACGGAGCCGTCAACTTCGCGTTCGTCGGTCAGTTTGCAGAAACGCCCCGCGATACCATTTTCACGACGGAGTATTCCATGAGAACCGGTATGGAAAGCGTCTATACCCTGCTTGACGTGGACCGCGGCGTGCCGGAGGTCTGGGGCAGCAAGTACGACGTGCGGGAACTGCTCCGCGCCTGCTACTATGCCGTTGACAAGAAGCCGATCTCCGAGCTTCCCCTCTCCTTCAAGGAAAAGATGCTGCTCAAGACCGTGCTGGATAAGGTCAAGGGCACGGATGTGGAGTTGCTTCTCAAAGAAAGCGGACTGCTCGGCTGACGCGCAGACGCCCGTCGGACAACAAAAAGCAAGCCGGAAGGCAAAAATACAACAACCCCGGAGGATCCGAACGGGTCCTCCGGGGTTGTTTTTCAGGAAAACGCCGCTGTTTTGCAAAACGTCGGACGCCTCCCTGCCCTTACCGTCCTGCGACGGGCACTTCCGTGACAAACGTCTCCATCTCGGGAAGCGGCATCCCGCCCACCCGGCGGTCAATCTCCTTCCCGTCCCGGTACAAAACCAGCGTCGGGATCCGACGGACATCCATCCGGACGGCAAGCGCGACCTCCCGGTCGGTATCCACGCGGTACACCGTCACCTCCGGATGCTTCCCCGCGAACTCCGCAAGGACCGGCTCCATGGCGCGGCAGTGCGTGCAACGGTCGGCGTAAAACTCCAGAAGGACGGTGCCGTCCGCGACCGCGTTGTCGAATTCCCACGCGCCGAGCGACCGCATCTCTCCGGTCGTGTTTTGCTTTTCCTCTGACATTCGAAAAACCTCTTTTCTGTATTCGCGGTCACACGAAAAACGCCTGACCGCCGCGGATCGCTCCGCGAAAAAAGTATGTGCAGAATCGGCTTTCCGGATACGGCGCGCGGGAAAACGGGTTCTTCATTATTTTGCACGGGTCAGGGCATAGTGCGCGCCATCGGAGATCTTCTCACCGTCGGCACCGGTCATCAGATCCTTGCCGTCTTTGGAAATGCTCCAGTAAGACTTGTCGACATCATAATCGGCGGTCATACCGTTGACCTTCTTGATGTAAAGTCCGTACTGGCTCTCCTCGCCCTCGACCAGCTTCTCGGCAACCAGCGCCGCGCCGAGCGTTTCTGCGTCGGTGCGGAGCGTGAAGGTAACGGATTTGCCGTCCACCACGACGTCCACGTAAATGGTCGTCTTGCCTTCACCGAAGGTCTTGTCGTTCACGTAGGTCGCGTCCGCCCAGAGTCCCTCGCGGGCAACCTTGTCGGTTTCGGATTCGGCAGCATCCGTCGCGGATTCGGAGGGAGCTACGGTCACGGATTCGGCGGGAGCTACGGTCACGGATTCGGCGGGAGCCTTGGTAGCGGGCTCGGTAGCCGTCTCCGCGGGCTTGCCGGTACAGGACGCAAACGTCAGTACCGTCAGCGCGGCAAGCAGGACGAGCAGTACCCGAAGAGAGAAAACAGGTTTCGATTGTTTCATGGAAATACTCCTTTTCCGTTGTGATTTGTACGCAACCGAAAATGAAAAACGTCCCCCACAGGGAAAATTCCTGTCGGAGAACGCAAAAACAAAACCGTGAGCGGTCAGAATCACGGCGGTGTCCGCGTTCCCCGATTGCCCGGGAACGGTTTTCGACTCACGGGACGATAAGCATTCCGGCTGGCGCCACAAGGGGAAATTCCCCCGGGCGGTCACGGCAATGGCTGTTGCGGCGGATCTGCCCCGCCTTTCCTTATCCCTGCGAAAGAGCGTCAGGCACTCCCCGCAGTTGTCCCGTCAGGCGGGACCGAACCGTGTTTTCCATTGTATACGGTCGGATTATAGCACAAAGTGTCCGTTTTGTCAAGCGCACACGGAGTTCGCCCGGAAAACCGGAACGCCGCCCCGCGGAGAACAGGGCGGCGTGCTTTTCTTTACTTGGTCAGGTAGTCCGGCACCTCGCCGCCGTCCTCCTCCGGCACCTCGCCGGTATTTTCTTTCAGATGCTCCTTGAGGGTGTCGATGGCTTCCTCGCGCTTCCACATACTGCTGATTTTGAGCTCGGTCCCCTTGCAGATGCGCCTGATGTTGACCAGATGCTTGCAGAGAATCACGACCGAGGCGACTGCGTAAATGAGTGCGCCGACCGGATCCGCCCGCAGGACCCCGTAAACAATCGGGAAAGCGACAGCCGCGCAGATCGGAACGATGCAGATGTACTTGGTGATGGCAACCAGCACCGCCGCTATGCCCAGCATGATGAGAAATACCCGCCAGTCAAAGGCAAGGATCATCCCGCCGAGGCAGGCAAGCCCCTTACCGCCGCGGAAACCCATAAGGGGCGGAAAAACGTGACCGAGGATACAGGAGGAACCAACCGTTGCCGCGAGCCAGTTTCCGCGCAGTCCTGCCGCTTCGGGCAGGTGCGGGAAAATGACATGCTCTGTCAGGAAAACCGCAAAAAACGCCTTAAAAATATCAAACAGCGCGCAGGCGATACCCGCGGCAACGCCGATCGAGATCGCCACGTTGGAAGCCCCCGCGTTACCGGAGCCGCGCCTGCGGATGTCAAAACCCTTGATCTTTCCGATGAGGTACGAGGGATTGATCCCGCCCACCAGATACCCGGCAAGTGCGCCGAGAACATAGGATACTGCCGCCATGAAACCTTCTCCTTTCGCCCGGAAACGACGCCGGGCAAAGACGGATCCGGAGCGAGCGTGCGATTCCGGCACGGGCGACCCGATCCGGGTTTTATTATACTCCATTTCAATCCGCCGTGTCAACCGTTTTTTGTCGGAGAAAAAATGTCGGATGTTGCGCGGACGAGAGATGGTTGGGGGTGCCCACCCCCGTGGGCGAAACGAGTGTCGGGGCTCCGTCCCAAACCCCGGAAAGGTTTCATCCCGCAAAAACTTTTGATTTTGGGAAAGAAAAAAGGGGACATACGTCCCCTTTGGTTTTCTTGTACCTACCCGGGCAGCAACGGCGGGTGTACCTTGCTTATCCGGTCAGTAGCGGCGGGCGTCCTCACCCGGCAATCCCCTTTCCCCAAAGTTTTTTGGAGTTCCAAGAACCTTTTTAAAAAAAAGGTTCTCGGCGGGGTGCGGGGCAGCGCCCCGCGTACCTTCGCCCCGCGTACCTTCGTCCCGCGTTCCCCTTAAAACAGCCCCGTAATACGTCCGTCCTCGTCCACGTCGATGCGTTCGGCGGCAGGGACCTTGGGGAGCCCCGGCATCGTCATGATGTCGCCGGTCAACACCACGAGGAAGCCCGCGCCCGCGGACACGCGGACGTTCTTGACCGTCACGGTAAAGCCTTCGGGCGCGCCGGGCTTCTTCGGGTCATCCGAAAAGCTGTACTGGGTCTTTGCGATGCACACGGGAACCTTGCCGAATCCAAGCTCCGTGAGCTTTGCAATCTGCTTTTCCGCGGCGGGCAGATAGGTAACCCCCGCACCGCGGTAGACCTTTTTCACGACCGCTTCGATTTTTTCTTTGACGGAGCAGTCGTCGGGGTAAGCAAAGCGGAAATTCTTTTCCGGCTCGGTGTTTTCCTCACAAAGCCTCACGACCTCGCGGGCAAGCGCCTCGCCGCCGCGTCCGCCCTCCGCCCAGACGGTGGAGAGCACGACATTCACGCCGAGCTCGCGGCAACGGCGGATAATGAGGTCGATCTCCCGGTCGGTGTCGGTCGGAAACCGGTTGACTGCGACCACCGCGGGAAGTCCGTACACGTCCTTCACGTTGGACACGTGACGGAGCAGGTTGGGAAGCCCCCGGTCCAGCGCGTCAAGGTCCTCTTCACCGAGCTCGGTTTTCGCAAGTCCCCCGTGCATTTTGAGCGCACGGACGGTCGCAACCACCACCACGGCGGACGGCACCAGCCCCGCCATGCGGCACTTGATGTCGAGAAATTTTTCCGCGCCGAGGTCGGCACCGAAGCCCGCCTCCGTCACGCAATAATCGCCCAGCTTCAGCGCCATGCGCGTTGCCATGACCGAATTACAGCCGTGCGCGATGTTGGCAAACGGACCGCCGTGCACGAGCGCGGGCGTACCCTCGAGCGTCTGCACGAGATTGGGCTTGAGGGCGTCCTTGAGGAGTGCCGCCATCGCGCCGACCGCGTGCAAATCTCCTGCGGTCACGGGGCGCTCATCGTAGGTATACCCCACGATGATCCGCGACAGACGCTCCTTGAGATCGGCAATCGACGAGGACAGGCAGAACACCGCCATGATCTCGGACGCAACGGTAATGTCGTATCCGTCCTCGCGCGGGGTCCCGTTGACCCGTCCGCCAAGCCCGTCCACGACAAAGCGGAGCTGACGGTCGTTCATGTCCACGCAACGTCTCCAGGTGATCCGGCGGGGGTCGATGCCGAGCGCATTGCCCTGATAGATATGGTTGTCGATCATGGCGGCAAGCAGGTTGTTCGCCGCGCCGATCGCGTGGAAGTCGCCCGTGAAATGCAGGTTGATGTCCTCCATCGGAACGACCTGCGCGTATCCGCCGCCGGCGGCGCCGCCCTTGATACCGAACACGGGTCCGAGGGACGGTTCTCTGAGCGCAACGACGACATTTTTCCCGATCCGGCGGAGCCCGTCGGCAAGCCCGATGGTCGTCGTGGTCTTGCCCTCCCCCGCAGGGGTCGGCGTGATCGCGGTCACAAGCACCAGCTTGCCGTTTTTCCGTCCGTTTTCCGACAGCAGCCGGGGATCGACCTTTGCCTTGTATCTGCCGTACTGTTCGAGATAGTCCTCCCCGATTCCCGCGGTCCGCGCGACCCCGGTGATCGGCTGCATTTTTACCGACTGTGCGATTTCAATATCCGAAAGCATTCGCCAGTTTCCTCCGTTCGCTTGAAGTAACGGTACCCTTCCCCGGATACCGTCTCCACGTTGTCCGGAACCTCCCGCGTCGTCCGGATTGCGGAGGTCCCTTAAAAAATCAATTCTGCTTGTTGGTCTTGAGCAGGACGTCGTGCGCGCCGCCCTCCACGATACTGACAGAGGAGACGAGCGTCAGCTTTGCCTTCTTCTGCAATTCGGGAATGTTCATCGCGCCGCAGTTGCACATGGTGGAACGCACCTTGTAGAGCGTCTGCTGAACGTTGTCGGACAGCTTGCCGGCGTAGGGCACATAGGAATCCACGCCTTCTTCGAAGGACAGCTTTGCCGAGCCGCCGAGGTCATATCTCTGCCAGTTACGGGCGCGGGAGGATCCCTCGCCCCAGTATTCCTTCATGAGCGTACCACCGATGTTGACCTTGGCGGACGGGCTTTCCT
This sequence comes from uncultured Eubacteriales bacterium, assembly GCA_934525675.1. GTDB lineage: Bacteria > Bacillota > Clostridia > Oscillospirales > CAG-272 > CAKVOU01. The sequence goes on from CAKSZH010000006.1 coordinate 38,394, forward strand.
CAAAGCGGGCAAAGTATCTGCCGAGCATGATGAAGTCCGCGCCCATGGCGAGCGCCAGCGTGATATGGTGGTCATGCACGATGCCGCCGTCGGAGCAGACGGGGACATAGATACCGGTCTCGTTGAAATACTCGTCTCTTGCGCGGCAGACCTCGATCAGTGCGGTTGCCTGTCCTCTGCCGATGCCCTTTGTCTCTCTCGTGATACAGATGGAGCCGCCGCCGATGCCGACCTTGACGAAGTCCGCACCGCATTCCGCGAGGAAGCGGAAGCCCTCCGCGTCCACGACGTTGCCCGCGCCGATCTTCACGCTGTCGCCGTAGGTCTTTCTGACCCATTCAATGGTACGCTTCTGCCACTCGGAAAATCCCTCGGAGGAATCGATGCAGAGCACGTCCGCGCCGGCTTCCAGCAGTGCCGGGATACGGGTCTCATAGTCTCTCGTGTTGACGCCCGCGCCGACCACGTAACGCTTCTCCGCGTCAAGCAGCTCGGAGGGGTTCATCTTGTGCTGATCGTAGTCCTTGCGGAAGACGAAGCAGACGAGCCGGTCGTCCTTGTCCACGATGGGGAGCGCGTTGAGCTTATGGTCCCAGATGATATCATTGGCTTCCTTGAGCGAGGTGCCGTCGGGCGCCGTGACCAGCTTTTCGCGGGGGGTCATGAAGGTTTCCACGCGGTCGTCCGGGTTCATGCGGCTGACGCGGTAATCCCTGCCCGTCACGATGCCGAGCAGCTTGCCGTTCGGCGTGCCGTCACTCGTGACCGCAACGGTGCTGTGTCCCGTGCTTGCCTTAAGCGCGAGTACGTCGGCAAGCGTCGCGTCGGGACGGATGTTGGAGTCACTGCGGACAAAGCCCGCCTTGAAGCCCTTGACGCGGGCAACCATTGCCGCCTCGTTCTCCACCGACTGCGCGCCGTAAATGAAGGACACGCCGCCCTCTCTTGCGAGCGCGATTGCCAGCTTGTCGCCGGAAACCGCCTGCATGATGGCGGAAACCATCGGGATGTTCATGGTGATGGCACTCTCCTCACCGCGGCGGAAGCGCACAAGCGGTGTTCTGAGAGAGACGTTCGCAGGAATATTCTCGGCGGACGAATAGCCCGGGACCAGCAGATATTCATTGAACGTATGCGATACTTCGGGATAATAGTAAGCCATATTCTTTCTCCTTTTCGGTTACGATCCGATGATGTATCAGGACTTGAAAAACGCAACTGCCGAGGCAAACATTCCGATGTCGAAATTGCCGGGAACATTGCGGTAGAGCCCCGAACCGGTGCGCTCGGAGTGCCCCATCTTGCCGAACACGCGTCCGTCGGGCGAGGTAATGCCCTCAATTGCCATGGCGGAATTGTTGGGGTTGAAGCGGATGTCGGCAGTTGCCTTGCCGCCGTCGTCCACGTACTGCGTGGCAATCTGCCCGTTCTTTGCAAGCGACGCGACGACCTCGGGGGAGGCATAGAATCTGCCCTCGCCGTGCGAGATCGGCACGGTGTAGATACCGCCCAGCTCCGCCCGCGCAAGCCACGGGGACTTGACCGACGAAACGCGGGTCCGGACCAGCATGGACTGGTGTCGTCCGATGGTATTGTAGGTCAGGGTCGGGCAGGTCTCATCGGTGTCGATGATCTTCCCGAAGGGGACAAGCCCCAGCTTGATAAGCGCCTGGAAGCCGTTGCAGATACCTGCCATCAGCCCTCCGCGGCGGTCGAGCAGGTCGGTGACTGCGTCCTTCAGCTCCGCGCCGCGGAAGAAGGCAGTGATGAACTTGCCGGAGCCGTCCGGCTCGTCGCCTCCGGAGAATCCGCCGGGCAGGAAGACCATCTCGGACTTGCGGATGGCTTCGGCAATGTCGGCGGCGGAACGAAGGATCCCCTCGGGGGTCTTGTTGTTGATGACCATGATCCGGGGCTCGGCACCCGCGTCGCGGAACGCCTTTGCGGTATCGTATTCGCAGTTGGTGCCTGGGAAAACGGGAATGACCACGCGGGGACTCGTCGTCCGGACCGCGGGAGACGGATACATGACCGGCTCCCCGTAGGTCAGCGTCTTCACGCCGTCCTGCACCTGCAGAATATCCGCGGGGAACACGCCTTCAAGGCGCGAATTGTAGATGGTTTCAAGCGTTTCCAGGGACACGCGACGTCCCGCACGGACCATTTCGTAGTCCTCGGTGGTTCTGCCGAGGATTTTGCCGACATCGGTGTCGTCGGAAAGCTCCAGCACGAACGCGCCGTAGTTGTAGCCGAACAGCTCCTCCTCGGTGACGGTATCCGCCAGATGAATGCCGATGCGGTTGCCGAGGCACATTTTCAAGAGTGCTTCCGCCACGCCGCCGTAAGTCGGAGTGTATGCCGCCGCGACGTGCCCCTCCTTCATAAGGGCATGTACCGTCTCAAAGAGCGCCTTTTCGCTTGCGGGATCGGGAAGCCCGGCTTCATCCCGTTCGGGCATGAGCAACACCACGCGGTGTCCCGGTGCCTTGAATTCATTCGAAACAACCTCGTCCGCTTCGCCCGTCGTGATTGCGAAGGACACGAGCGTCGGGGGGACATCGAGCTTTTCAAAGGTTCCGCTCATGGAATCCTTGCCGCCGATGGACGCGATGCCGTAGTCCTTCTGCGCACGGAACGCGCCGAGCAGGGCGGCAAGCGGCTTGCCCCAGCGGCGGGGATCGGTCTTGGGCTTTTCAAAATATTCCTGGAAGGTCAGGTAAACATCCTCAAACGACGCGCCCGTCGCAATCAGCTTTGCAACCGATTCGACGACGGCGAGATACGCGCCGTGGTAAGGGGATTTCTCGGTGATAAAGGGGTTGTAGCCCCACGCCATGAAGGAGCAGGTATCCGTATGCTTGCTGCCTGTCGGAATCTTGTGTACCATTGCCTGCACCGGAGTGCGCTGACGTTTGCCGCCGAAGGGCATCAGCACGCTCCCCGCGCCGATGGTGGAGTCAAACCGTTCCGAAAGCCCGCGCTGGGAGCAGACGTTGAGGTCGGACGCAAGGCGCTCCATATTGGCTTCAAAGCCGCCCTCCACGTGCCTTGGGAAAGGCTTCGGCGCGTCGGGAGAAATGCGGATGTGCTTTTCCGCACCGTTGGAATTCAGGAATTCGCGGGACAGATCGACCACGCAGTGTCCCTTCCAGTGCATGACAAGGCGGGGAGTTTCGGTCACCTTTGCGATGACAGTCGCCTCCAGGTTTTCCCCGTCGGCAAGCGCCCGGAAATGCTCCGCATCCTCGGGAGCGACGACGACAGCCATGCGTTCCTGCGATTCGCTGATCGCAAGCTCGGTGCCGTCAAGCCCTTCGTATTTCTTGGGAACGCGGTCCAGGTCGATGTCCAGCCCGTCGGCAAGCTCGCCGACCGCGACCGACACGCCACCCGCACCGAAATCGTTGCAGCGCTTGATGAGGCGTGTAGCTTCGGGATTGCGGAAGAGCCGCTGCAGTTTGCGCTCTTCGGGCGCGTTGCCCTTCTGCACCTCCGCGCCGCAGGTCTCCAGCGAGTGGAGCGTGTGGGACTTAGAGGAACCGGTCGCGCCGCCGCAGCCGTCCCGTCCGGTTCTGCCGCCGAGCAGGATGACCACATCGCCGGGGGCGGGAACCTCGCGCCGGACATTCACGGCAGGAGCCGCGCCGACGACGGCGCCGATCTCCATACGCTTTGCGGCGTAGCCGTCGTGATAGATTTCATTGACCATACCCGTGGCAAGCCCGATCTGGTTGCCGTAGGAGGAATAACCCGCCGCCGCGGTCGTCACGATCTTCTTCTGCGGGAGCTTCCCGGGAAGCGTCTCGGACAGGGGGCGCGTGGGGTCCGCCGCGCCGGTCACGCGCATGGCGGCGTATACATAGGCTCTCCCCGACAGCGGGTCGCGGATCGCGCCGCCGATGCAGGTCGCCGCGCCGCCGAACGGTTCGATCTCGGTCGGGTGGTTGTGGGTCTCGTTCTTGAAGAGGAGCAGCCAGTCCTCTTCGCCCGTCTCGCGGGTCTTCACCTTAATACGGACGGTGCAGGCGTTGATCTCCTCGGATTCGTCGAGTTTCGGGAGCTTGCCCGTCGCTTTTAAGTATCTCGCGGCAAGCGTCGCCACATCCATGAGGTTTTCCGGCTTGGTTCTGCCGATGGCAAGCCGCGTCTTGCGGTAGTCCTCATATGCCGCCTTGAGGAGCGGATCCTCAAAGGTCACCTCGTCGATGGTGGTGAGGAAGGTGGTGTGGCGGCAGTGATCCGACCAGTAGGTGTCGATCATGCGAATCTCGGTGATGGTGGGGTCGCGCTTCTCCCCGCGGAAATAATCTCGGCAGAAGCGGAGGTCGTCCTCGTCCATGGCAAGTCCGCGGGAGGAAAGGAATTCCGCCAGCCCCGCGTCGTCGAGGTCGCAGAAGCCCGTCAGCGTTTCCACCCCGGTGGGGGTGCTGTATGCCCGCGCAAGCGTTTCCGGCTTGTCCATGGAAGCCTCACGGCTCTCCACGGGGTTGATGACATATTTTTTGATGGCGGCAAGCTCGTCCTCTGTCACGTCGCCGGCAAGCAGGTAGACCCTGGCGGTGCGGACGACCGGCTCGGTACCGGGGGAAAGGATGCGGATGCACTGCTCCGCCGAGTCCGCGCGCATATCGAACTGTCCCGGCAGATATTCCACCGCAAAAGAGCGGTCGGACGTTTCGGGCAGCACATCGGCAACCGTGACCGTGTCGAGCTGCGGCTCGGAGAAAACGGTGCGGCAGGCGTAGCGGAACAGCTCTTCGTCGATGTTCTCCACGTCGTAGCGGTTGATGAGGCGTACATCGGAAACCGAGGAAACGCCGATGAGGGTACGGATATCGGAAAGCAGCGCCTGCGCTTCTCCCGCAAGCTCCGGCTTCTTTTCAACAAATACTCTTCTGACCATGACGGAATGAAATCTCCTTTGTCCGATTTTCGGAATTCACGATTTTCCTGGGAGTTCCCCGGTTTCGTTTTTACTGCTTCTTTGCTTCCGCAGCTTTGCCGGTCTCCTTCGCGGAAACGTCTGCGGCAAGCGCCCGTGCGCCGATGTCGCGGCGGCAGTACGCGTTGGCGAAATGGATGCGGTCCGCAAGCGCGTAAGCCCGGTCAAGCGCTTCCGGGAGGGTATTCCCGGTCGCAACCGCGCCGAGCACCCGTCCGCCGGAGGTCACGGTCTCGCCGCTCTCCGTCAGCTTCGCACCGGCAAAATAAATTTCTTCTCCCGCGCCGGGCGTATCCGGCACGGTGATGGGATACCCCGTTTCATATTTTCCGGGATACCCGTCCGACGCGAGCACCACGCAGGCAGCGCTCTTCCCCGCGGCAAACTTCACCTCCGTGTCCGCAAGCGTGCCGTCGGTCGTCGCCCGCATGACGGTATACAGATCGCTTTCCAGGAGCGGAAGAACGACCTGGGTCTCGGGGTCGCCGAAACGGCAGTTGTATTCGATCACGCGGGGTCCCGCCGGTGTCAGCATCAATCCGAAATAGAGACACCCCGTAAAGGGTCTTCCCTCCTTTGCCATCGCGCGGACGGTGGGGAGGAAGATGGTCTCCATACATTCGTCGGCAATTTCTTTTGTGTAATACGGGTTGGGCGCAACGGTTCCCATACCGCCCGTATTCGGTCCCGTGTCGCCGTCGTGTGCGCGCTTGTGGTCCATGGAGGATACCATCGGCTTGACCGTCACGCCGTCGGTAAAGGTCAGCACCGAAACCTCGGGACCCGTGAGGAATTCCTCAATCACCACACGGCTCCCGCTCTCGCCGAACACGCGATCCTCCATCATGGAACGGACGGCGCTCTTTGCGTCCTCCCTCGTCTCTGCGATGACCACGCCCTTGCCGAGCGCCAGTCCGTCCGCCTTGATGACGGTGGGAAGCGGAGCGGTTTCAAGATACGCAAGCGCCGTGTCCATGTCGTCGAATACTTCATACGCCGCGGTGGGAATGTGATACTTTTTCATGAGGTTTTTGGAGAACACCTTGCTCCCCTCGATGATTGCGGCGTTCTTGCGGGGTCCGAAGCACGGGACTCCCGCCGCCGTCAGCGCATCGGTCGCTCCGAGCACCAGCGGGTCGTCCGGCGCGACCACTGCATAGCCGATGCCCGCCTCTTTCGCAAAACGCACCAGCCCGTCGATGTCCTTTGCTCCCACGGGGACGCACACCGCGTCGCGCGCGATGCCGCCGTTGCCGGGAAGCGCATAGATCTGTTCAATTTCCGGATTCTCCTTCAGCTTGCGGATGATCGCGTGTTCGCGTCCGCCGCCGCCGACGACCATTACTTTCATGGAATTCCTCCCGAATCTGGATGTATGTTTTCCGGATGGCTTCCGGGAAAACTCTCCCGGGAAAGTTCCCAGGAAAACTCTCCCGGGAACGCAAAAACCGTGCCGATCCGACCAAAAGTCTATATTTATATTATTTTACAACTTCCCGCCCCCGGTGTCAAGTAGAAACCGGGGAACGGAAAGCGGAAAACCATCATTTCCCCACCAAAAGGCGGGAAGCAGTCAATGATGGAACAGTCTCATGCCGGTGAACGCCATGACCATGCCGTAGCGGTTGGCGGTTTCGATGACCTGATCGTCCCGGATGGAGCCGCCCGGCTCGGCGACGTAGGAAACGCCGCTCTTGTGCGCTCTCTCAATGTTGTCCCCGAACGGGAAGAACGCGTCGGAGCCGAGGGACACGCCGGTCACGGTGTCGAGGTACGCTCTCTGCTCCTCCCGGGAAAACGCCTCGGGGCGGGCGGTGAAGTACTTCTGCCAGTTGCCGTCGGCAAGCACGTCCTCTTCGTTCTGATTGATGTAGCCGTCGATGACGTTGTCCCGCTCGGGTCTGCCGAGCGTGGGAAGGAACGGGAGAGAAAGCACCTTTTCGTGCTGGCGGAGGAACCAGGTGTCCGCCTTGGAGCCGGCAAGTCTCGTGCAGTGGATGCGCGACTGCTGTCCCGCGCCCACGCCGATCGCCTGCCCGTCCACCGCGTAGCAGACCGAGTTGGACTGGGTGTATTTGAGCGTGATGAGCGAGACGATGAGGTCGCGCGCGGCGCTTTCGGGAAGATTTTTGTTGGCGGTCACAAGATTGCCGAGCAGTTCCCGGTCGATCTTGAAATTGTTTCTGCCCTGCTCAAAGGTGATGCCGAACACCTGCTTGCGCTCGGTCGCCTCGGGGACGTAGGAGGGGTCGATGCGGACAATGTTGTAGTTGCCCTTGCGCTTGGTTCTGAGGATTTCCAGCGCCTCCGGCTCGTAGCCGGGTGCAATCACACCGTCGGAAACCTCTCTTTTGATGAGCTTCGCGGTCGTCACGTCGCACACGTCGGAAAGCGCTACCCAGTCACCGAAGGAACACATCCGGTCGGTGCCTCTCGCGCGGGCATAGGCACAGGCGAGGGGGGAGGCGTCCAGCTCCGGAATATCGTCCACGAAGCAGGCTTTCTTCAGTGCCGCGGGAAGCGGGATGCCGAGTGCCGCAGAGGTCGGGCTGACGTGCTTGAACGAGGTAACGGCGGGAAGCCCCAGCGCCTCCTTCAGCTCCTTTACAAGCTGCCACGAATTGAACGCGTCGAGAAAATTGATGTATCCGGGTCTGCCGGAAAGAATCTCAATGGGAAGCTCGCTTCCGTCCGCCATGTAGATGCGGGCGGGCTTCTGGTTGGGGTTACAGCCGTATTTCAGTTCGAATTCCTTCATTTCGGTGCCCTTTCAGTGAGTGTTTTTGTTGATGAGGCGGTCACGGTACGCGCCGGTTTCCGGGTCGGTCACGCGCACATAGAGGGAGATGCGGTTGTCCCTGTCGAGCGCGTTCCAGATCTCCTCCGCAAACGCATCGGTATCCGCGGGGATCCGGATGCGTTCCGGCTCGCCGCAGAAGGTCGGCAGGGGGTTCCCGTCGCCTTCGTAGGTGTGGAGGAAGTGTCCGAGCCCCGGAAGCGGCTCATAGTCGAAAGTATAGCGGTTGCAGACGGTTCCTGCCTCGTCGCCGCTCTTGAGGATGCTCATGGAATAGCGGAACGAGCCGTCTTCGAAATCCGTCACCGAGCTGATGCGGGGGGTGAGATTGGGCGCGTCCGGCTCAAAGCAGCGGGATTTCAGCGCGCCGCGCATACATTTCCCCGCCCGGTATCCCTCGTAGATAGTATCGGTCTGGTCTCCGTTGGTGACGATGAGATGATTTTCATACTTCCGCACCGCGGCGTAGATGATGAGCGACGGGTCCTCCACGCGCGACGCGTCATATGGCTCGGTGAAAATCTCCCCGTTTTTCTCCCGGAACACACGGTTGCGGCTGTTGTCGCTTCTGCCCATGATAAAGTACGCGTTGAACGCCTCGCCCGCAGGGGTCATGCCCGTGAGGATGCCTCTGCCGACGTAGCTGTTTCCGCGCACCAGATTGCCGAAATCGGATACTTCGTAGGTCTTCATGTATCGGTACCGTTGTCCCCGCCCGGGGGACGCCTTTCTTTTTTGTTTTGTGTGGCTGCTGTCAGCCGGGATCAAAACCGGGGCTTTCTCTTTCACTTAACGGATGTGAGCCGATTCCCTGCCGTTTGCCGGAAGCGGAAATCAGCCAAATTTTCGTTCGCCGGGAACGGGAATCAGTCAGATTTCCCGCTTACCGGAAATCGGAATCGTTTCCCTTTTCCCGCCCCGCAGCGATCGCGGCGGACACCGCCTCGGCGGCGCGTGGGAGGAGAATCCACTCCGCCTCTTCCATCACGCGGCGCTGGAGCGTTTCGGGGGTATCCCCGTCCTTCACCTCGACCGCCTTCTGGAAAAGGATCTTTCCGCCGTCGGGAATTTCGTTGACAAAATGCACCGTCGCGCCCGTGACCTTTACGCCGCGGCGGAGCGCTTCCTCGTGGACGCGCAGTCCGTAAAATCCCTTGCCGCAGAACGACGGAATGAGCGACGGATGGACGTTAAGGATGCGCTCGGGATACCGACGTACAAACTCCTCCGAGAGGATGGACAGAAATCCCGCCAGCACAATAAGGTCCACGCGGGACCCCGCAAGAGCGCCGAGGATTGCCTCTTCAAACGCCTCCTGCCCGCCGAGCGCCTTTTTGGAAAATGCGACCGCCGGAATTCCCGCGTTTTCCGCGCGGGTCATGGCATAGGCGTCCGGGTTGGAGGAGACGACCAGCACGATTTCCCCGCTTTTCAGGATTCCGTTCTTCTCCGCGTCGATGAGCGCCTGCAGATTGGTTCCGCCGCCCGATACGAACACGGCAATGCGGGCACGGGAAATATTATCCCTCAGCATAAGATCACGCCTTCGTCGGACTCGCAGAGCTCGCCGATGATATACGCGTCCTCGCCGTTTGCCCGGAGAATCTCCAGGGCACGGTCAGCATCCTCTTTTGCGACGACCGCGCACATACCGACGCCCATGTTGAAGGTATTGAACATATCGCGCTCGGGGATGTTGCCCGTCTTTGCGATGAGATCGAAAATGGGCAGAATGCGGAGCGACTTCTTGTCGATCTTTGCGGACAGCCCGGCTTTGAGGCTGCGCGGAATGTTTTCATAGAACCCGCCACCGGTGATATGCGACACGCCCTTGACCGTGACTTTTCCGTCGTCATAGAGCGCGGTCATGGGTTTTACGTAAATTTTCGTCGGGGTGAGCAGCGTTTCGCCGACCGACTTTCCGCCAAGCTCCCGGACGGGAACCTTGATATCGTTCTTTTCCACGTCAAACACTTTTCTGACGAGCGAGAAACCGTTGGAATGTACGCCGCTCGACGGAAGCGCGATCATGACGTCTCCCGCCTTCATGTCACGGTTGGAAAGGATCTTTTCCCTGTCCACGATACCGACCGAAAAGCCCGCGAGGTCGTATTCGTCCTCCGGGTAGAAGCCGGGCATTTCCGCCGTTTCGCCGCCGATGAGCGCCGCGGCAGACTGCACACAGCCCTCGGCAACGCCGGAAACAATCGACGCAATCTTTTCGGGGACGTTCTTGCCGCAGGCAATGTAATCCAGGAAGAAGAGGGGACGTGCGCCGGAGCAGATGACGTCGTTGACGCACATGGCAACGCAGTCGATGCCCACCGTGTCGTGCTTGTCCATAAGGAACGCGATGCGGAGCTTGGTTCCCACGCCGTCGGTGCCGCTGACCAGCACCGGCTCCTTCATACCGGTCAGATCGGGACGGAAGAGTCCTCCGAACCCGCCGATGTCGGAAAACACGCCGGGCGTCATGGTACGGGCGATGTGGGATTTCATCAGTTCAACGGCGCGGTAACCCGCGGTAATATCCACGCCTGCAGCGGCGTAGCTTGCGGAGCTTGAGTTTTTCATTCGTTTGTCTCCTTCGTTTTTACTGTTTGGCGCCTTGCCGGGGGGCTTCCCCGGTCGTGGGGGTCTCCCGGCTACGGGGGATTCAGTCGATCTCCGCGTCCCCGTGTTTTTTCGGGTGACGCCGGCGGCTGATTTTTTCTTCAAACCGGTTCTTGTCCGAGTCGGACGGGGTCTCGGTCGGGTAATCCGACGTGAAGCACGCGTCGCAGTACCCCTCGCCGACGGGACGGTCGATCAGCCCGCCGAGGCGGTCCACCCGGAGATATCCGAGCGAATCCGCGCCGATGATGGACGCGATCTCCTCCACCGTGTGGTGGCAGGCGATGAGCATTTCCCTTGAATCAATGTCCGTACCGTAATAGCAGGGATTGAGGAAAGGCGGTGCGGAAATCCGCATGTGAATCTCTTTTGCTCCCGCGTCGCGGAGCAGACGGACGATGCGTTCGCTCGTCGTGCCTCTGACGATGGAATCGTCCACCAGAACCACGCGCTTGCCGCGTACTGCATCGGGGATAGGATTCAGCTTGATGCGGACCTTGTCCTCTCTGGAGCTTTGCCCCGGCGAGATGAAGGTACGGGCAATGTACTTGTTCTTGATGAATCCGATCTCATAGGGAATGCCCGACGCGCGGGAATATCCGATCGCCGCGTCGATGCCGGAATCCGGAACGCCGACCACGATGTCTGCGTCCACGGGGTAATCGCGGGCGAGAAATTCTCCCGCGCGGATCCTCGCCTCGTGTACGCTCTTGCCGTCGATGACGGAATCGGGACGGGCGAAATAAATATATTCAAAAATACAGGTGGTCTGTTTTGCCTTGCCGCAGTGGTCGCGGATGGAGCGCATGCCGTCCTTGTCAATGACAACGATCTCGCCCGGCTCCACGTCGCGGACAAAGGTCGCGCCGACCGCATCCAGCGCACAGGTCTCGGACGCGACGATGACAGCACCGTCGTCCCGCTTGCCGATGCAAAGGGGACGGAAGCCGTTCTCGTCCCTGACGGCAATGAGTTTGGTCGGCGACATGATGACCAGCGAATACGCGCCACGCAGATGGTTCATGGCACGGCTGACCGCCTCCTCGATGGAGGGAGAGGTAATGCGTTCCTTGATGATGATGTAGGAGATGACCTCGGTGTCGCTCGTCATGTGGAAGATGGAGCCCTCCAGCTCCAGCGCGCGGCGAAGCTCGGAGGAATTGACTAAGTTGCCGTTGTGCGCGAGCGCCATGTGACCCTTGATGTGGTTGACCACGATGGGCTGTGCGTTGAGAACGCCGTTGCCGCCGGTGGTTCCGTAGCGGACGTGACCGACCGCCATGTTGCCGTCGCCGAGCGACTGCAACCTGCCGCCGGAGAACACGGCGTCCACAAGGCCCACGTCCTTATGGAGCGTGAACAGTCCGTCGTTGCAGACGACGATGCCCGCGCTTTCCTGCCCGCGGTGCTGGAGCGCGTACAGCCCGTAATAGGTGTCCGCGCCGACCGCGCCGGTTTCGGGGGTATAGATTCCGAATACCCCGCATTCTTCATGTAGATTGCTCATACGACCTCTTTTTGTTTGGTTTGGGGTTGTTTGCTTCCGGGAATTTTCTTTTCTGTCAGTTGCCGAAAACGCGGCGCATCATTTCGTTGTACGCGTCCTCCACGCCGCCCATGTCTCTGCGGAAACGGTCCTTGTCCAGCTTCTCGCCGGTCTTTGCGTCCCAGAAACGGCAGGTATCGGGGGAAATCTCGTCCGCCAGCACGATCTTGCCGTCGGCGGTCTTGCCGAATTCCAGCTTGAAATCCACGAGCGTCACGCCGAGCTTTAAGAAATATTCCTTCAGGACCTCGTTGACGCGGAAGGACAGCTTCTTGATGAGGTCGATCTCCTCCTCGGTGGCAAGTCCCAGTGCAAGCGCGTGGTAGGAGTTGAGCAGCGGGTCGTGCAGATCATCGTTCTTGTAGGAGAATTCAATGGTCGGGTGTGCAAACACAATGCCTTCCTTCACGCCGTAGCGCTGTGCGAAATGTCCCGCGGAGATGTTGCGGATAATGACCTCCAGCGGTACGATGGAGACCTTTTTCACAAGCGTTTCCCTGTCGGAAAGTTCCTTGACGAAATGCGTGGGAACCCCGTGCTTCTCCAGCATCTGCATGAGGTAGTTGGACATTCTGTTGTTGACGACGCCCTTGCCCGCAATGGTCCCCTTCTTGAGACCGTCCAGCGCGGTTGCGTCATCCTTGTAGGATACGATGACCAGAGACGGATCGTCGGTCGCAAAAACCTTCTTTGCCTTGCCTTCGTAAAGCTGTTCTCTCTTTTCCATGTTCTTTTCCCCTTTTCGTTTCGATATGATTTCGGATATTTCCTTGTCTGTTGTGACTTTTGTTACAGTGTTCCGCAAATACCGGAGTCCCGGTCAGTCGGAGAAGGACGCGCGGACCGCCTCATCCTTTTCCAATACCCGGCGGGCTTCCGCCTCGCGCGCTTCGGTCAGTCTTACGGCAAGCGCGTCGTCCGACAAAGCGAAGATCTGTGCACAAAGCAAAGCGGCATTGGCAGCTCCGTCGATTGCGACCGTGGCGACAGGAATCCCTGTCGGCATCATGACCGTGGACAGAAGCGCGTCAACGCCGTCGAGTTTTTTGGAGGATACGGGGACCCCGATTACGGGAAGCGTAGTGTTCGCCGCAAGCGCGCCCGCAAGGTGTGCCGCCATTCCCGCGATTGCAATGATCGCGCCGAATCCGTTGTCTTTCGCTCCGCGCGCAAAATCACGCGCCGCATCCGGGGTACGGTGCGCAGAATACACGTGTACCTCAAACGGGATCATAAGCTCCCGCAATTTGCCGATCGCCTTTTCCGCGACACCGAGATCGCTGTCGCTTCCCATAATGATCGCAACCTTCTTCATTCCGGTCATTCTGTTTCCTCCGTTTCATTTTCCCGCCCCGCTTCGGGACGGATCGTTATCCATGCGGCATGCCGCAAAAACAAGAAAGGGCAGTCCTGTCCTACCGACAGGATTGCCCAGGCGGTCGGCTCCGGCTTCCGCCGGTTCTCTCTCCGCTCCATTGTGTACGCTCACAGTTCCGCCAGTCACAGAGAGTTTCCTTTGTTTTTATTTTACCGTGTTTCCCTCCGAAAGTCAATAGAGTAAAAGCACAATCTGTCACGTCCCGGGGCGCTCTTTTTGTCGATTCTGACAATCCGCGCGTTTTTGTTCAGGACCTTCCCGCCGGTTTCCGGGGCACTCTTTCCGTCCGCGGAAAATTTCGTTCTTCCGCGCGCAAGGCTTGAAAATTCCGTATCCGTATGGTACAATAAATGCAGAATTAAAAGGGCGCGACCGCCCGGAACGGGGGAACCGAAGCACATGGCAAAATCAAAGAAAAGAAGAACCAAAAAGCAGTTACCGCTCATTGCCGTCCTGGTGGTCCTGCTTGTATTCATCCTCATCGTATCTCTTGCATTCGCGGGGCTGATCCCCGGTGTGTCCGTTTCCATCAAGGACGGGAAGCTGGTGTTCGGCACCGAAACCGAGGCGCCGACGGAGACCGAAACCTCCACACGGGGAAACTCCTCCGTGATCGTACCGGAGGGCGGAATCCTTGAGATTCATTTTCCGGAGCTCGGCAACTACCACGCCGGCGACTGCATCTATATCAAGGCGGGCGACAACGACATTCTCATCGACGGCGGCTCGACCTATTCCAGCGTAACCACCATTCAGGACTACTTATCCGACTATGTGACCGACGGCAAGCTCGAATACGTCATCGTCACCCACGCGCACGAGGATCACTACGCCTGCTTCGCGGGAAACAAGACCTATGACAGTCTGTTCGATCTGTACGAATGCGAGACCATCATTGATTTTGCCAACACCACCGAAAAGACCAAGGAAAGCAAGATCTATCAGAACTACGAAAAGCAGCTTGCGGAGGCGGTTGCAGAGGGTGCGACCCACTATACCGCCGCGGAGTGCATCACCGGCGGGCACAGCGAGTTTGACCTCGGCTACGGCATCACTCTGACCATCCTCGACAGCTACTATTACTACAACGTATCCAAAAACGAAAACGACCATTCGGTCTGCTCCATGATTTCCTACGGGGAGGACCATTTCCTGTTCCTCGGCGATCTGGAGGGCAACACCGCGACCAATTCTTCCAAAGCAGAGCATTATCTGATCGAGCGCAACAATCTGCCCGAAGTCACTCTGTACAAGGCGTCTCACCACGGCTCGAACACCTCGTCCTCCGGGGAGCTGCTCTCCGTCATCCGCCCCGAGATCGTGGTGGTCCCCTGCGTTGCGGGAAGTCCGGAATACACCAAGGTAAACGCCAATATGTTCCCGACTCAGAACACGATTGACACCATTTCGACCTACACCTCGCAGGTCTATGTCACCTCGCTCTACGATCCGGACGCGCCGGGAAAGGTCACCTCGATGAACGGAAACATCGTCATCCGTTCGGACGGAAAGAATGTGACGGTACACTGTTCCGCGTCGGATACACTGCTCAAAGATACCGAATGGTTCAAAGAGAACCGCACCTGCCCCGACGCGTGGAGGTAACCGGGGAATTTTCAAAAACGCAAAACGCCTTCTCCCTTTTTGCGGAGGAGGCGTTCCTTTTGTTTATCATCCGCGGCTTCGCGTCGCAGGGGTGCCCGCCGCCACGCCCGCGGGCCGTATCCCGCGGGCGGGCGGATCCCCCGCCCCCGCTCCGCCTAATGCCCGGAATCCGGAGGGCGGGAGAGGTCAGGTGCCTGTCGGCGGGCACCCGCAAAGCGGGGATCCGACGGCGCCGCGAGGGAAGCCTCACGCAGAACCCTCCGGATCCCGCGCTTTGCCCGCAGAACCATATACAGCCCGAAAAGGAGAACCAGTCCGGTGACAAGGGACCCCGTCAGAAGATTGAAGAAACGCCTCTCGCCGCTGTCTCCGCCGAATGTCAGAAGGCAGGAGGTCTGGAGCGCGTAGAGCGACACGAGCGCGTCAGCGTACCCGATCTCGCGCATGGCAGACAACGCCGGATCGGACAACCGGTGAGAACGCGAAACGTTGACCACCGCCGATACCACCTTGATGACCGTGTAAACGGCAACCCCATAGGTCGCGTAAAGAAAACGCGGCAGATCGGAAAAACTGCGGTCCCTGACCGTCAGCTCCCACACGGCGGCAAGCAGAAACAAGGTCATCCCCATCATGAGCCACCCGCTTTGCCGGAGCGTACCGAACAGCGCAAGACGCCTCTCTTCTTCCGTCGGCTCCGTGAGCGCCCTGCGGCGGGAATCCGCCGTCAGATAGCGGGAAATCCCGAGCATGGCATAATACCCGCCGAGAATCCCGAACCAGAGCGAGCCGGTCCCGGCACACACCATGAATTTGAAGCCGGCAAAGATCAGATTGACACTGAACGCGAAATAGGCGGACAGGACCGTGCGGAAGCCGTAATCACCGACCAGCTGTCCCGCTCGGGGATGCTCGTCCAGTTTGCGCTTCCCGAATCGACGGACAAACCGGGTAAAGGTCAGAAGCGACCGGAAGACCAACCATACGGCAACCGCATCCACCGCATAAACAAGCGGAATCCGCCCGCCCGGAAAAAGCCACGCATTCCCGTTCGTCCCGTTCCCCGCGGGAAGTTTTCCGTAATCGGTCAGAGACAGAAGCAGAGCAAGCGCAACCGCGATCGCCGCCGAGGTGAAAAGCCAGCGCCCACGGAAGGAACTCCCCGCGGAGTCCGTCGGTTCCCCGGTTTTTGCGGCTGCCGAAAGACCCCCGATTTCCGCTCCTTGCGTGGCTTTCCCCGTCCCGGAAACTCCCGCTGCCTGCGACGGCTGCACACCGCGCGTGACATTGACGTTTTTTCCCGTCAGCACGGACCGCGCGTTTTTTGCGCCGCGTATGATTTTCACGTTTTCTGCGTTCTTCACATTTCCGGCGGAAGGCACCGTACCCGTCGGTTCCGCAACTTCCGTAGACGCTCCGGACATCCCGGATCCCCCGGCTTCGCCGCCTGCCGTAGGCTTTTTCATCGGATCCCCCCTTCCCTGTGCCGATGGATCCGGCCATCCGGTACACATTCCCGCACTCGTTTTCATCTGCTCCTGCCCGCAGGTAACTGCCGGCGATGTCCCCGATGTCGGCAATCAGCTTTGTACGAACAAAGGATTGCCCGTTTCGGGCACCGTCAATCCTGTTCTCCCCGAGAATCTGCGGCGCCGGTGTATCCGAACGTCATATAAAACCACACATCCCCGCTTCCCCGGCAAAACAGTTTTCCCGGCGCCGCCCCCGAACGTCCGATGTCCGAAAAAGAGATCGCCACCGTTCAGACGCAAAAGCAGGCACGGCAATGATACCGTACCTGCTTTTTCATATCGGATATCCGAATCGTCTGCTTCCCTGCCCGTTACGGGCATTCTCACCCCGCAAGCAAGCCGAGACAATTGTCGAGAAGCTGTAAAAGCTCCGGAGTCAAAAAAATCATGAGAATGTACAAAGCGACAAGCGCAAGTACCGACAGGATCAACCCGCTCCCGCGTTTTTTCTGCGGTACGTAACGCACCTCTGCTGCAATCCTGTTTTCTTCGGGCAGATAAAAATGCGCCGTCTCAAAATCAAACCGATACTGAGGGCCTGCTTTCCGCTTCGCGCCGGATTCTTCTTTTCCCGCAGGCTCCGCCGTCGCAGAATGATCGGAAACGTTGCCACTTGCGCTCACAGACACCCATTCGATCGCCTTCCACGCTTCCTCTTCCACGCATCTGACATATTTCGACAACCCCACGCCGTCCCGGAACTCCCTCCTGACACGCCGGTTTTTGAGGAACCCGAGTTCGTCGAGCGTCACGGCGTGTTCCGCGTCTGCGGCGCCGAGGTCAATGACGGAGCCGATAAAATCCGCATGCAGACTTTTTTCATACGCCGTCACCAGCATCGCGATCAGCACTCCGGCAAAAATTCCGAACAGGCAAATCCCCACCGCCTGACCGCTGACCGAAAAGTGTTTGTAATTCCCGCAATCCGGGACAAAAAATTCAAGAAACCGTTCCGCCAGCCGCTGAAACGTCATCGCCACGGCGTTTTCCGGAAACCGGAAAAAGAAACCTCTCATCCCTCCTGCGCCTCCTACACTGATTCTTTTTATTTGCAAAAACGGAAATGATAAGCACGCATCCTGAAAGTAACAACGCATGGGGCAAAAGCCGGTCGTTCAATCCTTTTTCGCACGGGAAAGAAGCAAAAAACAACGTCTTCCCCGATTTCCGCGCCCATCGGTCCGGCGACTTCCCGCCGCGGGCACCTTCGGCGCCCCACGCGGCACTCCGCCGCCACCCTCGATGGGCCTTGACCCGACACACCTATTCCGCAGCCGGAATTCCGATGCCATCTGGTTCTGCCGCCATTCCGGCATCAGGGAGTCCGCCGGCAAGCGCCTCAATCAATGCGTTCTGCGCAAAACATGCGCCGGTTTGCGGGGGACACGCCCGCGCCGATCCGATCATTGCCGTTCCGCGCAGAACCACACCGCAACGGGTGCAGCGCGACAACCGGGAAACTCTGCGGAAGCGTCCCGCGAAGCAGGGACAGTACATTTGCTTTCGGAAAATAAATCCTTAATTCTTGCGGATCACGTCCACGCCGATGAACTTGCGGAGCACGTCCGGCACGTTGACCGAGCCGTCCGCGTTCTGGTTCTGCTCGACCAGTGCGGGCAGAATCCGGGAGGTTGCAAGTCCGGAGCCGTTGAGCGTGTGCACATATTCCACCTTGCCGCTGTCCCGCTTGACACGGATCATGCCGCGGCGCGCCTGGTAATCCCGCGCGTTGGAAACCGAGGACACTTCCTTGTAACCGTTCATGGACGGGATGTTGATCTCGATGTCGTAGGTGCGCGCCATGGATGCCGAGCAGTCCTCTGCCGCCAGCTTGACGGTACGGAAGTGGAACCCGAGTCCCTTGACCAGATTCTCCGCCTTGGCAACCAGCTCGTCAAACGCCTCGTCCGACTTCTCAGGCAGCGTGTACTGGAACATTTCCACCTTGTTGAACTGGTGTCCTCTCACCATGCCGCGCTCGTCGGAGCGGTAGGAGCCCGCCTCTCTGCGGAAGCAAGGCGTGTAGGAGAACAGCTTCTTGGGCAGATCCGCCTCGGAGAGCACCTCGTCGCGGTACAGGGACGCAAGCGCCGCCTCCGCGGTCGGAAGCATATAGTGGACGCGGTCGTCGGTCGGGTTTGCGATCTTGTATACCTCGTCCGCAAACTTCGGGAACTGCCCCGCCGTCTGACCGCACTGATATTCCAGCATATGAGGCGGCAGAATGAATTCGTAGCCGTCCTTCAGATGCTCTTCGATAAAGTAATTGAGCAGTGCCCATTCCAGACGTGCGCCCATGCCGCGGTAGATCCAGAAGCCGTTCCCCGCCAGCTTGGTGCCGCGCTTGTAGTCAATAAGACCGAGGTCGGTGCAGAGATCGACATGGTTCTTAGGCTCGAAATCAAAGGTACGGTGCTCGCCGAAATAGCGGAGCGGTTCGTTGTTTTCTTTTCCGCCGGGCTTCAGATCGCGGTCAGGCAGGTTGGGAAGCCCCAGCATGAGGTCGGTATACTTTGTCTCAACTGCCTTGAGCTTGTCGTCGATCTCCTTGGACTTTGCGCCCATTTCCTTGAGCTCCGCAAAGATGGGAGCCAAGTCCTTGCCCTCTTTTTTGTACTGCGGGATCTCCTTGTTGACCTTGTTCTGCTCCGCCTTGATCGCTTCGGTTTCCCCGATCAGCGCACGGCGCTCCGCGTCAAGGCGAAGAATTTCCGCAATGTCTTCTTTGGCGTCTTTTCCCTTCATGGCAAGTCTCGCGACGACTTCCTCCGGGTTTTCCTTGATGTATTTGATATCCAGCATGGTTGTATCTCCTTTTGGATTTGACTTTTGTTTTGGTAATTTACGATATTGTTGCGATACAGAATGGACACATATTTCCCGGCAGCCCGGTTTCCCATAAGTACGCTTGCAAGCGTTGGCCGAAAACCTGCCTGTCGGCAAAATAAACCACAATCGGTTTTATGCAAGCACGGTTTCAACCGCGATCGGAAAGTCAGCTGCCGTCAGGCAAAAACAACGATCCGGGCTTGCGCAAACACGATTACAATCGCGACCGGGAAGCCATCCGCCGAATGGCGTGACCACACGTGTTTATGCGGATGCGGTTACAACAGCTTCGGCGAAATATGTATATAATTGGTAAATATTTCCTTCTTTTGCCGTAAACTGACGAATCGCGGCAGGCGTCAGGTCTGCTCAAAAAACTCTTTTCCGCAAAGCAGAGTCAGAAGATCTTCCAGGTCTCCGTCATCCACGAAGGTCAATTCAAGCGTCTTTTTCTTGGGGGATTGCGTGATCCGGACCTTTCTGCCGAGCGTTGACATTGCGCGGCGCTCCAGATCGTGCATATATACCCGTCTTTGCTTAGATCCCGCGACAACTTCCGGGTCATCCGGCTCGGTATGGCGCCGGAGATTGAGGAACTTTACCTCACGCTCGGTTTCCCGCACGGACAGATTCTTTTCGGCAATCTTTCCGCAAAGCGCAAGCATATCTTCCTCTTCTTCAAGCCCCAGAAGCGCACGTGCGTGCCCGGTCGAAATGTCCCCCGCCTTGAGCGCTTCCAGCACTTCATCGGGAAGATCAATCAGGCGGAGCATATTTGCAATTGCAGGGCGGCTCTTCCCTACCTGCTTTGCAACCTCATCCTGCGTCAGACCGAACCGGTCGATCAGCGCCTGATATGCAAACGCTTCTTCCACCGGGTTGAGGTTTTCTCTCTGTACGTTCTCAATTACGGAGACCTGCGCTGCCTTCAGCTCGTCTCCGTCCAGGATGATGGACGGAATTTCGGTCAACCCCGCCATTCTGGCGGCACGCCAGCGGCGTTCGCCTGCAACGATCTCAAAGGTCCCTGCAAGATTCTTGCTCTCCTGCACGATGATCGGTTGCAGAACGCCGTAATCGCGGATGGAATCCGCAAGCGCTTCCATAGCCTCCTGATCGAAGTTCTTACGCGGCTGTTCGCTACGCGGTTCGATGTCTGCGATCCGGAGATTCTGCATTTTTCCGCTTTCGGTCGGTGCGTTGTCGTCAAAAATTTCGTAAAAACCGCGTCCGAGACCGGATTGTTTCTTTGCCATAGTGTTGTCCTCACTTCCCTCTTGTATTCCGTAATCTATTATATTCTGCTTATGTACCGGCGCATGCGATCACTCGCTTTTTGATTCCTTGCTTGCGGGTCAGCACTATCAGATGTCGCACTTGCGCAAATCAACGTCACATAGCTTGGCTTTATACGCGATACGTGCAATCCCCGCTCACCAAACTTAACGTCACGTGTTTCATTCCCCAATCAAAAGTCTGGGGCGCATAAACGCGTCATTTCTGATTCCGAGGTTCTGTCGCCTAAGCCCGTAGCCACAACATTCTAAGGGCGGCATTGTATCACATGGGTGCGACGTTTGCCTTAAGTGTTTGATACTTCGGTGTCGTAACATTCTAAGGGCGACATTGCATGGTTGTTTGCGGTTTCTGCCACGGCGTCCGCCGCCTCAATGCCGCAACACCCCGAGGGCGGCAGGCTTTGCACGGGGTCAATGCCTGCCATCCGGCATTGGGGCTTGTGTCCCCATTCCCGCCTATCCGTGATCCGGCGTCACGCCTTGTGCTTCGCGTCGCGTAAGTCGCAGGTTTGGGAGAGTTGCGGGAGGATCGCGGCAAGGCGAAGGCAAAAGCTGCCGCTTCGTGTGCGTCGCGAGTATGCGGCGAAACCGTGAAAACAGAGTTCACCGGCGGCTTATAACCCATGTATGCCGTTCTCTCTGCCGGTTTGTCACCATGTTGCGTCGTTCAAAATCCGGCGTTGAATTCCTTGACCGTTAAAGCGTCTGGCTCATTCTTTTTGTCACAGTCGGGCAATTTCAGCGTTTTTACTGCGTAGAAAGCACCGAATACATGGCATTCAGTCAAATTTTGCCCTTCCATAGGCAATCGTTTCTTGCCCCGAAAAGCTTCAGATGCGCTCAGCAAGCTCCTTTGCAACCGCGAGATACTCCTGTGCGCCCTTGGAATGCTTATCATGATAGTATACCGGCACGCCAAAGCCAGGCGCTTCGGTCAATTTGACATTCCGCGAGATCGTCTGATGAAACAACTTGTCCGCGTAATGCTTCTTCAGCTCGCTCAAAACCTGCATGGACAAAAGCAATCTGCCATTATACATTGTAACCAGGATACCGGTTACGTTCAGAGATGGATTAAAGTGGTTTTTGATCTTCCCCGTTGTTACCATCAGCTGCGAAAGCCCTTCCAGCGCATAAAACTCGCACTGCATCGGGATCACCAGCCCATCGCTTGCGCTCATCGCGTTTACCGTCAGCATGCTGAGTGATGGCGGGCAATCAATAATAATGTAATCATATTCTGAACGCAAAGGTTCCAGCTTCTTTTTCAAAATATATTCGCTTTCTTCCATGTCAAAAAGGTCAAATTCGGCACCCGCAAGCGAAATATTGACCGGAATCACCGATAGATTCTCGAATTCAGTCTGCATTATCGCCTCCGAAGCCGGCATATCAGTCGTCATGACCTCGTGTGTCGTCTTGCGGAGCTGTTTCTTGGAGATTCCGACGCCGCTTGTCGCGTTTCCCTGTGGATCGAGATCCACAATCAGTACCTTGTGCCCAAGCAAGCCCAAAGACGCCGCAATATTTACCGCGGACGTAGTTTTCCCCACGCCGCCTTTCTGATTTGCGAAGGATATGATCTTTCCCATAGTCCCCTCCGTTTATTGCCATGCAAGTATTCGCTCGCACTTCTGACTTTGCGTTTATTATACCACATTATGTTCCGTAGTTCAATACTTTTGACGAGAATATTTAAATTGTTTCACGTGAAACATTGCGATTTTTTGACGTGTCAAGCGCAAGCGCACATTGTTACAAACAGTTTCGGCGGTCAGTAAGATCGGCGAATTTCGTTAACCGCTCCTGTAAACTATTAACAAGGCAAGTGTTGTAACAAGTGTTGTGTTATAAAACCATATTATAGTGTCCCTGCAAAAGCAATGTTTCACGTGAAGCAAATCCCGCACATTACACTTTGCCTGTTCAAAGCGCTGCTATGTTGCATATTTTTCAATATGCCATGACACACGCGCCTCATAGCAGCTTTTCTTCCAACGCGCCGTTTGAGTTAGAGTTGCATTTTGCATTTATAGCGGGATACAACTGTTTCACGTGAAACACACACAATATTAGGGTGTAAAATTTTAATAACCAAAAATTGTGTAAAGCCGCGCGACACACAGTCGTATAAATGTGGAGGTCAAAAAGCGTGAATGGTGGAAGGCAAATCATGCATCATTTTGTAACGGGAGTGTATTTACTGCACAAGTACCTAAATGCCGTCATTTTCTCAAATGTTAAGTACTATTGATATGCGCCAAACATTTCAAACGCAGCACCGATAAAAATAACTTGAAAATGTAGCAATATTCCATTATAACTCGCAAAATTCCAAAGCGGCAAATTATTGGACAACAAATCGGCAATAAGGTAGACGCAAATTCAGGTTGCAATCATAACCGCCGCCAAAGCGCAAAAATCAAACAGAAAGCAAAAGCAGGGACAAAGAAAAGCCCCCCCGGAACCGGGGGCGGCTATAAAACCAATATAAGCAAAGAAGTAACGCGTTTTTATGCCGGGCAACACAAGCGCGATTCGCCCGCGTGCAAGCCATGTGATATCTATTATGGAATGTAGGTTATGCGGGTAAACGACGTAAAAAGCCGAAAAGCGCCTTTTGCAATGCAAAACAACGCATATACTTACAAAACGCCGCCACAAGCAAGATAAAACCGATCCGACAGGCAAACAACCACGATGCAACCAAGCAAAATCAGCAAATGCAACGGCAAAACCACATCAACCCGGCACGGCACGGTCAACCGAAAGTTGTTACAACGGTTTCTTAAGAATCTGTGTATACTTTCGGGGGTATTGCGGGGAACAAGCGCCGTTTTTTTTACACAGAATGATGGCGCGCTGTTCGGTCGACAGCTGAATCTGCTGTTCCGGGGAATTCACATAGCGATACAGACTATAAATCAACAGTTCAGGGGTAGGGCAACCAAGCAGATGTAGTGCACGGCAGGCTTCAGCCAGTTCCGCTTCGGCTTTTGCGCCTTTCAGCGCAAGGAAAACACCGTTTTGCTTCAAAAACGGCACGCAAAGTTCAACCAGAACAGGCAAGGCGGCAACCGCACGGGCAGTGCAAGCATCAAATCCCCCCCGATAAAGAGGATCATGTGCCAGATCTTCGGCACGCCCGCATAGCGTCTCCAAATGATCAAGCTTCAATTCCTTTGCCGCATCATTGACGAACGTCAGCTTCTTTACCGTACTGTCAAGCGCGGTAATGTGCAGATCGGGGCGGGCAATGGCAAGCGGCAGCGAAGGAAAACCCGCGCCGCAACCGCAATCGAGCAGGGAAACTCCATGCGGCAGGTGCGCCGCGGCAAACAGACAATCCGTGTAGTGAAGCGGGATCATATCCAGCGGATCGCGGATCGCCGTCAGGTTCATCCGGGCATTTGCATCCACCAGCAGGCAGGTCAGGCGATAAAACCGCTCCGCAAGCGGCTTTGTTGCAAATTCGTCCAATCCGTTTCTGCGCAAATTGGCAAAATAAAAGGCTTCAAATTGTGTACGTTCCATAGTGGTTTACTCCGTTTATTCAAACAAGATCGCTGTGCGACACAGATAACGGGGAACCGGCAGTCTGTCCGCGGGTTACATATCCGGAAATTTCTTGTACAATCCGGAGAGCGTTTGATTATAAAACTATCAGGAGGCGGCTTCAAGTGACAAATGTCACATTGAAATAGCATTTTGTTCGGAATACAAAAGCGGTATCGCTATGACAGTAAAGATCATTTGTCCGCTTTATCGGACATATATCGCCGACAACTAACCGGAAAGACCGACAAGATCCATCGAAAATTCTATGCGCAAGCAATATTCCGGCATTTCAATTGTCCCGTTTATCGGTCTTCATTCCGAGATAAATCAAAAGCACCGATACGTCCGCCGGGTTGACTCCGCTGATACGCGACGCCTGCCCGACCGTCTCCGGGCGTATCTTGTCCAGTTTTTGCGCCGCTTCAATGCGCAAACCTTTCATGTGCAGGTAATCAAGATCGGCTGGCAGGCGTTTGTTTTCTGTCTTTTCCTGTCTTGCCACCTCGGCAAGCTCCCGTCTGATGTAGCCCGCATATTTGATGTCCACCTCAACAGTAGTACAGACGGCGCGGGGAAGTGCGGGGCGCTCCGGGTCCAGCGGCGCAAGCGCGGCATAGGTCACAGCGGGGCGGCGCAACAGGTCCGCAAGGGATTCACCGCTCTTCGCGGGGGATTCCCCAAGCGACAGAAGCAGGGAATTGGCGGCTTCGGGCGACAGATAGGTATGCTCCAGGCGTTCCTTTTCCTGCCGGATCCGCTCCTGTTTGGAGAGAAAAGCCTCATAGCGTTCGTCGGAAATCAGTCCCGCGTCGTGTCCGAGCGGGGTCAGTCGTGCGTCCGCATTGTCCTGACGGAGAAGCAGGCGGTATTCCGAGCGCGAGGTCATCATGCGGTAAGGCTCGTGCGTGCCCTTGATGACCAGATCGTCAATGAGCGTTCCGATATACGAACCGGAGCGGGGAAGTGTGAGAGCGGGCTTGTCCAGGACGCGGAGCGCCGCATTGATGCCGGCAACCAGCCCCTGCGCCGCGGCTTCCTCGTAACCGGAGGTACCGTTGAACTGTCCCGCGCCGAACAGTCCGGCTATCCGCTTGAATTCCAGCGAATGCTTCATGCCGGTCGGGTCGGCACAATCATATTCGATGGCGTAGGCGTAGCGCATGATCTCGGCGTGGTCGAATCCGGGCAGAGACTTGAGCATTGCGTCCTGCACGTCGGTCGGCAGGGAAGTGGAGAAGCCCTGAATGTACATTTCTTCGGTATTCTCCCCAAGCGGCTCGACAAACAGCTGATGGCGCTCTTTGTCGGCAAAACGCACCAATTTGTCCTCAATGGACGGGCAATACCGGGGCCCCGTGCCGTGGATCTGCCCGGAATACATGGCGCTGCGCGTCAGATTTTCGCGGATGATACGGTGAGTCTCGGAGTTGGTATAGACAATATGACAGGGGATCTGCTCCATGCCGTCAAAGGCTTTTTCGGGCGTCCGGACGGAATACGGCGTGACACTCGCCTCGCCGGGTTGCTCCTCAAGCACGGAAAAATCAATGCTTCTGCGGTTCACCCGGGCGGGTGTACCGGTCTTGAAGCGCATCAGATCGACCCCTGCGGCGGCAAGGGACGCGGAAAGTCCCTCCGCGGCAAGAAAACCGTCGGGACCGGCAGGATAATTGACATTTCCAACAAAAATCCGTCCGGCAAGGTAGGTCCCGGTCGCAACGATGACGCACTCACAGCCCCAGGTCTCGCCGAGCCGGGTACGGACACCGGTAACACGGCGGGTACCGTCGGGATTCTCTTCTGTCAGAAGCTCCGTAACCTCCGCCTGCAAAAGGCGAAGATTGGCAGTTGTTTCCAGCGTATGTTTCATGAGGCAATGGTACTTCTGCCGGTCCGCCTGTACGCGTTTGGAGTGTACCGCCGCGCCTTTTCCGAGGTTGAGCGTGCGGCTCTGGAGCGTGACCAGATCCGCGGCTCTTCCCATTTCCCCGCCGAGCGCGTCGATCTCAAACACGAGGTGGCCCTTGGCAGTCCCGCCGATGGAGGGGTTACAGGGCATATTGGCGACCGCGTCAAGCGACATGGTGAACAGGACGGTATCGACCCCCATGCGTGCGGCGGCGAGGGCGGCTTCGATCCCGGCGTGCCCCGCGCCGATGACGGCAATTTTTGTGGAATGATTCATAGCTTCAGCCTCGATTTCGGTTACGGAATAAAAATCGGTATGCGGGGAGGGGGAACGGTGAAGAATAGGGAAAGGAAGGGAAGCGACGGAGGGGGATCCGGCGGCTCCGCGCCGCGTGCGGTGCGGAGCCTGCCCGCGGGCACCCCCAAGGAGCGCGGAACCGCCGCTTACTCCACCTGTGAAAGATACGCCGTCTGCTCGGGCGTGAGAATATCAATTCCGGTGTGTGACGCGCCGAGTTTGATCAGGGCAACCTCGCGGTCGATTTCGGCAGGTACGGAATAGACACGGTTTTCGAGCTTGCCGCGATTCTTCGCTAGAAATTCCAGCGACTTTGCCTGAATGGCAAAGGACATATCCATAATCTCCGCAGGGTGACCGTTTCCGGCGGCAAGATTGACGAGCCGTCCCTCGGCAAGCAGGTTGAGCACTCTGCCGTCGGGCATTTCATAGCCCGTGATGTTCGGCTTGCGCTCCCAGACGCGGGTTGCAAGGGAAGTCAGCTCTTCCTTGTTGATCTCCACATCAAAATGTCCGCTGTTGGCGAGCAGAACGCCGTCCTTCATGGAGGCAAAGTGACGTTTACGGAGCACATCGCGGCAGCCCGTCAGGGTCACAAACACGTCGCCGAGCGGCGCCGCCTCGTCCATCGGCATGACGGAAAAGCCGTCCATCTGCGCTTCCAGTGCGCGGATGGGGTCGATTTCGGTCACAATGACGCGGGCACCCATGCCCTTGGCACGCATGGCAAGTCCCTTGCCGCACCAGCCGTAGCCCGCAATGACAAAGGTTTTCCCGGCAACGATGAGATTGGTCGCGTTCATAATACCGTCCAGCGTGGATTGTCCGGTGCCGTAGCGGTTATCGAACAGATGCTTGCAGTCGGCGTCGTTGACATCGACCATGGGGTAGTCAAGCAGTCCTGCGCGCTGACGCGCGAACAGACGGTGAATGCCCGTCGTCGTTTCCTCACAGCCGCCGATGAGATTCTTTGCATAAGCGCGGCATTCGCCGTGGATGAGCGAGGTCAGGTCGCCGCCGTCGTCGATCATGAGATCGGGACAGACGGACAGCGTTTTTTTCAGATGTTCCCCGTATTCCTCCATACTGACGCCGTGGCGGGCGTACACCGTGAAGCCGTCCGCAACCAGCGATGCGGCAATGTCATCCTGGGTGGAGAGCGGATTACAGCCGGTCATCGTGACCTCGGCACCGCCCGCACGAAGCACATGACCGAGATACGCGGTCTTGGCTTCCAGGTGAATCGACATGGAAATCTTCATGCCGGAAAACGGCTTGGTACGCTCGAATTCCGCGCGGATGGAATTCAGAATGGGCATATAGGATCTGACCCAGTTGATCTTGTCATGCCCCGAGGGGGCAAGCGAAATATCCAGAATATCACTCATGATTCTTTTCGTCCTTTACAATTTGAGATGCGGCAGGTGCCGCCGGTTCTTCTGCGGCAGGTGTACTGACCTGCGTTTCCGCGTTGCGGTAAACAAGGGGAATCCGCGCGGACAGAAGGCACAGGCACTCATACGGGATGGTCCCCGCGCGTCTGGCAAGCTCGGCGATCTGCGACGGCTTGCGTCCGAAGAGCACGACCTCGTCGCCGACCGACGCGGGGATCCCGGTCACGTCCAGCATGCACTGGTCCATGCAGATGTTTCCGGCAACCGGCGCGGAGAAATCTCCCTTTCCGGTAGAGACCACGACCTGTGCGCCGGTGTAAGCGCGGATAAATCCGTCGGCGTAGCCGATCGGAATGGTGGCAATGGTGCGGTCGGCAGGCGCGGAATAATGTCCTCCGTAGCTGACCGTTTCGCCGGGGCGGAGCGTATGCAGCTGGGTGATGCGCGTCTTGAGCTGAAGCACGGGGCGGAGCGCCTCACCGCAGGTGTAGGTTGCATTGAACAGGTCGGAGGGGTACATCCCCCAGAGGGACAGTCCGATCCGGACGCACTCCATGCGGTATTCCGGATAGCGGAGCGCGGCGGCGGTGTTGCAGACGTGGAGGCAGGCGGGGGCGGCTCCGTCACGCGCAAGCAGGTCACGGACGCGGCAGAAGCGGTCGTACTGTATTCCGGAAAGTCCCGGTGTCACCGCCGTTTCGTCCGGCTCGTCCGCCGACGCGAAGTGGGTGAACATCCCCTCGACCGAGAGGTTCTGCATTTTTTCGATCTCCTTCACCGCGCGCACCGCCTGGGGGATGTCCCCGTCTGTCTGCGCTGCAATGCCGATGCGGTTCATGCCGGTGTCCAGCTTGACGTGCACACGTACCTTCACGCCTTCGCGCTTTGCGGACGCGTCCAGCGCGGCGGCAAACTCCGGAGAGAAGACCGACTGGATGATGTCGTTTTCCGCCAGCAGTCTTGCCTCGGTCGGGAAGGTGAAGCCGAGGATCAGAATGTCCGCTGCGGCACGGAGACGCCGGAGCGCCGCACGGAGCGCCGCCGCTTCCTCAATGCAGGATACCGCGAAGAAATCACAGCCCTCCGCCGCAAGCGCCTCGGCGCAGGCGTCGGCACCGTGCCCGTAAGCGTCCGCCTTAACCACAGCAATCATGCGGGGGGTATGACCGTCGGGGGACGTGACCGCCCGGCGGAGCAACCGCCAGTTCCAGCGGAGCGCGTCAAGGTCAATTTCCGACCAGGTTTTGTAGCTTCCGAGCAGGGGAAGGGAAGAATACAGTTTCGATTCGGATCTGATCATAAAGCCGCCTTTCATAGAATCCGGGAAAATACATATATATAATACAGTATAGCATATCCGTCCCGGTTTTGCAACATCGGGTATCAAGAAATCGGAGGCATTCAGCCGGTCCTTCGCACGGCACCGGCGCATGCTTCCGACTGCAATCCCCGAAAGGTCAACCCCGGTTCCGCCCGACAAAACCGTAGTTCTTCAAAACGCTTCCGGTATATCCGGGGCAAAGAAAGGAATTCTCATGAGCTCGATTTTCCGTTTGCGCCGCTCAGGCGTCCGTGTATCTGTATCACACGCCCGTATTTCCCACGCCCGTGTGTTTTCCGTCCGTTGTTTTCTTGTCACAGCCGTCCTGCTTCTTGTCCCCTGCCTGCTTTTCTCCTGCGTCCCGTCGTCCGCCGCCGACCCGTTCACGCTTGTCCGCGGCGATTTTGACGCGGAGATCACTTGGGAGCTTCCGAAAAAGGACAGCGGTACCTCCTCTCTCCGCGACCCGGCAACGTATACGGCAACCGTGCGTTTCCGGGACGGGCTTCTGGCGATGGCATTCACCTCTCCGGAAAGCATGGCGGGCATCGAAGTAACCGAGACCTCGCGCGGTACCGTGATCGCCCGCCGCGGCGGAAAACAGCTGGAAAGCACTGCATTCGGGCAATACCTGACCGCGGCGCGGCTGCTCACCGAAACCGGAGTCATCTCCGGGCGTGTTTCCGAGCCGGACGGCACCTCGCTCACCTATCTGGTGACGCTCCGGGACGGAACGAAACGCACCCGCACCATGTCGCTGGACGGGGATCTCCGTCCCCGTTTTGTAACTGATCCGGGGTACGCCACCATCCGCGTTGTCTGGTTTGAAGCGTCGGAAAAGTAAGCGCTTCCGCTTCTTCACCACGCCGCCACTTGACCGGCAAAACGGGGAAACATTCTTTCCGTCCCGCGCTGACGGGAAGCGTAACCGGAACGTCCGTGTGCATTTTCTTTCCGCACCGCGGACGGGTGCCCGCCGCCACGCCCGCAGACCGTATCCTGCGGGCGGGCGGATCCCCGTCCCCCGGCGCTCCGTCCGCCGTCCCCAACCGCAAAGCCCCCCGGCTGCCGCATACGCGGCAGCCGGGGGGCTTCCCTGTATTTTTGAAATTCCGCCTTACGACCGCACCTCGCGCTTGCAGAATACAAGCACCGCGAAGAAGGCAATCAACGCGACATGCAAAACCGTGACTGCCACACTTGCCGGCAGGCACACCGACCGGTTGCACAGATAATTTGAAAAATCATACGAAGTCACAATGTCCGTCGCCGCGACCAGACGGCTTGCCGGATCAAAGTTGGTAAGGATCGTGAAATCCAGCGCACGGAACGAGAAGGTGTACTGTATAAACCGCGCAAGACTCTGGATGCCGGACGCAACGCTCGACCCGAGAATCGAAAGAATGATCGGGAGCGCGCTCTTGCGGATCAGCGTCGCAAGCAGGAATCCGAAGGTCGCCGGGAGCAGAATCCCGACCAGCTTCAGCAGTGCGTACACGATAAGGTACAGAACCCCATTCAGCTTCAGCACCCGGTCCCCGTACCCGAACAGCTTGGGCAGGAACAGATCGCTAGGCCCGTTCAGGATAATCGTCATGATGACGTGCAGCACAAGCGCCCCGAACACCATGCCCGCCGCAACCAGTGCAACACAGAAATACTTGGACAAAACAATCTTGCTCCGCTTCTTCGGACGGATCAGAAGAAGCCGGATCGTCCCGCTCGTATATTCGGAGGATACCGTCAGCACCGCCACCACAATGAGGAAGAGCGAGATCCATCCGCAGATCATGTCAAAGCCGGAGAGGAAGGTCGAGCGGACCGAAGTGCTCTCCGTCCCGGCATACAGCGGAACATTATTGGAAAGGCTGTACCACACCGTGGATACCGCGCCCTCCGTCGCCTTGGTGACCTCCTCCGTTCCACGCAGATAGGTCGCGTAACTGGTTCCCGAGTTGTTCTGCTCACGGTATACCTCTTCCGGCATGACAACCGTTGCAGGGTAATAGGCAACCGCCGGCACCAGTACCTCTGTCACCGCCCGGTACTGCCACGAATCGCACCCCGCATTCCGTTCCAGAAGCTGACGGTACGCAAGAAGCACCTCTTCTTCGCCGTCCAGCGTGCGCTTCGCCGAATCCAGTTTGTACCGAAGTCCCTGATTGTCCGGGGATTTTCTGACCGCCTCTTCAAGCTCGCTCACGGTTGCCTTCGCCGCTGCGACCCGCGTCTCACGCTCCGCGATCCGATCGCGCACCGCAGCCATTTCGTCCGCGTGCAGGATCTTGTCCTCTTCCGTTTTCTTCAGCGCTTCCAACGAACGCAGAGTTTCCGACGCGTCAAACGCATCCGTCACCCGGTTATTTTCGTCAACGGCTTCCTCGGGAACCAGATAGTAACTGGAGCCGTCCACCGTGTAAGCCCGGCCGATCAGCTTCTCCGCCTCCAGTCTTCCCCCCGTCACGGCAGCGCATAACTGCGCCGCGACACAGATGCTCTGGTAGTCCTCCGCAAAGCTGCGGTACCGCCAGGAATCCGTCCCGATCTTCTCTTCGATAAAGAACGAAAGGCTGTCCGCAAGACCGGTGTAGTATTCCGCTTCCGCCGTGTCACCGTTCTCCCGGTAGTAATCAGCCATTTCCTCGTAGTTCTCTTTTTCCTTCTCCGGCGTCAGAACCGAACCGTTCATAAGCTCCGAAAACAGCTTGCTGACCGGCGCGACCAGAAGAACAACGACGGCAAACAGAATCAGAAACACCCGGTATCCGGTCTGCTTGCGGATCTTGATCCACTCATTCTGAAGAAGTCCCGTCATTTTCCTTCACCGTCCTTCCTGCCGGACGCATCCTGCCCGCCGGCTGTACCCGCTCCGCCCCCGGCATCCCGGACGCCGGGCGTGCCGGTTCCCGTCCCGGTCGGATTCCCGGATGGCTCCGGAGTTCCGGGCGCGGAAGAACCGCTCACTGCATGATTCCCGCCGAGGGGAGTCGTCATGGAAAGATATGCGTCCTCCAAAGACCTCCGGACGGGCAGAATCGCATGGAATTCCACATCGGAGAGTGCCAGGCGGCGGATCAGCTCCCGCGCCTTTTCCCGCTCGACCGAAACACTCACAAGCACGCTTCCCGCTACCTCGGATTCGGAGTCGGGTGCCCTTCCGAGCAGAGTAACGACCGGCGCCGCTCCGGCAGGGGTCCCGTCCGCCTGTGCGCCGTCCGCACCATTCAGCTCCAGCATAGCCGCCTCCGCGCGGTCGGGCATGGTCGTTGCAATCTGCAGCTTTGTTCTGTCCGAAACGCTCACCGCGCCGTGCAGTTCCTTCACCGAGTGCACGCCGACCACGGTACCGTTTTCAAGAATGCCCACGCGGTCGCACATCAGATCCATCTCCGCGAGCATGTGGCTCGATACAAAGACCGCCGTCCCCTCCGTCCGCGCTACGTGCCGGAGCAGTTCGCGCAGATCGTGAATACCCACCGGGTCAAGTCCGTTGGTCGGCTCATCAAGCACGAGGAGCCGCGGCGACGCAAGCAGCGCCTGCGCCACGCCGAGCCGCTGGCGCATACCGAGCGAATATCTGCCCACCTTGTCGTGGATTCTGCCGCCCAGCCCCACAAGACGCGTCACCTCGTCGATCCGCGCCTTCGGAATGTGCGGCGTATACATCCGTGCGTAAAGCTCCAGATTCTCGTATCCGGTCAGATATTTGTACATTTCCGGGTTCTCAATGATCCCGCCGACCCGCGCAAGCGCCGCTTCAAAGTTGCTCCTCACACTGTGCCCGTCGATGAGGATCTCTCCGGTCTCCATGGAGAGAAGCCCCAGGATCAGCTTGATGGTCGTCGTCTTGCCGGAGCCGTTCGGACCGAGAAATCCGAAGATCTCTCCGGGGTAAACCTCAAGATTGATGTCGGACAGAATACGCCTGCTTCCGAAGTGCTTGGACACCCCCCGGATCACAAGCGCCGGCTGTGTTTCCGGACCCGCTTGCCCGGATAATACGGGTTCCCCGATGCTTCCGGGGATCCCCGTCTGTTCAGTCTGATCCATGAAATCCTCCTTTGCGTCCCGCGGCGGGATACCCCCGACCGCTGTCTGTCACATTCATTTTAACACGGTTTTCCGTACAATACAACCGCTTTCCGAAAAAAGACGACCCATATTCCGACGTACCCGTGCGCGTGCGGTTCCGTGCCAATTTCCGGGGACGCTCCCAGCATCCGGGGAATACCGGAGAGAATCCGCCCGCCTCTTCCGGAATCAGGCAACGTTTCCGGATCTTGCGGGTTGCTCCCATACGTTCCGGATGTTACAATGTTTCCATGGAAAGGAGGAAATACGATGAACCAAACAACAAAACGACTCGGAGCGCTGGGGCTCTCCTGTCTCTTCTTTGCGGGTGCCGTTCCCGTCCGCGCTCTGCCATGGAACGCGCCGGACGCCCTCCGGCCAGAGGACGGAACGGCAGTACAAACCACAGAAACGGCGGATACATACGCGGCACCGTTGCCGGACACCGGAGGCGACGGGATCCCCGCAGAGGAACAAGCCGTCACGGCACTCGGTTCCGATGCTGCCGATTCCGCTCCCGTGTCCCGCGCGGCGGGGAATTCCGTGCCCGTCAGCCTTTCGGGACGCGAGGTCGCGGGAGGCGGCGCAAAGCTCGTTTCCGGACTGACCTACATTCCGCTCCGCACCTTCGTAGGAGAGATTACCGGGGGCACGGCGAAGGTCACGTGGAACGCGGGGACCCGCACGGCGACCGTCCGGACCGACACGCTGACCCTGTATGCAGGCGAGGGGGACATCTACCTCTCGGCAAACGACAGATACTTTTATACCGAGGGGGCAATCCTCAACCTCGGCGGTACCCTGTATGTCCCCCTGCGCCCGGTTGCCCGTGCGTTCGGGCTGAGTGTTGCCTGGAACGCGCAGTCGCGCTCTGTCGCGCTCACGGGCAACGCCCGCACCTATGTACTCCCCGGCGCGGATAAGGTATACGACGCGGACGAGGTGTACTGGCTGTCGCGGATCATCTCCGCGGAGTCACGCGGAGAACCCATGAAGGGGCAGATCGCCGTCGGAAACGTGGTCGGGAACCGCGTCGCAAGTAAGGAATT
This sequence comes from uncultured Eubacteriales bacterium, assembly GCA_934525675.1. Taxonomy (GTDB): domain Bacteria; phylum Bacillota; class Clostridia; order Oscillospirales; family CAG-272; genus CAKVOU01. Next base: position 72,533 of record CAKSZH010000006.1, read on the forward strand.
TCCGAACAGCATCTACGGTGTCATTTTCGACCGCAAACACGGAACTCAGTTTTCCCCCGTCGCGTCGGGCACCATTTACAAAACACCCGCCGCGTCGTCCGTCATAGCGGCAAAGATCTGCCTCGAGGGATACAGCGTCTCAAAGCAGGCTCTGTATTTCTTCAATCCCAAACTCGCAACCAGCTTCTGGATTTCAAAGAACTGTACCTATCTCTTCTCCATCGGAACTCATCGGTTTTATAAGTGATACGTGTTGACAAGCCCCTTTCCCGGGAGGTATAATGAAGGGGAAGAGGCGGGGCGACGCAAAAGCGGCTCCCCGTCTGAAAAGGATGAAAAGAGGAGCCTTTCCATGGCATTTCTGACCTGTCATTTTCAGTCCGTGTCGCTCGGACGCAACGTAACCTTTCACGCGGTGATCCCCGGCGACCGCCCGGCGGACCTGCCGACACTGTACCTTTTCCACGGGCTTTCCGACGACTCCTCGGCGTGGGAGCGCAGGACCTCGGCGGAGCGGTACGCGGAGGAACGCGGGCTTGCCCTCATCATGCCCGACGGCGGACGTAGCTTTTACACCGATTCCGGCGAGGGTGAAAATTATTTCAGTTATGTTTCCTCAGAGCTTGTGGAATATACCCGCGCACTCTTTCCGCTTTCCCGTGACAGGGAAAAGACCTTTGCCGCCGGCAACTCCATGGGCGGCTACGGCGCGGTCAAATGCGCGCTGACGCGCCCGGACACCTTCGGCGCGTGCGTCACTCTGTCGGGGGCGCTCGACCTGGTGACGCTCGTCAAAACCGCGGACTGGATGCAGGCGCTCTCGGTCCATAACTGGGGAAAAGACTGCCACGACGCCGTTGCGGGAACCGGGGACGACCTCTTTGCGCTCGCCGACCGGCTTGCCGCGGACAAAAGTGCGCCGAAACCGCGGATGATGCAGATCTGCGGAACGGAGGACTTCCTCTATGAGATCAACCAGACCTTCCGCCGCCGCATGGGAAATCTGCCGTTTGATTACCGGTACGAGGAATCTCCGGGAACGCACGACTGGGCGTTCTGGGACAGAAACCTCCCCGCCGCGATGGATTTTCTTCTGAAGAGATAACAGAAGCCGGAAAAAGCCGGCTCATCCCAACGGATGAGCCGGCTTTTTGTATTACCGGATATCAAGCCCGTACTCCTTTGCCAGAAGCCGGAACGCGGGCAGCGACCGCCGGATCATTTCATGCGAAACGCAGTAGGCAATGCGGACGTATCCGGGACAACCGAAGCTGTCGGAGGGCACCAGCAAAAGCTCGTACTTTCTCGCCTTCTCCGCAAACGCCGCAGCATCCGGCTCGGGCGACTTCACAAACAGGTAGAACGCCCCGTCGGGGTGTACGCAATCAAAGCCGTACTCCGTGAGTGCGGAATAAAGCAGATCGCGGTTCTCACGGTACGCCGACAGATCCGTCGGCACGCCGAGACAGCGCGCAATCACCTGTTGAAAGAGCGAGGGGGCGCAGACAAATCCGAGCGCGCGTCCCGCACCCGCCACAGCGGCGAACAGGTCATTTTTCTCCGGGATCTTTCCGGGAACGGCAATGTACCCGATGCGCTCGCCGGGAAGCGAGAGCGACTTGCTGAAGGAATAGCAGACCAACGTATAGTCGTAAAGAAGGGGGAGGTAGGGCACGACGGCGTTGTCGTCGTAGACCAGCTCACGGTATGGCTCATCGGAAATGAGAAAGATCGGAGAACCGAACTTCTCCGACGCGCGGCGGAGCGTTTTTGCAAGTCGCGCAAGCGTTTCCGGGGAGAAGATCACGCCCGTCGGGTTATTCGGCGTGTTGACGATTACGGCTTTGGTGTGCTCCGTGAGGCAAGCCTCAAACGCGTCAAAGTCGATCTGGAAGCGGTCGGTGTCCGCCGGCACGACGACCAGTTTCGCCCCCGCCGACTCCACAAACACGCGGTATTCGGGGAAGAACGGCGCGATGACGACAAACTCGTCGCCGGGGCAGGCGAGCGCGTGGATGCTGACGGTAAGCGATGCCGCCGCGCCGCAGGTCATGTAGAGGTCCTCCGCCTGCACGCCCGCCGAAAAACGACGGTTCAGGTCGGCGGCGATCGCTTTTCTGACGTTCATCGCACCCGGTGCCGAGGTGTACCCGTGGAGCGCGACGGAATCCGTCGTATCGAGCAGGTCGCGGATGGCATCGCCCACCGCGGCGGGCGCGGGGATACTCGGGTTGCCGAGGCTGAAATCAAACACGTTTTCCCGCCCGATCTCGGCGGCGCGGCGATTGCCGTATTCAAAGGTGTCCCGGATGACCGAACGGACGTTCCCGAGCTGCTTCATTTCTTCATGGATCCGGATCATGGCTGTCCTCCCTTGCTTTTTGCGGTTTCTCTTGCCGTTGCTCCGGTCCCCCGGCAGGCATCCGGCACTTCCCGGACGGGCTTGCGGAGCCGGCTCTGCCGGTTGACTTCCCGGAGCTTCGCGGTTCCCGTCGATTTTTTCTGATTGTACCATATTTCCGCCCGTTTGGCAAGGGTTAAGCAGGGCAAAGTTTCTTTCTTACGGTCATTTTTTCGCGGAATCGTATAAATCTCCCGATTCCGGCAAAAATATGAGTACCTGCAAAGTACACACAGAGGAGTTCAAAAGAAAAAAGGAGATTTGACCATGCTTGAAAAATTCAAAGAAAGTAAATTCTGCAAAAAAATGAAACAGATCCGCGTCAACCGGGCGGTCCTCATCAGCGTTGTGACCGTGCTTCTGGCGCTTGCCGTCGTTCTCGCGATCACAGCCGCCGCAAACCGCGCGAAAAAAAAGGGACCCACGGACACTCCCGCCGAAACCGGTACCGTAACGCCCCCGGAAAACGACACAAAGCCTCCGGAAACAGATACCGACGACAAGCCGACCTCCGCGGACAATCTCATTCCGACCTCGTTTACGGTACCTGTGGCAGACGGTGCGCTCGGAAAAGTGCATGACACAAGCATCCAGGTCTTTTTCCCGACCCAGGGTGAATACCGCGTACACCTCGGTATCGACATCGGCGCCAAGGAAAACGCCCCCGTTTCCGCCGCAGCGGACGGTGTGGTCAAAGAAGTCTGGAGCGATCCTCTCATGGGGACCTGCATTGCCGTTCAGCACGGCGGCGACTGCTGTACCATCTACAAGAATCTTGCCGCCGATCTTGCAAAGGGAATTGAAATCGGCAGCAAGGTCAAGGCGGGGCAGGTCATCGCCTATGTCGGGAGCACCGCAAACCTCGAAGCAGCCGACGAACCCCACCTGCACCTCGAAATGACGGTCGGCGGGCTGTCCGTTGACCCGATGGACTATTTCAAAAAGGACCAGTTCGGCAGTGCCGATGTCTATGAGGACGAGACCTCGACCAAGGAGAACTCCGGGAAAGCCGGAAAGTAAGCCATACGTTTTCCCCGCCGCGCCATATCCCGCGGCGGGGAATTCTTTTGTCCTCCCCAACAGTCCGCCGGGAGGCGGGGCGACTTCCGTGCCCCCCGCGCCACAACCCGCGGCGCGGAGAGGCTCTTCCGCCGCCCCGCTCTCCCGGCTCTCATCATGCTCTCCCGATTCACCTTCCGCACAAAAAACCGCGCCCGTTCCTTGCAGGAGGAACGGGCGCGGTTCTCATCTGTCTGACTTCGGGGAACCGCCGGGCAGTGCGCACACGGCGCCCCGCCCGGAGCAGACGCTTACGATTACAACAGACTCGGAAGTAAAACGGGATCCCGCTTCAGAAGCGAAAATTGCTTCGGGAGATCACAGACGCGGTCATCAAGTATCCCGCATCGGAACAAAAGCTGCTCTGTGAGCCCGCCGGTCAATCCGCAGAACGGATCTCCGCATCAGGCGGGAAAGCCGGTCACTCTGCGACCTTGACTTCCTTCTTCTCAAGGAACTTGTAGGTCAGAGCCGCCAGCGCGGCACCCGCAAGAGGAGCAACAATGAACACCCAGACGCAGGACAGGGGCGTCATGTTGTGACCCGCGATCGCCGCCCAGAGAGCGGGACCGATGGAACGCGCCGGGTTGACCGAAGTGCCGGTCAGCGCGATGCCGAAAATGTGTACCAGCGTCAGAGAAAGCCCGATGATCAGTCCGCCAAAGGAACCGTGATTCGCCTTCTTGGAGGTCACACCGAGGATCACGAGAACAAACACAAAGGTCAGGAGCACCTCCACGATCAGGCTGGTAATGAGATGCGTCTTGCTGATCGCGTCGGTCACCAGCGCGTTTGCGCCGTATGCACCGGTCTTGTCGGTCAGGTTGCCGGTCGCAAAAATGAGCGCCAGAAGTCCGGAGCCTGCAAATGCACCGAGGATCTGGGACACCACATAGCCGATGAAATCCTTCACGGTCATGCCGCCCGTGAGCAGTACGCCGAGAGAAACGGCGGGGTTGATGTGACAGCCGGAGATGTTGCCGACGCAATACGCCATTCCGACAATGACAAGACCGAACGCAAGCGCGGTCAGAAGATAGCCGCCCCACTGCGCACAGCCGGTGACCATCGCAGTACCGCATCCGAAGAATACAAGAACCGCGGTTCCGATGAACTCGGCAAGATATTTCTTGATAGAGTCTTTCATGATTTTCCTCCGATATGTAATACGGCGCCTCCTGCAAGGCAGACCGAAGCCCGCAGGGAACCGCGCTGCGCGCCCGTTCCCAACGGGGTTTTCCTCATTATATCACAATTCTGCACAGATTTGTAGAGAAAACGGTAAAATAATTCGGTGAATTTTTTGCAAACAACCAAACGGGAAAACATTTCGGAGAAAATGCGCGGAAGCCTTGATTCCCTCACCGGTTTGTGTTAGAATACATCCGTGTGCCCGGAAATGACAATGAACTCTCTGCATCCTCGTTGACCGACGCTTCCGGCACCGCAACAGCATTTTACAGATCACGAGGCAAGAGATGAAACTGATACACCGGCACGGGCAACCCGGCTCGCGCCAATATGCATACCGCCGCGGCGCAAAGGACTGCCTTCCCATCGCAGCCGGATATTTTGCCTGCGCCTTTGCCATCGGCATCGCGGCAAAAAACGCGGGGCTCAATGCCGTTGAGGGCTTCTTTGCAAGCCTGTTCGGCAACGCGTCGGCAGGAGAATACGCCTGCTTTACCGTCATCGCCGCCGACGCGCCGTACATGGAAATGGTACTCGTCACCCTGGTGGCAAACGCCCGCTACATCCTGATGAGCTGTGCGATCAGCCAGCACATCGCCCCCCGGACGCCGTGGTACTGGCGGCTGCTCATCGGCTTTGACCTGACGGACGAACTGTTCGGCGTCTATATCGCACAGCCGGGTTACCTCGACCCGCATTACGCCGCCGGCGCCATGTCGGTGAGCCTCCCCGCGTGGGCAATCGGCACCTCGCTCGGCATCATTGCCGGAACACTCCTGCCCGCAAGAGCGGTCAGTGCCTTGTCCGTCACGCTATACGGAATGTTTCTTGCAATCGTTATTCCGCCCTGCCGGAAAAATCCCGTCATGGCGGTGCTCGTCGTTCTGTCCTTCGGACTCAGTTACCTGCTCTCGGTCCTGCCCGGTGTTTCCGCCCTGTCCGACGGCATCCGGACCGTGATCCTCACCGTCGTCATTGCGACGGTATTTGCACTGCTGTTCCCCGTGCCCGACGAAAAGTCGCCGGCAAACGAAACAGGCGCGGCAGGGAAGGAGGCGGACGGACATGGAGCATAATATCGTCATCTACATCGCCGTCATGGCATCGGTCACCTTTCTCATCCGTGTACTCCCCCTGACGCTCATCCGCAAGCAGATCACCAACCGCTTCCTCCGCTCGTTTCTGTATTACGTTCCCTATGTGACCCTGTCGGTCATGACCTTTCCCGCGATCCTGCACGCAACGGAAAGTCCGTGGGCGGCGCTTCTTGCGCTCGCCGTCGGCGCGGTCGCCGCGTGGTTCGGACTCGGACTGTTCCGGGTATCGGTCGCCTGCTTACTCACCGTTCTGCTCTCGGAACTGATTTTTGTACCGTTCTGACCCGGTGCCATAGCTAAAAGAGCGCCTGCCGCGTTTGCGGCAGGCGCTCTTTCTCTTGTTTCTCACGCTCTCATCAGCCGGTCGTACAGCTTGTGCACGCCGCATTTCCAGGTGAGCAGCATTCCCGCGACCGCGCCGACCGCCGCCTGCAGAATCTCATACGGCAGCTTGATCATCGCGTATTCGAAGGTACTGTATACGAAAATTTTTCCGAGCGTGTAGCCCGTCACCATGATGACGGCACCCACAGTCACGGCAATGCCGGACGACAGGACCGGATGCTTCTTCAGAACATGATGGGCGATGAGCGAAATCACAATTCCCTGGAGCCCGTGGGTCACGAGCGACACAAACATCGGCGCGGGGTAAAAGAACAGGTCGCCGAGGAAGGAGCCGACGCCGCAGGCGAAAAACGCCGAAATGGGGTCGAGCAGAATTGCCGCCATGCAGATGGCGATGTCGCACAGGTACAGGTGTCCGCCCGGCACGGGTACTCCGAACGAGGACAGCGCGACAACGATCGCCGCAAACATCGCGGTGATACAGATGCGGAGCGCAACGGAGCGCATGGTGACGCGGGCGTTTCCGCCGGACGCCCTTTTTGACGGGGTCTGACCGGGATCGGTAGTTTCGATCGGTTTCTGCATACGGATTCCTCCTTTGTATCGCCGGTTCCCGTGCGCCGGGTTCGCCGGTTCCCGCCCGAACCGCAGGAACGGCGGTCCGCGTCGGCGGCATTTCGTTTTTTGCGGGATCCCGCAAGGGGGCTTGACTCCCGGTTGCGGATATGGTATCATGATTCTGGTCATGTTACAATATCCAGTTCAAAGGAGTTTTATATAACCAGATGGAATACAGAACGGTTCCCGGCACGGGGGAAGCCGGTTATTTACAGTTGTACCGCCGCCTGCGGGGACAAATCACCGACGGTTCGTACCCCTATGGGGCGAAGCTCCCCTCCAAACGTCTGCTCGCGGAGGAGGCAGGGGTCAGCGTCATCACGGCGGAACACGCCTACGCGCTGCTGCTTGAGGAGGGTTACGCCGAAGCCCGCACGCGAAGCGGGTACTATGTCATCTACCGGGACGCGGATTTTCTGAATATTCCGCAGGAAGCGTGCAAAAATACGGCGGAGGCTGTTCTGAAAGAACGTGTTGGGAGCGGCGCGGCAAAAGAAGTCCCGCCCGCCGGGGAGACCGCGGGGGGAACCGCCCCAACGGGGAGAACCGCCCCCGCGGGGAAATCCGTATCCGGCAGAATCAGCTACGCCCTCTTCGCACGCACGGCAAGGAAGGTTCTGCTGGACGCGGGAGAACGCCTGCTTGTCAAGTCGCCGAACAACGGGCTGCCCGAACTGCGCGTGGCGCTTGTCGGATACCTTGCGCGGACGCAGGGCGTACACGTCACGCCGGAGCAGATCGTGATCGGTTCCGGCGCGGAATACCTGTACACGCTTGTAACGCAGCTGTTTCCGGGGCAGGTGTTCGGAATCGAGGACCCATGCTATGAAAAAATCCGTCAGGTCTACCGGGCAAGCGGCATTGACACGGACCCGCTCCGGCTTGCATCGGACGGAATCGCGGGGGAAGAGTTGGCAAGGACGGGCGCGACGGTTCTGCACGTCACACCGTTCCACAGTTATCCGAGCGGGGTCACGGCAAGCGCATCCAAGCGGGCGGAATATCTTCATTTCGCGCGGATACGGAACGGATATCTGATTGAAGACAACTACGACGCGGAGCTGACGGTGTCGGTCAAAAACGAAAGTACCCTCTTTTCGCAGTCGGAGGACGGGCGGGTGATCTACCTGAACACTTTCTCCCATACGGTCGCGCCGTCCGTCCGGGTAGGGTACATGGTCCTGCCGGCAGGACTGCTTTCCCGGTTTGCCGGGCGGCTGGGCTTTTACTCCTGCACCGTCCCCGTATTTGAGCAGTACCTTCTGGCGGAGCTGATCGGGAGCGGGGATTTCGAGCGGCACATCAACCGGGTCAGGCGGGAAAAGCGGCGGAGAGGGTAGCGGAAAGGGAAAAGGAACAGCGAAGCGAGCCGCAGGGGGGGGCGGCGGAAGTCGCCGGGCGCGGCGCGCGGGGGACGGGAAGGCTCACCGGAAAGCGGCAGGGAAAGGGTGCCGGGGAACAGCGCGCCTGCGGCGGGGGCGGAAGTCGCCCCACGGCGGCGGAAATCGGGGCGCAGTTTCTCCCCCCCAAAAAATGCAGTGCCGGACACCGGATCTGCCCGCCGGTAGATTATGCCTTGAAACTTTCCTCCCAACGGACGGTTTCCCCAATTTGCAAAAGCCGGACGGCATGCCGTCCGGCTTTTGCAAATTCAGAATCAATCGGGGATCGTCTCCGGCGAGGTTTCACGTTCCGGTTCCGGGGAGAACGGGGAAACCTGTTTATTTTTCCATCCCCGACATCAGGATTTTTTCGCACAGTTCCTCATAGGAGATTCCCGCCTGTCCCGCGGCGAGCGGCAGAAGGCTGGTCGGTGTCATTCCGGGCAGGGCGTTGGCTTCCAGGCAGTAAAGCAGCTCGTTTTCGTCCATGATGAAGTCGAAACGGGCATACCCGGACAAGCGAAGCGCCTTCATACCGGCAAGCGCCGCAACCTGCGCCGCCGCGGTCGCCCTCGGAGAGATCGGCGCGGGACAGAGTTCCACGGTCCGTCCGCTGTATTTGTTCCGGTAATCATAGAAGCCGTCCTTCGGCGGGACGATCTCGATCACAGGAAGCGCGTAGTCGCCGAGGATGCCGACCGTCAGTTCTCTGCCGACGATTTTCTTTTCCGCAAGCACGGGGCAGCCGTATTTCTGTGCCGCGGCAAACGCGTCGCAAAGATCTCCGATGTTCTCCACAATGGTAACGCCGACGCTGGAGCCACAGCTGCACGGCTTGATGACCGCCGGAAGACCGACTTTGTCAAGGGTAACGGCGCAGCATTGTCCGATCGGTGTCTGTGCATCAAAGCAGACGCCGTCCGGGACCCGGATCCCCGCCCCGCTGAGCAGCCGTTTGGTCAGATCCTTATCCATGGAAATGAGGCAACCGACGTACCCGGAGCCGGTATAGCGGATGCCGAACGAATCCAGCGTCGCCTGAAGCTGACCGTTTTCTCCCATACCACCGTGCATGGCAAGGAACGTCATATCCGCACTGCGGCAAAGCGCAATGATACCGGGGCCGATGAGCGCGTCGCCGTCTCCGGTCGAAGCGCGGAGCGCCGCGAGATCCGGCTGTGCATCTCCGACCTCATGCGGGGGCAGAGGTTCCGTCCCGAACAATGCGTCGGGACCCGCCGCCGGGATTTTCACTCCCCGGTACACGTCCGCAAGGGCGACCCGGTGCCCGTTTCCCACCAGTGCATTGGCGATCAGTGTTCCGGAGGACAAAGAGACCTCACGTTCCGGCGACCAGCCGCCGGCAAGTACCGCTATCTTCATAATTTCCGTTATCCTTTCGGTAAAATGTAATTGCTGAGTGTCTGATATCCGTACAGGGGATGATCCGGCGCGTTTCCCCTCCGAGTATATGCGCGCCGACTTTGCGTGGGGAATGCCGCTGTTACGTCGTACCGCGTCGCGGCGCCGTTACGTCGTTTGTCCGTCGCGCCGTTTTTTGCCCGGCAGTCCCCCGCCGTTGAATGTCCGGTATCCGGAACCGTGCTGTGAGAAACCAGCCCTTTGCCGGGCGGACGCTTTCGGGAAAGCCCTCCTGACGATACTCCGCTACGGTTTGACGCGGCGGGTTGCCGCGCGGCCGGTCACAAAGAAACAAACGGGTTCCGGATCATTGCCTTTACAGGCGGGATCCTTTCATGGCTCGCCTATTCTCGCAGCGGATCACTATTCGGATTGACATATGGCGGCATCGGGGTCCCCGTTCGGGTTTCCGTTCCGGTTCGTCTGCTCCGCGGCAGGGCGTATCAGCGCCACACGGTCGTTGCCGCCGAGGTCACGGAAAATTTCACACGTATCCCCTGACGCCTTTGCCAGCGCGCGGATCGCGTCCGCCTCGTCGTAGCCGATCTCAAAGAGGAAAAATCCGTCCGGTTTCAGGAAACGCCGGTAAAACTGCAGAATGGCGCGGTAAAACGCCATGCCGTCCTCCCCGCCGTCCAGCGCCGCGGGGGGTTCCCGAAGCACCTCGGGGGCAAGCGTCGGAACGGTGTCCGACGGGATATAGGGCGGGTTGGAGAGAATCGCGTCAAGGCGGGTGCCGTCCGGAATGCCCTCGCCCCGGAGCACATCGGCAAGCACGGGAGAAAAACGGGAGGCAACGCCGTTCCGTTCCGCGTTGCGCTTTGCGATCTCCAGCGTGCGGGGGAATTTTTCCACGGCGACGGCAAAGGTATCCGGGCGTTCGGCAAGCACCGAGACGGCAATACAGCCGCTTCCGGTGCAGAGGTCGGCAAAACGGGCATTCTCCGGCAGGAGCGCGATTGCTTTTTCCACGAGCACTTCGGTATCCGCGCGGGGGATCAGGCAATCGGGGGAGACTTCATAGGTCTGCCCGAAGAACTGCCAGGTACCGAGAAGATACTGGAGCGGTTCGCGGTCTTCCCGCCGCCGGACGGCTCTTTCCAGCTCCGGCGACGTGTAATCCCGGCCCGGGTCGGCGTGCTGAACGGCGGGGGATACTCCCGCAAAGGCACAAAGGAGCATCCGCGCGTCGGTTTCCGCGTCGGAAATTCCGGCGGCTTCGAGGCGTTTTTTCAGTTCCCGGTACGTCATACGCAGGCTCCTTTCTGTCCGGTGATTTCGTGATGGGAGGAAGTTTTTTTCGGGTCCGGTTGCCTGCGGCGACGGTGACCCGGAAAAAAGCAGAGGAGGGCGGGCGGCGGAAGTCGCCGCAGGCGCCCGCATTCTTTTGCGGGACGTGCACGTCCGCGGGGCAGAGGGCCGGCGGGAGGCGGCGGAAGTCGCCCGCCCCCTCCGCGGCAAAACAACCGGAGAAATGTCCCCGCCCGTCGGTCGTTCTCAGGGTATCTTCATTGTATCACAATCCCCGGATGTTCGCGCAGTTTTCTCCGAAAATTCACAAAAAAATCTTTCGCCCCCGGTTGAAAAATCCGTAAAATGTGGTATACTGAAAGAGGAAACCCGGTACAGAATACCGGGAAAATCACATAGGAGGTAGGTAGCTATGGAAAAGAAGTCGAATCTCGGAAAAATCATCGCCATTGTCGCGGGCGTTACGGTGGGTCTCTGCGCCGTCGCATTCTTTATCTCCAAGCTGCTCCAGAAGTACTTCGTACTCAAAGACACCGAGTACAACGATCTGATGGAAGGCAATGATGAAGAAGCATCCGACGTTGTGGTTGACCACGCGGAAGAGGACGCGGAAGAAGCGGAAGAGAAGGAAGAAGACGCTCCCGCCGAAGAGGAATAAGTTCCGAAACAAAACAAACCCGTCGCACAGCTGTGCGGCGGGTTTGTTTTTTCGGTCCTGCACCTGCCGGCAGGATAACCGTACCGTCAGAAAAAATGAAAGGCATCCGCCCCAAAGACGGGCGGAGTTTTCGTCACCGCCGGCAGGAAAAGAATCAGGTCAGCCCGGCAATGTCGAAGAGCAGACGTTCGGTCTTTTCCCAGCCGAGACAGGGGTCGGTGATGGATTTCCCGTAAACGCCTTCGCCGATCTTCTGCGCGCCGTCCTCCAGGTAGCTCTCGATCATAAAGCCCTTGACCATGCCGCGGATATCGGCGTTGTGGCGGCAGGAATGGAGTACCTCCTTGGCAATGCGGATCTGCTCCTCGTAACGCTTGCCGGAGTTGGCATGGTTGCAGTCCACGATGAGCGACATATTCGCAAGATTTCTTGCGCTGTACGCCTCATAAAGCCCCGCAAGGTCCTCGTAATGGTAGTTCGGGATACTCTGCCCCGACTTGCTCATATACCCGCGCAGAATGGCGTGCGCAAGCGGGTTGCCGGACGATACGACCTCCCAGCCGCGGTACAGGAACACATGAGAGTGCTGTGCCGCCGTGATGGAATTGAGCATGACGGAAATATCGCCGCCGGTCGGATTCTTCATGCCGACGGGGATTTCCATTCCCGACGCGACCAGACGGTGCTCCTGGTTCTCCACGCTTCTCGCACCGACCGCAACATAGGAAAGCAGGTCGGAGAGGTAACGGTAATCCTGCGGATAGAGCATTTCGTCCGCGCTGAACAGCCCGGTTTCCTCGATCACACGCATATGCAGCCGTCTGACCGCGATCAGACCCTCCAGCATATCCGGTCTTGCCTCCGGGTCAGGCTGGCTCGCCATGCCCTTGTAGCCGTCGCCCGTGGTGCGTGGTTTGTTGGTATAGACGCGGGGGATGAGCAACAGCTTGTCCTTGACCTTATCCTGCAATTTTGCAAGTCGCGTGATGTATTCCATCACCGCGTCCTCGCGATCGGCAGAGCAGGGGCCGATAATCATAATCAATCGTTTGTCCTCTCCCGTGAACACATTCGCGATCTCCCGGTCGCGCTCCACCTTGCGCTGCGCGTCCGCACCCCGCAGAGGAAACTGCGCCTTGATGTCTTTCGGGATGGGTAATTTTCTTAAAAACTCCATAGCAGATACTCCGGTTTCTCTGATTTATGAATATCATACACAATAAAATTGCATTTGTAAAGGGGCTTCGGGAGGAAAATCCGAAAAATCACGGTTTTTCTTGATTTGTCCCCCGGTTCGTGTTACAATACGGATAGAAACGTACCGCGCGCCGGAATGTACGCGGCAAGGCGGGAACTGCCGCCGACCGCAATTGTCACGACAACGGGCGTGTCTGTCGGAATTCATGTGCCGTGGAGGGAATTTCCGCACCCGAGATGGTTGCGATACCGATCGGTGTTCGCCGGAATTCACGCGCCGACGGGGCGACTTCCGCCCCCGCCGCAGGCGCCCGCATATCGCCCGCCAAAACCGCCGCATTCCCCCCGTGCGCCGCGCCGGGATTCCGCCGCCCCGTTCCGCCGCTCGTACCCACCGTGCACCGCGTACCCCGTCGGAACTTGCGGGTTTGCAACGCAAATCCCGCGTTTTGCGCAAAGCGGCAAAACTCCCGTCGCCCCGTCCCGCCGCTCGTCCCCGTTTTCCCCCCTCAATTCACCCGATACGGAGGTCACCCCCATGAAACAGGAACTTTTCTCTCTGTCAGAAACCGACCCGAAGGCAACGCTTCTCTCCTATCTCCACGAAGAGGACCCCGAAACGAAGCTCCCCACAAGGGGCGCCGTCATTGTCTGCCCCGGCGGGGCATATGAGGTTCTTTGCCCGAGAGAGGGCGAGCCGGTCGCCATGAACTTTTTTGCCGCAGGCTTTCAGGCGTTTGTCCTGCATTACAGTCTCGGCATGCTGACCGATGCTTATGCACCCGCAAAGCAGGCGGCAGCGGCGATCCGACTTGTCCGCGAGCACGCAAAGGACTGGAATCTGGACCCCCACCGGGTGTTCATCGCCGGATTCTCCGCCGGCGGACACGTCGCCGGAAGCGCCGGCGTTTTGTGGGATGCCCCCGAAGTCCGCGCCTCGCTGGGCACCGCGCCGCGCGGCATCGGAAGACCCGACGGCATGATCCTCGCGTATCCCGTCATCTCCGCGGATCACATTTTCGGGCACCGCTATTCGCTGGTCCACCTTTGCGGGAGGGGCGACCCCTCCGAGGAGGAGCTTGCCCGCTTTTCCCTTGAAACACACGTGGACAGCACCACCCCGCCGACCTTCCTGTTTCACTGCTGGAATGATTCCGTTGTGTCGGTCAGAAATTCGCTCGTTTTTGCCGGGGCGTTGCTGGAGCACGGTGTCCCCTGCGAGGCGCACCTGTTCCGCCATGGCGACCACGGCATCTCGCTTGCAACGCCGGAGACCTGCGGTGATCCGACGAGCGCCGGGTACCCCGACGTAACCCCGTGGATCTCGCTGGCAATCACCTGGGCAAAGCATCTGCCGGACGGGAATTTCCCGGGCGCTTCGGAAAAATGATCCCCAGGGGTAACGTCCCCCCATATTTCCGGGAAATGGTTTACCGGGCAATTGGCAAGCGGTAGTCGCCCTGACGTTTGGCAAAAAGATCTGCCGCTGCCCCGCCGGGCGCCGCCCCCAAAAAGAACAGCTCCGACAGAGCGTGCCGCTCTGCCGGAGCTGTTCTTTATGAGAATCTGCCTGCGTTTCCCGGAATTCTGCGGGTACCAAAGCAACCCGTGCGCCGTTCCCTTTACTTGAGGAACCCGTTGACGATCGCTTCCTCCGCCTCTTTTTCGGTCAGCCCCAGCGTCATCAGCTTGATGAGCTGTTCGCCCGCAATCTTGCCGATTGCCGCCTCGTGAATCAGGCTCGCGTCCACGTGATTTGCGTTGATCTTCGGAATCGCCGACACCGTGCCGTGGTCCATGATGATCGCGTCGCATTCGGTGTGCCCGTTCGACTTGTTGTTGCCGTCGATGCAGGACAGGAAACACTGGTGGGAATCCTCCTTGGCGACCGAGCGGGACACGACGTGCGTACCGCTGTCCACGCCGTCAAGCGCCACCTGAAAGTCCGTCGTGGCGGTCTGCTTACCGTGGGTCAGAATTTTTTCGTGAATCACAAGCGTCGCGCGATCGCCGAGCTTTGCGCGCGTCGTGCGGTAGGTGGAATCCACGCCGCCGATCTGCGCCGTTTCCATGTCCATATATCCGCCCTCGGCGATCTCCACCTCGGTGGTCGGGTTGAGGATCCGCTCGCCGGTCCCCGCGCCCTCGCCGTAGTGCTTTTCGATATACAGCACCTTTGCATTCTTTGCAATATGGAAGGAATGGATGCCGTCGTGCTCGGACTTCTCCCCGCCGTCGTTGTGGATGCCGCATCCTGCGACAATGGTCACGTCCGCACCCTCGCCGACGTAAAAATCGTTGTAGACGAGATCGTTCAGCCCCGTTTCGGACAGAATGACGGGAATGTCCACCCGCTCGTTCTTGGTGCCCGGCTTGATGATGATGTCAATCCCCGGCTTGTCCGTCTTGGTCACGATGTCGATGTTTGCCGTCGTATTGCGCCCAGCCAGTTTTCCGTTGGAGCGGAGGTTGTACGCGCCGGTCGGGATCCCCTCAAGCCCCGCGATTTCACGGAGCAGGTTTTTCTGCATCTGATTCAGTTCGTTTGCCATGCCCTTCACCTCACATCTTTCCGGTCAGCACCGAGCAGGTTTCGGCGGTCAGAAGCCCCGGAAGAACTTCCTCTCTCTTGCCGTCCCGGATGACCTTGCCGTCCGCCAGCACGATGATACGGTCGGCGATGTTCAGGATGCGCTCCTGATGGGAAATGATCAGAATGGAGCCGCCCTCTTTTTCATACATTTTTTCAAATACGGCGATAAGGTTCTGGAAGCTCCAGAGGTCGATGCCCGCCTCCGGCTCGTCGAACACGGTCAGCTTGGTACCTCTCGCCATGACCATGGCAATCTCGATCCGCTTGAGCTCGCCGCCCGACAGACTTGCGTTGACCTCGCGGTCCACGTAGTCGCGGGCGCAAAGCCCGACCTCGGAGAGGTACGAGCAAACCTCGCCAAGGGTCAGCTTTCTGCCGCTCGCCAGTGTGATGAGGTCGCGGACGGTGATTCCCTTGAAGCGGACGGGCTGCTGGAACGCGTAACTGATGCCGCGGCGCGCGCGGTCGGTGATGGATAGGTTCGTGATATCCTCGCCGTCAAGCAGGATCTTGCCCTCCGAGGGCTGATAAATGCCGCAGATGAGCTTGGCAAGCGTGGATTTGCCGCCGCCGTTGGGTCCGGTGAACGCGACAAAGCGCTCCTTGATCGCAAGGCTGACGTGACTGATGATCTCTTTTGTTCCGTGCCCGCTCTCAGCGCGGAATGATACGTCCTGTAATTCGAGCATAAGACTCCTTTCCGTCCGCCGGGCGGACGGTACCCTCAGTGGTACATACAGAAATCAGTATACCACATTTTATGCAGCTTGACAAGGTTCCCCGGAATTTTTCCGTTCCGGGGAAAAATCGCTCCGCCATCTGCGGATTCCCGGAGAGAGCGGGGAAGTGCGTCCGGGCGGCTTCCCCGGGAACCGATCCCTGTACCGGCACTCGGAACTGCCGTCCCCCCGCATACCGTGCCGCGGACAATGCTCCGCGGAAAAGCGGTTTTACAAAAACAAAAAGATTGTCCCGAAGCCCCGCCGCCCACTTGCAAAAATCCGGGGTTTCCTGTATAATAAAGTGGGAATTTTCAAAAAAAGAAAGGCGGCACGCCGTGCAGTATCCGGATTTTGAAATCATTGATTTTCATACCCATCCGTTTGAGGCGGACGCGGACAACATCTGCTCCCACAAGGAGTGCTGCGATATGTCGGAGGAACACATCCTCCGCGACCTTTCCGCCGTCGGCATCCGCCGCTTCTGCGGTTCTGTCATCCGTGTCGGCAGGGACGTGCGCGACTATCCCACCCCGTGGAGCATGATTCTGGCGCACAACGACGCGGCGCTCCGCCTCCGTGACCGGTTCGGGGGCAGATACATCCCCGGCTTCCATGTCCACCCCGGCTGTGTGAAAGAATCCATGGAGGAGATCGAACGGATGCACCGGGCGGGCGTAAACCTCATCGGAGAGCTGGTCCCGTATCTGGACGAATGGGGCACCGGCTACGACGATCCGCGGCTGTCCGGAATTCTGGACCTCGCGGAGGAATACGGCATGGTCGTCTCGATCCATTCCATGGGCGAGGACGAAATGGACCGGATGGTCAGGGCACACCCCCGCCTCACCGTCGTCGCGGCGCACCCCGGCGAATACGGAGAATTTCTCCGCCACATGGAGCGCATGAAATTCAGCGAAAATTATTACCTCGACACCTCCGGCTACGGGATTTTCCGCCACGGGATGCTCCGCCACGCGATCGACCTCGTGGGAGCCGAACGCATTCTCTTCGGCTCGGACTACCCGACCTGCAATCCCGCCATGTACGTCGGCGGCGTTCTGCTCGACCCGCTCCTTACGGACAGGGAAAAAGAGCTGATCTTCGCGGGCAACGCAAAGCGCCTGCTCGGACTTCACTGAAAAACGAAAAAAACAATCCCCGTGCCGGGTGCCGGGTCCGAACGACAAAAAATCGGATCCGGGAAACCGGAAAATCCGAAACTATATTGCAAAGCCAAGGAACAAACATTATGAAATACCTGATTTTTCTTGATATCGACGGAACCATTCTCCCTCCCTGGGGCACCTCCGTTTCCCCCCGCACCGTGGACGGCATCCGCCGTGCCCAGGCAGAGGGGCACAAAGTATTCATCAACTCAGGCAGAGCCATCGGTATCATACCGAAGGACCTGCTTGACACCGTAAAGCCGGACGGCATCGTCGCCGGGCTCGGCGTGTGGATCCGGGCAGACGGGAAACAGATGCTTGCCGAAACCGTTCCGACGGAGGACGTGCTTTTCGCCATGCACTACGGCAGAGAAATCGGCAATACAGTCATTCTGGAAGCGGAAAACGGTTGCATCGGCATAGGACCCCGCCCGTGGGCGGTGGTGGAGCACAGGGTCAGGACGCCGGAGGAATACCCGGTGCGTTTTCCCGACCTGCGCGTATCCAAAATGACCTTTTCCGAGCCGCTTCGCCCCGAGGAGGTGCGCGTGCTTGCCGAACGCTTCTCGGTGTTCAGCCACCCGACCTACGCCGAAGTCGGCGTCAAGGGATACAGCAAGGCGACCGGCATGGAATTGCTCCGCAAATATTACGGTGCCGACCACGCGCACGTTGTGGCGATGGGCGACAGCGACAATGACTCGGAGATGCTCCGCGCAGCGGGAATCTCGGTCGCTATGGGAAATGCCGTGGACGGCATCCGCGACATTGCGGATTTTGTCACACTCGATTGCCGCGACGGCGGCGTCGGCTACGCGATCGAACAACTGGTACTCGGCAAGGAGTAAGCGGCTCGCCGGGGTACCGACCCGCCGGATTAAGCCGGCTCACAGGACGGAGAGAACGCTCTTCCGGAACACAACCGCGGGAAACAAGCCCCCGCTCGCGGAATTTCTGCGGCATGCGGGAATCCGAACGAAAATCCCCGCGCGGTGGTACCCGAACACCATGCCGCGGCGCGGATGCCCGGAAAAGCACCGGTAAAGTTCCTGCAAAAGCGTCGACGGAGCAAGCCGGGCGACGCATGAATTCCGGGTCAGACGCGCAACCACAAACAAAAAATCCCCCGGAACCGGGAGAAAGGCAGCATCGTATGGGCGTTGTCAAAAAAGAAAATACCGCCGCGCTGGCGTTCCGCCGGTACAGGCGGCTCGGGCTGGATGCCCCCATGCCGACGGAGGACAGATACCGCCGCATCTGCGGACTTTCGGCAAGCGATACCGACCGCGCCGAACTGCTCGCCGTTTGGGAAACGCTTCACCTGCTCCTCGCGTTTCGGGATGACAGTGCGCTCCGCGCTGTCCGGGCGCTCTGGATGGAGGAGGGCGAAACTGTGTCCGCTTTCTCGCTTGCCGACGGTTGCAGTGACCGCGCGACCTTCCGCCGTCTTGCCGCAGTGCGTGACTGCTTCACAAGACTCTGCGGAGAATTTGAAAAAGAAAACCCGTAAACTGTTTTCTGTATCAGTCGCCGGGAATCCCGATTCCGGTGGTCAATCACACCGCTCACCGTCAAAAAACAAACCGCCCGGGTCGGCGTTTCCGGAACGCCGACCCGGGCGGTAATCATTGCACAATATCAGGAAACCGCGACATCCCCGGAACGCTCCCGTCAGAACGGGTCCTCTTCGCCGAGGCGGTATTCGTAGAGGAAGAAGGTCGGCTTCGGTTCCATGCCGTCGCCGAGGTCCACCGTTTCGCTCGAAATCTGGCGGAACCCCTGGCGGTTGTAGAATTCGTAGTTGGAGTAGGTGTCCGTGTACACGAAATAATCCTTTGCCCCGTTTTCCCGGAGGAACGCGTGGAACAGCCGGAGCAGGTCCACCCCCGCGCCGTGTCCGCGGAAACGCTCGTCGGTCGCAAACAGGCAAAGCTCCCCGTCAAACTGCCCGCGGTGATAGCGGATCAGGTCGTTGTCCGCCCGGGCGATCCGGTGCTCCTCCCGGAGCTCTTTTTGCCCGTCGTGGTTGAAAAGCATCCGAAACCGCGCAAAATTCCGCGGGAAAAAGTAACGGAGCCGGTGCTTCCACGTGCCGAGTCGGTTACACCTGCCGAGCAGGAAACTGATGACCGTGCCGTCCGCAATCGCGACCTTGCAAAAGTTGGACTTGGCGAGATATTCATATAAGTAATCGTCGAGAAGCTCCCTCGTGCTGACGGCATCCGCGTCATATCCGAAATCCCATGCCTCGTAGATCATGTGCCGGAGTGCGGGGAAATCGCTTTTCTTGAGGTTGCGGCAGAAAATTTCCATAAGATCCTTGATTTCAGCCCCGGAGGGCATCTTTTGTACAGTCATGATAACACATAGCTCACGGCTTGTCAACCGTCGGCGGATTTTTTTTGAAAAAGGGGTTGCAAAAGCATTTTTCATGTGATATAATACTTTCGTCAAAGAAATACAGGGGTATAGCTCAGCTGGTAGAGTACCGGTCTCCAAAACCGTGGGTCGCGGGTTCGAATCCTCCTGCCCCTGCCAAAAAACAAACGCCCGACACATCGTGTCGGGTGTTTGTTTTTTCACAGAGGTACACGATGATGAACCCCTCCTTTTCCCGCTCCGCGGACAAAGGATAGTTTGCGCCGTGCAAAATAAACGCTTCCGGCAAATGCTGTGCGCAAACGGGGTTCAGAATCCTCCTGCCCGTCCGGAAACCGGTGTCGACACCTCGTGCACAGCGCCCATTCCGTCCCGGAAAGAATAATCGTGAATGTATTCGGGAATTCCTTTCCCCAAACCTGCGTTCTCCTTTGAAAAAGAGAGCTCACTGACCTGAAAGCTCATTCCCGCGACAGCTCCGCGTCCGACTGTACGTCAGCCTGTCCGATGTGCGAGAGCGAAACACGCGCCGTCGTTCCGTCCGGGGCTGTAATGAACGTGTTCCCCCGGAAGCACAGTTCCTTGATGTTGTCGAAAATCGCGGCAGCCGCGCCGCCGTCTGCCATGCGGAACGTGTTGTCCAGCACACGGATGCTTTGGTGGAAGTATCGTCCTTCCTCGGTTGCCGCGCGCCGGGCGCATTCGATCACGGCGCTTCCCCAGAGACCGTGACGGCAGGTGTCAAACGTACAGTTGCGGATGGTCACGTCGCGTGTGCCGCCCGATTCGAACCAGTATTCGCCATTTGCCTCAAACAGAATGGCGGCGCCGCTGGTATGGAAGTCGCAGTCCTCAATGACCGTGCGCCCGCGCGACGCAATCAGCATCCCCCGCGCCCGGTTTCCGCGCACGACATTATGCCGGAAGGTAAGCGACACATTGTGCGAAATGTTTTCGACCACCTGTCCCGGCAGTACCGTCGGTTCCGGCGCACGTCCGACTTCCGGCGTCAGCGGCTCCAGCTCCAGACGGATGACCTCTGCATTGATGTATTCGACCTCCCGGATCACCCGCTCAACGAACGGAATCAGGGTCTTCTGGTCCAGTACCTGAATGCGGTCGCCCGCGCGGAATATACGGATGCCGGTGGCATCCTGATGCATCTCGCGCACAAAGAGGGCGTTCTCCTCCACGCCGATCACGCGCGTGTACATACCGTGGATATTGAGCGCATCGTCCAATTGTCCCTCGAAAACGCAGTTCTTTCTCCACCGTGACAGAACCGTCGCAGTCCACAAAGTGCGTCGCGTCGGCGATAGCGGAGTAGGCAAGCCCGTCGGGGCAGTGGGTGTGGAACCCATCCAGCCGGATATCGCGGCTGGTCTGCGCAATGAAGCCCATGCCGTGGCAGGAAAGCACGGTTACGTTGTTGCAGGTGACGTCCGCCGAATCACAGCAGAAGATCCCCGCACCCATGCGCCGCGCGGCGGAGATTACCAGAATATTCCCGATCGGCGGGTAACGGCGGACACCGCGGATACGCAGTTTTCCGTCGGGGAGATACTCGCAGTCCATATCGCGGAGCAGTCCGCTCAGGTTGTGGTCGGCGGTTCCGGGCATGTACTCTCCGGAGTCCCCCGTAAGCTCCACGTCCAGCTCCACTCCGTAGTTGCAGGTACGGCGCGGCTTGGGGCAGACCAGCTCCCCGCGGCGCACGGCAAACTGCTCCCCGCCCTGCATGACCTCCGTCTCCACATAGCCGTCGCCATGGGCAACCACGCGCACCTGCATCGCCATGCAGCACGGATTCTCCAGCGTCACGTTCCGCACGGTGACGCGGCGGGAAGCAAGTATCGCAATATGCGTTGCCTCCCCCGGCAGAATCAACCGGCTGCCGCCGAAATCAATCTCAAAGTCCTCCATGTTTTCGATCAGCACGGCAATGCGGTGCGGACCGTTGAAACCGTGGTTGGAAATACACAGATTCCGCTCGGCGCAGAACAAAGGATCCAGTTCGTACTCGCCGGGAACGTCGAACAAAAGCCGCCGGGCACCGCGCTCGCGGCAGGCGCCAAGCGCACGGTACAGCCCCAGCGCATGATTGCCGGGAATGTCAAATTCACTGAAATACAGTGTCAGTTCATTCATTTCATTTTCCTTTCTCCGGAGGTGCAACCCGAGGAAGCTTCCCAATCTCTGATGACAATTGAAAAAATCAGGGCTGTCATAAAAAGGATTTCACTCCCATAGCGACAGCCCCAAAGGCTAAACAGTATGTTCCCGCGGGAAAAGCGAAAAACAGGCGGTTCTCCCCGCGCCGGAAAAGAATTCCGGTATGAGGTCAGACGGACGGCGTTTTTCCATAATAGCAAAGGCTCAGCACCGTGATGTCGTCAAACTGCGGCGCCTCCCCCACAAACGCCTCCACATCGGCTCTGACCGCAGAGAGCAGCGCTTCCGGCGCACAGTCCCGGTTGGCATTGAGGGCAGCGGCAAGCCGCTCCTCGCCGTAAAGCTGCTGTTCCGCATTTGTCGCCTCGGTCACGCCGTCGGTATACAGAAACAGTGCGTCTCCGGGCGCCATATCCAGACTGCAGGAACGGTAATGCGTTTCCTCCAGCCCCGCCAGCACAAGACCGCGGCGGGTGCGCAGGTAGTCATATCCTCCGCCTGCTCGCCGCAGAAGCGGCGGGTTGTGCCCGGCGTTGACATAGGTAAGGTGCCCCGTGGACAGCTCCAGCACGCCCATCCAGGCGGTGACGAACATGCCCTCGTCGTTTGTCTCGCACAAAAGGCGGTTCACCTCCGTAAAAACGACATCCGGCGGCGTGCCGTGCTGTGCGTGATCCTTGATGAGCGTTTTGGCAATGACCATGAACAGCGCCGCCGGAACGCCCTTTCCGGAGACGTCCGCCACCACGACCGCCAGATGATCTTCATCCACTAAGAAGAAGTCGTAAAAATCACCGCCTACCTCCTTGGCAGGGTTCATGATGGCGTAAATATCAAATTCCTTCTGCTCCGGGAAGGCGGGAAAAATGCGCGGGAGCATGGAGGTCTGGATGTGGGTCGCCACGCTCAGTTCGGAGGCGATCTGTTGTTTTTCCGAGCTGTCCCGGATCTGGCGCTCGAGCAGCTTGCGGGTGCGGTCCGCCAGCGTGGAGCAGATGATGGTCACTCCGCCGAGGATCAGCGAGCGGGGAAGAATGTAGAACAGGACGACGCGGCGGATGGTATCGCCCGTGACCACCCGCACCCCGTCGGACTCCAGCGCCTTGAGCAGATTGCTGTCCCATTCGCCGAAATAGGTACCGATCAGAAGAGAGATTGCCATACATACCACGGAAACCGCCCAGAGTCCGTAGGAAAAGCGCTTGGAGTAGTAATGACATCCAAGCACCACCGGCACCGCCCATGCCAGAACGGCGTGGCTCGGGAGCGCAGCGGACAGGAGCGTGATGCCGAGAATACAGCATAAGAGAATGTACAGTTTGAGGCGCGGAGAATTCTGATCGACCAGCCGCAACAGAAGCGTGGGCAGGAGCAGAAGCGTGATCCCTCCGATCCCGGCAACCGCCATAATGGCTTTCGGGACAATAAACACTCCGAGCGCATTCAGTATCCAGATCGCGGCAACCACTGCCGCCAGCACGCGCATACAGCGCGCGGCATAAATGTTTGCCTGCTTTTCGTTTTCCGCAAAGGCGGCGGAGTAATCCGCTTCGTTCATACAATCACCGTCCGTTCTGTTTTCTCGCGCCCGCAGTCATCGCGCGGCAACGAGGATACAAATCTGTTCATATTGTACCTGTTCCGACGGAAAATGTCAACAGTCCGGGCGAATTCCCCCTTGCGGAGGAGCGATCCGGGAGGGAAGAGCATGGTACGCCGCCGCACGCTCTCCCCCTTCGGGGCGACATACCAAAGCTCCCCCGCCCGCGCAAAGCGCGGGCGGGGGAGCTGTCTTTATCGGATCACATCGGTATGCGGAACATTTTCCGTAATCAGGCGGATGAAATCGTCCGCCGTGACCACGACCACGTCGTCGTCAAGCAGTTCCACCAGCTTCACAACGTCCTGGTAGCTCATCGACCAGGGATGCAGGTTGATCGCCGTATACCCCTCGATGGTCGTCGGATCCTTTGCGTAACCGTTGATCCGCTCCGCCATCGCCTCGACGTTCGCATCCCACAGCGTCTCGCGGATCGCCACGAACGGCTTGTCCTCCGACCAGAAGACCGAGCCGTTGCCCGCAACGTACTTGTCGCCGTAACAATAGATCGCGCCCTTCAGTTCGGGGATCTTCGCGTAAGCCTCGACCACCTTTTTGCTGTATCCGGAGTCCAGAATCTGTACCACGGAAAGGTCGGTCTTCCGCAGGTACGCGCTCAGCCCGCTTGTAAAGCCCTTCAGGTCGGGGTAGATCTGAGGATACATGTATCCCTGCCCGGACACCGAGCAGACAAAATAATCCTTTGCCCCCGCGTTTCGCTTGAGGTATGCAAGGATATTGGGACCGAGGTCCGCAAGCGACGGCTGAACGCTGAAGCCCATCGGGAAATCCCCGCGCTCTGCGGCAAAGTACTTTTCGCCGAACGGGAAGGAATTGTACCAGGTCTGCACATTGTCGCCGTCGCTCATCATGATGCAGACATAATGCTTGCCCGCCTCGGCGGTAACACCCGTCGTTTTTGCCTTCTGCGTGAAATCCACGTCGCCGAACGCGCCGCGGCAGGCAAACACCGACATATTGAAGCTGTGGTCACTCGGAATGGTGAACTGTCCGTACTGGGAGGAGACCGTCACATGCTCCGCTTCCTCGTTGGGGCCCCAGCCGAACACGGGGGAATTCTCCTTCACCCATGCATGAACCGTTCCGCGGAACATCATATCCGCGGTTTCGCTTCCGGCGCGGTAGAAGAAGAAATAGCGGCAGGCAATGCCGTAGTCGCGCAGGCGGATATTTCCCGCGCTCTGCTGAACCAGCCCCGTGTTGTCAAGCCGGTCCTTGTATGCCTCAAAGCACTCCATCTCGGTCATCGCCGACGCGTCAGTACCGAGCACAAGCCCCCATTCCTCCGCCTTGTCGCGGATGGAAACGTCCACGGGCAGCTGATCCGTCGCGCCCGCAATGCTGCACGCGCAGTTGAGCGTCTCCGCTTTGCCTGCCCAGTCGTAGAGCACATATTTGTTGCCATAGTCGCGGATAAATCCCACGACCATTTCCCGGAGCGTGATGTCCTCCACCGTGTACCCGTAATTTTTCACCATGTCGTCAAGCCAGATCGCATAGGCATCGTCCGAGTAGCGGTAATATTTTGCTCCCGTGCGGGCGTAAATGCCCTGAATCGCCTCGGCAAGCACGGTCTCCTCGTCGGAAAGCCGCTCCGAGCGGTTATAGACATACAGGTGCTTTTCTTTATTCATGACAAGAGGCTTGTAATAGGAAAAGTCGTCCGCGTAGCCGAAGTGCTCCGGTCCCCCGGAGGTTTCGGTTTCGCTCTCGCCGGTGTTTCCCCCGCAGGCGACAAGCGTCAGAAGCAGGAGCAAGACCGCAAGACCGACAGAAAGGATTTTTTTCATATGCTTTCTCCAAAATGCCCCGGGGCGGTCATCGCTCCGGGGCAACCGTTTTATTCCGCTATGGTATTGAAGTTGTGCAGCTTGCACGCCTCACCGACGCCGTTGTTGCGTCCGCCGTCGCGTGCCTCAAATACGACCGTGACCTCCTTGCCGGAGAAGTCGATGTCGGGGTAAAGCTCCGTGAGATTGATCGTCACGTTTGTGTTGCCCTTGTTCTCTCTTGCGCTCTGCCAGTCGTAGAGCACGATGTACTCGCCGTCCACGTACAGAGAAATCTTGATGTACGCGCCGGTGTCGTTGTCGCTCGTGACGCGGAAGCCGAGAGAGATCCGGTCGCTCTCGGGGAGGACGTAATTCTTCGCCATCCACATATTCGTGTTGCCGTTGCGTTTTTCGTCACCGCCGCCGTCGGAGCAGTCGATCTGAATGGAGCCGGTCGGGGCGAGGTTTTCGCGGTCAAGGGTGTCCCACCAGTAATACTGGCTGGTCTTGTATTGCTCGCCGAGCATCCAGTCCTCGGTCGAAGCCTCGAATTCGTTGCGGAACTGATCCACAAGCGACTGGTCAATCGCGGGGTCCAGTGTACGGTCCCTGAAAGTGACCTGGTCAAGCCGGATGCCGGCTCCGCCGCTCTTCACCTCGATTTCCAGCGTGCAGGTCTTGCCGCGGTAATCCGGGAAGTACTGTTTTATCGGGAAGGCGAAGCACTGCCAGCCGTCTCCGTTGACGATCTGGGTCTCGGTGCCGGATACGCCGCGGAGCGTCACGTTCTTCATGACGGTCTTGCGGACGCCGTCCACCGTCATAATCACGTCAAAGGTCGCGGTGGAGGAAGGATTCTCCGCATCGGCGCGGGCGTTGAAGCTGAGCCAGTAATCGGCAATGTCCGGAAGGACGAACTGCTTTTTCTCTGCCGTGGTTCCGGCGGCGATGGAGATGTTGCCCTTGTACATGGCGCCGACATTGGACGCGCCACGGTCGGAGCTGTTGTAGGTCACGCCGCTGCCCGTCCAGTCCTCCTGCCACAGAAGGAAGTCGTTGAAGAGCGGGTCCACGGGGATCAGCGAGGGGTTATTGCGCAGGTAATCCTCGGAAATGCTGATGCCGTTCTTTTCGGGAACCCGGAAGGAGGTCGTGTTCGACTTGTCCGTCACGTTTTCCGTCATCATGGCAACAAGACGGTCCACGCTGACCACCTCAACGTTGTCGTTCAGCATGCCCACGATGGTGCGGATATCCGAGTAGGAATGGCTCCAGGGGTGTACGTTGATGACGGAATATGCGTCAATGGTGGTGATATCGGTGGAATAGGTGTTGATACGCGCCGCAATGTAAGCGGGCGTTGTTTCCCAGAGGCTGTCGCGGGGTTGAATGAACGGCTTGCCGTTCACCCACATGACACCGCCGGGGTTTGCGCCGAAGTACTTGGAGCCGTCGTAAACGATACCGCCCCTGACGCTCTCGCATCCCGCGTATCCGGCAAGGACGCCCACAAGGTTGCCCTGGCTGTTGCCGCCGATTACGGTTGCAACCGAGAGTCCCGCCTTCTTCATGTAGAGGTCCAGCTTGCTGCAGAAGTCGGCAAAGTATTCGCCGTTCTTTTCCGCCGCAAAGTTTCCGGCGTTGATGTACCCCTGACCCGATACGGGGGCGCAGAAGTAATCATAGGCATTCGCCTGCGTGCCGTAAACGTTGGACAGCACCAGCGGCATGAGATCCGCAAGCGACGGCGTGATCGACCAGGTAACGGGGAAGGTGTCGTTCTCGCGTCCCGCGGCGTTCATGTAGTTGGTGGCAAAGGCGGCGGTGTTCTGCCAGTAGGTGGCGTTGTCACCGTCGGAGACCACGAACGCGACGTAATGCTTGCCGTTTTCCGCGGGCTTGTCCGTGTCGCGGTTGGGCTGGGTGAAGGACTGCCCCGCAAACGCGCTTGCCGCGTGGAAGGTCAGGTTGCAGGTGTAGTCGGTCGGGATGATGAACTGCCCGTACTGGGAGAAGAACGCGACGTCGCGGTCCTCGGAGTAGGTGTAGCCGAAGATGGGGCAGTTGGGGTCAAGGAAGCTGTGCAGCGTCTTCTTGAAGCCGTTTCCGATGATCGAGGTGTCGTCATAGTAGATGTGGAAGAACTTGTTGCAGATGCCGTAGTCCTTGATGAACTTGTTGGTTCCGTCGGGGGAGGTGTAGTTCTGGTGAACCAGCCCCTTGGGGGAAAGCTCGCTCATGACGTTGTTGAAGAGCCACTTATAGGTGAGCGCGGCGCTGTTGACATTGAACTTTTCCACAAGTCCCAGCGCCTTGTAGGTCTCCACGTCGTTTTCCGAGACGGGGAGGAAGCCGGTGATGCCCGCAAGGGTCGCCGCGATGTTGACGGACGCGTCACCCTCCTTGTAGACGATGTAGCCGGGCGTTTTGTACCCCTCGCCCGATTTCTCGGTGTAGGCGGTCACGCCGACGACGTTGTTGTAATTCTCCAGCGGAATGGCGGAACCCCAGGTGCCGTCCGCCACATTTGCGCTCCACGCGTCAATGTACATCTGCACGGCGGCTTCCAGGGAAATGGCTTCGTAGGTCACGCCGTATTTCTCCTTCGCCATCTCCAGATAGTACATATCCACGTTGGTGCCGTTGGTCATATAGTGGCTGTCCACATAAAAGGTGATGTTCTTTCTTGCGAAAAGCCCCTGCAGAGCCTGGCAGAGGAAGAGCTGGTCACCGTCGTAGTTGTAGCCGTCGGCGGTGCTGTTGAGCAGGTAGACCTTCTTGTCTGCGGAAAATTCGGTGTTTCCGAAATACGAGAACGTGTCCGGCGTGACGGGCATGGCGGCGCCGCACTTGTCGCACTTGCCGTCGCCGTCCGCGTCCACATGGGCGGTGCAGGACCCGGTCTGCCCCCCCGTTTCGGTTTCGGTCTTTTTCTCCGTCCCGCTCTCGCCGGGTCCCGTAACATTCCCGCAGGAGCCGAGCGTAAAGGTCAGGGCGAGGATCAGGCACAGAAGCGCTGTCAGGATGCCTGTCCGTTTCTGTTTTTTCATGGGATTCTCCTTCCTTTGGTGGGAGGCGGTCACTTGAGTCCGCCCACGTTGTTTTGTTCCAGGAAATAACGCTGGAAAATCAGATACATGACGATGATCGGCAGCGTGATGAGAATCATGCCCGCCGAGCGGACATACCCGTCCGCGTAGTTGCCGAGCGCGGGATAGAACTTGTACATAATGAGCTGAAGCGTTTCGACGGTGCTGCCGCTCGACTGCATGACCATCGGCCACAGATATTCGTTCCAGGTGCTGACAAAGGTCAGGATCACGTAGGTGATAAGCACCGGCTTGGACATCGGAACGACGATCTGAAAGATTTTGCGGAATTCGCCGCACCCGTCCATTTCGGCGCTCTCAAGCACCGACTGAGGGATGCTCATCATGTACTGCCGGATGAGGAAAATGCCGAACACATTGACGATGCCGGGCAGGATCAGACCCCAGATGGAGTAATTGAGCCCCATATTCATGACGAGAATGTAGTTCGGGATCATCAGCACCTCGCCCGGCACCATCATGGTGCAGAGCAGAAGATTGCTGACCAGCTTTTTCCCTTTGAACCGCATCTTTGCAAGCGTATAGCCCACAATGATTGCAAGAAAGAGGCTGATCGCGGTGAACATCACCGAATGAAAGAGCGTGTTGCCGAGCGCCCGCCAGAATCCGCTGACCCGGAGCGCCGTCAGATAGTTCTGAAACGTCCCGTTGACCGGCCAGACATAGAGCTTGTCGCTGTCGGGGATGAGGTCGGGGCTCTGGAGCGAATCCACCAGCTTGAGCCAGAAGGGAAACAGCTGGCAGAAGGCAATGACGGAAAGAATCAGGACGCAGATCACCTGAAAGATGATCTCCTTCCGCTTTGCGGAGCGTTCCTTCTTTGCCTTCTTTTTGACGCGTTCCGCCCGTCCGGCAGCCGATTCCGCCGGATACGCCGGCGCGCCGGAGGGGAATGTGTTTCTGTCGTTCGCCTTATTCAAAAGAATCCACCTCCGATCCGGAAAGCTTCCGCTGAGCCAGCGTAAACACAAGAATAATCAGGAAAAGAATCGTCGCATACGCGCAGGACCGCCCGAACATACCGTCCTCAAAGGCGGTGTTGTAAATATACAGCATGGAAGAGTTGGTGCCGTAGCCGCCCTTCGTGATGAGCTGCATGGGTCCGAGGATCTTGAACCCGTCGATGATCGAAAGCAGAAGGTTCAGGATCAGCGCGTTCTTCATAAGCGGCAGAGTCACATGGAAAAAGATCTTCGTGTGACTGTCGGTATCGAGCAGAGCCGCTTCCTTGTAGGTGTTCGGAATGGCGATGATCGAGGAATAGTAGATCAGCATCTTGGTGCAGAAGCCGAAGAAAAAGGGCATGATCATGAGCGAAAGGAGGGCAAACTGCTCGTCGGTCAGCCATTGGATCGGCTCGTGCCCGAACGCCATGATCAGTTTGTTTGCAAGGCTGTTGCTGCCCGAATCGAACACCAGCTTGGTGACGTCGGAGCCGACGACACCGGAGACCAGCGACGGCCAGAACAGAAGGGCGAGGAAGAAGCGTTTCCCGCGCTTGAGAGAGTGGATCAGAAACGCACAGAGAAGCCCCATCAGATTGTTTCCGAGGGTCATGACGAGCGTCCACCGGATGGTGACGCCGAGACTGTTCCAGAACCCGGCATCGAATTTCTTCCATCCGAAAAAGAAGATGCGTTTGTAATTATCGAGCGTAAAGCTGATCGGGGCTCCGGTCGCCAGCTTGTTGAGGGAAACATTCGTAAAGCTGAAGAACAGGGCGGTAAAAAACGCAACGACGAAGAAGAGTGTCCACCAGGCAAGCGGGAAGCCCAGGAGGGAATAGGCTTTCAGTTCATTGCGGAAGCGGTTCTTCCGATGAACCTTTTTTTCCGAGAGCTCCGCTGTTCCCATCGTTATTCCTCCAGATCCTCAAGCTTTTCGGTCAGAGCCGCCTGAAGTGCGTAAATGTAATCTACGTCGCGGGTGCCGTTGACGAGCCCCGTGACGTATTCCGCAACGAGCTTCTCAATAGAGGGCCATGCCGCGGAGCCGGGACGCGCGACCGCGTGGGAAAGCTGATTCACAAACACGTTCCATTCGGCGGTCTTGTAGAATTCGTTGTCAAGCGCCGCCTTGGTCGTCGGCATCAGGTTCTGCACCGTGTTGTGCGCGAGCTGAACCTCGGTGTCGGTCGTCACGTACCTGATGAAGTCCGCGGCGAGCGCCTGCTTGTTGCTCTTCTTGGTGATGACAAGCGAGTACAGACCGAGCGTGGAGGAGGTGTCCCCGCCATTTTCAAACGGCATCACTTCCGCATAACCGTAATCGATGTCGTCGCTTGCCGCATCGATGCGGGAGTAGTCGGTGAGCTTCCACGGACCCATTTCGATGAAGGCGACCTTACCGGTCTCAAACTTGCTTTCGCTGAAGGTCGTGGTCGTGTATCCGTGATCCGCAAGATATTTGATCTTCTCCGCCGCGGAAATGTTGCCGGGCGTTGCAAGCGTCATTTCGGTCAGTTCCGGGTTCATCAGCGTCGCACCGCTCCGCGCGGAATATGCGAGGTAAAACATCGAACCCATCGACTCGTTGCCGGAACCGGCAGGAATGGTCGTCAGGTAGAGTTTGTCGTTGCCGGTCAGGTTGTTCGCCCGGTTGTAGGCTTCGATCTTTTCGCCGAGCGCAATGTACTCCTCCCAGTTCTTCGGAAGGTCCGCGTCGGTGAATTCCTTGCCCGTGACTTTGGAGAGGAGTGCCTTGTTGTACACCCTCGTAAGAATGTTCGCGCTCATCGGCAGGGCATAGAGTTTGTTGCCCAGAAGATTGGGCGCCCAGAGGGAATCAATGTAGTTGTCCTTCAGGTCGGAGAGCCCCAATTCGCCGAGATCGGCGATCAGCCCGTCGTAGGCAAGCCGCTGAACGAACACGTGATCGACATAGGCGACATCGGGGAAGTTCTTTCCCATCAGCGCCATGGTGTAGCTTGCGTAGAAATCGCTGGTGCTCTGAAACTCAACATTGATGGTGACACCGGGGTGGTCCTTTTCATATTTTGCTTTTGCGTTGTTGATCGCCGCCTCGGTCGCGGAGGATCCGCCCGGCCACCAGACGGTGATGGAGCCGCTCAGGTCTCCCTTTTCGCCCGTGCCGTGACCGCCGCTGCCGGGAGTGGCACAGCCGGCAAGCGTGACAAGAGCCGTCAGGGCAATCGTGACAGCCAAAAACAGCGCTGTGATTCTGTGTTTCATAGTTTGTTCCTCCAAAAAGGGTATGCTGGCAGTCGGTTTCGTCTGCCCACGGAAAAAATGCGGGCGCAGCCGCCGCCCCGGCGGCTGCGCTTGGGATACGGAATGATTATGCCGAAGCGCCGGTCATGGAGACGGACGCAATGACGCAGTGGGTTGCATCGTTGTCAAGAACAATGGAGACCGTCACTTCCTGTCCCGCGAATGCGGAAAGGTCGTAGGTGAATTCCTGAAGATCGTCGGTGTCCACGTGGACCGTATCGGAATCGGAGCCGATCGCACGGATAAGGACAGGCTCGCCGTCGCCGACCCTGACCAGCACCTTGATGTCGGGGTAGGTCTCACCGTCGCGGTGGAACACGCGCGCCTTGAAGGAGAACCGGCTGTTGTACGCCTTGCCGATCACAAAGGTGTTGGAGATCATGGAGCCGGTGTTCTTGATGTCAAAGCCTTCGCCGACGCCTGCGTCCCAGTTGCCGGTGAGAATCCAGGGATCGAACTGCTCGTCAAGCAGCTCCGCCTTGTTTTCCCACTTGTTCGCGGAGGTTCCGGTAAAGGAGATCACCTGCACGACCGCATGGGTACCCTGAATGATACCGATCTCGACCGTGACCGTCTGTCCGACGTAAGCGGAGAGGTCATAGCTGCAATACTGCGTTTCATCGGTGTCCACATAGAACCAGTCTTCCGTCTGACCGATGCCGCGGATGACGGTACCGTTGACCTTGACCACGAATTTCGGATAGGTCTCGCCGTCGCGGTGGAAGACACGTGCGCCGAAGGTCAGGATGTAGGCGTTGTTCTTAATGGTGCGGTCGCTCAGCTTGAGCGCGGACCAGTCGCCGCCGCCCATGCGGAGGTCGGCGCCCTCGCCGACACCGGAATCCCAGTCGCCGACGATGCTCCATTTGATATCCTGCACGCCGTCCAGAATCTCGGACTTGCCGTTCCAGCGGTTGACCTCGATCTCATCCGCGGTCACGGTCAAAGTATAGGTTGCAAAGATTGCCGCGTTCTCTTCCGAGATCGCAAGGATGTAATAGGTGCCCGCCGCGGTATTCTCCGCAATGGTCACGGCACCGGTCACGGGATCGACCGTGACACCGAGATCTGCGCTGCCTTCCTTCATCGCAAAGCGGATCTTATCGTTGGTCGCGTTGCTCGGGGAGACGGACGCGCCGAGCGTGAAGCTCTGACCGGGCTTGTAGGTTCCCTCGCTCTTCGAGAGGTTGACACCGGTCACCCCGACCTGTCCCTCAAACTTCATTACCTTGACCTGAAGCTCAGCGTTGTTGTCGTATTCGGTCACCCTGTGTTCGATGACCATCGCGCCGGTCTGTCCCTTGATCGCGTCGGGAAGCACCAGCTTCTGAATGGACTCACTGATGGGGCCCGCAAAGCCCTGCCAGCCGTCCGTCAGGACCGTCTGCGTACCGTCCTCGGAAACAAAGAGCACGCGGTACTGTCCGTGCACCTTGTCGTTGTTGCTGATTTTGACGTTGAAGGTCACAGCCCCGGCGGGGATGGATACCTTTGCCCACATAAGAGAGGATGCGGTGAGCAGGGAACCACCGGAATTTGCACCGACATTGTTTTCCAGGCAGATGCCGTAGGGACGGTCGCCGGTACCCATGTAAAAAATCTTCTGGTTGTTGTCATCGCCGGTCTCGCCGCGCTTCTGGTTGGTCTGCACCATCACGAGGTGCCAGTCATCGTAGCGCGCGTCCTGCGCGGGGAGTGCGTGATCCGTGTCAAGATCCCAGGAATCCTTGTCGGACACGGTCGTGTTGGCGTACTCTTCCTTGAGAATTCCCGTATACAGGGAATCCAACACAACGACCTTGATTTTGACGGAAACGTCTTTTTCGGTGTAGGAGGAAACCGTCAGTATGGTCTCGCCCGCCTTCAGCGCGTTCCAGGTGCCGTCCACGTCCATATGGAAGACGGAATCGTCGGAATAGCTGACGACGACTGCGGGATTGGTTGCGTCGGCGGGAGCGACCGTCAGACCGAAGTTGTAGAGGTTCGGCCAGTAGGTCAGGTTACGGGGAGCCTGCTTGCCGCCGAAAATCTGACCGTTAATCAGTTCGTTTCTGCGTGCGAGCATTTCGCCGCTCATATCCCACTTGGTGCCGAGCGCGGTCACAAAGATGTAATCGAATTCCGCGTCCTCCGAGACAACCAGTCTGTCGGACGTGATTCCGGTAACGGGCGTGTAGGTCTCAACGACCACGTTCAGGTAAACACTGACGCCGCTGCCGTCGTTTGCGGTACCCATGACCGCGGCGGATACCGCCTCGGCGGATGCCCTGACGGTCAGGCGCATGCCGTTGTCTTCAAAAGTAAGACCGGTGTTATCCGCGGCTGTGAACTTACCGTCCCCGATGGTGCCCGCCGTCCAGGTGAAGGACTTGTCGGTCGCGTCGGCGGGACGGACCGCATAGGACAACTCCAGGCTGTTGCCCTGCGCGAGCTTCAGCGTGAAGGGATTTTCGAGGGAGCCGTCGCCCTCGTCGTCATCGGTGGAAACCGTGATACCCGTCACGGGCTTTTTGGTTTCGGGAGGCTCGGACTCCTCCTGTGCTTTGGTTTCCGTTTGGGTCGGTTTTTCGGTCGGTTTTTCCGTCGCGGATTCCTCAGGCTTCCCGCCGCAGGCAGCAAGCAGGCAGAGCGCCAGAGCGAGGCACAGACCGAGAAGTGTTACGAGTATTCTCTTTTTCATGAGTTTCATCCTTTCTTTGTTGCGCGGGAGCGCAACGATGTAATAATGAAAAACGGCGGCAGGCGCTTCCCACACAGCCGTTACAGGGAAAAAGGGGACAGCGGGGCAGACTTGTCCGCGGGCAGCGCCGGAGAATCGCGGGCGGCGCCGGAGAATCGCGGGCGGTGCCGGGAAATCGCGGGCAAATTCCGAGCCGGGCACCTCCTGTCCGGCGGGATACACATTTTCCGACGTCCGGAATCGGTTTCCGGCAGACCCTCCGCCCTCCGCCGCGGCTCAGGCTCACCGCCGGCGGAAAACATATGGCTGTTTCGGAAAACCGTTTTTCTGAACGGTCAAAAAATGACCCCGTCTACCGGGAAGTCGGTCAACCCTGAAACAAGGGGAAACACAATGCAGACGGAGTTGGGAAAATTTGCGGTCGGAGCTTGTACTGTCGCGGGAAAACTGCAAAAAAACGGTTTTTTAGAGCTCAATTTATTATAACGCACGAATAAGGCGTTTGTCAAGCCCTTTATTTTTGTCAATTTTAACAAAATGTATGTCGTGCTTTTGTTGCCCTTGTCGTTTTGAAAGCCGAAAAAATCCACATTTTGGTGTACAAGAAGGCGCGAAATATGAATTATATATAAATAAAGATGGGATTTTTCGTGTTGCTCACCGCTTTGAGTTTTTCGTGAAAATGCCCGCACCGGGTACGTTTTTGTGTTTCGCGTCGGTGATTTTTCCACGCCGTTTCGTCGTCATGCCGTGTTTCCCGTGTCTGTCAACGGTCATTCCTGCGTCCTCCGTCAAGTGTATCGCGTTTTCTCGCCTTGCACCGGGGAGTCCCCGCGCCGTTTTTTTCCATGCGTCGTCATTTTTCGCTTTTTCGCGGCTTCCCGCGTCCCCGCTTGGGCGTTCGTTGTCTTCCACGCCGGGCGTGCCGGTTTTTTGCTCCGTTGTCGGGCGGGTTTCTTCGCCCCCGCTTGGGCGTTTTCAGCCCTGCGCCGCGGACGGATTCCCATCGGGAAACAAGCGCGCCCGCGTTCTGCCGGGAAGCGGGAAGCATACAGAAAGCGGCGGAAGCTCACAAATGAGCTTCCGCCGCTTTTGAACGGTATTTTCGGGCACGCCCTCCGGTTTGCCCGGCGGCTTTGCTTCCGCGCAATATTCGTTATGGGAAAACAGCGTGCCGCCCGACGCTCCCCGTCAGCCGCGGTTGACCGATGCGTCGAAATGGATCTTGCTGGCGATCAGCTCCGCCCCGCCCTCCTTGCCGCTCTCTCCGGTCGCCCGGTCGTCCCGGGTGGCGCCGTCAAGCTGCCGGATCAGGCATTTTGCAGCCATCTTGGCAAGCCGCGCGTAGTCCTGGCTCGCATAGGCAAGATTCGGTGTCAGCCGGTCGTTTTTCTCGCCGCCGAGCGCAAACACGCCGACCTCGCGTCCGACCCCGAGCCCCGCCGCCTCCGCCGCCGCGTATACGCCTTCGGCGAGCCGCGTATTTGCCGTGATAAAGGCGACATTTTTGCGGATCACGCCCTCGGCAAACTGCCGTCCCTCTTCGGCAACGCTTCCGCTCGCATAGGTAATATCCGCGTCCGTCGCGGAAAGCCCGCGCTCCCGCTTCGCGTCCAGAAATGCAGCGCTTCTCTCGCGGGAGATCGACAGATGCTCGTCACTGTTGACAAGGTAAATTTTATCATAGCCGTTGACCGCAAGGATGTTTACGGCATCATGGATCAGCTTCACGTTATCAATGTCCACGTAGGGAAGGTTCCCGGAATCGCTCGGCTTGCCGATGCTCACGCAGGGGGTGGAATTGTTCTCGATCTGTAAAATCCGGTGATCCTGGATCAGCGGCGCACTGATGATCGCCCCGTCGATCGGGGACTTGCCCTTCTGCAGGGCGTTCTGCCGCCTGCCGGACTCCAGATTATAATAAATCAGCAGGTTGTAACCGTGCTTGGAAACATACCGCAGACACGCCTCGATCAGCTCCGTATAGTACGCGTGATAGGTGCCGTCCTTGGTTTCCTCCAGAAACAGTCCGATGATATTGGTACGGTGCCCGGAAAGCCCCGAAGCATAGAAATTGGGGCTGTAATTCATCTCGTCACAGACCTTGAGGATGCGTTCCTTGAGCGGCTCGCTGACGAACTTCGTGCCCTTCAGCGCGTTGGATACGGTGGATTTGGCGACCCCCGCCTTTTCCGCAATATCACTGATCGTTACCATATTCCAGTCTCCTTTGCTTCACGGCAAAGCGCGCGGGCGCCGCCCGGGGAAACGCTTTGCATCTTTCATTATAATCTCCGCGGCGGATGCTGTCAAGGTATCAGCCGCAATTGTGCGGGCAGGCGTACTCGTGCGGAACGTTGTGCTTCACGCCTTCCAGGAAATCCCTTGCGTTCAGGATCTCCACCCGGTCCGAGAGCATGGATACCAGCCGGTCGAGCTGCCCGATGTTCACCGTCCAGGGATGCACGTTGAGCACGGTGTAGCCGTCAATGGAATCCGGGCAGACCGGCATACGGTTGATGCGTTCCGCGTAGCCCCGCAGCCACTCGTCGGTCACGTTTTCGGGGTTGTTGGATGGGTGCCAGAGCGACAGCCGCACGGACACGAAGGGCTTGCCGTTTGAGGAAAAGAACACGCGTCCGCGCCCCGATTCATAGCGGTCGGGGTCCAGCTCCCAGATTCCGCCGCCGATCTCATCGTATTTCGCAAACTCGTCCAGCCTTGCCGTGACCTCCTCCCGATTCTCCGCCGTGGCAAGATTGTCCAGCATACAGAGGTAATGCAGGTCCGCCGTCTTCATCGCCCCGCGGGTCAGTTCGGCATAGCGGGGCAGGTGCTCGCGGGGATAGGTCATGGTGTTGGTATACCCGACCCCCGAAACGCCGGTGATGAAATAGTCATGCTTTGCGTGCGCGTAAATATAACGAAGCACTTCGGGACAAAGGGTGGACATGGAGGGCGCGACCGTCCAGGTCAAGGGGTACGCGTGCGGGGACCGCATCCGCTGACCGAAATGTCCCGTCGTGGCAAAGTTCCGCTCCAGCCACTGCACATTGTCGCCGTCCGACACGACGATGGTCAGATAGTGCTTTCCCGGCGTCAGCGCGCGCGGGGGATCCGCCGTCTGCCGGACCGGGACCGCCTCGTCCGAGCCGAAATAGCTGTGGTTGCTCGACCAGTCCATCGGAATGACATAGTTGCCGAATTCCGAAATGCTGCGGACAAATCCGATCTCATCGCTCGTCCAGCCGTACACGGGAATGTTGCGCTCCGCCCACGCAAGCACCTCGCGGCGGAAGGCAAGCTCCTCCTCGCTCTCGCCGGTGTAGAAGGTGAAATACCTCTTCGCAATGGCAAAATCGCGCAGCTCCAGGTGGTAGTCGTCTCCGCGCACGACCTGGTGGACAAGCCCCCGGCGGTCAAGCCGGTCGCGGAAGCGGAGGAAGATTTCCCGTTGCCGCCCGGTGTTGCTTCCGCGGATGTCCGCCGCGTCAAACACGATCTTCGTGCCCGGAACCAGCCCCAAAAGCCCGCGCGGAACCCCGAGCAGGTCTTCCGCTGCGCACACCGTCGCCGCAAGATTGACGGAAACATCGTCCGCACCGAGGTCGAACACGGCAAGCCCGCAAAACTCCGGCAGAAACAGCCCCGCCGCCTCCGCAAGGGAAAGATACTTCACGTCCTCCGTAATATAGGAAAGATAATTGTCCACATCGAGGAGGAGCCGCCGACCGCGCCGGTTGACCCCGCCCTGCAAAAATACCGCAAACGCAAACTCTTCTCTGGTGAGTCCTTGCGCTCTGATCGCATATACCATCTGTTTGTCCTCCGTGAGAAAACTGGTTTTTTGACTATTATACCATAGAAACGCCGATTTTTCACCAATATCCGAAAAATTTTTAGAATTTTTTTGAGATTTTTGTTTACAAACACAAAATCATGTGCTATGATTAAGAAAAACGGTTTTTTCACTCAGGCAAACGTTCAGGCAAAACGGATACCAAAAACAAAGGAGATTGATTTATGAATCGTCGAACCGTACATTTGATCAGCGGGACGCACTGGGACAGAGAGTGGCGTCACACCGCCGAGCAGAGCAAGCTCCGGCTCGCAGATCTGATGGACAATATCATTCATCTTCTGGAGACCAAACCGCAATACAAATATTTCTGCGTGGACGGCGGCACCATTGTACTGGAAGATTATTTCACCATCCGTCCCGAAAACCGCGACCGCGTCAAAAAGCTGATTGCGGACAAGCGGCTGTTCATCGTCAACTGGTACACCCTGCCGGAAACCAACACCGTCGCGCCCGAAGCGCTCATCCGCAACCTGCTCCTCGGGCACAAGATGGCGGAATCGCTCGGTGGCGGCATGAAGTCCGGCTACACGGCGACCTCCTACGGTCAGCCCTCCCAGCTCCCCCAGCTTTACCGCGGCTTCGGCATCGAAAACGCGATCTTCTACCGCGGCACCAACAAGCACGTCCTGACCCCGCTCTTCGACTGGTCGGCTCCCGACGGAAGCACCATCACGACGCTCCGCACCTTTGACGAGGTGACGCGCACCAACTGGTTCTTCTACGTCCACGGTCCCGCCGTCCTCGGCAAGGGACTCAAGGACCTGACCTACACCTATGATCCGGACCAGCTCCCCGCGCACATGGCGGATATGCAGTCCTACGAAAAGGCGTTCACGCTGCTTCACGAGGACTTTGATTACATCCACGATCCCAAGGTGCAGAAGGAAGCGCTCGATCACCTGCTCGATCAGGCGGAGCCGTACAAAATCGGCGACCACATTCTTGCACTCAACATGGAGGACAACGACGAACCGTACCGGTACCTGCCCGAACTCGTCGCGGATATGAACAAGCTCTATCCCGACGTGGAGATCGTTCAGGACAGCATGGACGATTACATGAAGGCGATCAGCGAGGTCCCCGGCTACAAGCGCGCGCATCACACGGGCGAGCTCCGCTACACGACGATGGAGTACAACAACTTCAACGCCCTGCTCGGCGCGACCCATTCCTCCCGCATCAAAATCAAACTCTGTAATGATGATGTGGAAAACAACCTCATCAATCTCTGCGAGCCGCTCTCCACCTACGCCGCCATGTACGGCAAGGAGTACCCCCGCACCAATATCGCGCGGGCATGGCGGTATCTCTTGAAGAACCACGCGCACGACAGCATCTGCGGCGCCGCGGTGGACCGCGCGCACGAGGACATGATGTACAACTTCTCGCTTGCCAAGACGGTGGCGGAGGAGTGTACCAACCGCAGCACCATCAGCCTGACGGGTCAGATCGGCAGCCTCGGCGTCTACCGTAAGAGCGACTACACGCTCACCCTCTTCAACACGCTTCCCTATGAAAGGGAAGAAGTCGTGGAGCTGGTCGTCGATACGCCCAAGGAGGTCAAGAGCGGGGACGGCGACATCGGTGTCGGCGGAGCCGCAGTGCTCGGCGATTTCTTTGATATCATCGATCAGCACGGCAACAAGATCGACTACGTGGAGCTTTCCCGCGACGACATTTCCATCGGCGTGGAAAGAGAGCTGGACACCAAGGCGATCAAGTTCAACGCCAACCGCAAGCACCTGCTCGTGCATGCAAAGGTCCCGCAGAACGGCTATGTGACCTACGCGGTCCGCATGAGAGAGCCGGAATTTGCGTACCATCCCGAGATCATGCCGGACCGCGCGCTCATCGCACGCGACGGCGGCACTCTGGAAAACCGCTATCTGAAGGTGACCCTGCATCCGAACGGCACCTTTGATCTTTTGGACAAGGAAACCGGTCGCGTCATGAAGAATCTGCATTTCTTCACCGACAGCGGCGAGGTCGGCTCGGCGCACATCTCCAACGTGCCCAAGCGCAACGCAATCTACACCTCCCTCGGCGCAAACGCGACCATCACCATGCTGGAGAGCAACACGCTCCGCGGAAAATTCCGCATTGAATTGTCCATGCGGCTTCCCGCGGCGGCAACCGTCAGCGGCGACGACCGTACCCGCGAGATGCGCGAGCTTCCCATCGAAACGGTTCTGACGCTCGAAAAGGACGCGAAGTATCTGAAGCTCCACACCAAGCTGAAAAACGAGATCCGCGACCACAAGCT
This sequence comes from uncultured Eubacteriales bacterium, assembly GCA_934525675.1. Taxonomy (GTDB): domain Bacteria; phylum Bacillota; class Clostridia; order Oscillospirales; family CAG-272; genus CAKVOU01. The sequence continues at coordinate 112,724 of CAKSZH010000006.1, forward strand.
GACCGTCAACTTCCCGACCGGCGTTGCGGGCGCAGACTTTGCGGACGTGGAGAGCGCGTGGGACGTCGCCAGCCGCACCATCCGCTGGAGAGACCACAAGGACAACGCGGAGGGCTTCTTCCCGTTCCAGCCCATGCAGAATTTCGTGGACGTCTCGGACGGAAAGATCGGCACCGCCGTCATGACCAAGGGACTCCGCGAATATGAGGTGGAGGACGACAGCGAGCGCACCCTCAAGATCACCCTCATCCGCACCCAGCGCGCGTATATGACCGCAAACTCCGCGATGAATGTTGAGGAGCTGGACAAATACACGGGGCAGCACAGCTTTGGTACGCTGGAATACGACTACGCAATCTACCCCCACCGCGGCAACTGGCAGGAGGCAGAGGTGCTGAACACCGCTTATGCCTTCAAGGTACCCGTCAAGGCGGCGCAGGGCGTGCCCCACGAGGGTCCGCTTCCCGTCGAAGCAAGCTTCCTCACGGTATCTCCCGAGAAGAAGGTGCTCACCTCGGCGCTCAAGCTCGCGGAAAACGGCGAGGACTTCGTGCTCCGCGTCTGGAACACCACCGGCGAGGAGTTGCCGCTGAATATCCGCACCATTCTCCCGATCGAGCGCGTTGAACGCGTCCGCCTGGACGAAACCAATGCAGAACCGCTCGCATTTGAGAACGGCGGCTTCGGCATGAAGCTGGAACCCCACAGGATCGAGACCTTCCTGCTGAAGAAGCGCTGATCCGGACAGAGACAGTAAGGAAACCGTACATGAAAAAATTTGTAATCCCCGGACTCGGGGAATTTGATGAAAACAGCGGGCTTGTTGCGCGCGAGGTCTGCAGCGACGGATATTTCCGCGCAGGTGAGGAAGGCGTGAAGGGCATCTATGCAACGGGGGACGGCAAGGTGGAATTCATCGCCTTCCGCGACCGCTCGCTTGCCTATGTGCTCTCCGCCATGAATTATCCCGCGTACTATCCCGTCAAGCCGGTCGCCCCGAAGGGTCCCGTCCGCGCCGTACTCATGGATCTGGACGGAACCAGCGTAAGAAGCGAATCCTTCTGGATCTGGATCATTGAGCAGACGATCGCGTCGCTGCTTGAGAATCCGGAGTTCCGCCTTGCAAAGGAGGATCTGCCGTTCGTGTCGGGACACTCGGTGTCCGAGCACCTGCAATACTGCATCGACAAGTATTGCCCCGGCGCATCCCTGGAAAAGGCACGCGACCTGTATTTTGAACATACCCACAGGGAAATGCAGGAAATCATGGAGGGGCGCGGCAAGACGGGAGCCTTTACGCCAAGCCCTCACCTGAAGGAATTCCTGCTTGCCCTCAAACAGATGGGAATTCGGATCGGACTGGTCACAAGCGGGCTTTACGAAAAAGCCTGGCCCGAGATCAGATCCGCGTTCGATACCCTCGGCATGGGCGACCCGAAGGCGTTTTACGACTGCTCCATTTCCGCAGGCTTCCCAATGCGGAAAGGAGAGGTCGGAACCCTCGGCGAGCTTTCCCCCAAGCCGCACCCGTGGCTTTATGCCGAGGCGGCAACGGTCGGTCTCGGGATTCCCGAAGCCGATCGCTGCCATGTGGTCGGCATTGAAGACAGCGGAGCGGGCGTCTGCTCCATCCGTCTTGCGGGCTTCCCCGTGATCGGATTTGACGGCGGCAACATCGAAAAGTCGGGGACCCGTGCGCTCTGCAACTGGTTCTGCGGCGATTTCACCGAAGTGCTTGCGGTCATCCGCAGGCTGAACGGGGAAACCGAGGCCTGAAAATTCCGGGATCCCGGTTTCGCCGTGTCCCATCCGTCGCTCCGGCAACGACCGGCGGCAGGGTGGGGGTACGGCTGAACAAGAAACCCCAAACCTGAGAATTCCGGCTTTGGGTGGTACCACAAGTTGTCTTCCGCCCGTTGCCTTGAGGACAACCGCACGGCAGAGCGGGGAACGAACGCAAAAAGCCCCGGAGCGACATCCGCCGCTCCGGGGCAAAACTTTTCCCGCCCGCAGAGTTCTCCGGGCGGCATCCGCCGCTCCGGGGTAACCCTTTTCCAGCCCGCAGGGGAGACAAAAGACTTCCGTCCGGGGCGGGATTCCTTTTTCTTTTTGCCCAAAACACCGTGTGCGGGATGCCTTCCCCTCCGGGGGATCTCCCCTTGTCAGCGATCCTGCCGCGACGGTTTGTTTTCTCCGAGAATCTGATACCAATGGTGTCCGATCCACTCGGAATAGTAAGAGTCGTAACCCTCCGCCGGGCTTACAATGTAATCCGGGCGGTGTCCGGAATAAACAATCGCGTAAGGGCCGCTGGTAACAAACGCTACCTGGTACCGGCAAACACTGAAATCAAGGAATCCCTGCCGGTGCGGAAGGTCCCGGAACGCGGCGTACACGGCTTTGATACAGGACTGCATCTGTTCGTCCGAAGCAATGTCAATTTCGTATTCGTCAATTACGTGACGATCGGAATCCAGATACGTAATTCCAATAGAATCTGTGCCCGGCAGAATCAGAATGCGCTCGATCTGCTCGTTTTCCCGCAGAACGGGGTAAAACCGCCCGGAGAATTCCTTTGCCAGGAAATCGAAAGCCGCCTTGTTTTCCCGGAAGTGGTCGCTCTCGTAGTACGACATCTGATGCAGACATTCGTGACGGAACCGGTAAACATTGCAGGAGACCGGCAGAACAACCAGAAGCAAGAGCACCGTCACCGCAATCACGATCTTTCGGATTTTCCCAAGAACCCCCATCTTTTTCCTCCTTTTTGTTCAGCGCTTTCCCTCAAACGGAACAGAAAACTCAATCACGGTAACAAACGGCTTCGGCTGGACCGGCGCCGCAAGGTCTTTCCAATGCTGTAAGATAAACCATTGTCTGAATCCGGGAATGATCCCGGCTTTTACACCACCGTACTTCTCTTGACTCAGGTCCGAGGTATCCAGCCCGAAGTGGTCATAGAAACGGAATTTCAGTTTTCCGGAATAAGTTGTTGCAGTTATACTATATGATTCTATTTCCACAGTGTTCCCATAAAGTGAATCAATCGCCAGTGTCAGTCCCGGAGTCCCGTTATTCCAACCGAAAACGGGAAGTTTCGAATTTCGGCCGTTTTCCAACATTTTTTTGACAATGGGGTGTTCTTTCCGTTCTTTCGGTCTGACCCATAGATTTTCATCATACCAAAGAGTATTGATTCTGCCGTTCCGTTGCTCGATCTCTTCTTTCAGGATTGCAATCTCCTCATTGACATAACTTTGCGTTTTTGTGTGCGCCTGAACGGCGGCTGTCAGATCAGGATCTGAATAATCCGCACCGGAGCCTCCTACAAAATGTTGCATCATATCTTTCAGAATCCGTTGAAATGTTGTATCCTTTTTCAGTTGACTTTCAATGAGTTGATTGAAAATATTTACTCTTTCCGCAACGGAAAACTGAATGTCAAATCCGGTTTTATAAAGATCGGTGTTAGAGATATATGTTCCGTTGGTTAAAAGCGTAGCAGTCGATTTCCCTCCGTAGGTCAGATCCTCGGCAATAATCGGAGTAATGTCGTCATCACTTCCGGCATTGGCAAAACCGAGACGTTCCCTGTCACGGGTTCTGTAAATCAACAAACTAACCATTATCGGTATTCACACTTGCAACCGACGAATTGTCACTGTGCCATGTAACATATCTGCAATACGCGTCAAGCGGATAAATTTCCACAGACATATAATAATACCAGTCCCCTGGACGCATGGTCAATGTTTTTGGCGTTACTTTTACAGAATTTACGAATTTCATAATATGTTCTCTCCTTTATTATGTAATTATTTTCTTCATTTGTCAAGAAATTTCCGATTTTTTGTTATTCAAATAGATTTAAAATAAAAACAGCGGTCGGCATCCCCCTCCTATTTTTAATTGTCCCTGAAAGCCGAATCCGCCGCGTGATTGCGGTGAACCGGGACGGAAATAGCGAAACGGCAATCCGCGACTGCCTCGTCGCCCGCTACCCGCGCGACAGCTTCACCGTCACCAATAAGTTAACCAACACCTGCTTTCAGGCCGGGGCGGATATCCGCCCGTTCTATGAAAATCAGCTGAAATGGTGCGGCGTCGATTACGAGGACCCTGCCGTGCAGTCCCGCAAATGCTTAGAGGTCTGCCGCAAGTTCGGAAAACCCGTGATCATCATGGAGCCGGTCAAGGGTGGCAACCTCGTCAGCCCGCCGGGGGAAACGAAAAAATATCCCGAAGCGCTTCACGGCGGCAGCGCGGCATGCTATGCCGTGCGATTTGCGGCAGGATGCCCCCGACGGGATTTTCCCGGCATGCAAGTGATCCCGCCGTTGCGGCGGATAAGTACCCTCCGGAGCCTTGTACCCCCGCCGCCGGGCAGTTCCCAATCACAAAAAAAAAGGGGGGAAAACTCGGAATGAGTTTTCCCCCCTGACGACGTTGATCCCGGCGGCAAAAAAGCCACCGTTTTACCGCCGAAATCATTTGAAAAATTCAGACAAAGGAACAAAGCGTACCAGGATCGCGCCAGAAATACCGGATTTCCGACCGGCATTGTTGTCCTTCCGGAAAATCAGTAATTCTCCGCGGAAATTTCAAAATAGCTCTGCGGATGGTTGCAGGTGGGGCAAACCTCCGGCGCCGCGGTGCCGACCACGATGTGCCCGCAGTTGCGGCATTCCCAGACCTTGACCTCGCTCTTGGAAAAGACCTCCGCCATCTCCAGGTTGCGCAGCAGTGCGCGGTACCGCTCCTCGTGGTGCTTTTCGATCGCCGCGACCAGGCGGAATTTCTCTGCAAGCTCCGGGAAACCTTCCTCCTCTGCGGTTTTTGCAAAGCCTTCGTACATGTCCGTCCACTCGTAGTTTTCGCCCTCCGCGGCGGCAAACAGGTTCTCTTTGGTATCGCCGATTCCGGACAACTCCTTGAACCACATTTTTGCGTGTTCCTTTTCGTTGTCCGCCGTCTTGAGGAACAGCGCCGCGATCTGTTCAAAACCCTGTTTCTTTGCGACCGACGCAAAATACGTATACTTGTTGCGCGCCTGGGACTCGCCCGCGAATGCCGCCTCCAGGTTCTTTCCGGTTCTGGTGCCCGTGTACTTGGTCTCTTTCATGTTTGTTTCTCCTTTTTGATGGTATTCCGGAAGATCCGCAAAACCGTCCGGCACTTCCGGTGGCACAACCGCTCTTCTTTGTATGTTCCATAAATGATTATACCGCCGGTTCCGGAAAAAAGCAAGGGACAAACCGGCATTTTCCTCCGGATTCCGACAGGGAACGGGGGAGTGGGTGTGACCGGATTTTGCGTTCAGAGGTTCCGCGTTTGAGGGGGCGCGTTCGGGGAAATTTTATGTTGGAATTTTGTGTCCCCCCGGGCGTTCCGCATCTCCGGAATTTTGTGCCCCGGAAATGCGTACCCCGGATTGTCCCTCGAACGCAAAGCAGCGCCTGGGGCCCGCCCCCCGATAAGAATTCCCCCGCTTCCGCGGGGGAAAAGACACTACGCCGTCAGTCCTTGCGGGTGACGGTGCAACCGGGATCAAATTCCGGATTGCAGGCATAAAAATTCTTTGAATCAAGCCGCTCGGTCGTGCGCCGGAGCGCGTCGCCGAACCGCTGGTAATGCACGACCTCGCGCTCGCGCAAAAACTTGATCGGGTCGCGGACATCCGGATCGTCCACCATGCGGAGAATGTTGTCGTAGGTGGTACGCGCCTTCTGCTCTGCTGCCATGTCCTCATGCAGGTCGGTGATTGCGTCGCCCTTGATGCCGACCGCCGCCATGCTGAACGGCATACCGCCCGCCGACTGCGGGTAAATGCCGCCCGTGTGATCCACGAAATACGGGGCAAGCGGAGACTTGGCAATGGTCTCGGCATCCAGTCCTCGCGTCAGCTGACGGAGAATTGCGGCAACAATCTCAAGGTGCGCCAGCTCCTCCGTTCCGACGTCGGTCAGGATTCCCGCCACGTCGCGGTACGGCATGCTGTACCGCTGGTTGAGGTAACGCATGGACGCACCGAGCTCGCCGTCGGGTCCCCCCAGCTGACTGACGATAATGCTCGCGGCACGGGGGTCCGGCTTCCGGATCTTCACCGGGTATTCCAGTTTTCTCTCATAGATCCACATCAGCGCATTCCCCCTTGCGTCTCTTCATTTTCCCACGGCCACGGAAGCCGGGTCCAGTCCCACATACCGTTTTTCTCCCCGGCGCCGAAGAGGGTCATGGGGCCGTACTGCCGCTCGTATTCGGCAAGTACCCGCGCCCGCTCCTCCGTCAGGCGCGCAAAATAACAGAGCGCGTCGCGGTTGTCGGGGTACGCGTCAAGATACAGTCCGGTGTCAATGAGGGCAAGATCCAGCTCCTGCAGGCGGCGCATGAGCGGACTGCGCTCCTGGGAACCGCTCCGGCACCCGCAATCCTGTCCGCGCGCGGTGCCGCCGGTCGTGCCCGTTGTGCCGCCCATCCGCATGGAATGTCCGGTACGGTTCTGCAGATTCCCCGTCCGGACGGCGCGGGGAGCGTAACCACTGCTTTGCTGATAACGGTTATCCACGGGAACCTCCTTTGCATCCGCACCCCGAGCGTCCTCCGGTAAACGGGAGTGCCAGTTCGCGGAACTGTGTGCCTTCCCGAAGCGCCGCGTCCGGTTCAAAAATGTCGCACCACTTCTGGGGCGGGACATACGCCATGGCGATCGGCAGGTCGCCGAGTTTTACTCCGCCGAGGTCGGACGGAAGGAGGGCGGCGCCGCCCCCGCCTGCGTTCCCGCACCCGACGGATTCCTGCACAGGCAGGTCACGCGCCGGGGTCCCGCCGATCCGGGGACCCTGCGCGTACCTTGTTTCTTCGCTGTACATTCTGTTTCTCCTTGTTCTGGATTTGAAGCCTCGCTTCATTACAGAATATGTCGGAGTTTGTCGGAACGTGCGGGTGCGGGGGACGAAAAGACAAACGCCCGCAAAGGTACCTGCCTCCCCCGTATTTCCGGAACGCAAAAAGGCAGGATTGCCGCCGGGGCGGCAATCCTGCCGGAATTCATCGGGAAAGCTCGCGGGGGAGAATTACTCGTCCGCCTCCAGACGGGCTTTGTAGTTTTCTTCCATTTCCTTGAAGAAGGTATCCGCGTTGACACCGTCCACACGGGTGAAGGTGTAGTTACCGACGACCATAATGTAGGCGTCGCCGTTCTCACGGTACATTTCCTTGTCCCCGGGCTTTGTGATCGTCAGAATGTACTTGCCGGGCTCATAACCGTCCATCGTACCCCAGATCCAGACCACGGAATTGTTGTTCAGCGAACGGCCGGCAAGGAAACTCAACGAGCTGTAATAGCAGTATCCGCCCGCACCGTCGTCAAACGTGACACCGGTGTCGAACGAGCCGTGCACCATGGAATAGTCATACGCGATCCGGTAATAGTAGTTGGTGATGGGAAGAACGAATTCATTGTTGTTTTCGTCCGATGCGCTGCAGTTGTTCAGAATGCTCATGTTGATAAGGCTCGAGGAGGACTCGCAGGCATCCATTGCTTCCTGAAGGTCGTAGAAGTAATGACCGTCGAACACCGCAACATACGGAACGCCCCAAAGGGAGAGATCCTCCACGCGCTTATAGCGGAAATCGGGATCCGCATCTTCCACGCCGGCATTGAGGTCGGAGATTGCGTAACGTCCCTCGGTCATGCCGTCGGTTTCACCGAACACCCACAGATAGGGGACATACGGAGCCATCATCTGAACCTCGGACGGCTTCAGAACGCTCTGCAGATCATCCTTTTTGTTTGCGAGAACGCTCGCCAAGTCACGGTAGTACGCATACTGCATCTGCTTCATGCCGCCGACCTTGCACTCCAGGACGATACCCGTATCAAACGTGATATCGACCTGGCAGTTATTGAAATCAAGGACAAAGTCCCCGGTTGCCGGGAAGTGGAACGGCTTGTCAACAACAACGCCGTTTGCCTTGCAGAACTTGATGACCGCGCCGTCCGGATATGCGGCAACCGCCTCGTCAAGCGTATCAAAGAACACGGACTCGGGGCTGGACGCATCCTCGCCGACATAGCAGATCGAGGACGAAGAACGGTTGTTGGTCTCTTCCGGCGGATCGGTCTCCTCTTCCGTTGCGGCAGAGGTCGGTCTCTCCCGCTTGGTCTGCGTTTCCTTGGTCGTGGACGTTTCCGTCCCGGAACCGGTGCAGGCAACAATCAGCGGAAGCGCCAGGCAAAGGGCAAGCGCGAACGCCAGGACCTTAATGATCGTTTTTTTCATCGTTTTCCCTCCAAAATAAGTATCGGACTGTATCACGTCCGTCGGCATCCGTCAGCGGAACCGGGCTGCGCCGATTCCGGCAGTGCCGTCCATTGACCGTGCGACTGTTTCCCGGTCTTTCTCACCGGGGAACACAGCGCGATTCAATTGTCCGCCTACATTATACTCCGTTCCACACCCTCATGTCAAGCGCTTCCTTCCAGAATTTTGTACAGAACAACGTTTTTGCAAAAAAATTTACAACCTATTTGTTCTTTTTGCACAATAGCGGGAAAACCGTTCCGGCGATCGCCCGTTTTTCCCCCTCAAAAACCGCCCCGGATGGCGGGCAGATCGTATCTTCGGAGCCGTTTTCCGGCAAATGCCTTGACAAATGCCGCCTCTTACTGATACAATAAAGAGGATGTTCCGGGTGACACCGGAAACGTTTTGGCACAGGGAAAGCCATAAGACAAGAAGGAGATACCGAAATGAAATACGTCATGATCTTCCACGCGAACCTCAACTACGCGTATCTGGAACCGGACAAGTATGAATTCGTCATCCGCCACAGCTATGAAATGCTGTTCGACACGATGGAGAAGTACTTCCCGGATACCAAATTCGTGTTCGAGGCATCCGGATACACCATCGAGCAGATGGCGCTTCTGACCCCGGATGTGCTGGAAAAACTCAAGAAAGCCGTTTCGCGCGGCGCCTGCGAATTCATGGGAAGTCCCTACGCGCATCCCATGCTCCCCAACTTCCCCGAAGAGGACGGCAAGTGGGCGTTCCGCTTTGCCATGGATACCTTTGAAAAGTACCTTGGCTTCCGTCCGAAGAGCCTGTGGAACCCCGAATGCGGCTGGAGAAGCTACGTTCCCGCGGAAGCAGTTGCCGTCGGCGGCAGAAATCTCATCGGCGACTTTGAGGCGTACAGCCGTTCCAAGAACATAAACGGCGAGCCCAACCGCCCCGAAATCTACGAAAAGGAATACTCCGACGATCCGTCCTTCTATTCCTTTGATTTCAAGTACGAGCTGGAAGGCAACGAACGCGCCATCCACCGTCCCTTCACGCATATCGAGGGCGTTGAGGACGGCAAGCTCCGGATGTTCCTCCGTACCGACCGCATCGCGCAGTTCGGCGTGCGTTACTTCATGGGTATGGAAGGCTACACCTTTGAAAAGTACATGGGACTGATCCGCAAGTACTCCGAGGAGAAGCCCGGCGATCCCGAGGGCGCGCTCATCATCTTCGCGGACGACGCGGAATACATCGGCACCAACGGCTGGTTCCGCCTCAAGTACCAGAACAAGCCCGACAACGTGTTTGAGGTCACGCCCGAATCGCAGGAGAAGCTGATCCGCCTTGTGACCGAGGTGCAGAAGACCTGCGGCGAATTCATTACATACGACGAAGCCTGCAACCTCACGCCGCTTGACGACGTGCTGAATGTGGACGACGACGCGGCTTGGCACGGCGCGCGTGCATCGACCTGGGCAAAGACCCCGATGGCAAGCATCCTCCGTCCGTGGCAGGATCTTGTGCGCGAGAAGCTGCACGAAATGGAAGGCAAGCTGGACGAAAAGACCGTGTACGAGGCATGGCTCCACCTGACCAACTCCTACAACTCGGACGGTCAGTGGCCGCCCACACTGCCGAACGCGCCCCACATCATCTGGCCGTTCAACTACCGCTACTGCTTTGAGAATCTGCTTGCGGCGGAAATGCTGGTCGGCGGCGTGGACCGCTCGAAGCTCACGACTTCTTCCGTGGAGACCATGAAGAAGATTCTCACCATGCAGCAGGATCTGGTGCTGGAGAAGGCAAGAACGCTGATTGAGAGCGGCTCTGCCGAGGAGAAGGCGAACGCAGAGCACGCGGTGAAGCTGATCGAGGCGACCCGCAATCTGGATTCCGTGAAGGCGGCGTCCGAGGTTCTGCTGTATCCGTCCGAATACACCATCCGCGCAAACGCGCTGATCCAGGCAAGACGTCTGGTCGGCGGCGTGGTGCTTGAAAAGGTTTAACGGAAACATTGCCGGGCGGCTCTGCCGCCCGGTTTGTATATTTCACCCGGAAAGGGTTTCGCAGAAATACCGCGGAAAATCCGCCGTGTGCGTCGGTTCGCCGACAGGAATCCAGTTTCGCGCGGAGTGTGGGGAATCCGCCGTGCGTCGGTTCGCCGACAGGAATCCCGTTTCGCGCGGAGCGCGGGGAATCCGCCGTGCGTCGGTTCGCCGACAGGAATCCCGTTTCGCGCGGAGCGCGGGGAATCCGCCGCTTTTGCGGACGCTCGCCGGGAGAATCGAGAGTCGGCGCAGACCGTGAGAAAATCACAGACCGGGAGGAAGAAAAAGGATAAACTATGATTGTAAGACTGATGTATGCCGCCTACGCAAAGGCGGGGGAAACCTACCGTGACCTCGGAAATCCGTCCGTCACCCATCTGTCCCTGTCGCGCTTCACCCACCCGGAGTACGGGGACATTCTGTTCCTTTACGCCGAGGCGGACCGGGAGGATATCCGTGCCGAAGAAGTCATCGGTGGGGAAACGGTGCCGTTCCCGAACGGGGAGCGTTGGGTGTGGGTACCCGAGCTTTACCATTTTTCCAAGCCGCTCTCAGAGGAGCACTGGGAAAGAAAGCAGAAAAAAACGCCGTGGGTCCGCGTCAACCGCATCCGCCACGACAGATTTGCAAGCTATGTGTTCTACCACCACAGGTTGCAGGAGGAGAAGCCGGGGAACGGCGACAAATACGGGATCATCGGGCTGTTCGGCGAGCTTTTGTTTCTGTACCTCGAATTGCCGGAGGAAAAAGAGACCGTGCGTTATGCGGGCGAACTGAGCACGCACGACACGCCCTCCACCGAAGGAAAGCCGAGCGAGTGGGACAAAATCATGACGTCGCATTTCCGCCACTGGGAGGACGATCCGGAGGAATGGCGGGAGATCCCGACGCTTTTGTTCCGGTAACCGAAGCCTTTGGCATAGAACATTTGAAAAATTTTAATAAATCTTAATAAGTTAATAACGCTTAAAGGCACTTAATGCAATACTTAGAGAGATTATTATATTAGATACAAAAAATAAAAAATCTAATGAATTTCAACAAATTTTATCTGGTAGCATTAAAATTGCATTAGAAAATTTAATGAGTTTTAAAGGATTTTAATAAGCTAAAAAAGAAAATAGCAGTATAAAAATACATAACTAAAAGAGTCAATCGAAAGGTTGGCTTTTTTTAGTGCAAAAAATTATAAGGAGGGAGAAAATTGGGAAGACAAAGACGGCAGATATAATTTTATTGATACAGGTAGATTCATAATGAGTAAAGAGTTTATTGAAAATAAAGCTATTTCAATAGATAAGAAGATATTAAAAAATTAGTATCTTCCTGTATCTTTTTATAAAAAGATATGGTATAATCATCTCGACAGATAGTAAGTTATCGCTTACTTTAATATGTATTTATTAGTAGTAACAGGAGAACAAAGTATATGTTACCAACAATAAAATCAGACAGTATTTATCCATTACCCAATGATGTAGCAATATTTAA
>CAKSZH010000007.1 GCA_934525675.1 uncultured Eubacteriales bacterium
AGCGACACCACCGATGGGGATCCGGCGGCGACGCCGGCGCTTGCCGGCGAGCCTGACGGCGGGCACCCATCGGGCGCACCTGACGCCGAAGAACCCGGAACCGAAGAAGTAACCGGAGCCGGAGAATCCGCGTCTTTCTCCGCCGAAGAACTGTTTCAGGAAATCACGAAACTGAAAGAGAGGCTCGATCACGCGGAAAAAGAACGTTCGCGCATCGCCGGAGAGATCGCCGAATTCCGCACGCTCTATCCGGATGTCTCCCCCAACTCGCTTTCCACGTCGGTCTGGGATGCGTTTTCCCGCGGTGTCCCGCTTGCAGCGTCCTTCGCCCTGGAAGAACGTTACCGTACCCGCGCCGCCGAGCTGGTAAAAGCAACCGACGAGCGCAACCGTGAAAGCGCGTCTCCGTCCGCGGGGCGGTCCGTTCCCACCGGTTTTTATTCGCCGGAAGAAGTACGCGCGATGTCCTCTCTGGAGGTCCGCACGCACTATGCGGCGATCCTCGATTCCATGAAACACTGGGACCGGTAAACATAGATTCCCGGTAACAGTACCAAATGCAACGGATTCAGGCACCGGGCGGGCCTGCCATCTTCCCTGCCGCCTCTCCGACGTCCGCGCGACTTCCGCCCCCGCCGGCGGCACATTCTGCGCCGCGGCGCGGACTTCCGCCGCGCGCCCGCGTCGGTCGGCTCCGGACCTCCTTCCCCGTCCGTCGTTTACGGAACCCCAACACATCAACCGCCGTGCCCAACACGGCAACATGATAAAATCAGAAAGGATCAAAAAATATGGCTATCACCAATTTTATTCCCACCGTCTGGAGCGAAAATCTCTACACCGCGCTTGACAAGAAGTATGTCGGCGTTGCAAACTGTAACCGCGCCTTTGAGGGCGACATCCGCGAAGCGGGCAGCGTCGTCAAGATTCTCGGTGTCGGCAGCGTCACCGTGTCCGACTACACCAAAAACACCGATCTGTCCTCTCCCGAGGCGCTTTCCGATACGGTGCGCGAACTGACCATTGACCAGGCAAAGTGCTTCAACTTCCAGATCGACGACGTGGATCGCGCACAGGCAAAGCCCCAGCTGATGAACGAAGCGATGAAGGTCGCGGCGAACGCACTTGCGTCAACCGCGGATACGTATGTCTACTCGCTTTACGGCAGCGCCGGCACGACCGTTGCCCAGGCATCCGTCAGCGCGACCAACGTGCTTGACGCACTCATCAGCGCACGTACCAAACTCCTCAAGGAGGGCGTGACCGATCCCTCCGACATCGTGATCGAAGTCTCCCCCGAGGTCGCCGAGCTGATCCTCAAGGCGAAGATCACGAACGCGACCGACAACTCCGACGTGCTGGAGAACGGCTGCATCGGCTCCGTCGGCGGATGCAAGATTTATGTCTCCGGCAACATCGCAACGGTTGCCGACACCGCCAACAAGAAGGTGTACCACAAGTGCTTCGCACGTACCCGCCGCGCGATCGCGTTCGCAGAACAGCTCTCCGAAATTGAAGCATACCGTCCCGAGAAGCGTTTTGCAGACGCGGTCAAGGGTCTGCACCTCTACGGCGCAAAGGTCGTTTACCCCAAGGAATTCATCCTGCTTGACCTCGGCTTTGCCGCGTAAGCATGAATAATCCGGATTCCCTGCCGCAGGTTCCGCAAAGACCGCAGTCTCCGCAGGTTTGCGGCGGGGAACCCGGAACCTCCTTCGGTAAAGGTAAATCCGTAACCAAAAATTCAAAGCAAAGAGCAACAAACCAAACTGATAAGCTGAAAAAGCGGAAAGGCATGGCACATGGCACAAAAATGCAAATCCATCTTTGATAACGCCCTCCGGCTTGCGGGCGCGGGAAGCGATCCCGACCTGACGGAGGATTACGCCGAACGGATGCGGTATCTGCTCGCCTGTTTCATCGGAGAATGCTACGGCATGGATGCCTCCTACCGTCAGCGTCTCGCGGTCACGGGAGAATCTGTTCTCCCCGAGGTATTCGACAAAACCGTGATCGACGAAACGGAGGATTTTCCGATGAGCGTGCGGTTCGCCCCTGCGGCGGCATACTACGTCGCGTCGATGCTGGTGCTGGAGGAAAACCCGGCGCTGTCCGACCGGCTGTACGCAAGATTTGAGGACGCGCTCTCGCACATCCGTGCGGGCATTCCGATGGTGATCTCGGAGATCGAGAACCGCTACCGGACGGTCGCATAAAAGTTAAAGTTCCGTCCCGAAGAAAACCCGGCGCGCGGAATGAAACCAAACAAAACCCAAAAGGGGCTGTCGCTTTCGCGACAGCCCCCGTTTGTTTTACGGTTTTATTTCCGCGGATATTACTTGTACAGCTCCGCCATCTTCTTGAGACGTGCGTAGCGTGCGACAGCGTTCTCCTCTGCCTTCTCATAGAGCTTCTCTGCTCTGTCCGGGAAGGTCTGCGCGAGACGTGCGTAACGCGCTTCGTTGGAGATGAAGTCACGGTAAGAGCCGGTCGGATCCTTGGAATCGATCGTCAGCTTGTTCTCTGCAAGGGTCGGGTTGTACCGGAACATATTCCAGTAGCCTGCATCGACTGCCTTCTTCATTTCGATCTGGCAGTTCTGCATGCCGCCCTTCTTGATGCCGTGCATTTCGCAGGGAGCGTAGCCGATGATGAGGGACGGTCCGTGGTATGCTTCCGCCTCGGTCAGTGCCTTGAGGAGCTGATTCTGGTCAGCACCCATTGCGACCTGTGCGACGTAAACGTAGCCGTAGGACATAGCGATCTCGGCGAGGTTCTTCTTGCCGATTGCCTTGCCTGCTGCCGCGAACTGTGCGACCTGACCGATGTTGGATGCCTTGGACGCCTGTCCGCCGGTGTTGGAGTACACCTCGGTGTCGAAGACCATGACATTGATGTCCTCGCCGGAAGCAAGAACATGGTCAAGTCCGCCGAAGCCGATGTCGTAAGCCCAGCCGTCGCCGCCGAAGATCCACACAGACTTCTTGGAGAGGAAGTCCTTCTCTGCGAGGATCTTAGCCTTGAGCGGGTTGTCGCACTTGCATGCTTCAAGCGCTGCGATCATCTTCTCGGTTGCGGGGGTGTTTGCCTTGCCGTCCTCGAGCGTGTTCAGGTATTCGTCGATTGCAGCCTTGACGTCTGCGTTCTCGGCAGTCTCGCCAAGCTCTCTGACGTAGCCGATCAGTCTCTCACGGACTGCCTTCTGACCGAGGTACATACCGAGACCGTGCTCTGCGTTGTCCTCGAACAGGGAGTTCGCCCAAGCGGGACCTCTGCCGGTTGCCTTGTTGACGGTGTAAGGAGTTGCGGGAGCGGAGCCACCCCAGATGGAGGAGCATCCGGTCGCGTTGGAGATGTACATTCTCTCGCCGAAGAGCTGGGTGACAAGACGTGCGTAGGACGTCTCTGCACAGCCTGCGCAGGAGCCGGAGAATTCAAGCAGCGGCTGCTTGAACTGGCTTGCCTTGACGGTGGTGCCGAGCAGCTCGGGCTTCTCGGAAACGTTCTCTACCGCGTAGTTGAACGCATCCTGCTGGAAGAGTGCCTTCTCCTGGGAGGACATGACGAGCGCGGCGTTCTCCGGCTTGCCGTCCTTGGTTGCCTTGGCGGTCACAGGGCAAGCCTTGACACAAAGCGTGCATCCCATACAGTCAAGCGGGCTGACTGCCATGGTGAACTTGTAATCGGTCTTGATGACCGGCTTTTCTGCGAACAGCGTGTTTGCGGGAGCCTTTGCAGCCTCGTCCGCGTTCATTGCGAAGGGACGGATTGCCGCGTGCGGGCAGACGAATGCACACTGGTTGCACTGGATACAGGTCTTGGGGTTCCAGATGGGAGCGAACACCGCAACGCCGCGCTTTTCGTAAGCAGCCGCGCCCTGCGGATAGGTGCCGTCTTCTCTGCCCTTGAAGGCGGAGACGGGCAGGCTGTCGCCGTCCATCTTGGACACGGGACGAACCACGGTGTTGACGAAATCGACCAGGTCCTGACGGTCGCCGGTTGCGGGAACCTCTGCGGGCGTCTCGCCGGCATCTGCCCATGCAGCGGGAACGTCAACCTTGACGAGTGCGCCGGCACCCATCTCGATTGCCTTGTGGTTCTGCGCCACAACGTCTTCGCCGAACTTGGAGTAGGACTTGGTTGCCTTGTCCTTCATGTAAGCGATTGCGTCGTCGATCGGCAGAATGCCCGCGAGCTTGAAGAATGCGGACTGAAGGACGGTGTTCTTGACCTTCATGTTGCCGACGGCGTTCTTTGCGATATCGGTCGCGTCGATGATGTAGAAGTTGATCTTGTTCTTTGCGATGTAGGTCTTGACGGAAGCAGGCAGGTGCCGGTCAAGCTCCTCGGGCTTCCACTGGCAGTCGAGCAGGAAGGTGCCGCCCGGCTTGACGTCCTGCACGATCTTGTATCCCTTGAGGATATAAGAAACATTGTGGCAGGCGACGAAGTTTGCCTTGGTGATGTAGTAGTGCGACTTGATGGGCGTATCGCCGAACTGGAGGTGGGAAATGGTCACACCGCCGGTCTTCTTGGAGTCGTACTGGAAGTAAGCCTGAATGTACTTATCGGTATGGTCGCCGATAATCTTGATGGAGTTCTTGTTCGCACCGACGGTACCGTCGCCGCCGAGACCCCAGAACTTGCACGCGATCGCGCCCTTGGGAGCGGTATCGGGAGCAACCTTTTCGGGCAGGCTGTGTCCGGTCACGTCATCGACGATGCCGATGGTGAAGTGATTCTTCGGCTTCTTCTTGGACAGGTTATCGTAAACCGCGAAAATGGAAGCGGGGGTGGTATCCTTGGAGCCGAGGCCGTATCTGCCGCCGACGACTTCGATACCGGTCACGCCGCATTCCGCGAGCGCTGCGACCACGTCAAGGTACAGAGGCTCGCCGAGCGCGCCGGGTTCCTTGGTACGGTCAAGCACTGCGATGCGCTTGCAGGTCTTAGGAAGCTCTGCGACCATCTTCTTTGCGACGAACGGGCGGAACAGGCGGACCTTGAGCAGACCGACCTTCTTGCCCTTCTTCATCATGTAGTCGATGACTTCCTCGGCAACGTCACAGACGGAGCCCATCGCAACGATGACTTCCTCTGCGTCGGGAGCGCCGTAGTAGTTGAACAGCTTGTAATCGGTGCCGAGCTTCTTGTTGACCTTCTTCATGTACTCCTCGACGATGCCGGGGATTGCGTCATAGTAGGGGTTGCAGGCCTCTCTGTGCTGGAAGAAGATATCGCCGTTCTCGGCAGAGCCGTGCAGGACGGGGTGATCGGGGTTGAGCGCGCGGTCACGGAACGCCTTGACTGCGTCCATGTCAACCATGTCGGCAAGATCCTTGTAATCCCATGCGGCGATCTTCTGGATCTCGTGGGAGGTACGGAAGCCGTCAAAGAAGTTGATGAACGGCACGCGGCCCTTGATGGTGGACAGGTGTGCGACGGCGCCGAGGTCCATGATCTCCTGCTGGTTGGTCTCTGCAAGCATTGCAAAGCCGGTCTGACGGCAGGCATAAACGTCGGAGTGGTCGCCGAAGATGTTCAGCGCGTGAGACGCGACGCATCTTGCGGAAACGTGGATGACGCAGGGAAGAAGCTCGCCCGCGATCTTGTACAGGTTCGGGATCATGAGAAGCAGACCCTGAGACGCAGTGTAGGTCGTCGTCAGAGCGCCGGCACCCAGAGAGCCGTGTACGGCACCTGCCGCGCCGCCCTCGGATTCCATTTCGATGACCTTGACGCGTTCACCGAAAATGTTTCTTGCGGGTTTACCGAAAATGTTCTTGTCCGTTGCGGACCAGGTGTCGGTCACTTCCGCCATCGGACTGGACGGGGTGATCGGGTAAATCGCCGCAACTTCCGTAAACGCATAGCTTACGTGCGCTGCCGCGGTATTACCGTCCATGGAAATCATTTTTCTTTTAATTGCCATGTTTTGAGTTTCCTCCTGTCTATGTGTGAATAATTTTTTGAATCGACTGTATCAAAACAGCTCAAAGCCCAACGGTCATTATAGCATATCCCGCGGGAAAAGTAAAGGTTTTTCGCGAAAAAAGTACCCGTTTGCTAAAACTTTCACGTAATTTTCACCGAAGCCCGCGGGACACAGAGGTCCGGTTCCATGATAACCGATAAAAGAGAAAAAGTAAAGAGAAAACGGCAAAGAATCCGGGATGTAATGTTTCCCTCCGGTGCCGTTTCCTCTGTCACAAGAAAAGAGGGTGTCAAAAACTCAAGGCGAGTTTTTGACACCCAAAAAACTCTGTATGCTGCGGAAGCTCCGGAGCAGTTGCCCGGAAAACAGCTGTCAGCGATCTGCGATCAGCTGTTCACGGGGCGGACACGACCGCCGGAAAGCTCGTCCTCCGTGTCGTCTCTCTCCCGGAAAAACAGCGAAATGCACCAGAGTCCCGCAAGCCCGACGAGCGTGTAGATCACCCGGCTGACCGCGGACATCTGCCCGCCGCAGATCCACGCCACAATGTCAAACCGGAAAATGCCGATGCTTCCCCAGTTGATGGCGCCGATCACGGTCAGGATCAGTGCGATTCTGTCCATAATCTTCATAATCAAATTTCCCCCGATACCGGTAGTTTCGCCGGATCATGATCCGGTCAGATACAGTTTCTGCGCGGCGCGCGGCGTTCATGCAAGCCAAACTTTTCCGCCTTCTGACCGCCCCCGCGGAAAATTTGCAAAATTTTTTGTAAATTCTCTGTCACGCGGCATATCCTTCCCTTGCGGCGGATGCGTTTTTATGATAAACTGAAATACAAACAGAAATCCATGACATTCCGAATGAACTATGACCGGGAGGTACCCACATGATCAATCGCGGATATTTACAGCTGAAGGACAGTTACCTGTTCACCGACATCGCGTCGCGCGTCGCGGCATACGCAAAAGCGCACCCGGACGCGGACATCATCCGGCTCGGCATCGGAGACGTCACGCTCCCGCTCGCGCCGACCGTCACCGACGCAATGAAGCGCGCGGCGGACGAAATGGGAAAGAAGGAGACCTTCCGCGGCTACGGTCCCGAGCAGGGATATCCGTTCCTCCGCGAGGCGATCTCGCGTTATTACGCAAGCCACGGCGTGAAGGTCGGGGCGGACGAGATTCTGGTTTCGGACGGCGCCAAGAGCGACCTCGGCAACATCCTTGACCTCTTCTCGCGCGACTGTACGGTGCTCGTGCAGGACCCCGTCTACCCGGTCTATGTGGACACCAACGTGATGGACGGACGCAGGATTCTTTACATGAAGGGCACGGCGGAGAACGGCTTTTTGCCCATGCCCGACGAACGTGTCCACGCCGACCTCATCTACCTCTGCTCCCCCGGCAACCCGACCGGCGCGGTGTACACGAAGGACGCGCTTGCCGGATGGGTCGCCTACGCAAAGAAAGAAAACGCCGTCATCCTCTTTGACGCGGCGTATGAAGCCTTTGTCGGCGATGCCTCGCTTCCCCGCTCGATTCTTGAGATTCCCGGCGCACGCGAGTGCGCGATCGAATTCTGCTCGCTCTCCAAAACCGCCGGCTTTACGGGCACACGTTGCGGCTACACCGTCGTGCCGGACGAGTTGGAGCGGGACGGGGTGAAGCTCCGGAAGCTCTGGCTCCGCCGCCAGACGACCAAATTCAACGGTGTGTCCTACGTCATCCAGCGCGGTGCCGAAGCGGTGTTCTGCGAGGCGGGACTCGCGGAGTGCCGCGCGAATGTCGCGTACTACAAGCAGAACGCCGCGGCGATTGCACAGATGCTGGACGAGGCGGGTGTGTGGTACACGGGCGGCAGCAACTCGCCGTATATCTGGATGCAGTGTCCCCGCGGCATGGGGTCGTGGGAATTTTTCGATCTTCTTCTGGACAAAGCCCGGGTCGTCGGAACGCCCGGCGCGGGCTTCGGTGAGATGGGAGAAGGCTTCTTCCGCCTGACGGGCTTTGGCGACCGCGACCGTACCGCCGAAGCGATCGAACGGATCAGACGGGTGCTTTGAGGAGGGACGGCGCTCCGGTGAGCAGCTGTTCTGACCGGCAGCGAATGCCCGCCCGGCAGACAAACGTCTTGCCGGATGGGTAAGTACTCCAATCCGGCGAATGAGGGATACCCACACCGGTTGATTCTCTGCGCGGCGGCGAACGCCCCGAAAGGTGAAAAACCTCCGTCCCGGCGCTCCGCACGGATCGGGAAACAGCCGGCTCCGCACGAAGCGCCCGAAAACCGATTTACCTTCATAGAGAAATCCCCCGCCCGTGGGCGGGGGATTGTTCATCATTCGGGAGTCTTTCTCACTCCGTCCACATAGCGATCCTTTACTGCATCAATATTATCCCGTCGGAGGGACACATCGTACCCTGTACCGTCCGCACATTCAAAATACAATGAATCCACCCCGAATGTTCTGGAGGCAATCGGAAGCCCGACTGTGCGGACAAGTTCAGAAAGCGACATTCCTTTTTTTACAGAGGAAAATGCTTCCTGCGTGGGTTCCACACGCGGGAAAAAGTCGACTTCCGTTGCCTTAGTGTTTTCCCCTTCAAAATATGCAATTGCATTTCTGCCATCAGGCTCTTCAAAAAAGATACAACCGGCATCATTAAAGTGTTTCACGCCTGCGGCATCCAGCACCGCAATCGCTTCACCGTAGTCCATACCGATTTTGATCAGTTGGCTTTCCTGCGCAGTCTCCGGTGCTGTCTCCTCCGACTCCTTCCCGGCGCAGGAGGAAAGCACGGACATGACCGCAAGAAGAACCCCCGCCGCAGCAAAAAGAATCCTGTGTTTTCTCATGATTTCACCTCATTTCGGTCCCCCGCCCGTGGGCGGGGGAGGTTTGAATATCAATCCGTGATTTTCAGAACACTTGCTACATGCCAATAATACTCAACATCTGACATTCCGCGTTCTTTGTCGTTCTCAATGTACACACTGTACCTTGTTCCATCAGCACAATGAAAGCATATGGAAGCAAAGCCGGAAGTCAGGCTATCCGTCGGAAGCCCGACGATACGGACAAGAACGGCAACAGGCATTCCGTATCTCACTGAAGAAAATGCCGCGGGTGTGGGTTGCACGCGCGGGAAGGTATCTACTTCAAGTACGGAACAACCGCCCTTTAATTCTGTATAAGCAATCCCGTTCATCCCGTCGGGATCCTCAAAAAATATCATTTCACCGTATGAATAGTACTTTGCACCGACCGCGTCCAGTGCCGCACGCACCTCATCCGAAGTCATGCCGACTTTGACGATCTGACTTTCCTGCGCAGTTTCCAACTGCACAGTCTCCGGTGCTGTCTCCTCCGGCTTCTCCGGCTTCTTCCCGGCACAAGCGGAAAGCACAAGCATGACTGCAAGAAGAATCCCTACCGCGGCAAAAAGAATCTTATATTTTCTCGTGATTTTCACCTCGATTCAGTCCCCCGCCCGGATGGGCGGGGGGAAGTTCTTATTTTGTGTGTTTGTACCGATTACAGAAGCCGATTATCGGTCCGCCGGATCACCGCGAAGAACCGTAACCACATATAATTGTTGTTTGTAACCAATACCGAATCTTTGCAGTGACGGGTAATTTGCCGAATCCGGGTTGTACGCATCCACACGGATGGACGCATTCCCGGCAAATACAAGCGCACCATCCTGTGTGAATGCAAGTCCCTCCGGGTAATAGGTCATCGTATAATTCATCATATCGGCATAGGTAACATATACCAACCGTTCCGCTGATTTTTTCATTTCGCCGTAATCAAAATCCGACATCTGTATTCCGTCGAATCTGCCGATATTGCGGAGCTGCATTTCACACACAGTTCCGTGAGTTGTCACCTTTACCAACGCCCTGTCCGTGGTCTTCCATTCCCCAATGTACTTCTCAAACCAATACTCCCGGGTGCCGTCGGAAGTTTCTCCGCGATCCGTGACACGGTATCCGTCAATCGGAAGATACTGTTCAACCGCCTGCTTCGCCACTGCCAACCGGTCCTTACAAATGGGTTGTGCAGCATCCGCCCGTTCCAAGGCTTTTCCGAATATACGGAACC
Organism: uncultured Eubacteriales bacterium; assembly: GCA_934525675.1. Taxonomy (GTDB): domain Bacteria; phylum Bacillota; class Clostridia; order Oscillospirales; family CAG-272; genus CAKVOU01. Next base: position 10,044 of record CAKSZH010000007.1, read on the forward strand.
CGGAAAGCGACCCATCACGCGCATTTCGCTTGAGCATTACGTTTCTGTCCTCGCTGTAATACACATCCTCCCGGTCACAGGTAAACTGCGGTACCTCCGAAGAAAAATAACTTCCCTCATACGTTATTCCCAAGAACTCACAGGAGAAAACATCGGGAGCGGTTTCAACATTGCCGGGGGATTTCGGCATACAAGCCAGTACTTTGAATCCGTCAAGATAATCCGGAATCGTAAGCGGAAAACCATTGTCCAAAACATCGTATATTCCCACCTGATACGCGGTTTCGGGTGGCTCCGGCTGCTTTTGAAACCGGGCAGATGTTGCGGTGCAAGCGGGGAGCACAAGCATGACCGCAAGAAGAATCCCCGCCGCAGCAAAAAGAATCTTATGTTTTCTCGTGATTTTCACCTCGATTCATATCCCCCGCCCGTGGGCGGGGGACATAGCGTTTTTCAAAATTAAGAGATCATTACGACAAAACTCAATAATTCTCCCCTTTCCTCTTGGATTTCTCCGTCCAATTTATTATTACAGTTAACACTCACTGTACAATAAATGGCGTACTTTGAATTGTTCAACACGATAATTACATCTGAATAATTCTCGTATGTGACAGAAGTATACACTTTTTTTGCTTTGGCACACTTTTTATCCAGCGCATGATTTACCGTTCTGCGGACTTTTTCCATGTCGAATTCAGGCAGATCATCCTTGTTCACCTTTCCCCGCAGAAAAGAGTAAAAGCCCACAATATTTCCGTTTTCCTGCACAGTGACATTCGTACAGTCGCCGGTTTTGTAATCCTGAATATACTTTGTAAACTCGACTTCATATACATCATATCTGTGTCGGATGCTTATTGTATATTGCGAAACATCAATATAATCCCCGACCAGATCCTTTGCGATTTGAACACATTCCTCCTCACTGTACTTTTTACCGGATTCCGACTCTGAAACGGTTTCCCAAGTAAATCCGACCAGCTCTCCGGTATCATGATACACTTCAAATTCCATTGACTTCCCCGGTATTTTGTACTCATCCACTTGAAAAAAATCAGGGGGGTTAAAATACGACTGTTTATATTCACCGGTATATTGTTGTCCTTGTACGGTCACGGTTACAGTTTTTCGGGCGCTTTTGTCGCTAAAAGAATCACCGCTCCATTTTGTGTTGTGTTTGCTTTTGATCTCCGGAACAGACGCGGAATGTCCGCATTGCTCAATCGGATAGTATTCCTGGGCGGATTTGCACGAAACCAAAACAACCGAACATAACAGTACTGCCATCAGAATACAAATTGTTTTCTTCATGCGAGTTACCCCCTTTTACGAAACAGTTACAACAATCAGCGTGGAAAAGCCGTCTTCGATTACGTTGACCGAACAGATGATTGCCGGTTTCCCATGATACAGGGACAGCGTTTCCGACTCAATCTCATAAGAATCAATCCGGCTGACGGAAACGATTTTCATTTTCTCACAGATTGCGGCTTCCAGTTTTTGTTTCCGTTCCGCGGAAGACAGAAACGAACTGTCGAGGCTGTCCGGGCAGGCATTCGTTTTTGAAAAGCCGGCAACGAATCCGTCTTTGTCAACCGTGACGGTCAGGTCAACGTTACAGAGCAGATCTTTTTTCAGTTGCCAATGCAGGGTATATGTTGTATCCTCCGGGTTTCCGGTCTGCGAGCGTCGCTTCAGAGAAAACGTATTGTATGCCGAGAAATCAACCGTATCTTTCAGTTGCCCCTCGACCGCGCCGCGGATCTGTTCGTCGGACAGTTCCCGGATGTCCGGAATACACGGATACGGTCTGATCTTGTAAAAGCTCTCGACCTCCCCGGTTTCCGGGTCCACAATAATGCGGGCTGTACCCGATTCCGTGTTACCTCCCTTAGCCACCTGATAATAGTCCATCGGCTTGTCCGTAAATTCGGATATTCTTGAATCCGTAAACCGGACAGAATAGCAGGTATTCCCGATGGTCAGTGAGGTGATTTTGGGAGCCTGCGTTTCTGTGCTGTCTGTCCCCTCCGGTTTCTTCCCGGCGCAGGAGGAAAGCACGGACACGACCGCAAGAAGAATCCCCGCCGCGGCAAAAAGAATCCTGTATTTTCTCATGATATGTACCTCGTTTCGGGTCCCCCGCCCGTGGGCGGGGGAGGTTTGCAGATCATTTCTTCCTGCACTGCCGGATGATCTCGTTTGCCTTTTGGGAATTCAGGTAATATGCAAACTGGTCCATATTCACAATACTGGTATAGTGTTCATGTTTATTGGCACACAACAAATACGATTCCCCGATCTCCAGTTTTACTCTTTTGTCTACATAGGTAAACCCGAACAGATTTGCATCCTGTACCAGTTGACATTGTTCTTCCTCCCGATACCCCGGCAAACCACCTTCCACGTACAGTTTCATGGTTTTTCCGATGTCGCCTTTGTAGTTTTTCTGCACTTCAATCGTATACACTGTAAAAATTTCACGATGGTAATTGTCGCTCGAACCATTCATGTCCGAAATTCCCTTCTCATAATCCAGAACGTCAAAGGCAATATCCACGACTTTGCCGGAAAACACATTGGTAGCAGTATTGACCAGCTCTGCAGCAGTACCATATGTCACCCAATCTATCGTTGCCATCGAATCGTTGACTTTTGAAACGGTATCCGGTGAAAGTGTCGCCGTGTCATAAGGAAGCTCACCGGTTCCCTGAACAGGAGCGGTACAACTACAAAGACAGGTGAATGCCGCAAGCAAAATTCCCGCCGCGGTAATCAAAATTTTATGCTTTTTCATAATTTTCACCTCGTTTCGGCTCCCCCGCCCGGATGGGCGGGGGATTTTTCAAGCATTTGTCATTGTGAATCTTCTGTAACCGACAGAACCGAAACCGGAATCATCAGAGTGACAGCATCGTAATACGGATAACTCTGCGTAGCAGATACTGTTTTTTCAGCAGTAACCCCGATACTGCCGTAATACACATACCAATCGCCACGGTATTGTACTAAAACCGGGGAAAACTGCAGGTGATAACTGATATAGTTCAGGTTGAACTGTGGGCAGAACATTTCTTTCAGTTTTGCTTCCAGCAGTTCGGCAGCTCGCGTATGGTCTATGACCAGGTTTTCCGGAGCTCCTTCCGAACCGCATCTTTCTCTTACCGACTGTACAGTATAATCTTTGATATTGACCGACATGGAGAGCGACCCACTGTCGCACCCGGAAATCTCGTTATACCACTTCAATTCATAAGTTATAACTTTTCCGTCCCGGGTTTCTCCTTCTTCCCAACTGAAATTCCGGTACTTGGAAAACTCAAATACCTCCCCAAACATACGTTCTGCATCCAACCGCATTTCTTCAACAGATCTTTTCGGTCTGGCACCGAGCCTCAGCCCCGGAATCGTAGATATACTCACCACACTCCAGTCCTCCCGAAAGTCCAGATAAATAAGAACGTCATCGTCTCCGTCTTCCGATTGGAACCGATAATCATAAATTTTGATATCTCCCCACGGAGAATAGGCCGTAGCGTGATACTCGCTCGTCAATACCCGTTCTCCGACCGTTACACTTCGTGTTTTCGGAAGACCTTCTTCCACCACGAATCGGTTACTGATATCAAAATCAAAAGTATGTAACATATCTCCGCCGCTCGGTGTCCCGGTATACGCTTCATACACCGGAAGGGAACTGACAAAAGGCTCCGATTCTGTTTCGGATGATTTCGGTGGCTCCTTCCCGGCGCAGGCAGCACAAAGTAACACCGTACTTGCCAGCAGAACAAGACAAAGTTTCACTAAAACCACGTGTCTGATATATATCATGATTTCATTTCTCCTTAGGACAAAGAATTAAGGAGGTGTCTCCTTTCACGTACGGTTGATTCACTGTGATCTCTTCATTTTTAAACTCTAACTTTACATCTTTCCCTGCCTGATTAAGCGCGGACTGTACAGACTCTCCGTTTGCAATATACTGCAAAAATCGTTCAGACCAATAATTTGTTTGTTCGATATCGACCTTGCGAGAAAACCCAATTACAATTTTTGCCCCCTTTTCATAAGTAGCGTTCACCAGGTTTTCTTCATCATCCCCTCCAAGACCGGTAAGGCAAGCCCCATAATACACTAATGACAATCCCTCAAATGCAGAGTCACTCATAGACTTGATATCATCAATCGTAATTGGAAGGATTGAACTGCCTTGTAATGAAGTTTGACTTCCGTGAGTGATGCAGGCGAATATTGTGTTACTTCTCATTTGTGCCAAAAAATCCCCGTTTGAATACGTGACACTGCCTTCTCCGATAAACTGACCGGTACTGTCGAATGCCTGTTCTACACTGGTTAAAATAGGGGGCATAGCAGGGTCATCCAAATGTTTTCCGTAAAAGGCAAAAGCATAGCTACTCTTGAGTTCCCACTGACATCGATTATCCGAAGCAGAGTACTTCCGTTGCTCAACATTTATTCCGTTACTTCCAAGCCCGGTTCCTGCCGCCATCGTCCAGTCTGTTTCGGAATTCATTCCCGAACGGGGACGGAATTCATAATTACCGGATGAGCCTTTGGTTATCTCCCATTGTTGACGTTCCAATTCATCATATGATTCCTGAATGAGCGAATAATCTGCCTTATCTAATTTATCTGCTCGTACAGATAAAGCCATATCACTCATAGCGGAACCTATTTTATAATATCCGTTCCCGACATAAACCAATCGCCACCTTTGATAAAGCCCCTTATCCAATGAAAATAATTCCATATGCGCTTGATTTGTGTTATAATTCGGAGCCACATCATTATCAATTTGAAGATAGGTCGAAGTATGAACATTTTTAATGTAAAATACTCCCTCAACCGCTTCAAAAACTTTGAGGTCAAGAACATATATCTCTTGTGCGCCAGGAAATGTTGCCCATACCTTGACTTCTCCAACTTTTTTCGCTATCAGCTCCCCGGTAGTTGGATTGTATTCGGCACGGTCGGTCGTATTACCATTTTCATCTGTGATGTAACAGGTAACGGGACCGTTTCGCCCGGCAGCGGAATCATACACCACGCCGATGTAAACAGCAGATTCTCCAACAATTAAACGACCGTTTCCCGCGCGCCACTCAAACCCCTTTAATTCCTCAGTAAAAATCTCCAGAACCCAGCGGGCAGTATTCGTACCTCCCCCGGAAGAGATAACCGGTGTACCGTTCCCGGAAGCTGCCGCCATACACAGGTAATCGGTGGGAACAGTCGACAGATTTTTGATCGTATACGTCCCGGAATTTTCTGTCAGAATCCAGAGATACCCGTCCTGTCTTTTCTGGAAAACCGTCTGGTCATATGCCGAGAGCATTTTCTTCAGAAAAATGCTGTTTTCCTCGCCTTTGCTTTCCGTTTCATCGTAGTACAGTCCAAGTTCACAGTTGGTCATGGGACGGATGGTATACACATTGTTGTCCCCGATCGCACCTGCATAAGTAATTTTATATAATTGGTTACGATTAACTCCATCCGTCTTTGTCCAAGCCTGCAGGGTTGAACCGTCGGTATATCCTCCGTCCTTGGTATCAAGATACTTGCCGCAAGCGGAACTTTTCAGATAATAAACCCCGTTCACCACCGGAACGGAATAAGAGACCGTCAGGTGGGGACGATGTGAAGTTGTACTTGTATTAGGGTGAATAATATATGCCTGACCGTCGCCGGAAATGTAACGGAACGCAATTCCGTAATTTGAACTTCCGGCATACCAGGACGCTACCGCCTGCCGGATATCAATATGCACTTCCGCGGGGTAATTCGACGAAACCCCGGTTCTGCCCGGTAAAGATACCGTTGTAATACACTCCGTATCCAAGCCCATATTATCGTTTTTGCTTGCGGAATTCCAGGTAAGCAATACCGGTTTCCACGCTTTATTGACACGATAAACCCCAGTCAGGACATTGCTTGTAAACGGAAGCACACCGTAATGTGAATAGACCACGAGATCGGCGGTTTTCAGTTGGGCATTCGACGGCAATGTCGGCAAGGAAACCGACAGAAACGCGATCGTCGTGTCGCTGATACAAAGCGAATCAGCTCCTCCATAGCTTTTGGTCGGATTCAACGAATCAATATATGTCCCTGACCCACAGTTTTTTGTCAGCGACGGATCAATGGTCACCGGGAACGCGCGGTCGCGCTCGGAGAACCAGTTTTCGTCCGCGACCACCGCAAGCAGGTACTGCCCTGCCTCCTCCGTTTCCATGATGCGGTAGCTGACTTCGTCGGAATAGTCGCCGTCCGCATCGTACATGAACGGCGCGGGCATGACGTACCGCTCCTCGTCCGTTCCCTCGTCAAGGAGCCGGATCTCTCCCGTCTCCGAAAGCACCGGGTACAGCCCGGAAAGGCGGATCCGGAAAACGTAGGTATACGAGTCCGCGGGGGCGTTCACGATGATGTTTTCCTTGATCGTGTCGCCGGTCAGGATATATTCGAGGTCGGTTGCCCGGTAAACGGAGGAATAGGTCACGCACGTGGTATTGTTGACCGTCATCAGCGCGTCAAGGTCGTCGGTATCCGCCGTCACCCGTTCCGGGTGGTTGACGATCTCCGCCGCGGAATCCAGAAGCTCTCCCGCAAGCCCCGGAACCGCCGTGACCGCTCCGCTGTCATACGGAGTCATTGCGATATAATACCCGTCTTCCTCTATGGACAATAAGAAGTCGGAGCGTCCGGTATTTCCCGCGACGCTCACTCTTCCGTCCGGCGTGGCAAAACGTCCCGCCCCGTCGGATAAAAGCCGGTTGTCAATGTCCCTCCATGTCCCGTCTGCGTTCAGGCGGTGAACGGCGTCCCCGTAGACCACTGCCTGATACTCTCCCCCGCCGAGCGCGAAATGCTTGACGTATCTCTCGCGTCTCGTGGGAATTTCCATTGCGCGGAAGGCTTCCACGCCCGGAATGTAATCGGGATTCGGTTCCGTTTCCCATTCGGGCAGGTCACCCGGCAGAACCCCGGAAGGCGATTCGGTTTCCCGCTCGGAAGCCGATGTCTCCGCCTCCGCGACCGCCGCGGCGGGGGTCATCATGGGAGCAAGCGCCATCAGGAAGACCAGGAAAAAGGCGAACAAACGACATCCGTGAGAAAGGTGTCTTTTCATATTTTCTCCTTTTCTGTTGTAAAAACCGGCGGATGGGTGAATGATGTGAATGAAGCGCACCCGGACGCGTGTAACCTCCTTTCCTTTGGCGACCGGCAGTTTGCAGTGGCTTCCCTCATTGATCGGCGCAATGCTCTCTCTGTTCTGACACCAATGTAGCACAAATTCCCGAAAATGTCAACGGATTTCCGGATTTTTCGGTAAATATTAACAATTTCACGGTTTGTTTTTCGAAGAAGCACGCCTCAGTCGGCAAGAAAAATGCCCGTCGCCGGATGGCGACGGGCAAGCTGTTTTCGGGGATGGCGGCAACGCGCGGGATGCCCCGGGCGTTGTTTCGGTTCTTGATTTTCGGAATCAGTGAATTCTCGTTCCATCGGGCACCGAGTCGTCCACAAAGATCACCTGACAACCGCAGGCGTTGTTGGTCGCGGCGATGAGCATACCCTCCGAGGTGATGTTGCAGATGCGGTTGGGCTTGAGGTTTGCGACCACGATGATCTTCTTCCCGACCAGCTCCTCCGGTTTATATTCGTCCTTGATGCTCGACATGATGACCCGCTCGCCGATGCCGTCGGCAAGCGTCAGCTTGAGGCAGGAGTGGGACTTCCGCACCGTTTCCGCCTTGACAATGCGGCAGACGCGGAGATCGACGCGGTTGAAATCATCGATGGTACATTCCTCCGCAACGGGCGACACGGGATCGGGGGTACGGTCCACCGGCTTTTCCTCCTGAACCTCCTCGGTCTTTGCGGGCGCTTCGTCCAGCGCGATTTCCCCGGCGGTACGTGGATAGGAGAAATCCAGAAGTCCCACATACTTTGCGGGGTCGATTGCAAAGAGGAAGAGATAGAGGCGGGGACCCTGCTCTTTATTGAGGAGCAGCTTATACACGTTCTTGAAGAAGGCGCCCTGATTGGTGCGGAGCTGCTTCGGGTCGGTATCCTCGCCGAATACCTGCTTCGGGATGGCATAGAGTCCCGCGTTCAGCCCGTCGAGGTCGTAGCCGCCGGCGGCGATGAAATCGTGCAGGAGCGCAATCTCCTTCTTTTCCTCGTCGGAAAGGGTTTCATACACCTCAAAGTTTCTCGTCACGCGGAGGCGGTTGACCTGCTCGGGCGCGCAGACCTCGAGCCAGAACTTTGCGCGGTCAAGCCGGTCGGAGAACTGTTCTCTCTTGTAGGGCATACCGATCTTTTCAAACACGGTTTCGAGCATGGGCACATTGAAATCCACGATGGAGCCGAGCTGAACGAGGAGCGACATGGGGACGAGGTCCAGGTCTCTTCCCTCAATCATGCAGTTGTACATGATTGCTTTGGTCATTTCGTCCGCCGTGCCGTCCTTGACTGCGGCGTACATTTTATCGAATTCAAAATACTGGCGCAGGATACCCTCGTCAAAGCAGAAGTCGAACGCCTTGGTGGGGTCTGTTTTGGAGTAGAGCCAAAGGATGACCTCGGGCTGATAGAGCTTCAAGAGGGTGTCGGGGGTCATATTGAGACCGGAGGAGCCGGACATTTTGCCCGTGGTGCCCTTGATTCCGATGAATTCATAGCCCTGGAACAGCGGCGGCTCGTAGCCGAAGATCTTCTTCGAAATGACCTTGGAGGTCTGATAGGAGCCTGTCGGGGAGGCATGATCCTTTCCGCCCGGCTCAAAATCCACGCCCTCATACAGCCAGCGCATGGGCCAGTCGATCTTCCAGTGGAGCTTGCAGTTGAACTCCTTTGTGAAATTGAAATGTCCCTTGTGACCGCATTCGCAGACGTAATCCGCCTCGGTGCAGTCGTCGGACAGCTTCACGATCTTAGTAGAATCCTTGCCGCATACGGGGCAGAAGATGGAGACGGGGTAATAATTTTCCCGCTCGCCCGCCTCGGCGGTCTGGGTACGGAAGGAATCGAGGATGTCGAAGATCTCCCCGCGCTTGCGGAGCGCCTCGATCATGTACTTTGCGTACTTGCCGGAGCGGTTCATATCCGCCTGGTAGCGGTAATCCATGGTAATCCCGAACTTTTTCACGGATTCCTCAAACTCCCGTTCAAAGTACTTGGCGTAGTTTGCGTCGTCCGTCGGGAAGGGGTTGGGGACATCGACGTAGGGCTTGCCGATATACTGTGCAAAACCCTCGGTGACCTTTTCCACGTTGACGGGAACCTTGCGCATACGGTCATATTCGTCCCACGAGAAGAGCAGCCTTGCCTTTTTGCCCTTCTTTTCCAGCGCCTTGACGACAAAGAGGCTGGTGGCAATGTCTCTGAAATTGCCGATGTGGATGGAGCCGGAGGGGCTGATGCCCGCCGCGCAGACGTATTCTTCTTTTTCGGGATTGCGGGCGATGATGCGGTCCGCGATCTCTTCTGACCAGTGTGCCATTTGTTTCCGTTCCTTTCCGGTGTCCGTTTTTCCCCTGCGGGGGAATCCCGAAGCAGTCCGGACGAGCGATCGCTCACATCCGGACTGCTTGCGAAAGATGATTTTTTATTATATCACGTCCCGGACTTCTTGTCAAGTCCGTCCGCCTTCAGATGGATGACGGGGATTCCCGCCGCCTCCGCGTTCCGGACGGTATACGCCGTTCCGCCGGTATTGTTTCTCTGGTATGCCACGCAGAAGTCGCACCCGCGGATCAGTTCCCGGTCGCGTGCGAGCATACAGCTCGGGGTATATTCCTCGGACACGTATTCCGCCGAGTCGGCGCGTTCCAGGATCCGCGCGTAGACCAGCCGGTCGTAGAACTGCCACTTTGCCGCCTGATCGCGGCAGGGGAGGATCAGTTCGAGGCGGATTCCGGGGAATTCCCGGCGAAGCTCCAGCACCTTGAGTTCGGCGACGGTATCGAAACCATATGCGCCGCCGGCGCGGAAACGGTCTGCGCCTGCAGCGATGAGGCGGCGGATTTCCTTTTCCGTCGCCGCAGCGAGCCATTTCCGATCTTCCTGCGGGATGGCGCGGTGTCCGGTAAAGCAAACGGTCAGTCCCATATCAATCACCCTGGCTTTCGCGTCGGCGAAAGCTCCTTCCCTGCGGATTTTCTCCTTTTGGCGGGGGATAACCCGCTCTTCCCGATCCATTGTACCACACCGGAGACAAAAATGATAGTCCCGATTACCAAAAAATTCAAAAAATTATTCGACCGGGTTCGACCCGTGGGGAAATCCGACGTGCGGAAACGACCGGCGGAAGTGCGGAATTCCCGCCTGCGGCGACCTTTGACGCCAAAAGCGGCGGCAAGGCAACGGGATAGGCGCCATTCCGACAGCCCGTTTCCGACAGGCTTCCGCGGCGGTTTTTGATACAATGGTAAAAAATGGTTATTGCATGAGGCGGAGCGCCCGCGCGGCGGAAGTACCCCTGCACGGCGGCGGAGGTGCCGGGCGGGGGGCGGAAGTCGCGCGGGCGCGGACAAGCCGCGGGCGGGGGGGATCCGCCCGCCCGGAGGATTCGGTCACCGGGCGTGGCGGCGGGCACCCATGCCGCGGCGGAAGTACCCCGCGGGGGACGGAAAAAGAAAAACAGGGGATTTATCGCGCGGGCAGGAGCGCCGCGCAGTGCCCCGGATACATATCAGGAGGTTCAGATGCAGGAACAGAAAACAGCCGGAAACGGCAAACGGGCAATGCGACGGAGAGGATCCGTACTCCGGGCAAAAATCGAAGCGATCGGGGACAGACTGTCGGCAGCGAAAAACGGCGTGGGCGCGAAAGAAATCGGGAATTTTCTTCTGACGGCGGGCGCGGCATTTCTGCTCGGACAATGCAGTTTCGGGTTCGGCGCGTACCCCCTCGGAATCGCGTTTCTCGCGGCGATCCCGGGCAATCTTCTGTCCGCCCTCGCGGGGGTCTGCGGTGCGGCGCTCTTTACGGGCGTGCACCCCGCCATTCTCATCACCGTATGCACCGCCGCGGCGCTCATCCGTGCGGTCGGAAAATTCCTGACCGGACGGGCGGAAGACCTGCCGCACGCTCAAAAGGCACCCTCCGACGGACGCCTGACGCTCCGTCAGCAGTTCCTCGCCGTCACGAAAATCGGGATTCCCGCCGCGGAAGCGGACAAGCCCGGCGCGGATGCGGTACCGGGGTCTCCCTCCGCCGATACCCAAACGGAGAAAACCGCCGCGTCGGGAAAAACCGAAGATTCCTCTATCAAAAAGAACAGCGATTCCACCGCGGAAACAGCCGCCGCGATGTCCGCGAAAACGGATGAGGGAGAGCTTGCCGAACCGCTCGCACTCCGCATGGTCGCCTCCGCCGTCGCCGCGACGGCGGCAGGTGTCGCGGTCTGCGTGGCGGGCGGATTCCGGGTCTATGACCTCATCGGAATGGGAATTTCCGTCGCGGCGGCGACCCTTGCCGTCCCCGTCATCGCCTCCGCCGCCGACACTTACGTCAGAGGACTGATTCCCGGAAAAATTGCGACCGTGATTCTTGTGTTTCTTTTACTGTTCGGCGCGCGCGACCTGACCGTTCTCGGCATCCGCGCGGGAATTGCCTGCGGATTCTTCTTCACCGCGGATACCGTGAGACGGCGCGGCGTGGTCGCGGGGCTGGTCGCCTCGGTCATCGCGGGACTTGCCTGTCAGCCGTCGCTCACTCCCGTGTTTGTGTTCTGTGCCGTATCGGTCGCCCTGCTCGGCGGGGTCTCCCGGTCGGTGTCGCTTGTCGTCGGCGCCATGGCGGCAACCGCTTACGGCATCTTTACCGGCGGTGTCGGCAGTGCGCTTGCGATCCTTCCCGCCTCGCTTGTGGGAGCGGTCGCGGCGGAAGCGGCGGCGCGGTTTCCCATCTCAAAGAAATCCGGAAAGGATGGGGACGAAAGCCGCCAGGAACCCGACACCAACGACGGCACACTGGTCCGCCTCTGCCGCGGGGACGCGGTGGAAAACCGGCTGCGCGACCTGTCCGGCGCGTTCTCTTCCCTCTCGGAAATGTTCTTCAATCTTTCCGACCGCATCCGCCGCCCCGCCCTTCTCGACCTGCGGCACGCCTGCGACAGCATTATGGAAAAGAACTGCGACGGCTGTCCCGACCGCGACATCTGCTGGGGGCTGTCCTATGAAACGACCATGGACGCGCTCGGCAAACTGACCTCCTCGCTTTATACGAAGGGCGCCGCGGATGCAGGCCGCATTGACCCGGAACTCCGGACGCGCTGTCAGCGGATGGACACGATTCTTTCCGAGATGAACGAGGCGTGCGCCCGGATGACCGGCGAAGCGCTCCGCGGCTGTCGCACCGAGATCTTCGCGTTTGATTACGAAGCGCTCGCCGGAATCCTGACGGAAGCGCTGGAGAACGACCGTCAGTCCTACGAATGCGACCCCGTGCTCGGAAAAAAGGTCGCCGCGGCGCTCTCCGGAGCGGGGCTCGCGGTGGACGGCGTGGCGGCGTTCGGCGGCGGAAGACGGCGGGTACTTGCCCGCGGGGTCGATCTGCTCCACGCGGAAACCGACACCAAAGCGGTGCAGACCGCGGTGGAACGGGCATGCGGGATCCGGATGTCCCGCCCCGTGTTTGAGGTATCCGACGGCGAGTCGGTGATGTACATGAACGCGCGCAGGCGCTTCAGCGTGCGGCACGCCGAACGGACGGTGCCCGCGGAGGACGAGGGACGGGTCTGCGGCGACGCGGTCTCCGCGTTTGCGGGCAAGGATGACCGCTTCTGCGCGCTGATCTGCGACGGGATGGGACGCGGGAAAGAAGCGGCACTGACCGCAGGTGTCTCCTGCGTGTTTCTGGAAAAAATGCTGTCCGCGGGCAACCGCGCGGCGACCTCCGTCCGGATGCTCAACACCTTTGTGCGCTCGGGCGGCGCGTGCGTCGGGGAATGTTCCGCAACGGTCGACCTGTGTGAAATCGACCTGTTCACGGGGTCCGCGTCCTTCCTCAAAAGCGGGGCGGCGCCCAGCTTCGTGGTACGTGCGGGTAAGGTGTTCCGTCTGGAGGCAAGAACGCTTCCCGTCGGCATTCTCGGGAACGTGGACGCACAGGTCATCCGGTTCGATCTGCTTGCGGGCGATCTTGTCGTCATGATGTCCGACGGCGTTTCCGACGCGCTCGGCGAAAAGCTCCCCGAGATTCTGAAGACGGTTTCCGCAAATCCCGACCGCACCGCCGAGGACCTGCTCGGACGCGTCCGTCAGGCAGTCGGAGACGGTGCGGACGACCTGTCCGTAATTGTGATGGCGGTGGTTCCGGCGGCGGACGAGGAGGGGTAAGAATCGGGATTCCCTCCCCCGCAAAGACAAATCTCTCCTTGACGCACGCCCGGAATAATGCTATACTGTCTTTGACAGAAATAATCGGTTACACCGAAAAAACGGAGAGAGATCATGAAACAGTCCCGCGGAAAATTCATTGTGTTCGAAGGCATTGACGGTGCCGGAAAAACCACGCAGATCGGCTTGCTGGAGCAGTATCTCAAAACAAAGGGAATCCCCGCGGTCATCACCGCGGAGCCGACCGACCTGCCGGAGGGGAAACTGCTCCGCCGCGCACTCGCGGGAGAATTCCCCACCACACCCTCGGAGCTTGCCGCGCTCTTCACCGCCGACCGCATCGCGCACAATCTCGATCCCGAAAAAGGGATCCGCCGGATGCTGGAGGACGGAAAAACCGTTCTTTCGGACCGGTATTATTACTCCACCCTCGCCTATCAGGGTGCCCTTACCGACCGGGACTGGGCAATGTCGCTGAACCTTTCCTGCCCCGATATTCTCCGACCCGACCTCTGTATCTTCCTCGACCTCACACCGAAGGAAAGCATGGAGCGCATCGCGCGGGGGCGGACGACCCGCGAAATCTTTGAGACCGAAGAACAGCTCACCCGCATCCGGGAGAGCTTCCGCTCGGTGTTTGACCGTCTTGTTCCCTTGGGAGAGAACATCGCCGTCCTTCACGCGTCGGGAACCCCCGAGGAGATCGCCGGACTCATCCGGGAAGAGGTCGCAAAGATTCTGTGACCACGGCGGAATGATGCCCGCATGAAAACGCCGGAGCAGAGAAACACTACGGCAGAGAAACACAGCCGACGGAAATTCTGCGACGGGAAAACGCCGGCAGATTTCTGCGCCCATTGATACCATTGAAAGAGAATGTGCCGGAGTTACCGACCGGCAGAAACTTCCCCGACGGATCGAAAGAATCCGTCGGGGAGTTTTGTTTTTCGGAATCTGCCGCATAGGAGGCGGTAACGTCCACAGTGGGCGTTTTTCATAACAATCCCGCTATGCGGTATACCGCGGTGGCGACGAGGTACGAAAGAAGCAGGCGGAACAACGCTTCCCCCACGGCGCGTCCCCTGCCGATCTCCCGTCCCGTACAGCTTTCCGCAGCGGCGCAGGGCGGGTACAGAAGCACAAATGCAAGGAACGCAGCCGCCGACGCGGGCGAAAAAACCACCGCGGGCGACGCGCCGAGCGAAGACAGCGTGCTGACCACCGATTCCTTGGCAAACAGTCCCGTCACAAGCGCGGCGGGAATCCGCCAGTCAGAAAACCCGAGCGGGCGCAAGAGGGGGAGCATCCCGCGGCAGAGAAAGGCGAGAAGACTTTGCTCCGCGCGGTCGCAGAGGTACAATTCCCCGTCAAAGCCGAAGGACGAAAGAAACCAGATGACGGCGGAGAGAAACAGGATCACCGAAAATGCCCGCCCGACAAATTCCGCCGCTTTTTCATAAAGCAGCCGGAGAACCGGGGCGGGACGCGGCATCCGGTAGTCGGGAAGCTCCAGAAGAAACGGCTCCTCGGCGGTCTCCGGGAACGTTTCCGGAGCGGTGTTCACGGCGTCCGGCATTGCTTTGGGAACGGTGTTTTCCGCGGCAGAAGTACCCGTGTTGTCCGGTGCCGTTCCGCTGTGGCCTCCCGCGATGTAAGCGCCCGCGGTACCCGGTGCCGCTCCGCATGCGGTTCTTTTGCAGGCGATTTTCTCTGCGCCCGCCGGTTTTCTTTTCTCCGCGTGCCGGAAAACGGCAAGCGACAGGACCCCCGCAAGAATCCCGCCGCCGTAAAGCAGGCAGAGCGCCGGGAGAGGCGGGAAGAACGCGGCGGCGACCGTCAGGTACACCGGGAGCTTTGCCGAGCAGGAGACAAACGGCAGAAAAAACACGGTACGCCGTCTTGCGTCCTCGGTCGGAAGCGTTCTGGCGGACAGGAGCGCGGGGACGGTACAACCGAATCCGAGCAGAACCGGAACGGCGCTCCGCCCCGTCAGTCCCACGCGTCGGAGCGGGCGGTCGAAGAGGTACGCCGCCCGCGCGAGGTACCCGCTGTCCTCCAGAATCGCAAGAAAGAAGAAAAGAATCAGGATCACCGGGAGAAATCCGACGACGCTCCCCACGCCGCGGAGCAGTCCGTCCGAAAGGAAACTGTAAACTACCGCCGCGGCACTGCCCGCCAGCGTCCCCGCAGGGGATACCCGGAAAGCGGAAAATGCCGCATCAAGCGTAGCGGCGCCACGGTCGAGCAGGTCCTCAAGAAGCCCGGTGAGAAAACGCCCCGCGAGCGGAAAGGTGACGGCGAACACGAGGGCAAGGAGCAAAAAGAAAATCGGGTAGGCAAGCGGCGAGGCGACGAGAAGGCGGTCCAGGCGGTGAGTGATGCGCCGCCCTCTGCCCTCTTTCGCGGGGGTGAAGCAGTCGCGGCAGAGGCGGTCAATCGTCCGGTACCGCGCGGCGGCAAGCGCAAGCTCGGGGTCGGAGTTTTTTTGTCCGCCTGTTTTCCCGGCTTTTTCGGGCGTTTCTGTCCCGGCAAAACCGGGCATGGCTCCCTGCCCGCGACTTTTTCCGGCGGACACCCGCGCCGAACGCAGGGCGGTCGCCGCCAGTTCCGCGACCCCTTCTCCCGTCACCGCGCTGACGGCAACCACGGGGATACCGAGAAGCCGCGAGAGACGGGCGGTATCCGCGTCGCCGCCGTCCCGGCGGAGCGCGTCGATGCGGTTCAGCGCAAGCACGACGGGAACGCCCCGGTCCGCCAGTTCCAAGGTCAGATACAGGCTCCGCCTTGGAACGGTCGCGTCGGCGACCGAGATGACGCAGTCCGTCTCCCCGGATTGCAATTCGGTGAGGGCGACCCGCTCCTCCCCGGAAAACGGGCGGAGCGAATACACGCCCGGCAGATCGACGATCTCCGCTGGGGGTGCGGGATCTTGCGGGATGCTGTCGGGAAAAGAAAAGTCCGGGAGAACGTCCCCGGTTTGTCCCCGTTCGATTCCCGCGGGGCGGTCGCGGAAGTCCCGATGGCTGCGGCACCCCCGGTCGTTGCAACAGCCGGAGCAGGCTTTGCTGCTGCTATTTCCGGCGCCCGTCCCGGTGCTGTTCCGGCTGTACTTCCCGCCGCCGAGGCTTTCGCGCAGAAAACCGCTTTTGCATTCGACGGTCACGCCGGGATAATTTCCGACCTTCGCCCTCCCGCCGGTCAGGCGGTTGAAGAGGGCGGATTTTCCGGCGTTGGGGTTACCGGCAAGGAGGATCCGGAGGGGGGGCTGGGCGCCTGCGAGGGGCGGCGGGGCGGTGGAGCGATGTGTGTGTTGGGGAAGTACGGAAGAGTTCCCGCCCGCGGGGGGCGGCGGAAGTCCGCGCTTGCGGCTCGGCGGGTTTCGGGGAGCGGTCGGGGGCGGCGAGCTGAGAGCCTGCAAGCGGGGGCGGAAGTCGCCCCCATCGGGCGGGAACGCCATTCCCGATTGCCCTGCCCCTGCCGCAGTCACTGTCACGCGCTTTGCGTCGCGGCGGCAGAGTGCAAGCTCGTACCCGCGGAGCGCGACCGTTACGGGGTCGCCGCCCGGCGCGTGTCCGATGAGGCGTACCCGGGTACCGGGGACGAATCCGAGGTACAAAAGCCGCAGGCGCAGCCGGTCCGAGGGCAGTGTCACGCCGATGACCACGGCAGATTCTCCGACGGAGAGGGTATCCATGGTACGGAGGGGCGCAGGCGCGTTATCCCCCGGTTTTCCCTGCTTTGTGCCACCCGCCCCGACCTGCGTTCCCGTTCCTGTCACCGTCCGCATATTTTCCCGCCCGCTTTCCGTCCGATTCCCGGCGATCGTACTTGACTTTTCTTCCGGGATGGTGTATCATAAAAAATAATATGTAAGGCACACGGACGATATGCCGGGGAAGGAACGGAACCTATGGCGGACATTCAAAAAATCCATATTGCCGCGGTCGCGGGAAACGCAACGCCTGTGTTGAGAGAAGCGCTCGCAAAACTCCCTGCGGGCACCGGAGCGCGCGTCACCTTTGACGGGACAGCCACCTACGCGTTTTACCCCGAAGGGACGGAGGAGCATGAATTCTGGCCGTCCAACAACGACGGCGGTATCAAGCACATCGTGTTCCCGCTCATCGGCAAAAAGAATCTGGAAATCGACGGGTGCGGCGCGACCTTCCTCTTCCACGGGAGAATCTCGCCGTTCGTCATCGCGGACTGCGAAAATGTCACCGTCCGCAACTGTATCATCGACTACACCTCAACCGGCTACTGCCAGGGAAAGGTTCTCCGCTCGGACGATCTGTCCTTTGACCTTGAGCTTGACCGGGAGGAATTCCCCTACCGGGTGACAGAGGACGGCGTTGTATACTTCCGCCGCGAATACGACGAGACCTCGTCGGTCGATAACGTCCCGCTTGTGCAGGAATACGACGCGGAGGTGACGGGTCCCGCGTACAATCAGGGCTGTATGTTCCTCACGACCGGTAAAACCAAGGTCGATCTTTCAAAGCTCCCCGTGCCGACGCTCCGCACGGCGGTAAGCGAGGCGGGAGAAAACATCCTGCACTTTGAAAACGCCGAACCGAACGTCAAAAAACACCGCTTCGGAGTCGGAAATATTCTCGTTATCAAATACGAAAACCGCGAGAACCCCGCCTTTTTCCTTCTCGATTCCCGCAACATCACGTTGGAGAACATCACCATGTACCGCGCGATCGGCATGGGCGTCATCGCCGAGACGACCGAAAACGTCACGCTGGACGGCATCCGCGCCATGACCAAGCCGGGACGGACGGGACTTGTCGCAATTCTCGACGACGCAACGCATTTCGTCAACTGCTCCGGGAAGGTGACCATCCGCAACTGCGTGTTCGAGCACATGATGGACGACGCGGTCAACATCCACGGAATTTACGCGCGGGTCGGAGAGATCCGGGGAGATCACCTCACCGCCGTTCTTCAGCACGGTCAGCAGAAGGGCGTCAACGTCTGGAAACCGGGTGACACCGCCGACCTCATGCGTTTCGGAACGCTGGAGCCGCTTGCGGAAATGAAGGTTGTCTCCTCCGAAGTCTCGGACGACAAAACCAAAGTTTATCTCACCTTTGACCGTCCCGTTCCCGACAGCGTGGAGGCGGGCGACCTGATCGAAAACAGCGGACGGATGCCCGAGGTACTCATCACGGGCTGCCGGATGGGGCACAACCGCCCGCGCGGCATCCTCGTCACGACCACCAAACGCGCCGTGATCGAGAACAACGTGTTCTACAACTCCCAGACCGGTGTTCACGTCGGCGGCGACTGCACCTACTGGTTCGAGTCGGGCAGAGTTTCGGATCTCGTGATCCGGAACAACCGTTTCCTTGACTGCTGCTACAACGGCGGGGATTACGTCATCACGGTCTATCCCGAATACGACCGCCGCGACGGGTTTTACTTCCACGGGAATATCACCGTGGAGAACAATGAATTCGACAGCTTCTGGCCCGGAATGGTCTACGCCAATTCCGTCGCGCATCTGACGGTGAGGGGCAACCGATGGCGGCGCACCGATACATTCAAGCCGCGTTCGGACGCGCGGCTTACCAATCTTGCCGAGTTCTGCGGCGAGGTGACGGACGAGGACAACGTCTACGGGTACGAAATCAAAGCGGAACACCCCTGACCGGCGGGTAACCCGGCAAACAGAATCCAAACAGAAAGACTGAGGACATAAAGATATGATCGGAGAAACAAAGGTATCGTTTTCGGGCGTTCAGCCGAGCGGAAACCTGACCATCGGCAACTATCTCGGCGCGCTCCGCAATTTTGCGGACTTCACCGATAAATACAAGTGCTTTTACTGCGTCGTGGACGAGCACGCAATCACCGTCCGGCAGGTCCCCGCAGACCTGCGCCGCCGCACCTATGAAACACTTGCGCTCTACATTGCCTGCGGGCTGGACCCGGACAAGAACACGCTGTACGTCCAGTCGCACGTTCCCGCGCACGCGGAGCTTGCATGGATTCTCAACTGCTTCACCATGTTCGGCGAATTGTCCCGCATGACACAGTTCAAGGACAAGAGCGCGCGCCACGCGGACAACGTCAACGCGGGGCTGTTCACCTACCCGAGTCTGATGGCGGCGGATATTCTGCTCTACCAGACCGACGTGGTTCCCGTCGGCATCGACCAGAAGCAGCACGTTGAGTTGTGCCGCAACATCGCGGAGCGCATCAACCAGATCTACCCCGGCACCTTCACGGTTCCGGAGCCGGTGATCCCCACGAACGGCAAGAAGATCATGTCGCTTGCCGATCCGACCAAGAAGATGAGCAAATCCGACGAAAACCAGAACGCCGTGGTATATATTCTGGACGATCGGGACACGATAGTGAGGAAGTTCAAGCGTGCGGTGACCGATTCCGGCTCCGAGGTCCGCTTTGCCGAGAGCAAGGACGGCGTGAACAACCTCATGACCATTTACTCCTGCTTTACCGGCAAGGAGTTTCCCGAGATCGAACGGGAATTTGCCGGCAAGGGGTACGGTGACTTCAAGCTGGCGGTCGGCGAGGTCTGTGCGGACGCGCTCGCGCCGGTACAGGAAAAGTACCGCCTCATGATGAGCGACAAGGCGGAGCTGGAACGACTGATGAAGAAGGGCGCGGACGAGGCATCCTACTATGCCCGCAAGACGTTGTCCAAGATCCAGCGCAAGCTGGGGTTTGTGCAGCTTTAAGGGAAAAGATCTGCCGCGGAAAACTTCAATGCGAAGTTTTCCGCGGCGTTTTTTGTTTTGCGGCAGGTGGTTGTTTTACGCTCCCGCGCAGGGGGGCGTTTTAATTGAGCACTCCGCGTTCTACGGTTTATACCGTTTATCTGTAATAATTATTTCTTTTGCGCTCCCCGCCGGGAGTGCATAACAAACAATTATCGATTGCAAAAATCAGATGTGAAACTTCAAAGGAGCAAAATAACAAAAAAACACTTGCTTATCATTCATAGAACGCTGGATGTGCCATTCATCTCCCTGTGCCGACAGGTCGGCCCGAAAAAATCCACAGAACCCGGAGGTTCCCATGTTCGACCTTTCCTTTTTCCCCCTCGCCGCCACCGCGGCAACCTTCCTTTTCTCCTTCTCCCTGACCTTCTTCGCAAAACAGATCGCCCGGCAGATCGGCGCAATCGACGTTCCCGGCGAAGCCAGACGGATGCATGACCACCCCATTCCGCGTGCCGGAGGTATCGCCGTTTACCTGACCTTTCTCATCGCCACCGCTCTTTTCTGTTCCGCCACCCCTGCCCTTTTCGCACTCTGGACGGGCGGCTGCCTCCTGTTTCTCACCGGACTGATCGACGACGTGTTTTCCATCAGCGTCGGTGTCCGGCTGGCGGCGCAGACCGCCGCCGCGCTCGTCACAACCCTCGGCGGCAAAATAACATTTACCGGTTCAGGAGACGCACCGTCCGTTCTCGTCAGTACCCTTCTCATCGTCGCCCTGACCAATGCGCATAATTTTATCGACGGAATCGACGGGCTCTGCGCCAAAATCGGAATCACCGAAGCCGCCGCCATCGGTGTCCTCTTCCTGCTCGGAAACAATCCCGGGGATGCGTCCCCCGTCTTTTTGCTCGCGGTCGCGCTCGCCGGGTTTCTCCCGCTCGGACACGCCCCCGCGCGGCTCTTCCTCGGGGACTGCGGCTCCACTCCGACCGGCTACCTGCTCGCCTCGTTTGCGTTGCTCGCCATAGGAAACAGCCGCACGGAAACAGCCGTTCCCTCCGGCGCCCTGACGTTCTTAACACTGCTTTTGATTTTTGCCGTCCCGCTTGCCGACCTGACGCTCGCCGTTCTCCGTCGTGTCACCTCGGCGGAAAACCCGTTCGAACCCGACCGCAAGCACCTGCACCACCTGCTCGTGGACGCGGGATATTCCCATGAGAACGCGGGCGCCATACTGGTCACGCTGGCGGCTCTGTCCGCTCTCATCGGAATTGCCTGCCGCGTGGAAGCGCTCCTGCCCTTCGCCTCCGCAGGTTGCGTCGCCGCCTCGCTGATGCTGTTGTGGGTCTGGAAAAGAATGTCCGTCCGGCGCCATGCCCACCGGTTACGCAACCGCCTTACCCGCCGCTCCGCCGGAAATTTCCTCGGTTGAATTCTGCCGCCCTGCAAAAACTATCCGCAGGACCCGAACCGTATCCACCGAAAGGAAGTGCTTTGTTCCATGACCCAAAACCGAAAGAATCCGGTTAACCCCGGCGGTCTCTGCCGCGGTTGGTACCGCCGTTTTAAGCGTTGTTTTCACCGCGGTGTCAACCGCTGCTCCCGTTCCTCTCCGCTCGCGCGGAAGGGTACCCTCCCCGCGCTTTCCGCGCTCTCCCTCCCGGCGCTCGTCTCCGCCGCGCCACAGGAAACCGGAGAGGACTTCCCCCTGACCGTCGGAATCGTCACGGTCATCCTGCTGGTCATTGCAGCCACCATCGTCGTCATCGCGCTGCTGCCCATGAAAAAGCACCCGGAACCGCCGAAGCCCACCGGAAAAACGCCCGGCATGGGAAACAACGGAAAAGGATTCCGGAATACAACACCCACCGAAACGGGAGATAACGAAAGTTCCCCGGACGAAAAGCCGTGAACCTGTCCCGGTACCCGTTCCTTTGCGGAGCGTGCCGGAATCCATGCATATTTTCCGGACCGGGTACTCATTTGCGGGGTCTCCCCGCGCAAAACGCAGAACAAAGCCCCGCGGGACCGGCCAGACCGGTCCCGCGGGGCAAAAGCTACCCCGTCCTCAGCAGTTCACATACAGTTGCCGGTACGGATTTTTGCTGTCCGGCGTCAGGACAAACCACGTGTCGGACAGATAGCAGCCCGCGTCCCCGCCGAACAGGCGGCAGTATTCCTCCACGAGGGGCGCAAGTTCCGCCCGGTCGTCGTCCGTCACCGCATGGCTCACCACCTGCGCCGGCAGGTCGGCGGGCAGGTGCCGGGTGCGGAGAAAGATTTTTCCTCCGTGCATTCCCGTTCCGCAGAAACTGCCGACCGGTACCTTGTCCTCAAACCCGATCCCGAGCACGACGATGATTCCGCCCGCCTGGTATTCCCCGAGGAAACTGCCCGCCGAGCCGCCGATACAGAGGATCGGCCGCTTCTCCCGGTATTCTTTCATGTGAATGCCCGCACGGTATCCCGCCGAGCCGCGGATGTAGATGCTTCCGCCGCGCATGGCATACCCGCAGGCATCGCCCGTATTGCCGAATACCGTAATCCGCCCTGCGTTCATGGTATCGCCCGTTGCGTCCTGCGTGTTGGCGTGTACTTCAATCTCCCCGCCGTCGAGGTACGCGCCGAGCGCGTTGCCCGGCACCTCGTCAAGCAGGATCTTCCCGTCTTCTTTTCCCGCGCCCGCGCCGATGTACCGCACACCGATGAGCGGCCGCGTGTTCTCTTTTACCGGAATCATCCCCTCGCCTCCTTTGCCTGAATTCTTTGTTTTCCCGGACGGTAACCGCCGTCCGCTTTTTTGTTTTTTCTCATCTGTTGTTCCTCCGCGCGGCAGAAGCCGCCGGTGTTTAGTTTTCTCGCCGGAAAACGTTGCGCGGAGACCTACCCCCTGATCCCGCGTTGCTCAATCAAAGAGCCGCCCGCGGCTGTGCGTCTTTTCCCGCCGGTGACCGCAACCCCGTGCGGCGGGACGGGGGTGCCTTACTCTCCCGCGTGACGGATGCCGAGAATCTCCAGCTCTTTTTCCGTCATGCCGATCCCGCGCAGCATGAAGCGGTTCCCGCGGAGCGCCTCCACCGAGTTGATGCCCATACCGCCCATCATTTCCTTGAGTTCTCTCGTCCATGCCGTCACAAGATTGACCAACCGTCTTGCGCCTTCGTCGGGGTTCAGGCGTCTGACCAGTTCGGGGCGCTGGGTTGCGATCCCCCAGTTGCAGTTGCCGCTCTGGCAGTTGCGGCAGAGATGACAGCCCATGGCGATCAGCGCGGCGGTACCGATATAGCACGCGTCGGCGCCGAGCGCGATTGCCTTGACCAGATCGGCGGAGGAACGGACGGAACCGCCGACGATGAGCCCGACGCGGTTGCGGATTCCCTCCTCCCGGAGTCTCTGGTCGACCGCCGCGAGCGCCAGCTCCACGGGAATACCCACATGGTCGCGGATCCGTGTGGGCGCCGCGCCCGTACCGCCGCGGTAGCCGTCGATGGCGATGATGTCCGCGCCGGAGCGCGCAATGCCCGACGCGATGGCGGCGACATTGTGCACCGCCGCAATCTTTACGATCACCGGCTTTTCGTACCCCGTTGCTTCCTTGAGCGACAGGATCAGCTGCCGCAGATCTTCAATGGAATAAATGTCGTGGTGCGGTGCGGGGGAGATCGCGTCGGTCCCTTCGGGGATCATACGTGTCCCTGACACCTCGGGGGACACCTTTGTGCCGGGCAGATGACCGCCGATACCCGGCTTTGCGCCCTGCCCCATCTTGATCTCGATCGCTTCCCCGGCGCCGAGGTAGGAGCGGTCCACGCCGAACCGCCCCGACGCGACCTGCACGATGGTATGCTTTCCATAAGAATAAAAGTCGCGGTGCAGACCGCCCTCGCCCGTGTTGTAATAAATGCCGAGTCCGGTCGCCGCGCGGGCGAGCGCCGCGTGGGCGTTATAGGAGATGGAGCCGAAGGACATGGCGGAAAACAGAATGGGGGTGGAGAGGGTCAGCTGTTTCTTTAAGTTGTTGACGATTCTCCCCTCCGCGTCGCGCTCGATACGGTCGGGCTTGGGACCGAGGAAGGTCCTGGTTTCCATCGGTTCTCGGAGCGGGTCGATCGGCGGGTTGGTCACCTGACTTGCGTTGATGAGGATCCGGTCCCAGTACCCGGGGAGAGGCGTCGGGTTACCCATGGAGGACAGCAGGATGCCGCCCGTTGCCGCCTGTCGGTAGATCTCGGTCACGGCGGACTGCGACCAGTTCCCGTTTTCGCGGAAGGTGTTTCCCGAGCGTCTGACGCGGAGCGCTCGGGTCGGGCAGTACACGACGCACCTCTGGCAGTCCACGCATTTTTCGTCATCGGCAAGCATTCTCCCGTTTGCCGCGTCAAAGGAATGCACCCCGTTCGCGCACTGTTTTTCGCACAGCCGACACGAGGTACAGCGCAGAGGGTCGCGGATCACTTCAAATTCCGGATAAAACTCATGCATGGTACTCTCCCCCTTCCCGCCGCGCTCCGGCGCCGGGCGCGGTGCGGTCTCTTTTGTCGACGGTCGCTCTTCTGCCGTCCGGCGCGGTCCGGTCGGATGCTCCCTCCCCCGGCAGGCGGTCGAGCGTGTAGATGACCGCCTCGCCCCCGCGCGGGGAAAACACGCGGTCAAGTTCCGGTTCGATCAGGCGGATTGCCGATTCCTCGCTTGCGAAATACACGTCGTTTCCCTTTTCGCCGACGACCATGGAGCGCAGTTTAAGGCGGTCATTGAGTGCCATGATCCCGCCCGAGAAACCGACCAGAATCGAAAAGGGACCCGTCACGAGCATACTCGGGAACGCAGTACGGAAGTAAGTCAGCCGCCCGCGCTTTTCCTCGTCCAAGCGGTCGATCTCCGACCAGAACGGCGCGGCGATGACCTCTGCCGCCTCGGAAAAGGACAGACCCTGTCTGCGCGTCAGGTAATCGAGCAGGTAGGTGATGACCTCGGTATCGGTGAGCAGGGTGCATTTGTACCCGAACATTTCCGCAGTGCGGCGGTTGGCGTCGTAGGACGAGATTTCGCCGTTATGGACGACGGACAGGTCAAGGAGCGAGAACGGGTGTGCGCCGCCCCACCAGCCGGGCGTATTGGTCGGGTATCTGCCGTGCGCCGTCCAGAGGTACGCGCGGTACTCCTCCAGGCGGTAGAATTCGCCGACGTCCTCGGGGTAACCGACGGCTTTGAAGCAGCCCATATTCTTGCCGCTGGAAAAGATGAACGCGCCGCGGCAGGTCGTGTTGACACGGAAGACGCACTTTGCGGTGAATTCGTCCTCGCCGAGCCCGCTCGTATACAGTTTTTCATGGGACGGCAGCACAAAATACCGCCAGATGAGCGGTTTTTCGCGGATGGCAGCGACCTTTCTTGTAGGGATCCCCTCGCTGTGGATGACGGCAAAGTGCCCGAAGATGAATTTTTCGCATTCGGCTCTTGCGTCCATATCGTCGTAGAAGACGTGGAGTGCGTAGTAATCCTTGTATTCGGGGTAGATCCCGTAGGCGGCGAAGCCGCCGCCGAGACCGTTGGAGCGTTCATGCATGAGGGCGATGGAGCGGATGATGTCGTCGCCGCTCCTGCGTTTTCCGTCGCGGGAGAAGATACCCGAAACGGCACAGCCGGCGGGGATATGCCCGCTGTCAGGGCCTTCTCTTTTCGGGGAAGAACCCGGGAACAGCCCGGTCTGTTCCGGCTGACCGGACGGAACTGTCTTGTCGAATGGATTCATGGGATCTCCTTTTCTCTGATTGAAAGTCGAATAACGGGGGACGGGGGGAGAGAGCGAAGCGGAGGGGGATCCGCCCGCGAAGCGTGGCGGCGGGCACCCCGACGCGGAGCGGACCGAAGGGGATCCGCATAAAACAAAAACCGCCCGGCAAAAGAGCGGGAATCTCCCGTTCTTCTGCCGGACGTCATTGTCCGCTTGTGTCTTGCTTGTGCAAGTATTATACGCGAATCATGCAAATTTGTCAAGCGTAATTCCTGTTTTTCGTGTAATTCTACGAAATTTGCATATTTCCGGTCATCCTTTGTCAAAACCGTTGACACTTTTCACAAATTGTGCTATACTTTTTCCATTCCGGAACCGAAGCGGGGACAACGGCGTTTTCTGCGAAGCCGCCGTTCGGTTACATTCTATTTGATAAGGGGAACCACTATGGCAATTCAGAACGCATATCTCAAGAACCTTTACGAAGAGGTTGTCCGGCGCAACGCGAACGAGCCGGAATTTCACCAGGCGGTCCGCGAGGTGCTGGAATCTCTCGAACCGGTCGTCGAAAAGCATCCCGAATACGTCACCTCCGGCGTGCTTGCCGAGCTTGTCGAGCCGGAGCGCATCATCAAATTCCGCGTTCCGTGGGTAGATGACAAGGGGCAGGTGCAGGTCAACCGCGGCTTCCGCATCCAGTTCAACAGTGCGATCGGTCCCTACAAGGGCGGGCTTCGGTTCCATCCCTCGGTCTATGAGGGCATCATCAAGTTCCTCGGCTTCGAGCAGATCTTCAAGAACTCGCTGACGGGCCTTCCGATCGGCGGCGGCAAGGGCGGTTCCGACTTTGACCCCAAGGGCAAATCCGACGGAGAGGTCATGCGCTTCTGCCAGAGCTTCATGACCGAATTGTCCAAGCACATCGGTGCGGACACCGACGTTCCCGCAGGCGACATCGGCGTGGGCGGACGCGAGATCGGCTATCTGTTCGGGCAGTACAAGCGCCTCCGCAACGAATTCACGGGCGTTCTCACGGGCAAGGGACTGACCTACGGCGGCTCTCTTGCAAGACGCGAAGCGACCGGCTACGGACTCTGCTATTTCACCGAGGAAATGCTCAAGGACAACGGCGACAGCATGAAGGGCAAGACGGTCGTCATCTCGGGTTCCGGCAACGTGGCAATCTACGCATGCGAAAAGGCGACTGAGCTTGGTGCGAAGGTCGTAGCTATGTACGATTCCAACGGGTATATTTACGACAAGAACGGCATTGACCTTGCGGCGATCAAGGACATCAAGGAAGTACGCCGTGCGAGAATCAAGGAGTACCTGACGGTGCATCCCGAGGCGGAATACCACGAAGGCTGCCGCGGCATCTGGACGGTCAAGTGCGACATCGCGCTCCCCTGCGCGACCCAGAACGAGATCGACAAGGAATCCGCCGAGATTCTGGTAAAGAACGGCTGTAAATGTGTGGCGGAAGGCGCAAATATGCCCTCCACCCCCGAGGCAATCGAAGTGTACCTGAAGTCCGGTGTGCTGTACGGTCCCGCAAAAGCGGCGAACGCAGGCGGCGTTGCGACCTCTGCGCTGGAAATGTCCCAGAACTCCATGCGTTACAGTTGGACATTTGAAGAAGTGGACGCAAAACTGCATGACATCATGGTGAACATTTACCACAGCTGTGCGGACGCGGCGAAGGAGTACGGCATGGCGGGCAACTACATGGCAGGCGCGAACATTGCGGGCTTCCTCAAGGTTGCGAATTCCATGCTGGCATACGGCGTGGTCTGATTGCGGATCCGACCCGAAAAAACATACGGAAAAATCACCCGCAGACCGGTTCCCGGTCTGCGGGTTTTCTTAATATTTGGCGGATGTTCCGGGGGACACGGGACAAGCGGAGCGGAGGGGGGATCCGCCCGCGCAAGCGTGGCGGCGGGCACCCAGACGCGCACTCCTTACGGATGATATTCATCGTATATCGTCCCGTCGGAGCAGGCGATCTCCACGCGCCCCGCGCCCTCGTGCCATTTGCCGCATTTGAAAATCGAGCGCCACTCAGACACGGTTCCCGCGTATCTGATCGTCTGCAGATTCCGGCAGGAGCCGAAGATCGACCAGCCCATATTCCGGACGCTCTTCGGAAGCATGACCCGTTCCAGCGAGGTGCAGCGCATAAACGAATCGCTCCCCAGCACCTGAAGCGCCTGCGGCAGCTCCAGGGTAACAAGACCGGTACAGTCACTGAATGCGCCCTCGTCGATCGTCAGAAGCGAGTCCGGGAACCTGAGGTCGGTAAGCGCCACACAACCCACAAACGCCCACTTGCCGATCAGGGTCAGTCTTTCCGGGAAGACCACTTCGGAAAGTGCGGTACAGCCCTCAAACGCCCGCTCGGAAATTGCCTCCAGTTTTCCGTCCTCAAACACAACACGGCAAAGCGACGTGCAGCCGGAAAACGCCCGTTCGCCGATCTGCACCAGCGCCGACGGCAGGCAGATTTCCTCAAGCTGCCGGCAGTTCATGAACGCCTCTACCCCGATGGCGGAAACGGTATCCGGCAGAATGATCCGCTTTGCGTCCGACCCGTAAAACGCATAGTCCAGAATCTGCTCGACCGGTCCCCCCTGATAGGTCGGAGGGATCCGGATCTCCTCGTCCCGGCAGGTACCGGAATCAAAGACGGCATACGCGCCGATCTCTTCCACCCACTCGAATTCCAACCCCTCGGAATACACGGGACCGGATCCGGTTTCCGTGGCGGACTCGGTTGCGGATTCGGTTTCCGTGACAGTTTCCGTCACGGATTCGGTCGCGGATTCCGTCACAGACCCGGCTTCGGTTCCGGGTTCGGTTCCGGCAGCGGACTCCGTGACGGACGCGATTCCGGATTCCGACGCGTTCTCACCGGTCGTTGCGGTCACGGATTCGCGCGGCGGGGTGGTACCCGGCGTTTCCGAATCCGGAGCATGACAGGCGGGCAGGAGCAAAAGCATCGCAAGGCACAGAAAAAGCGCAACCATCTGTTTCATAGAGTTTCCCTCCGTATAAATTTTACCGATGCCGGAGCCGGCAGCGGTACAGGATCCGTTTTTGTTCTCCGCAGTATCCGGAGCGCCTGTTCTCCCGCTCTTTGCCGATCGCAAAGAACGGGTAATCCGCCAAACCGGCACGATACGCCCGCGCAAACGGAAGGGCGGCGCCCCCTCCCGCGCCGGAATATCTCCGGAAGTTCTTCTGTATGTATTTTATCATAACAGGAAACATTTGTCAACATATGCTGAAAAGGGTAAAACATTTATTTGATCCTTCCATGTCGGGGATCAAGCCGTTTTTTCACCGGTTTTGTTGGTTTTTTTGCCGCAAAACACCCGCTTGGGCTTCATTTCTTTTGTCCGAATGTCCGGATTTCGGAAATTTTCA
This sequence comes from uncultured Eubacteriales bacterium, assembly GCA_934525675.1. GTDB lineage: Bacteria > Bacillota > Clostridia > Oscillospirales > CAG-272 > CAKVOU01. The sequence continues at coordinate 39,272 of CAKSZH010000007.1, forward strand.
CAAAAAAGTGTTGACAAGTTTGTGCGCCTGTGCTATCATTGACCCGTACAGCAAAGGCGCTGTGAACTGTCCCGCAGTCGGCAGGTTCATAGTGCCCTTATTTCATTTAAGTCTAACGATTTGAAAGGGAGATTGAGTTATGTCTGTCAACGTACCGGAAATCTACGGTTCCATGGTGTTCAACGACGCCGTCATGCGCGCGCGCCTTCCCAAAGAGGTTTACAAATCTCTCCGACAGACCATCGCCAACGGCAAGACGATCGACGTTTCCATCGCGGACACGGTCGCCTGCGCCATGAAGGACTGGGCGATTGAGAAGGGTGCCACCCATTATACCCACTGGTTCCAGCCCCTGACCCCCGTCACTGCCGAGAAGCACGATGCCTTCATTGAGCCGATCGCAGGCGACAAGGTCGTCATGGAGCTGTCCGGCAAATCGCTCGTGCAGGGCGAGCCTGACGCATCTTCCTTCCCCTCGGGCGGTCTTCGTGCCACCTGCGCCGCAAGAGGCTACACGGCGTGGGACCCGTCCTCCTACGCGTTCGTCAAGGACGGCACGCTCTACATTCCGACCGCGTTCTGCTCCTACACCGGAGAGTCGCTTGACTACAAGACCTCCCTTCTCCGTTCCATGGACGCCGTATCGGCGGAAGCGCTCCGTATCCTTGCCATCTTCGGCGATACGACGGCGACCCGCGTGACCTCCACGGTCGGCGCGGAGCAGGAATATTTCCTTGTTAACAAAGAATACTACGACCGCCGCGAGGATCTGCTCTTCACTGGCAGAACCCTGTTCGGCGCTCCCGCTCCCAAGGGACAGGAGCTGGAGGACCACTATTTCGGTCCCATCAAGCCGAAGGTGTCCGCGTTCATGCACGAACTGGACGAAGAGCTGTGGAAGCTCGGCATCAACGCCAAGACCAAACACAACGAGGTCGCTCCCTCCCAGCACGAGCTGGCGCCCATTTACGCGACCACCAACATGGCAGTTGACCAGAACCTGCTCATCATGCAGGTCATGCGCGAGGTCGCGGTGCGTCACGGCATGGAGTGCCTGCTCCACGAAAAGCCGTATGCGGGCGTCAACGGCTCGGGCAAGCACAACAACTGGTCGCTTGCGGCAAACACCGGCAAGAATCTGCTTTCTCCCGGCAAGAATCCCGTTGAGAACACCCAGTTCCTGCTTGTCCTCGCGGCAATTGTCAAGGCGGTTGACGAATACCAGGATCTGATGCGGCTGTCGGTCGCGTCCGCCGGAAACGACCACCGTCTCGGCGCGAACGAAGCGCCTCCCGCGATTGTCTCCATGTTCGTCGGCGAGGAGCTGGAGGAGATCATTGATTCCATCGTCAACGACCACGCCTATGTCAAGAAGGCGGGCGGCAAGATGAACCTCGGCATTTCCTCGATCCCCGTGTTTGAAAAGGACACGACCGACCGCAACCGGACCTCTCCGTTTGCTTTCACGGGCAACAAGTTTGAGTTCCGTATGCTGGGTTCGAGCCAGAACATCGCCATGCCGAACGTCATCCTGAACACTGCCGTGGCAAAGGAATTCCGCGAATTTGCGGACGAGATCGAGGCATCGGCTGACAAGACGGCGACCATTGCATCCATCATCAAAAAGACCTTTACCGAGCATCACCGCGTCATCTTCAACGGCGACGGTTACTCCGCGGAATGGCCCGCAGAGGCGGAAAAGAGAGGGCTGCTCAATCTGAAGACATCGGTTGACGCATTCGGCGTTCTGTCCGCGCCCAAGAATGTCGCGCTCTTTACCGAATTCGGTGTGTTCTCCGCGTCCGAGATCGAAGCGCGCGAGGAGATCCTGTTTGAAAACTACGCCAAAACGATCAACATCGAGGCGCGCACCATGATCGACATGGCGAACAAGACCTACCTGCCCGCGGTGGAAAAGTACATCTCCGACCTTGCCCTGACGGCAAAGCGCAAGAAGGAAGTCATTGGCGACGACGCCTGCATTTCGACCGAAAAGGATCTGATCGGCAAGCTCTCCTCTCTGGTCGCGGACACCGTTAAGGGTGCGGCGGCAGTCAGGGCGGCGGCAGACAAGGCGCTTACGATTGCGGACATGACGAAGCAGGCTCATGCGTTCTGCTATGAAGTGATTCCCGCCATGACATCTCTCCGCGCAAGCGTGGACGCGATGGAGGAATTGGTCGGCGTCGACTACTGGCCGGTTCCGACCTATGGGCAACTGACGTACAGACAGTAACTGAAAAAAAGACGCGGCAGAGGGAAACCTCTGCCGTTTCCTTTTTGCGTTTTCGGGGGAGTGGGGGAGGATTTCAGTGGAACGCGGAGCGTTCACCCCCTCTCCGTCCCTCATCTTGACAAACCCCCGCCGCCGTGATATAATACAAAAGTGTTTGATTTTTGTATTTTCACGCGTCCGAACGACCCGGAAACGGTCGTATATCCGGAAAGTCCGCGTCGCCCGGCGGTGATCGCCCGGCGGCATACGGCGGAAAGAAGGCAGGTATGAAGGAACACCGCAGAAAAAAACATGGTACCGGGTACGTGATCGCACTCGGCTTTCTCATCGTCATCGCGGTCGGTACGCTCCTCCTGTCCATGCCGTTCTCCTCGGCGGACGGAACCTTCACGAATCCGGTTGACGCACTGTTCACCTCGGTCAGCGCGACCTGCGTGACGGGTCTTGTCACCCAAGTGACCGCGACGCACTGGAGTGTGTTCGGGCAGGTCGTCATTCTCTTTCTCATTCAGATCGGCGGTCTCGGCTTCATGACCATGGCGGTCCTGTTCTCACTTCTCTTCGGCAGAGCGGTCACCCCCAAGGAACGGATGATTATCGCCATGTCCTTCAACCTCAATTCCTACGACCGCATCATCGTGCTGGTGCGCCGCATCCTGTTCGGTACCCTCATTATCGAGGGGACGGGAGCCGTCGCGCTCTCCACTCAGTTCATCCCGGCGTTTGGCTGGGGACGCGGTATCTGGTACAGCGTGTTCCATTCGGTCAGCGCGTTCTGTAACGCAGGCTTTGATATCCTCGGAGATTCCTCGCTCATTCCGTACCAGACCAACGTGGTCGTCAATGTGACTATCATGGCGCTGATCGTGGTCGGCGGCATCGGCTTCCTCGTTTGGAGCGACGCCGTCAACGTCATCAAGCGCAAGAACCGCTTTTCGGTCTATTCGAGGCTGGTGCTTCTCATGACCGCGGCACTGATTCTGAGCGGTGCCGCACTGTTCGCCCTTGTGGAATGGAACAACCCCGCCACCATCGGGAACCTCCCCGTCGGGGAAAAGATTCTGGTCTGCTTCTTCCATTCGATTACGCTCCGCACGGCAGGCTTTGCGTCCTTTGACAACGGAGCTATGACCGACGGCGCGAAAATGCTCTCCATGCTGTATATGTTTATCGGCGGCGCGTCCGGCTCGACTGCCGGCGGCGTCAAGGTGGTCACGGTCGGCGTGCTCCTCTGGTCGGTCGTTTCGGTCGCCGTGGGGCGCAAACGGACGGTACTGTTCGGCAGACGCATCCCGGAGGAAACCTGCATCCGCGCATCGGCGGTCATCACCTTCCAGCTTTTCCTCATCCTCATCGGTGCGCTCGTGCTCAACGCGGCGGAGCCTGCCGGTACGGGAATCGTGAATATTCTGTATGAAGTCGTCTCGGCGGTCAGCACCGTCGGCGTGACGACGGGAATCACACCGGGGCTTTCGGTCGCCTCCAAACTGGTGCTCGCCGCGCTCATGTATTTCGGGCGTGTCGGGATTCTGTCCGTCACCTGCGCGATCTCCGCGAACCTCCAGAAAAAGGACTCGGGAATCAGTTATCCCGACGCAAATCTTCTGATCGGCTGACCTCTTTGTGATTTCTGATTCGATGATCTGTCAGCCTGCCTGCGGGCAGGGAAAGGAAATAGAGAAATGAAAAGTTTTTGTGTGATCGGGCTTGGTGCGTTCGGTACCGCGGTGGCGGAAACGCTTGCGGCAGACGACAAGCAGGTGCTTGTCATTGACAAGGACCCGGATAAAATCACCGCGATTGCGGATGTCGTGACCAATGCCGTCATCGGCGACGCGACCAATCAGCAGGTGCTCCGTTCGGCGGGCGTGCAGGACTACGAATGTGTCGTGGTTGCCCTTGCGGAAAACGTCAACGACAACGTGCTGCTTACCATCATGCTCAAGGATATGGGCATCAAGAAGGTGGTTTCCCGCGCGCAGAACGAGGGGCACCGGCACGTGCTGGAACGCATCGGTGCGGATATGGTCATCTTCTCGGAAAAGGATATGGGCGAGCGCGTCGCATATAAGCTGGCGCGGGACAACGTGTCGGAATACATGGAGCTGAGCGGGTTCCAGATCGTCGAAACGCGGGTTCCCGAAGACTGGATCGGCAAGGACCTCATCAAGCTGGACATCCGCCGCCGGTTCGGGGTAACCATTGTCGCCATCCGGGACAAGAACGGCGTGATGGACGTTTCCCCCATGCCGAACCGTGCGTTTGAAAAGGGTGAATCCATGACGGTTCTCGGCGACGGCAAGGCGATTGAAAAACTGATGAAGCAGTTCTGACGGCGGAGACGGTACCCGGGAGGGTGACCGCGTCCGTCGGATCGGAAAAACCGGTATGCCGCGGCGTATTGCATGCCGTGATTCTTACGGATCAGGCGTTTGCGTGTCATGTCACTTCTCTGCGCGACGAAGTTGTCGTCGCGGACAGCGGTACAGTTGCGGATGAATCCGCGGACGAAACCGTTGGAGCAACTTAACTGCCGATGAATCATCGGGCGAAGACGTTGGCACAGCTGCGGACGAAAACGCTGATAAAGACATTGGCGCAGCCGCGAACGACGCGCGGACGAATCTGCGGACGGCTCAACCTGATTTGCGGCAATGCCGCAGAGCAGGCTGCACGGAAGAATTCCGGAATGTACCGCAAGGCAGACACTGAACAGGAATACGAAAAAAGGGTACCGAAAACTCGTTTCGAGTTTTCGGTACCCTTTCTGCATTTGTCCCGGCGAATGAACGCCGTCGTATGCCGCCGGGAAATCTTTTGTTTCCCGTCCCCCGCTTCAGACCGGGAATTTTCCGGAATCGGGAAACTGCCCGACGGCGGCTCCGAAAATTTTTACCGTTGGGCAATCCCGCCGAACACCCCCGTCGTTGCCGGTCGCGGCTACACCGGGCAGAATTCTGCATAAGGCCCGGTTTTTAAGCCGTCTTCATGCGCGACAGAGCACATGATACCGGGCAACTCCCGCCGGGGAGAGCGGATTTTTTACAGTCCTTGCGGGAAAGCGATTCTCCTTTTCCGGGAATGTCATAATACTTTGCAGCCACCCAATGGTAACCGAATCTCTGCGGAAAAGCAGATCTCCTTTTCGGGGAATATCTGCAATGGATTCCGATCCGTTTCAGAGCAGTTCGCCGTCAAATACGAACGCCGCGGATCCCGTCATGAGTACCCGGTCCGCCGTATAAACGATCGTCAGAGTACCGCCGCGAAGATGGACCGGAATCTCCTCGCCCATGCGATAAAAGCCGTTTTCCACTGCCGCTACCGCCGTCGCGCACGCGCCGGTGCCGCAGGCAAGCGTCTCACCGCTTCCGCGCTCCCAGACCCGCATATGGATTCCGTCGTCGCCGAGTGCGGCAAATTCGGTGTTGACCCGTTCGGGAAAGAAGGGATCGTTTTCAAACAGGGTGCCGAGGGCGGCGATGTCAAACCGGTCAAGCCGGAAATCGTCCGGGAAATTTTCGTGAGTGAACAGCACGCAGTGGGGATTCCCCATGGAAACTACGTTGATACGGTATTCCCCTCCTGCCACGTGAGCGGCTTTCCCGATGGCGAGGTCGCCGTCCGCAAGGCAGGGGATTTTCGCGGGGGCCAGGATGGCTTTTCCCATATCCACGGTAACCGAATCCACCGTCTTGTGCGTTCCGGTCGTCGCGGGAGCGTCGGGATTTTCGGGTGTGTCCGACGATTGCCCTGCGGGGGCGGAAGATTCTGCGGCACCGGCGGCAGGGATTTCACCTTCGCCCGCCATGTCGTCCGCGAAATGCAGATACAGTGTTCTGATGCCGGACAGCGTTTCGACCGTCAGGACCCGTTTCCGGATACCGAGACGCTCGTACAGATATTTTCCGACACAGCGGATGGCGTTTCCGCACATTTTTCCCTCGCTGCCGTCGGCGTTGAACATCCGCATTCCGGCGTCCGCGACCCCGGACGGGCAGATGAGCACGATGCCGTCCCCGCCGACGCCGAAGTGGCGGTCGGACAGTTTCACGGCAAGCGCGGAAGGGTCACTGACGGTCCCGCGGAAGCAGTCAAAGTAAATATAATCGTTTCCGATGCCCTGCATTTTTGTGAAGTGTAGCATAGAAGTCTCCTTTCGGTTGCCCGGATCCCCGGTGCCGGTCGGTTGATTCTATATTGTAGCATACCGGGAGGGATCTGTCAAGAAAACGGTGCGGGCGGACGCTTACCGAACAGCGTCCGCCCGCAGAGGGTTATTTTGAGGGAAAACCATATGAAAGCATTCGATGAGACCCATCATCCCCTGCCTTCTGCTGTATTTTAACATTTAATTCGTCCTTTGTCAACAGGTTATTCAAAATTATTTTTATTTTTTAGCCAAATTTCTTCAAAATTCGAGCGGACGGGACTCGCAAAACAAGAAAGCCCCCTCCCGGGAGCTTTCTGTGATTACCCGGGATCTTTCGCCCGGAACGCTTTCTTCAGTTTTTCCTCGGAAATATTTTTTTGCTGACCGGATTCAGGGCAAGCAGAAGCAGGATGCCGAGTCCGTAGCCGGTCACGACCTCGCCGAGCGCTACGCCGCCCGCAATCACGGGAATCGTCGCAGGAACCATTTCCGCGGGATCCGTGTAGCAGAAGAACACGACGATCGTCACGATCACAATGTTGAAAAGAATATTGGGAACGGGCGCGAGCCATTTGTTCCATTTCACCGGAATCTTTGACAGGAAATACGCGCCGAGGGCGCCGAGCAGCGTCGCCACGGGTCCCAGCGCAATGTCCAGCGGAGCGCAGGCGGTCAGGATGTTGGCAAGCAGGCAGCCGATGTACAGCCCGGGAATTGCCGCAGGGGTGAAGAACGGCAGGATGGCAAGCGCCTCGGACAGCCGGAACTGAATCGCTCCCGACGCAAGTCCGAGCGCGTTGGCAAGATAGGTCAGAGCGACATACAGTGCCGCAGTCATGGCAGCCTGACAGAGAAAGAGAATGCGGTTGTGGGTACGTGATAACATATTCTTTTTCCGACGCGGTTTCCCGCGCCCGTCCTGCCGCGACGGACAGGGCGTCCCTTAGTTTTGTTTTTGGGACGGCGTTTTCGCCTCCCGGTGAGGATGGTTACGAACTCACCTTGACCGATTATAGCACCTTGCGGCGGATATTGCAAGGGGTGGGCGGAAAATTGTTCTGCAGTCTGACAGTTCGCACGTTTTTGTCGTTTTCCGGCACTCAGAACAGCTTCACGTTGTGCGAAGCAAGAAACCCGCGCAGGTAAACGACGTAAAACACAATGAGCGCGACCGAGAAAAGCGTCAGAAGCGAGAAGAACACGATATGCTTTGGCTCCGGCTTTATGTTTCTCTGATCTGCCGGAACGATACGCAGCCGTCGGAGCGCGGGCAGAAACGCGGAAAGCACCGTGACGATGAGGACCGCCTCGAGGGGAAACAGCACAAGACTTTTGGCGACGCGCACCAAATTGAAGATGCTGTACGCCTGTGCCGCCCCGGCGCCGGAGAATACGTAATACGACCACTTCATAAACAGTGAGGTCATGAAAATATTGCAGACCAGATTGACCGAAAACTTTGCTGCGAGGACGCGGGGAGCGGTAATTTCACGCCGCCAGAGAAAGAGCGCAAAGAGGAACGAGCTGGTCATCTCGACCAGAATGAACGGGAGAAAATACGCGCCGGACGGAAAGAGCAGATACCCGACCGTGTCGCTGACCGCACCGACGAGCAGGGCGACGACGGGACCGTAAACCATGGAGCCGAGCGAGTTGACATAGCAGTCAAAGGACAGGGAGACCCCCGTGGCGATCGGGACTTTGAACATTTTGACGGCGACGCGGAGTGCCGTGATGAGCGCCGCAAAGACCAGCATCCGCGGGACGGTCAGCTGTTTTGCCGCCTCGCGCCAGTAGGCGGGCGACAGGATCCCCGACTGCGCGCGGAGCGCGCCCGTTTTTGCCGGCGTACCGGCGTTTCTCTCAGAATCGGAATACATAAAAAACCTCCTTCCCTCACCCATGGTAAAGAAAAGAGGCAGGCAAAAGACTGCCGGAACCGGTCGTGCTCAGGAGGAAGGTTTCCTCCGGGAACGAACGGCGACAGCGTTTTTTGCGTGTTGCGCGGGCGGAACGCATTCGTAAAAGGTGCGTCCGGGAGCCCGGCTGTCTGTTTTCCGGATCCGTGGAAGCGGGATGCAAAACGCGAACCGCACTGATCCGCCGGCAGGCGAACCGGATTTCGTCCGGATGACAACTCCCCGTTCATCCGGCACTTTCGGCGATCCCAAGGGTCGCCAACGCTCGTGTTTTTACTCTTCAGATTGATTTCCGGCACTCTGGCAAACGGATGCCGCCTTTTGCCGGATGTTACTATTATAATGGCCCGGAAGAGGTTTGTCAAGTGGGAACGGCTTGTTTCGTTCTCATTTTCCCCGGAGCGGCAGGATCACGCGCACGGACACCGATTTTCCGTCCGGACTGCGGAAGTCCGCCTTGCCGCCGTGCGCCACGACGACCGCACGGACGACCGAAAGTCCGATCCCACTTCCGCCCGTCTCCGAATTGCGCGACGCGTCGGCGCGGTAGAATCGCTCAAAGAATTCGTCGTGTACCCCCTCGGCGACCGACCGGCACGGATTGGTGACGGTCAGTTCCACCCGTTTACCGACCCGCGTAAGCATAAGTGTGATGTTCCCGTCGCTGTCCGCGTACTTGACGGCATTGTCCAGCAGCAATCCGACCATCTGCCGGATTGCGCCGTCGTAAAGCCCGGAGCGCAGGTAATCGAGCGCGTCCGCGCCGTTATACACGGCATCGACCGTATAGATGCTGTGTTCGAGAATGGTGACAAGCGCGCGGGACAGTTCGCGCTCGTCCTCAGCGAGGAGAAGACGCATGGGAGGGCAACCACTTTCCCAGCGAAGTGGAAACAGTTTTCGTGAACGAAAACAGAAAAGGTTCGCCCGGAGGAGGGCTCAGCCTCGCAAGCTCCGCGCAGGATTTGCTGTCGCAAACTTGCAGCCCCCTCCGGGGTACCCCTCTGCCCGCCCCGACTGGGGTGTAAATGTCGGGGCGGGAAACTGCGATCGTCTCGCGGAATGGGAACGGAAGCAGAAACGCGTTTACAAGCGGAAATGGGGACGTTGAAACGGACGGTTTGTGTAACCGAAGACGATTGTCTTTTATGGCGGGGGCGCGTGTGGAGTTTCGCGGGGATTTGCCGCTTCATCGCTCGCGGGGGCGGGAGAACGGGGTTCTCCCGTGAAGCAGACGCGCGGGAATTGTATCATAAAAACGATTGGTTAGCACCCACGCGGGTCGGGAACCCCCTCCGTCGGCTCCGCCGACACCTCCCCCGGCGGGGGAGGGGGTATCTTTATGTCGGGTGGGTAACCCGGAAAGTTGACGTGAAGGTTAAAGGAATTCAATGTTCCGCGCAGGATGTTCCGATGCCTGGCGGAGCGGGTGTACCCCGGGAAGTCTGCAAAATGGGTGACGCCCCCGCCCGCGGCGCCACGCGAAGCGTGGCGGGAGGAGCGCCGCCTCCGGCGGCGCTCCGAAAGGCGGGCAAGGCACGCGGAGCGGAGGGGTGAGAGCAACGAACCCCATCAAAGTAAACCTCATTGGGACACGCAAACACTCCCCACCACATTTTCCCGCTCCGCGCGCCGCATGCCCGCCCCGCGGGCGGGGGAACAAACCCATTTTCGCTTCCCTTCATTGGGAGAACCCGCTCCGCTCAGGCGCCGGAATTGTCCCTTCCCCGATACTTCCTTGCCAGCGCAAGCAACGTTTCCTTGTCGTTGAGCGCGGGATTGTCCAAGACAGAGGAGAACAGATCAGATAAGATCCTACCGAGCGCAGGCGAAGGCGTAAATCCCGCCGCGATCAGATCCGAACCGGAGAGGGCAAGGTCGGACGCGGAGAGACAATCCCCCTCCGCAACCGCATCGTTGATGTAACCGAACAGCGTGTCTGCCGCCTCCGTTGTCCACCCGACGGTCGCCGTCATGCCGATCATGACAAGCGCAAATTCGGAAAGATCGCCGTACTTTACGTAAAACCGCCGCGCCGACGGACGGTCGATCCGTTCGGGAAGCGACGCCGTGCGGAGCAGTCGTACCGCCCCCGCAAACGCGCCGGACGGTTTGAGAAAGCGCAGGATCTCCTCCGCACGGTTCCCGTCCAGCGGACGGAGCAGATAGGCAAGCCGAAGCTCCGGCTCGACAGGAAGCGCGTCCAGCGCATGAAGCGAAACACCGTCCGGAAGGTCTTCCATACCGGGGAGAACGTAGGGAAGAAGCCCTGTCGAAACAAGCAGGGCGACCCCCTCTCCCGCATGGGGAGAAACAAGGGTTTTCATCAGTTCGTCACGGATCCGTTCCGCCGAAACACGGGCAAGCCCCGCACGGCATTCCCGGATCGCCGCGAGCGTTTTTTCTTCTATGGAAAATCCGAGCTGTGCCGAAAAACGGACGGCGCGAAGCAACCGGAGCGCGTCCTCGGAAAAGCGTGTGACCGGGTCGCCGACCGCGCGAATGCGCCGTGCCGCAAGATCCTCTCTGCCGCCGAAAAGATCTACAAACCCGTCTTTTTCGTTATATGCCATGGCGTTGACGGTAAAGTCCCGGCGGGCAAGATCTTCCGCAAGGCTCGCCCCGAAAGTGACATGGTCTGGGTGCCTGCCGTCGGAATAGGTCCCGTCACTGCGGAAGGTCGTAACCTCGACCGGCATTCCGTCGATCAATACCGAAACAGTGCCGTGACGGATACCGGTCGGAACCGTGCGGAACGCCTCAAAAACGCGGAGCATTTCGTCCGGCGTTGCCGAGGTGGTCACATCCCAGTCGTGCGGCTCGCGGGAAAGGAGCGCGTCGCGCACGCAACCGCCGACCATATAGGCGGCATACCCTGCTTCCGTCAGCTTCCCGATGACGATGCGGACGGCGGCGGGATACTCCCGGATACGTTCCGGAACCGCGGCTCCCTCCGTTTCCGTGTTCTGCGGGAAACCGGAATTTTCTTCGGCGGACCGCAAAGGAAGAGAGGAACCCGCCGCGCCGGATTGCCCCCGGACATTTCCCGCCGCGGACGCAGTATTCTTTTGTTCGTTTTCCATGCTCGCCACCTCCCTGAATTGCTTTCAGTATAACACAAACCCGCAGGGTTGTAAAGGAGAAAACCGCCCGTTTCCGGCTCCAGAAAACGTCCGTTCCCGCCTTGCGCGGGGAGTGCATAACAACCGAATATTGATTGCGAAAAATCAGAAGGAAAACTTCAACTCTCCTGCGCTCAATTTACCCCCTGCCTCCCCTTGACAAACCCCTGAAATCATGGTATCCTATTATATATGTAATTTTTTCGGGAGGAAAGCCAGATGATCCGCAGTATGACCGCGTTCGGGCGCTTTAAGGCGACCGTTGACGGAAAAGAAATCACCGCTGAGATCAAGAGCGTCAACAACCGCTTTTTTGACTGCTCCGTCCGCATCAGCCGCGCATACAGCTACCTGGAAGAAAAGATCAAGCCTTACCTCACCTCCCGCGGAATTTCCCGCGGAAAGGTCGATGTCAGTATCACGATCGAAACCGTCTCGTCCGACCGCGTTTCCGTTTCGGTGGACGAGGGATACGCGAAAGGATATATCGACGCGCTCCGCGCGCTCCGCGACAAATTCGGTCTTGCCGATGACATTTCGGTTATGACGGTTGCCCGCAACAGCGACGTTTTCTGCGTCCGTACCCCCGACACGGACGCGGAACGCGACTGGCAGGAGGTCCTTTCGGTCCTCTCGGTCGCAACCGACCGGTTCCTTGCCGGGAGGGAGCGTGAGGGCGCCAACCTCATTTCCGATATCCGCCTGAAATTTGCCCATATCCGCGAGCTGACCGGAGAGATCGGACGGCTTTCCGCCGCCGACGTGACCGGTTACCGCGCAAAGCTGGAGGAACGCCTCCGGAACGTGCTTGCCGACCACAACGTCACGGCGGACGAAAACCGCATTCTGACCGAGTGTGCGCTCTTTGCCGACCGCATCGCGGTGGACGAGGAGCTGGTGAGACTTGCATCGCATCTTGACGCGTTTGAGGAGATCGCCGCGTCGGACGAACCCGTCGGCAGAAAGTTCGATTTCCTGCTCCAGGAAATGAACCGCGAAATCAACACGACCGGTTCCAAATGCTCCGACGCCGCCATTGCACGGCTGGTCGTCGAGGTCAAGAACGAGCTGGAAAAGATCCGCGAACAGGTGCAGAACATCGAGTAAGTCTCCCCTCCGGTGCTGACGCTCCGCCAAAAACGCTATTCCACCTCAAGGAAGGTAGTTTTCATATGAAATTCATCAACATCGGTTTCGGGAACATGGTCGCAGCCGACCGTATCGTGACCATCGCCTACCCCGACTCCGCCCCGATCAAGCGCATCATGCAGGACGCCAAGGACGCCGGCCGCGCCATCGACGTTTCCTGCGGCAGACGGACACGTTCTGTCATCATCACCGATTCGGAACACGTGATCCTGTCCGCCATCCAGCCGGAAACCATTGCCGGCAGAGTGGACGGCGGCGACGACGAAGAGGATGGGGAGGAATGACGCCGTGACTGATCCGACCAAAAACAGTGCCGAAACTATCAGACCCGCGGGCAAGGGACTCCTGCTCGTCGTGTCCGGTCCAGCGGGAAGCGGAAAAGGTACCGTCAACGCAAAGCTGATCGAAACCGGAAACTTTGTTTATTCGGTCTCCGCAACCACGAGAGCGCCCCGCCCGGGAGAGATCGACGGCGTAAGTTATCATTTCATTTCGACGGAAGAGTTCGAGCGCCGCATCCGGGACGGCGAAATGCTGGAATACACCCGCTATTGCGGCAACTATTACGGCACGCCGAAAAAGGAAGCGGAAGAAGTGCTTGCAACCGGCAAGAACCTGATCCTTGAGATTGAGGTGGAGGGCGCGTCCAACGTCAAGCGTATCTATCCAGACGCGGTGCTGGTCATGTTGCTCCCCCCGACGTTCAAAGAGCAGGAAGCGCGGCTACGCGGCAGAGGGACCGAAACCGAGGAAGTCATCCTCGCGCGGCTGGAACAGGCAAAGAAGGAAGTCCTCCGCCTGCCCGAATACGATTATGTCATCTGCAACGAGGACGGCAAGATCGACGAATGTGCCGATACGCTTTTGTCCATCGTCCGCGCGGAACAGTGCGCGGTCAGGCGGCACCCCGACGCGGTGCGCACGTATTTCGGCGACTGACATCCGGGCTCCCCGGCAGATACTTCTGTGTCCGGATGCGCCGCGCGATCACGATAAATATTACAAAGAGAAAATTTACCGTCCCCGACGGGACTCATGCAAAGGAGATTCACTGTTATGATGCTTTATCCTACCATTGACCAGCTCACCAAGGGCGAGTTCAACCGTTACGAGCTTGCGGTCGCGACCGCAAAGTGCGCGCGCATTCTGACCGACGAATATGTCAGAGAGCGCGAGATGTACGAAAAGATGACCGCCGTCAGCAAGGACAGCATTGACCGTGTGGCAATTCCGCAGGTCGATCCGCGTCTGCGCGACGAAAAGGCGGTGAAGGTTGCCGTGGAGGACATCTACCGCGGAGACTTCAAAATCGAAAAGGCTCCCGAAGAGGCTGAGCTGTAATTCCCTGCGGGTTCCCGCAGGTTCCCGCTGATCGAACGGCGGACGCGAGCCGTCCGTCGTTTGTTTTTTGTCAGGAGGACGGGGGGACTTTCATTGAACGCTACGCGGTCTGCGGATTTTTTGCAAGTTTTTTGTTTTTGATTCGCAGGAGAGAATTTAAGTTGAACATTCCGTATTCTGCGGTTTATCTGCAATAAATTTTTATTTGTTTTCGCTCCGCAGGGGGTGAAGTTTTGCTTCTGATTCTTTACAAGCAATCATTGTTTGTTATGCGCTCCCCGCGCGGGGGATACCTTTCCCGACGAGGGGAAAGGTATCCGAAAGGCTCGCCCTTCGGGGAGGGAGGACCCTCCCCAAGGGAATGCCCCACCCCTCCGCCCCTGCTTTTTGAGGCAGGGGCGGGAAACTGCGCTCATTTCGCGGAACAGTGAAGTTTTGCAAAAACGCCGGAGTAAGCAGAAATGGGGAAGTTGAAACGGAATGTTTGTATAGCTGAAAGTGTTCGTCTTTTATGGCGGGGGCGCGGTTGGAGTTTCGCGGAATCTCCTTGTTTTAGCGCTCGCGGGGCGGGAGAACGAAGTTCTCCCGGGAACGCACACGCGCGCGGTTTGTACCGCGGAGCATTGCACGGTTCCGCCCGCGCGGGTCGGGAACGGGAGTTTCTGCAGGCGTGGCGCGCGGGGCAAGACAAGCGGGATTCAAAGCGTAACACCCGCGCGAGCCGGAAGGCGGATGTATCATTGTGTCAGGCGCGCGGGGATTGTTTCGTTTGAAGTGTTTGTGTTTCCCACGCGCGGGTCGGATACCCCTCCGCCGCGCGAAGCGCGGCACCTCCCCGGTACGCCGGGGAGGGATGCCCCTCCGTCGGCTTCGCCGACACCTCCCCCGGAGGGGGAGGGTATCCTTATGCTGTGATGGTTAACAAGGTAACCCTATGCCGGGTGGCTGACGAGGTATCTTTGTATCCGAAGCGGTTGACTCGGCAGGTTCATATGAAAGACGCCGGAATTCAAAGTATTCCGCAGGATGTTCATTGTGCCGTGGCGGAGCGGTCCCACGTGGTGAAGTCTGCAAAACCGGGGAAGCCCCCGCCCGCGGAGCCGCGCGAAGCGCGGCGGGAGGGCGCCGGAGGCGCCCAAAGGCGGGCGACGCGTTCCGCGGCGGGGGGACACGACCCGTCCCCTTGACGCAAAACCTGCGGGGGGGGAATGCGAACTTCCCTCAAAATCTTCCCGCGGAACGCGTCCTGCCCGCCCCGCGGGCGGGGGAACGAACGCTTTCTGCTTTCCTTCATTGGTTGCGCCCGCTCCGCCCGGCTCCCGGAACTGTCCGTAACCCGGCTCCGCGCGGGTGAGATTCTTTGTATTCTCGTTGTACAACCATCGCGCGCCGCGCTTGCAGAAACTTCCGTTCCCGACCCGCGCGAGAGATACCCGAAAAACTTCTTCTGTCCATTCCCCGCGTGCCGGACACATGATTCTTCCGCCTCGCGCATCCCGGGAGAACCCCGTTCTCCCGCCCCCGCGTGCCGCGGATAAGCGATTCCGGCTGTACAAGCCCCGCACCCCCGCCGTGAAACTCCTCGTCTCCCGCTCCGCGCGGGTGCCGCGCAATCATTTTCCACGATGCAATCCGCGCGCGGTACTCGAAATAAAAAACAATCGCTTCCCGCTTCACAAACATTCCGTTTCAACTTACCCGCTTCCGCTCACCCCGGCGTTTCTGCAATCGTCCGCGTCCGGCGAAAGAAGCGACATTCCCCGCCCCTGCCTCAAAAAGCAGGGGCGGAGGGGTGGGGCATTCCCTTGGGGAGGGGTTCCCCCTCCCCGAAGGGCGAACCTTTCGGATACCTTTCCCTTCGTCGGGAAAGGTATCCCCCGCGCGGGGAGCGCATAACAAACAATTTTTGATTGCGAAAAATCAGAAGTAAAACTTCAATGCCTCTCCGTAGCAAATATTAAAAAATTATTGCAGATAAACCGCAAAACGCGGAACATTCAACTTAATCTTCCATTCGTCGGGAAAAGCCGCCCCTGCGGAGCATAACAAACAATTTTTGCTTGTAAAGAATCACAAGTAAAACTTCACCCCTCCTGCGGAGCACATAAATAAATCCGTAAAACACGGAGTGTTCAACTTAAATCCCTCCCCCCGCCGGAAGGCGCACCAAAAAAGAAAGGAGTCCGGTCCATGCAACCATCCCCCCTGCCCCGTACCGAAGGCGAACCCGCATTTGCCGCCGTTTACCTGCTCGATCAACCCTATGCCATCGACCGGGCGTTCGATTACCGCATCCCCGACCTGTTCCGGGAGGACATCCGCCGCGGTTCCTTTGTCACGGTCCCCTTTGGCGCAGGCAACAAAACAAAGATCGGACTGGTCACCGGAATCAAAGATTCCACCGACGCAAAGAACATCAAACCGATCGACGACCTGCTCGCGGGCAGTATGGCACTCGACGAGGAAATGACAGACCTCTGCCTCCGGCTTGCCGAAACCACACTTTCGACCGTCGGAGACGCCGTTCGCGCCGCAGTCCCCACCTTCGCACTCGGCTCCGTCACAGAGCATTTTGCCCCCGTTCCCGGGAGATCCTATTCCGGTGCCGACGAGACCCTCGCGGCAATTTACCGAACCGCCACGGAGTGCGGCGACCTCACCGTCCGACGGCTCCGTACCGAAACCGGCGGTGCAATTCCAACGGCTGCCCTTACCGCCCTCTGCCGCAAGCTCACCCGGCTCGGGTACTTTACATGTATCGCTACACCGGACGCCACGCATTTGGGTACCGTCCGCAGGCTTTACTGCCTCGCGACTGACCGGGAGACCGCCGTCCTCCTTTCAAACGGAGAGGGCGCCGGCGCGACCCGGCTCCGTTCCTCTGCGCACCGCGAAATTCTCCGATGCTTCCTGTCCCTCCCCGAGGGTACGGAGCTGCCGGAGGAATTCTTCACCGGCGGAGAAGACGGAACAACTCCTCCCCGCCGCTATTCCCGCCCGCAGTTGAAAGCGTTGACGGAAAAAGACTTGCTCTCGGTGAGAGAGGAGGTCGTATTCCGCGACCCCGTCCGTCCGGCGGCATCGGAACCGAAGGAGTATCAGCTGAACGACGAGCAGGCGGCGGCGCTCGGGCAGCTTGTCCGCATGGCGGACGACAAAAAAGCGCACGCGGCACTGCTCCACGGCGTGACGGGCTCGGGAAAGACCTGCGTCATGACCGGAATCCTCGATCACATTCTCGGAGGGGGCGGCGGGGCGATCCTGCTCCTCCCCGAGATCTCCCTGACCCCGCAGACGCTGTCCATCTTCTGCTCGCGGTATGGAGAAAAGGTCGCCGTCATTCATTCGGGGCTTTCGCAGGGCGAACGCTATGACGCCTACCGCCGCATCCGCGAGGGCTTGGCAACGCTGGTCATCGGCACCCGCTCCGCAGTGTTCGCGCCCGTCCGGAACCTGCGCCTCATCATCATGGACGAGGAGCAGGAGCACACCTACAAATCCGACCGCGATCCCAAGTATCACGCGCGCGACGTGGCACGGTTCCGCTGTGCCAGAAACAACGCGCTGCTGCTGCTTGCTTCCGCCACCCCGACGCTGGAGACCTACAAAAAGGCGCTCGACGGTACCTATACCCTGCTCCGCCTGACCAAGCGTTATCACGACGTTCCGCTCCCCGAGGTGCGGATTGCGGACATGAAGCGGGAGGTATCCGGGCAATCGGTCACGCCGATCGGGAACGAACTGCTCCGCGAGATGTTCCGGGTGAAGAAGAACGGCGAGCAATCGCTGCTGTTTCTCAACCGCCGCGGATTCAACCGCTACCTGTCCTGCCGTTCGTGCGGCAAGCCGGTTCTCTGCCCCAACTGTTCGGTCGCCCTGACCTATCATACCGACAAGGGGACCTTTGAACGCGGGCATCTGGTCTGCCACCTTTGCGGCGCAAGGCTTCCCGTTCCGTCGGTCTGTCCGTCCTGCTCCTCGGAGCATCTGGCGCGGCTCGGGTTCGGTACCCAGCGCATTGAAAAGGACCTTTCCGACCTGCTTCCCGACGCGCGGATCCTCCGCATGGACGCGGACTCGACCTCGGAAAAGGGCGCATATGACGAGATGCTCGGCGCGTTCCGCCGGCACGAGGCAGATATCCTGCTCGGCACCCAGATGGTGACCAAGGGACACGATTTCCCGGACGTCACGCTGGTCGGGGTTCTCAACGCAGACGCGTCCATGTTTGCGGACGACTACCGCGCGGCGGAACACACCTTCTCCATGCTGACACAGGTCATCGGCAGAGCGGGGCGCGCGGACAAGCCGGGGCTTGCGATCATTCAGACGAACAACCCGGACGCGGAGGTCATCCGGTATGCCGTGGCGCAGGATTATGAACGGTTCTATGAAAACGAAATCCGCCTGCGGCGCGAGCTGACCTTCCCGCCGTTCTGCGACATGGTGCTTCTCACCGTTACGGCGGAGGAGGAACGCGCGGTGCTTTCCGCCGCCCTCGCCTGCCGGAAGGAATTTGACCGCATGACCGCACCCGGAGGCGAATACGCCGACGTGAAGCAGGTGGTATTCGGTCCGTTTGAGGCGCCGGTCTACCGCATGGACGGAAAGTATCGGATGCGGCTCGTGATAAAATGCGTGCTCAACCGCCGCTCGCGTGCGTTGTTTGCGGAGCTTTTACGGAAAGCGTCCGCCCCGGTGCGGAAGAAACCGGGGTTCCCGGCGGGGGGAAAACCGGGAACGGGGGATACGCCCGCCGGAAAATACACGCTGTCGGTGGATTTCAATCCGTCGTCGTTGTGAGGAAGGGAGTTTTCCCTGCGGGAGCTTTGAAGTTTTGCTTCTGATTTTTTGTAAGCAAAAATTGTTTGTTTTGCGCTCCGCGCGCAGGGGAAAACGGTTCAGTTGAACGCTCCGCGTTCGACGGTTTATTTGCTATAATTTATTTGTTTTTGCTCCGCAGGAGTATTGAAGTTTTACTTGTGATTCTTTACAAGCAATCATTGTTTATTATGTGCTCCCCGCACGGGGAAATATTCTGTAACTTGGCGTCACACACCATTTTATTAGCGATAATTTTTCGTTTTTGCTCCGCAGGGACCTCTTTTCCTAACGAAAGGAAAAGAGGTCGGAAAAGGTTCGCCCTGAGGGAGACTCTGTCTCCCTACGGGAATACCCTCTGCCCGCCCCGACTGGGGGGAAGGTCGGGGCGGGAAAGACAAAATGCAGCGGAATTCTGAAGTGTTGCAAAAACGCGTTCGGATATTGAAAATGGGTAATGTAGCAATTACGGGGGTATACGCGCGGGGATTGTTTTACGAAAAAACGATTGGATAGCACCCGCGCGGGTCGGTAAACGAGATAATTCTCGCTCGCCCGCTTCCCGGGAGACCCACGTTCTCCCGCCCCCGCGCGAATTGACGAGCTCCTGCGAAGCGCCGAAACTTTGCCCCCCGCGAGCGACGAAATGGTGAATTCTCGCGGAACTCCACACGCGCCCCCGCTGTGAAACTCCCGTTCCCGGCTTGCGCGGGCGGAGACGTGTAATATCCGGCAGTACAATCCGCGCGCGTTGCTCGAAATAAAAGACAATCGCCTTCCGCTACACAAACGTCCCGTTTCAACTTCCCCGCTTCCGCTTTTAACGGCGTTTCTGCAAACGTCCATTTCAGGCGAGAGAAGCGACTCTCCCCGCCCCTGCCTCAAAAAGCAGGGGCGGAGGGGTGGGGCATTCCCTTGGGGAGGGTCCTCCCTCCCCGAAGGGCGAACCTTTCGGTCGTTTTCGCTTGCGAAAACTGTTTCCACTTCGTCGGGAAAGGTATCCCCCGCGCGGGAGCGCATAACAAACAATTATAGATTACAAAAAATTCAGAAGAATAGCTTCAAAGTTCCCTGCGGAGCGAAAACAAACAATTCTCGATTGCAAAAAATCAGAAGTTAAACTTCAATGCTCCCGCGGAGCAAAAAATAATCAATTATAATTACAGCTATACCGCAGGAAGCAGACTTTCAATTCAGCAATCCAAAACGAAAGAATTTCACTGAAAATCCACAGAATACCGAATGTTCAATCAACCCCCAAAACATTTCAAAGAAAGAGGTATCATCCCATGGCAAAATTACAGATCCGCAAAGAGGGCGACGAGGTACTCCGCAAGGTCTGCCGCCCGGTGGACCAGATCACTCCCCGCATCCTCACCCTGCTTGACGATATGCTGGAAACCATGCGCGCCGCCGACGGTTGCGGGCTTGCCGCACCGCAGGTGGGCGTTCTCCGCCGGGTCGTCGTCATTGAATGCGAGCCGGGCGAGGTCATCGAGCTTATCAATCCGAAGATCATCGCCTACTCCGGCGAGCAGGAGGAAGCCGAGGGCTGTCTCTCCCTCCCCGGAAAATTCGGCGTGACCCACCGTCCCGCGCACGTCACCGTCCGGGCGCTCAACCGCAAGGGCGAGACCGTCGATTACACCGGCTCCGACCTGCTTGCGCGTTGCTTCTGCCACGAGCTGGACCACCTCGACGGCATTCTTTTCACCGACAAGGTCATCCGGATGCTCGACGACTGAGCGCTATCGTCCGGCGTGCCGCCGTCGGGTCCCGACCTCCGGTCGGTGACCGCCGACAGGCGGCACGCCCCAAACAAAGCCAGAAAGGAACAACCTATGAGAATCGTATTTATGGGTACCCCCGACTTCGCGCTCTTCTCGCTCCGCGCACTCGTCGAAGCAGGACGCGACCCGATCGTCGCCGTCGTCACACAGCCGGATACCCCCAAAGGACGCGGTTACGTCATGACCCCGCCCCCCGTCAAGGTTTACGCAGAGGAACACGGCATTCCCGTCCTCCAGCCCGCCACCCTGCGCGGCGACGCGTTTGCCGAAGACCTCCGGAATCTTGCCCCCGACCTCATCGTCGTGGCGGCATACGGAAAAATTCTGCCCAAAAACGTACTGGATTTCCCGGAATACGGCTGCATCAACGTCCACGGTTCCCTGCTCCCCAAATACCGCGGGGCAGCGCCCATGCAGCGGGCGATCATGGACGGCGAACGCATGACGGGCGTGACCATTATGTACATGGCAGAGGGGCTTGACACGGGTGATATGCTCATGAAGACCGAGGTCCCGATCGAGGACGACGACAACTTTGAGACCGTCCACGACAAGCTCGGCGCGGCGGGCGCGCTCGCCCTCCTCGATACCATTGAGGACCTGAAGAACGGCACCGCGACCCGTACCCCGCAGGACGATTCGCTTTCCACCTACGCAAAGAAGATTACCAAAGAGGACTGCCTCATTGATTTCGGGAAACCCGCCGGGGCGGTACATGACCTCATCCGCGGACTCTCCCCCGTCCCGCTTGCCTTCACGCATACGGGAGACGGAAAGCTGCTCAAAATCCTTTCCGCCAAGCCCGTCATACTGGAGGGAGACGCGGCATATGCAAAACCCGGCGAGGTGGTGTCGCTTTCTGACGGGCACGTGACCGTCGCCTGCGGCATTGTTCCCTGCGGAAACGAGACCTGCGACAACACGGGTTGTCCCAACCACGCGCCGCGCATGGGCGTTGCGTTCCTGCGCGTTCTGCCGGAGGGCAAAGGACGGATGTCGGCGGCGGACTTCATCAACGGCAGAAAAGTAAAAGTCGGAGAGATTCTTTCATGAAAGAAAAAAACGGCACCGCGTCCGGGAAGAGCGCCGGGACTGCGCCCCATCTGACCACGAAAAAAAAGAATGCACGGTCTGCCGGAAACGAAAGATTCCGTCACGCAGGCGGCGACGGAAACAGGGATCCCGGGCAAGCGGCGGGCGACCGCGGACAAGCGGAACCGATGGGGATCCGCCCGCCCGGAGGATACGGTCTCCGGGCGTGGCGGCGGGCACCCATCGGGGAGCGGACGGCTGCAAGCGGAACCTCACCGTCAGATATGTCTGTTCCGGGAAAACATCGCCCCGTCACGGCGCGCTCCTGCGCCATGGAGGTCCTCCTCCGGTGCGAGCGCTCCGGGCAATACTCCAACATCGCGCTCGATGCGGCACTGGAGCGGTCGGGACTGTCAGCGGAGGATCGCGCCCTGACCGCCCGCCTCGTTTACGGCGTGACCGAACGGAGGATCACGCTTGACCGTATTCTCTCGTCGCTCTCCGACAGAGAGGACATGGAACCGGAGGTGCGTACCGCCCTGCGGCTCGGTCTTTATCAGCTTGCGTACCTTGACCGTATTCCCGACCATGCCGCGGTGGATGAAAGCGTCCGGCTGGTTTCCCGCCGCGCGTCGGGCTTCGTCAATGCCGTACTGCGTCAGTTCCTCCGCACGGGGAAGATCATTCCCCTGCCGCCGGAGCCGGACGCGGCTGATCTTGCCGGACAAGCAGGCCCCGGAACGGATCCGGCGGCTATCCCGGCAGTTTCCGTTTCGGCGACTGCCCCGGCGGCTTCTGCCCGGAATCCGGAACAGGTTCACTTCCCGCCCCTTTCGGATACCGCCCGCAAAACGGCAACCGAATACCTGTCGGTGCTCTGCTCGGTCCCCGCGCCGCTCGTGTCAAAGTTTCTTGACTTTTACCCCTATGACCGGGTAAAGTCGCTTTTGCTGGCGTTCGGGGAAACCGCGCCGCTGACCCTCCGGGTCAATACCGAAAAAATAACCCGCGACGACCTGATCGCATTGCTTGAAAAGGCGGGCGTTTCCGCGCAACCCGCGCGCTATGCCCCGACCGGGGTCACGCTTCCCGCCGGCGCGGGAATGTCTCTCCGTGACCTGCCGGGCTTTGCGGACGGACTCTTCTTCGTGCAGGACGAGGCGTCCCAGATCTGCACGGCGGCGGTCGGTGCCCGTCCCGGCGACACCGTGGCGGACGTGTGTGCCTGCCCCGGCTCCAAGTCCTTCGGAATGGCGCTGGATATGAAAAATACCGGTCGCGTGTTCTCCTCGGACCTGCACGAAAGCAAGCTGTCGCTCATCCGGGACGGCGCGAAACGACTGTCCATCAAAATCATTTCCGCCTCCGCGCACGACGCGAGAACCCCGGATCCGTCGCTCCTCGGCAAATGCGACCGCGTGCTGTGCGACGTTCCCTGCTCCGGGTACGGCGTGATCGGAAAAAAGCCGGAACTGCGCTACAAAGACCCCGCAGAGACCGCCGCGCTCCCCGACATTCAGCTCGGCATTGCGCTGGCGTCTGCGGATCTGGTCAAGCCGGGCGGCGTTCTGGTCTACTCGACCTGCACGCTCTTCCCCGAAGAAAATGAAGGAAACGTCGCGCGGTTTCTCGCGGTGCGTCCCGATTTTGCGCCCGAGGGATTTTCGGTGGGCGCGCAGACTGCGGAAACAGATCCGGGAACGGATCACGGAGCAAAGACCGGAACGGCATCCGAAGGCTATTTTGTGGGAGCGCAACCCGTAAAACCGGGTTCCTCCGAACCGAATCCCTCCGGAGCAAAGATTCCGGGAAATATTTCGGGGATCGGTCCGAAAACAGAGCTCCCCGCGGCACGCCTCGACGTTCCCTCTGGCATGGTCACGCTTGCCCCCGACACCCACGGTACCGACGGCTTTTTTGTGGCAAAACTGAGACGGAAGCGCGAATGACGACCGGCACGCACGTGAGAAGTGCCTTCTCCGTGCGCAGCGTTCGGCTTTCGACGACCGCGGCAGATTTTGTCACACTTTTGCATAACATAAGATCGTTTTTTTCGCGCAAACTTGAAAATGACGGAAACCGTATTTCCGTGAAAGGACCATTCATGAACAGTTCCGAAGATAAAAACGGGCGGGCGGCAGCCGCAATAGCGGGCATTGACACGTCTGCGGCAGATTTCCACACAGTCGCGGACACGTCCGCGGCGGAGTTCTCCGCAGAGATGTCTGCCCGGACACGGAAAGACACGGGCACGGGGCCGTCTGCGGCAAAAGGCTCCGCGGATTCGTCCGGTGCAATGCAGGCGGGAACGGATCTATCCGGGAAAGCGCCCGCGGACACCGGTAACGGTACCTCCGCGGAGGACCGCCTCAACGCATCCGCCGAAAATGACGGTATCCCGAAGGTCGATCTGCTTTCCCTGTATCCGGACGAGCTGGAGTCGCTCCTGGTCGCGCTCGGCGAGCCGAAGTTCCGCGCAAAGCAGCTGTTCTCCCCGCTTCAGCACGGAATTTCCCCGGAACAGCTCACGACCATCGGCAAAGCCACGAAGGAAAAGCTCTCCCGCGCGGCGTTCTACCGTCTTCCCACAGTGGAGCGCAAGCTGGTATCGGCAATTGACGGAACAGTCAAGTACCTGTTCGGACTTGCGGACGGCAACTGCGTCGAAGCCGTCGTTATGAAATACAAGCACGGCAACACCGTCTGCATTTCCTCGCAGGTCGGTTGCCGCATGGGGTGCCGCTTCTGTGCGTCCACCATCGGCGGTAAGGTGCGCGACCTGACGGCTGGCGAGCTGATGGGGCAGGTCCTCATGGCGCAGATCGACACCGGAGAACGCATCGACGGCATCGTCATGATGGGCATCGGCGAGCCGCTTGACAACTACCGGAACGTCGTCCGCTTCCTCCGCCTCGTCGGACATCCGGACGGGCTTTGCATCGGGTATCGCCACATTTCGCTCTCCACCTGCGGACTGGTGCCCCGGATCTACGATCTGGCAAAGGAAAACCTGCCAATTACCCTGTCCATCTCGCTCCACGCGCCCGACGACGAGACAAGGTCGTCCATCATGCCCGTCAACCGCGCGTATCCGGTGGACGAATTGCTCCGTGCCTGCCGCGACTGGTTCCTGACAACTGGGCGGCGCATTTCGTTTGAATACACGCTGATCGCGGGCAAAAACGATTCAAGAGAAAACGCCGCGGCGCTTGCGAAGAAGCTCAATTCCGCGCTCCGGACGGACGGCGAAACCATGCCGATCCACGTCAATCTCATCCCCGTCAACGAGGTCACGGAAACGGGGTTTGTCCGTTCGGGCAGGCAGGCGGTCGCCGCATTTGCCGCGGTACTCGAAAAGCACGGCATCCGCGCCACGGTCCGCCGCAAGCTCGGCTCGGACATCAACGCCTCCTGCGGGCAGCTCCGCCGCGCGGCAATGAAGGAGGGGTCTGCGGAAGCGGCGGGAAAACCGGAGGAGGGCGGCAACTGACTGCCCGACGGGAGAGCCGGAGAAACCAACAACTGACTGCCGGTAAAGGATATCGGAAAAAACGTCAGGTGATCATTCTCTCCGCAGCCGAAAACCGATCGCCGGCAAGAGAAAGCGACAGCCGAACGCCATGCGGGAAACCCTGCGGCAAACGAAACCGGGAAACCGGGCGACGGGCGGAAGCCGCTCTCAAAAAACCTCCGACAAACGGAATCCCTGACCGAACGCCGCCAAACACAGCCCCGCACCTTTCTACATAACCCGTTTGGGGAAGCAGGAGGGCGTTTGTATGGCGAAAAAAGTATGGCAGGCGGGATCGGAAATCCGGGCGGTAAATGAGACCGACAGGCAGGGCGGCAAGCCGGGTTGCGAAGTCAAAAAACCGGCGGAGCTGTCAGGTCGGGCAGCGAAAGAAGTTATCACGCCAAACGGCAATCAAAAAAGCCAGGCGAAGCGGAAAGCCACCGCCGGCAGGCGCGGGCGGATGCAACCGGCACCAAGTGGCGCAGAGTGCCCCGAAAAGCCAACCATCGCCGGCAGGCGCGGGCGGATGCAACCGGCACCAAGTGGCGCAGAGTGCCCCGAAAAGCCAACCATCGCCGGCAGGCGCGGGCGGAAACAATCGCCCGGCGCGGCAATGCGGACGAAAAAGCTGGTTCTCGCGCTTGCCCTTGTCCTGCTCTTTGACCTGGTGCTCGGCGCGTTCTGCTTTACGGTGCTGTTTCTCCGCCCGTCCGCCGGGTTCGGGCACCGCGCACAGGTAGTCGTCATTCCCGACGCGTCGGGCGCGGACGAGGCGGCGGCGCGGGCGCTCTTTTCCCCGACGGACGGGGACGGGGCGCTGTATTCCCTCTCTTTTCAGTACGAATACGCGGACGCGCCGCGCGGGGTGGTGTTGTCTCAAGTGCCCGCGGCGGGGGTACGCCGCAAGGCGGTACCGGGGATGCGTCCCTGCCCCGTGACGCTCTGTGTTTCGCTCGGCAAAAAGACCGTTGTGGTTCCGGAGCTTGCCGGGAAGGATTCGCGGGAGGCGGAGGCGCTTCTCCTTTCGCTCGGGTTCCCGGCGGAGTGCCGGATAACGGGACATTCGCGGGTTTCATTCACCGGGCAGACGCCGGGCGGCACCGTTCGGGAGACCATCCCACCGGCAGGGACAGCGCTTGCCGAGGGGGAAACGGTCGTTGTGATTCTGAATCCGCCTGCCGCACCGGAGGCAAGCGGGGTGATTCCCGATCTCAGGGGGCTTGGCGAAAAAGAGGCGGGATACCGTCTGCTTGCCGCAGGATTTCTGATTGGGCAGGTGACGGAAGTACGAAAAGACGGCGGTTTTCCCGGATACGGGAAAGCGGTCGTTACAGGTCAGCAATACGTTGCCGGGACGCTGATGAAGCGCGGGACGAGGGTCGGTTTTACTATGACGTTCTCTTCTCCCTTCGCGGAGCGGTGACCGCCGCCAGGCTCCCGCCCACAGGCGCGGGCGGGAGCCGCCGGATCCCGCTCCTTGTCTTCTCCCTTTCCCGCTTCCGTTTCCCCCGCCGTCCCGCATGGGACAAGCGCCGGGGGGATCCGCCCGCCCGGAGAGTACGGCCTCAGGGCGTGGCGGCGGGCACCCCTACGGCGCGCGGAACCAAAGCGAGCCTTCCCCCCGGAAAAGATTCCCGATCCCCCAAAGAGGAGTTACATATGGAATATTACGCAAACGGAAAAATACTGCGCGGACTCGGCGGACTCTACTGCATCCGCCTGGACCGCTCCGCCGGGCAGACGGACAACGCGGAACAACACGTCCCGGATACTCCCGCAGGTTCCGCAGGATCCCCCGGAACCGCCGCGGAACCGTGCTCCCCGCTCGCGGGACACGATATCCTCTGCCGCGCAAAGGGAGCGTTCCGCCATGCGGGGATCACGCCGCTCGTCGGCGACCGCGTGAAGGTCCGCTATACCGATGCCTCCTTCACACGCACAGCGGACGGCAAAACGCCCGGCGGCTCCCCCTGTGAGGTCATCCCCTCTCCCGACGGTACCGACGTGCGGATCGAAGATATCATTGACCGGCGCAACTCGCTCATCCGCCCCGCCATGGCAAACCTCGACGAGCTGTTTATCTTCATGGCGGCTGCTTCCCCCGCCCCGCTCCTCGATGTGGTGGACAAGCTGATCTCCATCGCGGAATTCAATGAGATCGAACCCGTGATCGTCATCGGCAAATGCGAGCTGGATCCGCAGAACGCGGCGCGCATCACGGAAATTTACCGCCAGGCAGGCTTTTCGGTCTTCCCGCTTTCGGCAAAAACCGGCGAAGGGGTCGGAGCCGTGCGCGAATTCGTCAGACAGACGCTACCCGGTCACACCGCAGCGTTCTCCGGCGCGTCGGGCGTCGGGAAATCCTCCCTCCTCAATACGCTTTTCCCCGACCTGCACCTTGAAACCTCGGAGGTCAGCCGCAAGATCGGCAGGGGCAGACATACCACCCGCCGCGTGGAACTGTATCCCCTCGACTTTGACGGGGTGACCGGGTACCTCGCGGACACCCCCGGCTTTTCCATGCTGGATTTCGTCCGGTTCGATTTCTTTGGCAAGGACGACCTGCCGGGGACCTTCCGGGAATTCCGTCCCTACCTCGGGCACTGCCGTTACACCTCCTGTACCCACACGAAGGAGGAGGACTGCGCCATCGTGCAGGCAGTCAGGGCGGGAAAAATTCCGAAGTCGCGGCATGACAGCTTTCTGTCCATGTACCGCGACCTCAAGGACAAGCACGACTGGGACAAAAAATAACACCATCCAAACGGAAAGAGGCAACCATATGAACGCGTTTATCTACACAGGCGGCGAATGTGATTATACAAATATTTCGGAGAAACCGGCGGCGGACGATCTCGTGATTGCCGCGGATTCCGGCTGGCGGCACGCGGTTGCCCTCCATGTCAAGCCCTCCGTCCTGCTCGGCGATTTTGATTCGCTCGACGGCGGAAACGGTATCCCGGACGATGTTCCGGATGACGTGGAGATTCTGACCGTCCCCGCGGAAAAGGACTTCACCGATACCCAGATGGCGGTGGACGAAGCCCGCAAGCGCGGCGCAAAACATATCACGATCATCGGCGGGCTCGGCGGGCGGCTGGATCATACGCTCTCCTGCCTTGCCATTCTCGAGGATCTCTGGGAGAAGGGCGACCGGCTCGCCGTCATCGACAGCGGGCACAGCCGCGTCCGGTTCCTGTCCTCGGACAGCGCTCTGATTCCCCGCTCCGGCTACAAATATCTGTCGCTCCTCGCGGTCGATCCGGTCGTAAAGGGCGTGGAGATCGACGGCGTGAAATATCCCATCAAGGGCGCAAAACTCGAACGGACCTATCAGTTTGCGGTCTCCAACGAAATCACGGGAAACTGCGCCTTCATCGCGGTGAAAAAAGGCAGACTGCTCATCGTGGAGAGCCGCGACTGACGGTTCCCCCGCCGGTAACCAAAACCATACAGGCTCCTCGGTTCCGGCATCGGGCATCGGCCACGGCACTGTCAGCGGCACCGACCGCGCCGCCTGACTTCCCCGCCGGGCAATCCGTCCGCGGTCGCACGGTCGTTCTCCTCTTTCCGGAACGCACACGGTGCGCCTTTGGCGCATATATTGTCATCGGAGAAACCGGAAAGGAGGGTTCGGTCCATGAAGATCGTCATCTGGCGCTCACCCGGATTTCTTGCGCCCCTGCTCCGCCGGCTGTTCGGCTTACGAAGGGGGAAGTCCTGACCGGGACTCCGCCCGTTTCAAGCTGCCGCCGCAGTGTTATAGAAGAAAGCCCCCGACGGGGGCTTTTTTCTATAAAAATCCGTTCTCCGGATCCGTGCCGTTGTATCCGCTTCACATAAAAACGGACTGCATGAAATACAGAACGGACGAATCTTTGTGCCCGGCGGGCGAACCCGGAAAGCCGACGTGAGGAACAGTGGAATTCAATGTTCCGCGCAGGACGTTCCAATGTCGAGCGGAACTGTCCGTTCCCCGACTCGCGCGGGGACAGTTCTCCTGATTCCTGTCGCACAAAATCCGCGCCCCCCGCCGTGAAACTCTCGTTTCCCGACCCGCGCGGGCGCTGCCCGAACAAGTTCCGCGGGGCGATCCGCGCGCGGTGCGCGAAATAAAAAACGAACGGTTTCAACTGCACAAACCGCCCGTTTCAACTTACCCACTTCTGCTTTCATCGGCGCTTCCGCAATCGTCCGCGTCCGACGGAAAGAGCGACCTTCCCCGCCCCTGCCTCAAAAAGCAGGGGCGGAGGGGTGGGGCAGTCCCTTGGGGAGGGTCCTCCCTCCCCGAAGGGCGAGCCTTTTCCGTCTACTTTTCCCCTCGTCGGGAAAAGTAGACCCTGCGCGGGGAGCGCAAAACAAACAATTATTGCTTGTAAAGAATCAGAAGCAAAACTTCAATCCCCCTGCGGAGCAAAAACAAATAAAAAATTATAGCGAATAAACCATGGAGCGTGGAGCGTTCAATTTAAGCGTATCCCCCGCGCGGGGAGCGCAAAACAAACAATTTTTGCAGATAAACCGCAGAACGCGGAGTGTTCCACATAAATCCCATCCCCCCGCAAGGGGAAAGATACACCACCTCACCGGATCTCCTTCACCGTATACCCCGCCTGCTCCACGGCAGCGCGGAGCGCATCATCGGTTACCCCGGCACTGCATTCCGCTTCCGCCGTTCCCGCCTCGTGGCTCACGACCGCACCGGTCACACCGTTGACCTCCTCCAGCGCCTTTTTGACGTGCGCCTCGCAGTGTCCGCACATCATTCCCTCGATCTTCAGAAACTTTTTCATGGTTCCGTCCTCCTTATTTTGCATTTCTGTATTGGTTTCCCGGTTCTCCGGGATGGTTTTTTCGTTTGCCTGGACTTTCGTTCCGGCTTGCAGACCAATGTCCGTGCCGGAACCGCCCGCCGGCTTCTCTGCCGCACCGCGCTTTTTTCCGTGCGGCTTGAACAGATTCAGACGAAGCGCATTGGTCACCACGCAGAAGCTGGACAGGCTCATTGCCGCCGCGCCGAACATGGGATTCAACTGCCAGCCGAGCACCTGAATGAACACGCCCGCCGCAAGCGGAATCCCGATCACATTGTAAATAAACGCCCAGAACAGATTCTCCCGGATGTTCCGGAGCGTCGCGCGGCTGAGCCGGATTGCCGCCGGCACGTCCGAAAGCCGCGACTGCATCAGCACAACATCCGCCGCGTCGATCGCAACGTCGGTTCCCGCACCGATCGCAATGCCCGTATCCGCTCTCGTGAGCGCAGGCGCGTCGTTGATTCCGTCACCGACCATGGCGACCTTGCCCTCGGTTTGCAATTTACGCACAACCGCCTCCTTGCCGTCGGGAAGCACGCCCGCGATCACCTCGCCGACTCCCGCCTGCTTTGCGATCGCCTTTGCGGTACGCTCGTTGTCCCCCGTCAGCATAACGACCCGGATGCCCATTTTTTCAAGATCCCTGACCGCGCCGGGGCTGTCGGGCTTGATCACATCCGCGACCGCGATCATACCGGCATAACGTCCGTCTGTGCTGAAGTACAGCGGCGTTTTGCCCGCTTCCGCAAGCGCGTCGGCACGGGCTGTCACCCCGTCAGGCACCTTTGCGACGGTCCGGATATATGCAAGATTGCCCCCGCACAGGACCCGTCCCGACGCGTCGGTCGCGGAAAGCCCGTTGCCGGGAAGCGCACGGAAATCCGTGACCGTTCCCGCACACAGCGCCCGCTCCTCCGCGTAATCCAGAATTGCACGGGCAAGCGGATGCTCACTGCCGGATTCCAGGGTCACCGCATCCTGAAGCAGGGCTTCCGCCGTCTCCCCATCCGCCGGCAGGAGATCCGTCACTCGCGGCATTCCCGCGGTGATGGTCCCGGTCTTGTCGAGGACAACAATCTGCGTCCGCCCGGCAGCCTCCAGCGACGCTGCCGTTTTGTAGAGGATCCCGTTCTTCGCGCCCACGCCGTTTCCGACCATGACCGCGACAGGGGTTGCAAGTCCCAATGCGCACGGGCAGGAGATGACCAGCACCGAAATCGCCCGCGCCAGGGCAAAGCCGACGCTTTTCCCGAGAATGAGCCAGACGATCAGGGTAACCGCGGCGATTGCCATGACAGCCGGGACGAAAATGCCGGACACCTTGTCCGCAATCTTCGCGATGGGCGCTTTGGTTGCCGCCGCGTCACTGACCATGCGGATGATCTGCGAGAGGGTGGTGTCCTCGCCGACACGGGTCGCGCGGCAACGAAGCACGCCCGACTGATTGAGCGTTGCCGCCGAAACGGTGTCGCCTCCGGCTTTATCCACGGGAATGCTCTCCCCCGTCAGCGCCGATTCGTTGACCGCGCTCCCGCCGGACAGCACCACGCCGTCCACGGGAATCTGCTCGCCGGGGCGGACTACAAAAATGTCGCCGATCTTCACCCGGCTGACCGGAACCGTGGTCTCCGTACCGTCCCGCTCCAGCGTTGCGGTTTTGGGGGACAGACGGAGAAGTCCTTTCAGCGCGTCGGTCGTTTTACCCTTGGAGCGCGCCTCCAGCATCTTGCCGACCGTGATGAGCGTCAGGATCATGGCGGCGGATTCAAAATAGAATTCGTGCATCCAGCTCATGACCGCCTCGTGGTCACCCGCCATCTGTGCCGCCGTCATGGCGAACAGTGCGCAGGTACTGTACCCGAACGCCGCGGCGGAGCCGAGCGCGACCAGCGTATCCATATTGGGTGCGCGATGGATCAGCCCCTTGAAGCCGCTGACGAAAAACTTCTGGTTGACAATCATGACCGCCGCCGAAAGAAGCAGCTGTGCCAGCCCCATGGCGACATGGTTGCCGTCAAGGAACGGGGGAAGCCGCCAGTTCCACATCATGTGCCCCATGGAGAGGTACATGAGCACGGCAAGGAACACAAGCGACACGATGAGCCGCCGTTTGGTGGAGCGCAGTTCGGCTTCGCCCGTGAGATCGGATACGTCGGGGACGGATGAGGATGCCGCAGATTCCCGGGAAGCGGCAGAAGTCGAAGAATCCCCGGAGGCATCCGACGCAGAAGCGGAATCCCCTCCGCGGAGCGTTGCACCGTAGCCTGCGTCCCGGACGGCGCGGATGATTTCCTCCGGAGCGGCGGTTCCTTCCACGCCCATGGAGTTGGTCAGGAGGCTGACCGCGCACGAGGTCACGCCCGGTACCCCCGATACCGCCTTTTCCACGCGGGCGGAGCAGGCGGCACAGCTCATGCCCGTAACATGGTATTGTTGCATATATAACCTTTGCTTTCGGCTTCCCGAAAGTCCTTTCTCTCTTGTAGTATCCGGTCAGGCGGAAGCGTTCCGCGGTACCGGAGAGGTTGTTTCACCGGGTACCCGTGAGGCACGCGGGAACGGGAGGCAGGGTATCCGGCTCCGGCGCCACCGCGGGTCGGGAGACTTCCCAAGCCGGATTCATGCCCACGCAGTACCCCGCGGCGTATCATTTCATCAGCTTCTCCATCGTGCGGACAAGCTCCTCCACCGTATCTGTCCTGCCCTCGCGGACGTCCCGCACCACGCAGTGGCGGATATGGTTTTCCAGGAGCTCGCGGTTGAAGGCATTCATCGCCGCCGTCACCGCCGCCGACTGCACCAGAATATCCGGACAGTACGCGCTCCTCTCCACCATCCCGCGGATCCCGCGGATCTGCCCCTCAATGCGGTTCAGCCGGTGAATCAGCTTCTTGTATTCCTCCGCACTGCGCGCGGTCGTTTTGATTTCCTCCGCCGAAGCGGAGAATTCTCCGTCTTCTTCCGCGTCCCCCATGCAGCAGGGACAACGCTTTTCCGCTCCGGCAGGATTTTCTGCATTTGCGGAGCCTTCAGATGTAACTGATTTTTGGACGGATGTTTCCGCTGCAGATTCCACATTTTGTGTCGTTTCCGGTATATTTTCCGGTGTCGTCACGGTCTTCAAAGTCATTTCGGTCTTTTCACTCATCGTTCCCGCCCTCGCATTCTGTTGTTTTCCGGGTTTCTCCGGTTTCCGCGTCACGATAAACCGGGGCATATACCCCCTGTGGGTATTTTGATTATATACCCCTACCCGGTATTTGTCAAGAGGGAAATGAAAGATTCTTTTTCCATTTTGCGCGGTTTTCGCGAAAATATCCGTGGGGGTATGATGGGCTTGAACGCTGCGCAGGGGGAGGGGGGGAGATTGAACGCTCTGCGTTCTGCGGGTTTTTTGAAAAAATTTTTTGTTTTTGATTCGCAGGGAATTTGAAGTTTTGCTTCTGATTTTTTTGTAAGCAAAAATTGTTTGTTTTGCGCTCCCCGCGCGGGGGGAGAGTCTGTGACTTGGCGTCACAGACTCTCCCCCCACTTCCCCCCTCGGAAGCGCTTCAAAAACAAAAAAGAAGCCCCCTGGCTTCTTTTCCAAATATCCTTTCGCGGCAAACGCCGCGAAATCTCTCCCTCTCAGAACTCCTCATCGTTTCCCTGCCCGCCGCGGCGCAGCAAGGATCGCGTCGATCTTTTTCTTCGCGGCACGGTATACCGTCCGGTCGTTTTCGTAAAGCAACGTCCGGTCCACCGTCTCGGAATCCACCCATTCCACCTCCGCGATCTCGCCCTCGCGCGGACGGATGCGGGTCTGGTAGGTCTCGGACAGGAAGTACACAACCTCTTTGTCCACTCCCGCCATCGGATGATAATGCACCGTCTCTCTGAAATCACTGCGGAGCACCGGCTGAACCCCTGTCTCCTCCGTGACCTCCCGGATCGCCGTCAGATACTCGGTCTCGTTTTTCTCCATGTGTCCCTTGGGAAAGGAACGGTGCCCGCCGGGCTTGTGACGGATCATGAGAATATAGATCTTATGGTCGGCGCGGCGGAAAACGACCGCCCCGCAGGATTTTTCATGAAGCATCAGATCCTCTCCTTTCCTGATCCGTTCCGAAAATGTTTCCGGAATACCCCCGGCATCCTGCCGGATTCCCGGAAGCCCGATCAATCCGCAGAACCCGGGGATTCCGCAGGCTCAGATGCCCCGCAGAATCCCCAAATCCGGGACCCGGAATTACTGTTCGATCTCTTCCATCACAAACGCTTCCAGCACGTCGCCGATCTTGATGTCGTTGAACTTTTCAAGCACGATACCGCACTCGTAGCCCTCGGCAACCTCCTTCGCGTCGTCCTTGAACCGCTTGAGCGAAGCCAGTTTGTCCTCGGCAATCACCGCACCGTCGCGTACCACACGGATCTGCGCGTTGCGGGCAACCTTGCCGTCCAGCACATAGCAACCGGCAACCGTACCGACGCTCGAAACATGGATGGTCTGGCGCACCTCGGCGCGACCGAACAGGTTCTCGCGGTACTTGGGCGCAAGCATGCCCTTCATTGCAGCCGTGATCTCGTTGATGCACTCGTAAATGATGCGGTACGTGCGGATTTCCACGCCCTGACGCTCCGCGCTGTCCATTGCCACCTTGTCGGGACGGACGTTGAAGCCGATGATGATCGCGTTCGATGCCGCCGCAAAGGTCACGTCGCCCTCGGTGATACCGCCGGTCGCCGCGTGGATGATGTGGATCTGGACTTCCTCGTTGGAAAGCTTGAGCAGCGACTGCTTGACCGCCTCGACCGAGCCGTCCACGTCTGCCTTGACGATGATATTGAAGTTCTTGACCTCGACCTTGTCGCCGTTTTCGCTGTCCTTCTGCCATGTCTCCAGATCCGCAAGGCTCGCACGGCGGTTTGCCTTGAAGACCTCTTCCTTGGCGGAAGCCTTACGGCGGTCGGCAAGCGTTCTTGCCATTCTTTCGTCCTCAACCGCGCGGAACTCGTCGCCCGCCGTCGGAACGCCGTCAAGACCTGCCAATTCGACAGGGACAGAGGGTCCCGCCGTCTTGACCGGCTTGCCGTTGTGGTCAGTCATGGAACGGACACGTCCGACGGCAGTGCCGGCGATGACGATGTCTCCGTTGTGAAGCGTACCCTTCTGCACCAGCACCGTGGCAATCGGTCCGCGGCCCTTGTCAAGCCGCGCCTCGATGATGACGCCCTGTGCACGGCGGTTGGGGTTTGCCTTGAATTCGTGAACGTCCGCGACAAGCAGGACGCTCTCGAGGAGCTGCTGAATCCCCTCGCCCGTCTTCGCGGAAACGGGAACGCAGATGACATCGCCGCCCCATTCCTCGGGAACCAGCTCGTAGCGCGTCAGGTCCTCCTTGATGCGCTCGGGGTTGGCGCCGGGCTTATCCATCTTGTTGATGGCGACAATGATATCAACGCCTGCCGCCTTTGCGTGGTTGATCGCCTCGACGGTCTGGGGCATGATGCCGTCGTCCGCCGCGACAACCAGGATTGCAATATCGGTTGCCATCGCGCCGCGCGCACGCATTGCCGTGAACGCCTCGTGACCGGGCGTGTCAAGGAAGGTGATGTCGCGGTCGCCCACCTTGACGCGGTATGCACCGATGTGCTGGGTAATGCCGCCCGCTTCTCCGGAGGTCACACTGGTGTGACGGATCGCGTCAAGAATGGAGGTCTTGCCGTGGTCAACGTGACCCATGACACAGACGACGGGCGCGCGGGGTTCAAGCGTTTCCGGCGGATCCTCGTCCTCATTACCGAAGAGCTTTTCTTCAATGGTGACGACGACTTCCTTGGTAACCTTCGCGCCGAGCGCTTCGGCGACAAGAGACGCGGTATCGAAGTCGATGACCTCGTTGAGCGTCGCCATCACGCCGAGCTGAATGAGCTGTTTGACAACCGTAGCCGCCGTGACCTTGAGTCTCTGTGCAAGCTCGCTGACCTGAATCTCGTCGGGAATCTGCACGTTCAACTGCTGACGGACGACAGGCTGCTGGCTCTGCCCTCTGCGCTGATTGTTCTTGCGGTTCTGGTGGTTGTTGCCGATGTTTTTATGGAACCGCTCGCTTCCTCCGCGCAGATCGCTCACGCGGTCGCTGACGAAGGTGTTGAGCTTCTCATCGTACTTGGAAAGATCGACGGTGTCCGCGCCTCCGCGGGTATCGACCACACGGGTCGCACCGCGTTCGACGGGTCCCGTGGACGCGCCGCGGATGATGGGCTGTGCCTTGTATCTCTCCTTGGGTGCGCCGGGCTGATAGTCCTCCTTGTCGCCGCCGAAGCGCTGACCGGGTCTCTGACCGGGACGTCCGGATTTTTTCTGCTGGGGCTTGGGACCGCCGAAACCGCCGCCGAAGCCGGATCCCGCCGGGCGGCTTCCGCCAAAGCCCGTACCGGGAGTGCGGGGGGCACCGAAGGAGCCGTTACCGGAACCGAAGGAGCCCTGACGGCCTGCGCCGAAGGACGCTGCGCCGTTGTTGTTATAGCCGCCCGCGTTTGTGTTGCCTGCCGGGCGGTTGCCATAGGAGGAAGCGCCGCCGGGGGTACGCTGACCGCCGAAGGAGCCGTTGCCGCCGTTCATCTGGCGGTTACCGTAGGAAGCACCTGCGTTGTTCGGACGGGAGCCGAACTGTCCGGGGCGGTTGCCGGTCTGAGGAGCACCGGTACGACCCGCATTCTGCGGGCGGGAGGAACCTGCCGCCTGAGGATTGAGACGGCTTGCGCGTTCCTGGATTTCCCGCGCGGAAATGGAGTGGATGCCTGCCTGACGGGGCGGCGCAAAGTGCGGCTCCGCCTTGACGGGCTGTTCGGCGGGAGCCTGAGCCGCTTTTTCCGGAGCGGGCGTTTCCGCCTTGGAAGCGGTAGCTTCCGCAGTCTTTTTGCCGGTTCCCGCACCTTCCACGGAAGATTTTGCCGCAGATTCTGCGGGTTTATCCGCGGACTTCTCCGCCGGGGTTCCGGACGGCTTCTCTGCCGCAGTCGCAGTCTTCTCCGAGGAAGTTCCGGACGCGGAAGAAGTATTCTCCGCCGCGGGAGCCGGTACCGCCTTGGCGGGAGCCTCCGGAACGGGCTTTGCTTCTGCCTTGGGCTTCGGCTTGGACGGAATATAGGTCACCCCATCGAGATAGTCCTCGATCCCGGTGATCTGATTCTCCTTCGTCAGGGTCTCGAAGAGAACGTCAAACGCCGCAGGCTCCAGTGTTGCCTGCGATTTGACCTCAAAGCCCTTTGCCGAAAGGATGTCCGTCAGGTCCTTGCCCTTGACGCCCAGGTCCTTTGCGAGTTTGTTTACTTTGAACTGCGGGTTTACTGCCATATATCCTCCTAAGATACGCCGTGAGGGTTCCTCATTTGAAAAGCGCCGGTTCCGGGGAAGCTCTTCTTCTCCGGGGGAAACTGCTTTTCTCCCTCACGGTAAAGCGTCGCGCGATTGCGGACGCGATCCGTCAAATTGAATGCCGGAAGCCGTTATCCGGGGCTTCCGACCGTCCCCGATTCCGGGGGATGACCTTGTTGCGGGGTGCGCCCTTGCGGGTAGTACCGCTTTTGGGGAGTTTCCTTCTCCGGGTGGGTCCCGGCTTTTGCGGGAATCTCCGTTACTTCTTCGTCTTTGCGACCTTTTCCGGGACCGCCGGGGCACTTGCCGTCAGCCGTTCCCATGCGGAAAAGAGTGATCTTGCAATTTCTCCCGTCACACCGCACACGGCAAGCGCGCCGGATTTTCCGAGCGCTGCGCCGAGCGTTCCGCCGTCGGAGAGAAGGCGGACGTGGGGAGTGCGGTAGGTGATACATTTATCCGTCAGTCGCTTGTGGGTGTTCTCCGAGGTATCCCCCGCTTCCACCACCAGCCTGACCCGACCCTCCGCAAGCGCGTCGCATACCATGTCGGTCCCCATGACCGTCTGCCGGGCGCGGGCGGCAAGTCCCAGCGTCTTAAGGAACGCGGTCTCGTCCGCCGGAACGGCGGGTGCGGTTGCGATGGGTTTCTGTTCTGCCGAGGAAGCCTTGGGGTTCTTTGCGGCAGGGGTACTTTTCGCCGCTCCGTCTGCCCGGGTTGTCTTGGGCTCTTTGACTTTTGCAGGGTACTCCCGCGTTTTCGCAGTGCCCCCGCTCCGGCTTGCCGCAGGCGTTTCCGCGGGCGCGGTTGCTTCACCTGATTTCAGGCGCGATGCAGGCTTCCCGGCGAAGGGTTTTGCCATCGTCCGGCTCCCGCTCCGGCTTACTGCCGGGTTCTTTGCGGCGGAATTTGCCGCGGTCGTTTTGCCTGCGTGCGGTTTTCCTTCCGCAGACTTCCACGCGGGTTTTGCCGTGCGTTTCTTTCCCGTATACTTTTCGGCGGGCTTCCACGCGGATTCTTCCGTCGGATTTCCGGCAAACTTCCCTGCGGAATGTCCTGCGAACTTCCGGGCTGGCTTTTTTGCCGAAAACGCTACGCGTTTCCCCGCAGTCTTTCCCGCGGTCGCTTCACCTGATTTCAGGCGCGATGCAGGCTTCCCGGCGAAGGACTTCGCAGTCACCCGGCTTCCGCTCCGGCTTGTTGTCGGTTTCTTCCCCGCGGGCTTTCCCCCAGGGTTCTTCGCGGAATCTTTTGCAGAAAAATCCGCTCCCGCCGGCTTTTTTTCGGAAATATCGGTTTTCATGATTCTTTCTCCGCCGCCTCCAGCTCCTGCTCCATCTCGTCATAAACCCCGGCGGGGATCTCCACCGAAAGACTGCCCGAGAGCCGTCCGGATTTACGCACACGCCGGAGACACGCGACATTCCGGCACAGGTACGCGCCCCGCCCGGACTTTTTGCCCGTAAAATCAAGCGACACGCTTCCGTCCGGCGCGCGGACGACGCGGATCAGCTCCGATTTTTCCTTATGCTCGTTGCAGCCGAGACACTGGCGCACGGGCTTCTTTTTCATTGGTTTTTTCTGTTCCATGCGTTTCCTCCCGGCTCGTCATTGATGATTTGCAGATTATCGGGATACCCGGCGGGGCTTTCTCCGCCATGGTATTTTCATGCCGTCCGGCGTTCCTTTACCGGGAAAACGGCAGACCGCCGCGCGGTTATTCTGCCTTGATGTCGATCTTGCAGCCGGTCAGTCTTGCCGCGAGGCGGACGTTCTGACCCTCCTTGCCGATGGCAAGCGAAAGCTGATCGGGATCGACCGTGACGCGGAAACTGCGTTCCTTGTCCTCTGCGGGGACCACGCTTCTGACCGTCGCCGGGGACAAAGCCGCCGCGACGTACTCCGCAAGATCCTCGCTGTAACGCACGATGTCGATCTTCTCGCCGCCCAGCTCGTCAACGATTCCGTTGATTCTCATGCCGCGGTTGCCGATGCAGGCACCGACGGGATCGACCGCCTCGTCGCGCGACATGACCGCGATCTTGGTTCTGGAGCCGGCTTCTCTTGCCGCGCCCTTGACGAGCACGATGCCGTCCGCAATTTCGGGGACCTCCAGTTCAAACAGCCGTCTGACCAGTCCCGCGTTGGCACGGGAAAGCGTCACGAGCGGGCCCTTCGCTTCCTTGTTGACTTCGCTGACGTAGACCTTGATGACGTCGCCCTCATAGAGGACCTCGCCGGGGATCTGCTCGTTTCTTGTCAGGACAGCGTGCCCGTTATCGGTTTCCAGCACGATGTTTCCGGTCTCGTGATCGACCTTCCACACGGTCGCGGTGATGATTTCTTCCTTCTTGTTTTCGTAGGCTTCCTGCGCCGCAAGGCGTTCGCCCTCGCGGATGCCCTGCACGATGACGGACTTTGCGTTCGCCGCGGACAGGCGGTGCATTTCCTTGGTTTTGACCTCGTTTTCCACGATGTCGCCGAGTTTATGGCGCTTGCTCATTGCCTTTGCGTCTTCCAGAGAGATCTGGGTCTCGGGGTCCTCAACCGTCTCGACGACCTCTCTCTGGCGATATACGCGCACATCCTTCTTCTCCGGGTCGATGGCGACGCGGACGTTGGTGTTGCTTCCGTATTCCTTCTTGTACGCGGCGGTGAGGGCGGCTTCGATCTTGCCGTACATATACTCTTTGGAAATGCCTTTTTCCTTCTCCAGAAGATCAAGTGCCGCGAAAATTTCTGCGTTCATAACGTGCTTCCTCTCAAATATCTATCTCTTACTCAGTAGCCTGTTCGTGTTTTACCGTATCGCGTGCGTCAGAACTCGCACACGGTCATGAGCTTTGCCACGGCGGAGCGGTCGAAGCTCTTGTCCGAGCCGTCCTCCCCCGTAATGCGGACGCGTCCGTCCTCCGTAATGCCCGCAAGCCTGCCGCGGTAGCTCTTGGCGCCGCTCTCATCGGGGGCATACAGGCGGACTTCGACGTCCCAGCCCTCGCACGCGGCGATCTGCGCGTCGGTGCGGAGGTCGCGCTCTAAACCCGGCGAGGAAACCTCCAGCTGATAGGCTTCGCTGATGGGATCCAGCTCGTCAAGCAGGGGATCAATGGCTCTGTGGAACCGCTCGCAGTCGTCGATGTTGACGCCCTCGGGCTTGTCGATTGTAAAGCGGAGCACGCGCTGTGCGCCCTCCTTGACATATTCCGTATCCCAGAGGATACAACCGGTCTCTTCCGCGACGCGGAGCGCGAGCGGGGTGACCGCCGCGACGACGCCCTTGGCGCTTCCCGCGTTTGATGTGCCGTTCTTTGCCATCGGATCCGTCCTTTCCCCCGCGGCGGACGCCGCAGGTCTCTTTTCAAAAGGGAAGAGTGGATTCGTCCGAACCCACTCTTTCACATACGCTTCTTAGGCAAGTATACCACAACTTTTCCCGCATTGCAAGGGGTTTGTGCAAAAAATATCCGTTTTTTTCGATATTTTTATTCCGGCGCGGCGAACGCGGGCGGAAAATCAGCCGGATCCTTCCTGTTTTTTGCAAAACTCTTGTCCGGGCTGTTTACAAAACGACGGGAATATGATATAATAATATAATCCGTAGGCTTTTGTGTCCGCGGAGCGGTTCCCCGTCCGGGGGAACCGACGATTTCGGGAAAGAAGCGGGCGCGTTCCCGCATGAGGATAAACATGGATCCGATGAAGGAAACCGCCCCGGAAAATCCGGTCGGCGGCACAGGCAATACAAACGGTGCAGGCGGCAGCGCAGGCGGCGCCGGGGACACATTACAGAAAAAGCCGGGCAGGCTTTCCGGCGTTCTTTTCGCAATCGCGTGCGCGCTGCTCGCGGGAACGATCCCGACGGGATTTCTTCTGTTCCGTCAGCCGGGCACCTTTTACGAGACGCTGTTCTCGGTTTCGGGCGAAGAGCTGATTCCCGCCATCCTTTGCGGTGCGGCGGCGCTCATTGCGTTCGTGCTTTTCGGCGTGGCGGTGCGCGGCATCCGTCCTTTGGTGATCCCAGGGGCACTGTTTCTCATTGCAATCTCCTATGTGGGGCCGTATGCCGCTGTGGCGGGACTTGTCACGGTACTGGTCGCGGCGCTCGCCGGTTATCTCGTCACCGCGCGGGGCATGAACGTATTTCTGCTTCTTCCGGTCGCCGCCGTCTCCTATCTGGTATCCTTCGCACTAGTACGGGACCCGGTCACGGCGCTGTTCGCACTGCTTCCCTACCCTGCGGCGGCGTTTCTTGCGCACGCGAATTCGGATCATGCGGGGTGCGCGGAGACGATGGCGCGTACATCGGCGGGACTGTTCCTGTCGGCGGGACTTCTGTTTGCCATTTCCGCACTCATCCGGGAGGGACACGTTGACCTGTCGCGCATTGTGGATGCGGTGGACTCGCTTCGTCCGTGGCTGAAGCAGCTGTTCCTCGACAATGGCATGGGGCTGATCGATGAAAAGGTTGCCGCGTCGGTTTCGGACATGCTCGTCAACCTGCTGCCCGGCGTGGTACTGGTGGGGTTTGAAGCAGGCGGATACCTGATTCAACTGACCGAAACAGGGCTGTTCAACGGTGACGAATCGCGCCGCATGAGGCGGGCGCTTCCGCACGGGGAAACCGACAGCTTCCGGATGTCCGCGGTGTCGGGAGGAATCTTCCTTCTCTCGGTTTTCATCTCCATGTTCGGCGACGACTCTGCATTCTTCACGGTGCTTGACAATCTCGCCATTGTACTGATGATCCCCATGTTTGTCGTAGGGGTCCGGTATCTTGTGACCGTTTACCGGTCTCCGCGCGCGCGGTTCCGGATTCTTCCCATTGCGCTCGCGGTACTTTCGGTTTTCCTGTACGGCCTCGGAGCAATCCCGCTTCTGTTTGAGGCGGTGGGGCTCCTCGGCGCGGCGGACGCGGTTTTTCGCCCGATCCGGGACAAACTGGGCTCCATGCGGCAGGGCGGGGAGTGAGAGGAGAAGCGCTCCCGCCGGGGCGCATCACCAACAGGATCGATTGCAGAAAATCAGCAATGATTCTCACAATCCCGACAAATCAAAAACAAAAAACAAATCTCAAATAACCACGAAAGAAGGTATCACCAATGAAAGTCATCCTCCTTACCGATGTCAAGGGTCAGGGCAAAAAGAACGATATCATCAACGTTTCCGACGGCTACGCCGCAAACTTCCTGCTTCCCCGCAAGCTCGCCAAAATCGCCGACGCGCAGGCGCTCAACGACGTGAAGAACCAGGAAGCCGCAAAACAGCACCGCATTGAGGTAGAGCGCGAAAACGCTAAGGAAACCGCAAAGAAGCTGGAATCCATCCTCGTCAGGATCCCCGCCGCGTCCGGCGGAGACGGCAGGCTGTACGGCGCCATCACCGCAAAGGACATTTCCGCCGCGCTCGAAGCACAGTTCTCGGTCGTGATCGACCGCCGCAAGATCCTCCTCGACTGCCCCATCAAGGCATACGGTCAGTACCAGATCGACGCAAAGCTCTGCGGAGAAATCACGGGAAAGATCAACCTGCTCGTGCAGGAAAAGTAACACTCCCGTAACCGGGTGTCCCACATAAGCCAACTGCTCCCTTCCCCGGAGCGACAGGAGAAACACCAATGATTGAAGAAGAACTTATCCGGAAGCTGCCGGTCTCGGACCTTGCCGAAAAGAGCGTCCTCGGATCCATCCTCATCGACCCGTCGTCCTTCGACCGCATCGCCGACATGGTATCCGCCGACGATTTCCACGCGCCCGAGCATCAGCAGATCTTCCTCGCCATGCGCGAGCTCTACCTCCAGAGCCACGAGATCGACGTGGTCACGCTCATCGATATGCTCGTCAAGCGCGGCGTGTACGACAAGTCGGGCGGCGAGAGCTATATCCGCGCCATCGCGGAATCGGTTCCCACCTCGCTCAACGTCAAGGACTACGCCGCCATCGTCCGGGACAAGAGTATCCTCCGCCAGCTCATTGAGGCAAGCGGAAGCATTTCCGACGCCGCCTTTGCCGCGCAGGATGACGTACAGCATATCCTCGACTTTGCGGAAAATCAGATTTACCGCGTTGCCGAAGGCAGAGAGACCAAGAATTTCGTCCACATCCGCGACGTCATCGGAACGGTTTACGACAACCTCCACCGTCTCAACAACGGCGAGGTCGAGGGCATTCCGTCCGGTTTTTCGGGACTTGACCGCGTACTTGCGGGCATCGGCAACTCCGACCTGCTGCTCGTCGGCGCGCGCCCCGGTATGGGAAAGACCAGTTTCTGTCTGAACATCGGCACCAATGTTGCCAAGGCAACGGGCAAGAACGTCTGTATTTTTTCGCTCGAAATGTCGGCGGAACAGCTCGTCACGCGTATACTGTCCAGCGAAGCGCTGGTCAGCAGCAACGCGCTCCGCACGGGCAAGCTCAACAACGACGAATGGCAGAGAATCGCCGAGGCGGCAAGCCAGCTGGTCGGCTGCAACATCCTGATCGACGACACGACGGGACAGACGGCGACGGCGATGAAGGCGAAGCTCCGCCGCGTCAAGAATCTCGGCATGGTCATCATCGACTACCTCCAGCTCATGCAGTCCGACCGCAAGATCGACAACAAGGTCAACGAA
Organism: uncultured Eubacteriales bacterium; assembly: GCA_934525675.1. GTDB lineage: Bacteria > Bacillota > Clostridia > Oscillospirales > CAG-272 > CAKVOU01. Next base: position 83,136 of record CAKSZH010000007.1, read on the forward strand.
GTTGCGGACATTTCCCGTGCCATGAAGATCATGGCAAAGGAACTGAACGTCCCGGTCGTATGCTGTTCGCAGTTGTCCCGTGCGTCCGAAAAACGCGGCGAGGACAAGCGCCCGGTGCTTTCCGACCTGCGTGACTCCGGCGCGATCGAACAGGACGCGGATGTCGTGCTTCTGCTCTACCGCGACAGCTACTACCAGACGACCGACAAGGACAATCAGGAGGTCAACATCGCGGAGGTCATCGTGGCGAAGAACCGTCACGGCGAAACGGGAACGGTCAAGATGGGCTGGATCCCGCAGTACACCAAGTTCCGCACGCTTGCAAGCGAGAACGAGCCGGGGGCGAGCTGAAAGCGTTTTTCGCGCGGAGCGGTTTGATATTGAATACTCCGCGATACTCCGCGTTCAACCCAAACCATCCCCCTCGCGGGGTACGCATAAACCGGCTCGTGACCGCCGGGTCACAGAAGCCCCCAAATCCACAGTGGGGTCACCAGATCCCCCGGAAAGGACGGCATTCCTTTGCTCAACAAACGGAAAGAATTCCTCAGAACCGACGCGGCGGACGCGCGGGCACCCTTCCTCATCTGTGCGGTGCTCGGCGCGGTCCTGCTCGGTATCACGCTCATCGTCGGCTCGCTCGCACCCGAAAGCCTCAGTGCGTTCGTCACCGTCATGCTTATCATTGACCTCGCGGTCATTATCCCGTCGCTCGTCTCCTACTTCCTCCGGTTCCGTCACGCGGCGGAGGCGGAACGGCAGGCGGAGCTTCAGTGCGCGGAGGTCGGTAACCTCTTCCGCGACACGGTCGGCGTCGGATATGCGGTCGTGGACGAAAACGGCGTGGTCATGGTCGTCAACCGCTGGCTCCAGAACATCCTCGGTTACCGTACCCCGCTCTGCCGCGTGCTCCTGACCGACCTGTGCGGAATCACGGTGGGACAGGTCAGCTCGTCCGCCGGCGCCTATGCCGCGGGAGAAGACCAGGAACCGCTCTACGCCACGGCAGGCTCGCTCCGGGTCGCCGTCCGCGCGTATCCCATGCGCGCCTCCGGCAGTCAGTGCTATCTGGCGGTCTTCACCGACGCGACCGAATACCTGAACCTGATCGACCGTACCGAGGCGGAACGCCCCGTCGTTGCCTACGCCATCCTCGACTCGCTCGAAGAGCTGGCGCAGTACGTCCGGGTCAGCTACCGCGACGCGGCGCATGAAATCGAACAGATCCTCAAGGAGTGGGTCGCGGGACTGCACGGACTGATCCGCGAATACGACCGGGACAAGTACCTCATTGTGCTTCCCCACGAAAGTCTTGACAAATGTATCTCCTCCAAGTTTGACATCCTCGAACGCATCCGCGCGGTGCGGCTCGGCGACAATTCCTTCCCTGTCACGGTGTCCATGGGCATCTGTGCCAAGAAGCTGACCTTCTTTGAAATGGAACACGAGGCGCGGAGTGCGCTGGACCTTGCGCTGCAGAGAGGCGGCGACCAGGTTGCACTCAAGACCGACGACGGATACCAGTTCTTCGGCGGACGCGTCAAAACCATGCAGGGCAGTTCGACCGCCATTCAGGCGCGGGTCGCCGCGATCCGGCTGGCGGAGCTGGTTTCCAAGGCGGAGAACGTGCTCGTCATGGGACATCGCAACCCCGACTTTGACTCCATCGGTTCAACGGTCGGCGCGGTACGCTTCGCCATCAGCGCCCGCGGGGGAGACCCCTCCGGCGTGCGGGCGATCATGGATCCCGATTCGCAGGAACTGCGCGAATGCGCCAAGCGGCTGGTGGGGCTTCCCGTGTACCGTCAGCTCTTTGTCAACCGCGACGATGCAATTGACCTTATCCGTTCGGACACGCTGCTCATCGTGACCGACGTCAACAACTTCAAGATCGTGGAAGCGCCCGAAGTCGCGGGAAATGCGGCTAAGATCGCCATCATCGACCATCACCGTCAGGCGGAGGAATTTTCCTTCACCCCGGCGCTCAGTTACATTCTGCCGACCGCGTCCTCCGCAAGCGAGCTGATTACCGAAATGCTGGAGCAAAGCCCCTATTCCGAACAGCTTACCAAGGAAGAAGCGGAACTTCTGCTTGCCGGCATGATGCTTGACACCAAGAACTTCACCCATTCGACGGGCGCGCAGACCTTTGCCGCCGTACATTACCTGTACGAACGCGGGGCGCATACCGACGTGGCGCGCAAGCTGTTCAACGAAAGCATCGACGATTACCGGATCGCGTCGGATTTCGGCGCACGTACCCAGATCTACCGGGACAAGATCGCAATCACCTGGCTGCCGGGCGACCACGAAGCGTCTGGCGACGACCGCGTTGCCGCGTCCAAGGCGGCGGATAAGCTCCTGACCGTGCGCGGAATCGAAGCGTCCTTTGCGCTGGTCAGCATCGGCGGGTCGGTGGTCATTTCCGCGAGAAGCGCGGACAAGATCAACGTACAGCTGATCCTTGAGAAGCTGGGCGGCGGCGGGCACTACGACATGGCGGGCGCACAGCTGAAGGATACCCCGCTCTACACCGCGTGCGAAATGCTCCGCGGCGCAATCGACGAGTATCTGGACAGAGTGGAAAAGGGAGCGTAAGACGGAAAAATTCCCCCGAAAGGAGTACGGCAGCGTGGCAAATATCGGATCGGACACCTCCCGCAGAAAAAAAGAACCGCTCGCCGGATTCCTTGCGCCGGAAAATCTGCTTGACGCGTATTTTGCGGGGAACGGGACCCGGACAAAAAACATCCCGGAGCAAAACTCCGGGATCTGTCAGAACCGCTTCCCCGCAGCCGGTTCCGGGACGGTTCCCGTCCCCCTCCGCATCCTTGTCGGATTTTCCGGCGGCGCGGATTCCACCGCACTGCTCGACCGTCTTTCCCGGTTGCCCGGATACTCCGTTGCCGCCGTGCACGTCAACCACGGCATCCGCGGCGAGGAGGCGATCCGCGACCGGGAATTCTGCCGCGGCTTCTGCCGGGATCGGGGAATTCCCTTTTTCTGCCTTGACGCAGATGTTCCCGCGATGCGGCAGCAGGGCGAAAGCCTCGAAACCGCCGCAAGGCGGGTCCGTTACGGATATTTCGCGGCGGTCATGGGGGAGCAGGACTACCCGCTTCTCGCCGTCGCGCACAACGCAGACGACAACCTGGAAACCGTGCTCTTCCGCCTTTGCCGCGGAACAGGACTCCGGGGACTGTGCGGCATCCCGCCCGTCAGGGCGTTCGGGAGCGGCTACCTTGTCCGCCCCTTACTCGGCGTCAGCCGAGAGGAGATCCTGCGCTACCTCGGGGAGCGGGAGCTTTCCTATGTCACCGACTCCACCAATGAGGAGACCGACGCGGCGCGCAACCGCCTCCGGCTGACGGTCATTCCCGCGCTCCGGGCGGCGACGGGCGATCCGGTTGCGGGCGTAACCCGCATGACGCGTCTGCTCGCGGCGGATTCCCGGTATCTTGAAGCGGAAGCGACCCGCCTGTTTTCGGCAGGCGACGACGCGGGAAGCCCCGGCTCGGGACAGAGACGGAACAGAAACACGGACGGCGCGCAGGACTCCGATTCCGGGTACGGACGAAACGGGGATACGGGGGTTCCCGGAACAACCGCCTGCCGGAATTCCGAAGGATACTTTGCCTCATCCGCCGTCAGAACCGGCGGCTCGCCGGCGGAACCCCAAGCTCACCGTTTTCAAAGAGCAGCCGGATTTCCGGCATCGGAACAGTCCGCTTCCCCACTCCGCCTGTCCCGTGCCGCGCTCGGCGGCGCCCCTTATCCGCTCGCCTCGCGTGCGATCGCGCGGCTGATGGAAGCGGCGGGCGGCGACCCGTCGGCGGTGCACGCGGAAGCCCTGCTCGCCTTTCTCCGTTCCGGCACGGCACACGGAAGATTCCCGGTTCCGGGGAACAAAAACGCCGTCCTTACCGTCACATATGACGATGTTTCCGTAACCGGCGTGGCAAGTTCTGCGCCGGAGAAACCCGGTTCCGTGCAGGGCAATTCCGCCCCCGCGCAGAGCGCGGCAGAAATCAGCGGCGCGGAAGGCATTCCTGCTTCCGGGCGTACCTCCGGACATGCCGGGCAACCGGATACCACGCATGAAAATTCCGGAATTCCGCCCGTCGGTGCAAGCGATGCCGCACCGGGCGAGCCTCCTTTCGCCGAAGCCGTCCGCATCCGCGACGGGGAGACCTGCCGGTTCGGGAGGTTCACGGTTGAGAGAAAAACCGTTCCGTTTTCCGCGTTTTCCGATTCTGTCCGTTCCGACCTGCAAAAGGCGGCGGGCAGTGAGGCACATTTGCCGTCCCGGAGTACGCCGCAGGCAGAGACTCCGGCAAAAAGCGTAAAAAACAGCGTGCGGAACGCGCCGAAAATTTACAATTCCCTATTGCGCTGTGCCGTTCATACTGATAAAATAAATAAGGAAGTTTTTCTCCGTGTCAGGCAGCCGGGCGACCGCATTCTGACCTGCGGGATGCACAAAGAAGTCCGCAGGCTGTTTTCCGACGCGCGCATTCCACCGGGCGAGCGCGATTCTTATCCCCTGCTCTGCGACGGGAACGGGATTCTGGCAATTCCGGGCATTGCGGTCCGCGACGGGGCAAGGATCCGTCCGCGCTCCTACGTGCAGAACGGGGAGTTTCCCCGCGGCAATTGCGTTATCCGTGACGGTTCCCGTGTCAGTAGCGAAGCCGACGCCTGCGGTAACTGCGGCGTGCGGAACGCCTCTGTCGCCGGCGACAGCCGCGGAGAAAATCCGTCGGTTCCCTGCGGCACGGTAACGGTTTTCACATTCACCTCCGGACTTCCCGGGACACTCCCCGGCGAAGGGTCGGAATCCGACAATCTGTAATCTATCCGGAAAGGAAAACATAAAATGCATAACATCAGTCAGGATATCGAATCGGTTCTTGTTTCGGGCGAAGAAATTTCTTCGATCGCAAAGCGTATCGGCGCGCAGATTTGCGGCGATTATAAGGACAGTACCAAACCTCTGGTCTTTCTGGTCATTCTGAAAGGCTCGCTCATGTTCGCGTCGGAACTGCTCAAGTACGTCGATCTGCCGCTTGAGGTCGAATTCATGAAGGTTTCGTCCTACGGCGGCGGCACCCGCACGTCGGGCATCATCAACGTCCAGATTGATCTGGCGCGCGAGAATCTTTCCGACCTCGACATTGTGGTCGTGGAGGACATCATCGACTCGGGCAGAACGCTTGCCCGTCTTTGCGAGCTGCTCCGTCACCGCGGCGCACATTCTGTGAGGACCGTCACCATGCTCGACAAGCCGTCCCGCCGCGAGGTGGACTTCATTCCGGATTACACGGGCAAGCAGATCCCCGACGCGTTTGTCGTCGGCTACGGTCTCGACTACAATGAAAAGTACCGCAATCTGCCCTTCGTCGGCATTCTCAAGCCGGAAGTATACAACAAGTAACCGGGAAACAACCGGGAAAGGCGCGGGGCGAGCGAAGCCCCGGGGGGGATCCGCCCGCCCGGAGGGTGCGGTCTCCGGGCGTGGCGGCGGGCCCCCCCCAGAGGCGAGCGGACGGCGAAAGCAGTTGCCGCCCCGGGGGAAACCGTCACACGATTTTACTTCCCGCTTCACATTCAATTCATGTGGCTGTGTTATAGTGAAACCGGATAAGTCCCGTCTTTGCGTTTTTTCAGATATACACAACCCCTTATCCGCACACGGAGGAAATCCATGAAAAAGAACACAAAATATATTATCTTCTATGTGATCCTCGCCGCTCTTCTGATCTTTGCGGTCGCTCAGCTGTTCCGTCAGCCCGCCTCCGCGCAGCTGGAATACAGCGATGTCATCAAGTACTTCCAGAAGGATCAGGTGGAATCCTTTACGGTCAATTCCGGCAACGGCAAACTCGTCCTGAACCTCTACCCCGAAAAGGACGGCACCATTGACTATAACGGGAAAACCACGCAGGTCTCTTACAGCCTTGCGAGCATCAGTATCTTCTATAACGATGTTTCGGAATACTATAAGACAAACGCACATCTGCACACCTATGAGTTCAAGCCCGAAACAGCGTCCGTGTGGATGGCACTTATCCCGTGGGCACTCATCTTTGTGGTGGTCATCGCGCTGTTTGCCTTCTATATGCGCGCCGCGAAGAACGGCGGCGCTCCCGGCGGAATGACCGGCTTCGGAAAGGCGAGAGTCAAAACCCCGCAGGGCGAGCACGACACCGTCCGGTTCTCGGACGTTGCGGGCGCGGATGAAGAAAAGGCGGAACTGGAAGAGATCGTCGAATTCCTGAAGGATCCCCAGAAGTTCACCCGCCTCGGCGCAAAAATCCCCCACGGCGTTCTGCTTGTGGGCCCTCCCGGTACCGGTAAGACTCTGCTTGCGAAGGCAGTCGCGGGAGAAGCGGGCGTTCCGTTCCTCTCCATCTCCGGTTCGGATTTCGTGGAAATGTACGTCGGCGTCGGCGCGTCCCGTGTGAGAGACCTGTTTGAGACCGCGCGCAAAGCACCCGCATCCATCATCTTCATCGACGAAATCGACGCCGTCGGTCGTCACCGCGGCGCGGGTCTCGGCGGCGGACATGACGAGCGCGAGCAGACGCTCAACCAGTTGCTCGTCGAAATGGACGGCTTCGGCACCCACGACGGCATTATCGTCATGGCAGCGACCAACCGTCCCGACATTCTCGACCCCGCCCTGCTCCGTCCCGGACGGTTTGACCGCCAGATCACGGTCAATGTCCCCGATCTTGACGGCCGCGAGGCAATCCTCAAGGTTCACGCGCGCAAGAAGCCGCTGGATCCGGATGTCGATCTGCACGCCGTTGCAGCCTCGACCGTCGGCTTTACCGGCGCGGATCTTGCCAACCTGCTCAACGAAGCGGCGCTTCTCGCGGCAAGACGCGGCAAGACGCTGATCGGCATGGACGACCTCAACGACGCGTACTTCAAGGTGGTCATGGGCCCCCAGAAGAAGTCCCTGCACATGAACGAGCGCGAAAAGAAGAATACCGCATACCACGAAGCGGGTCATGCGCTGGTCTCTTATTACCTCGGGCTGGATCCGGTCCGGCACATCACCATCGTGCCGAGCGGACGCGCTCTGGGTCTTACCCTGACGGTACCCGAAGAGGATAAATACAGCTATTTCAAAGACGAACTGAAGAAGCAGATCTCCATGCTGCTCGGCGGCAGAGCCGCGGAACACGTCATTTTCGGCGACGTTTCGGGCGGCGCCTCCAACGACATTGAACGCGCGACCAAGATTGCGCGCAACATGGTCATGAAGCTCGGTATGTCCGACACCCTGGGACCCATCAACTACGGCGGAGAGCAGGGCGAGGTCTTCCTCGGCAGAGATTTCTCGAACGCACAGGATTATTCCGACGTCACAGCGTCGAAGATCGACGAGGAAGTGCACAAGCTCATGGACGACGGGTACAAGCGTGCCTGCTCGCTTCTCGAAGAGCATCTTGACAAACTGCACTTTGTCGCGGGATATCTGCTCGATCACGAATCGATGGACGGCGATCAGTTCAAGGTTGCCATGGAAAAGGATGACGTGACGACTGCGGATCTGGAAGCGATCGCCGCAGAAAAGAAGCGCAAGAGCGACGAGGCGAACGCGGAGCGTGCCCGCCGCGATGCCGAGGAAAAGGCAAAGCGGGAGCGCGAGGCGAAGGAAACGGCGGAGCGGATGCGTCAGGCAAACGGACCGATCGCATTTTCCGACGAGACGGGAAATAACAATCCCTTCTTCGGCGGCAATCGTCCCGATGACGGAAAACGGTCCGACGCGGACGGCAAGTCCGACGCGGAGGGCAGCGCCGACGGGAACGGATCCTCCCACGACGGCGGATCGGACAACACGTCCGGCGATAATAAGGAATAAAAACCGATTCCGGGTGAAAAATTCCGGAACTGCACTCAAAGTTACAGAGAACCGCCTCCGGGCGGTTCTTTTGTTTTGCCGGACGGGCGGCGCGGAATATGGAAATCGGAAATCCGGCGTGTCAGGGATTGCCGGTGTACCCGGCGCAAGGATTTTCTCTTCCCTGCGGGGAAAGGATTGAAGTTGAACGCTCCGCGTCCAACCGTTTTTTGCGGGATTCCCTGCGTGCAGGGCGGCCTTTTAATTGGACGCTCTGCGGGGAGCGCAAAAAATATTTTCCCCCATTTAAGTTCCGCTTAAGCCTTCCGTCGTATACTCAGGTCACAGGGAGAGAAGAGGACAATTCCCCTCCCCCGAAACCTGCCAAACAGTACTCATCCAATCATCAAAGGAGGGCAAACACATGAAACGGAACAGAATTTTCACAGCCATTCTCGCCGCGCTTCTGGCGGCAACCACCGTCCTGCTTTGCAGTTGCGGAACGGCGATCTCCGGAATCACCGGAACAACCGGAAACACGTCCGGATCGGACGAAACCGCAAACGGAACCGCCGGCTCGGGCGATACCGTTGCCGGCGAACTCCCGCCCGAACCGGGTACCGGAGACTTCCCCGGCGGTCCCGGCGGAAATCCGGGAGGTCAACCGGGCGACACGCTCGCGCGGGGATCTTTTGAAAATAAGGTGTCCAGCCGCGGTGGGGCGTTTCTCCGGGAACGCCGTTCCGGAACCGCCGCTTTTCCGGTTATTTTCGTAATAAAAAGGGGGCTGTTACCCCAAAAGCGTTGCAGAACCCTCAAAAAATGCCGGTCGGGATCCCGTCATTTCCGACGCGATCCCGACCGGGCTTGTCTGTCATCCTTTTTCCATACTCTCCCGTGGCAATCCGGCGGGTACGAACCGCCGGATTGCCGTAACGCGGCTCCGGGAAACACGGAGAACACAGCGGAACACGGAAAAAGTTTCCCGCCCCCGCCGGTCCCCCGATCCGCCGTTTCCGGTCAGATCATTTCACTGATCGTCAGAAGCGCGCGCTTTTTCAGGCGGAACGCCGTTCTCACGGAAATATCCAGAATTTCCGCGCACGTCTCCACCGTGTTGCCCCGGATATAGTGCTGAAAAAGAAAAATCTTTTCGTTCGGTTCCTCCACCGCGAGGACCGTCGCACGGATGGACGTCAGCTTGTCCTCCCACATCCGGTCGTCCTCACCGATCACTCCGTGTGCCGCGGCAAGCAATCTGGAAGGTCTGCCCCCGAAATCCTCCCCCATCATTCCGTAGGCATCCCGGCAGATCCCGCCCATACCAGCCCGTAGCATCCGGTATGCCGTCCGGTATTCGGACAGGTACCGCTCCGCCGCACGGATTCGTTCTGCCTCGCTTCCCTGCCGTTCTCTCGGCGCGTTTTTGTCTTTCGCGCCTGCTCCTTCATACGAATTGACGCACCGATTCATGCCACGACCTCCGTCAGATCCAGCGCATCGGCAACCGACCGTACTCCGGCTTCATCGCATCTGACGGCAAAGCCGTACACCGACAACTCTTCGGCGCACGCCGCGCACACCGTCACGTCGCCACACAAACGGTAGTAGTTCTCTCCGTGACAGATTCCGCAACCGCAGATCCTGCACTTTTTCGTATAAAGTGCCCGGTAATTCGGACATCCCGGCAGACACATCCGCCGCTTGCATATTGGACACATACAAACTCCTTTCTGTTCGGCTTTCCGTAATTCAATTTCGACTTTCCGAAACCTTTTCAAAGAAAGCCGTTGACAAAACAACGAAAATAAGATATACTGTCCTTAACGGTTATCATTATATCGCATTTCCGAAATAATGTCAAGCGTTATTTCGGGTTTCATAACGATTTGTCAGATTGCACAAAAGGAGCCGGAAAAATGGAATATCAGAATTTTGACCGCCTGTTGAAATCGCACAATACAACCGCATATCGTGTTGCGAAGGGGACCGGAATTGCGCCGTCCACTTTCTCCGATTGGAAATCCGGGCGGTCCGTACCCAAAGCGGACAAGCTCCGCAAAATCGCCGCATTTCTCGGAGTCAGCGTCGAAGCGCTGATCGGGGACGGCACCGTCCCGGAGCGGGAGGCGCCCCTGCACGATCTGTTTGATTTTCATCCCTTGACCAATCCGAACGGCCGTTATCGGTTGCCGATCATCGGCGAGATCCGCGCGGGGAGTCCCATCATCACGGAGGAGTCGGTCCTCGGCTACGAAGAAGCGGACGTGGAGGATCCGACGGAATATTTTTATCTTCGTGTCCGCGGGGACAGCATGAAGGACTGCGGCATGGTGGACGGTTCGATCGTACTTTTCCACAAGCAGACCTATGCCGAAGAGGGATCCGTGGTGGCGTGTCTGGTCGGCGGCGAATCCGCGACGGTGAAGCGCTTTCACAAGGAGGGCCACCGGATTTTTCTGTGCCCGGAAAACGAGGAATACCGTCCGATCGAGCTGTCGCCGCTTGATTTTGAAACCGGCGAAGCGCGGGTAATGGGAGTTGCGGTCGAGATCCGGATCCGGAATTTCTGAATCGGATCGTTGTTTTGATGCGCTCCCGCGGGGGAGAGGGAACGGTTAAGTTGAACGCTCCGCGTTTTACGGTTTATCTGCAAATATTGTTTGTTTTTGCTCCGCAGAAGTATTGAAGTTTTGCTTATGATTCTTTACAAGCAATAATTGTTTGTTATGCGCTCCCCGCGCAGGGGATACCTTTCCCGACGAGGTGGAAACAGTTTTCGCAAGCTGAAAACAGTTTTCGTGAACGAAAACAGGAAAGGCTCGCCCATCGGGGAGGGAGGACCCTCCCCAAGGGAATGCCCCACCCCCTCCGCCCCTGCTTTTTGAGGCAGGGGCGGGGAATGTCGCTTCTTTCGCCGGACGCTGACGGTTGCGAAAACGCCGACAAAAGCGAAAGCGGGTAAGCTGAAACGGAATGTTTGTGAAGCGGAAAGCGATTGTCTTTTATTTAGGGTAACGCGCGCGGATTGCATCGTGGGAAACGATTGCGCAACACCCGCGCGAGTCGGGAGGCGAGGAGTTTCACGGCGGGGGCGCGTAGTTTGTGTAACCAGAATTGCTTATCCTCTGCTCGCGGGCGCGGGAGAACGGGGTCCTCCCGGAAAGCGGACGCGCGGAGATTGTATCATGAAAATTTGATTGCATATCACCCGCGCGAGTTGGGAACGAAAGAATCATTATATCAGGCAAATGAACCCGGAAAGCTGACATGAAGGACAGTGAAATTCAACATTCCGCGCAGGAGGTTCCGATGCCGGGCGGAGCGGTCCCACGTGGTGGAGTCTGCAAAATGGGTGACGCCCCCGCCCGCGGCGCCACGCGAAGCGTGGCGGGAGGAGCGCCGCCGGAGGCGGCGCTCCGAAAGGCGGGCAAGGCACGCGGAGCGGAGGGGTGAGAGCAGCGAACCCCATCAAAGTAAACCTCATTGGGGCACGCAAACACTCCCCCACCACATCTTCCCGCTCCGCGCGCCGCATGCCCGCCCCGCGGGCGGGGGAACGAACGCTTTCTGCTTTCTTTCATTGGTTGCACCCGCTCCGCCCGGCTCCCGGAACTGTCCGTTCCCCGGCTCGCGCGGGGGAGATTCTCCGAATTACCGCTATACACCTCCCGCGCGCCTGACACAGGTTTCTTTCATCTCCCGACTCCGCGTCTCGCTTTCCGGGAGGACCCCGTTCTCCCGCCCCCCGCGAGCGACGAGGCGTTGAATTCCCGCGAAACTCCACACGCGCCCCCGCAGTGAAACTCCCGTTCCCGACCCGCGTGGGGGCTGTTCAATCGCTTTTGGCAAAACAATACCCGCGCGTTGCTCGAAGTAAAAGACAATCGCTTTCCGCTACACAACCCGTCCGTTTCAACGTCCCAATTTCTGCTTTTATCGGCGTTTCCGCAAAACTTCACTATTCCGGGAGAGAACCGTTCTCTCCCGCCCCGACATTCACCCCCAGTCGGGGCGGGCAGGGTATCCCCGTAGGGGGGCTGCAAGTTTGCGTCAGCAAATCTTGCGCCGAGCTTGCGAGGCTGAGCCCTCCTCAGGGCGAACCTTTCGGTCGTTTTCGCTTGCGAAAACTGTTTCCACTTCGCTGGGAAAGGTATCCCCTGCGCGGGAAGCGCAAAAGAAAAAATTATAGCGAATAAATCCGTAGAACGCGAAGCGTTCACCCCCCTTCCCCCGCGGGAAACCCATCACAAAAATCCCCTCCTCGAAAGGTACCAATACCATGACCATCCTCAGCGTCAGCGGACTTACCCTCCGCTTCGGAACCAATACCGTATTTGAAAACGTTTCCTTCTCCCTGAACGAAAATGACAAGCTCGGCATCGTCGGCGTCAACGGAAGCGGCAAGTCCTCCCTCTTCAAAACCATCCTCGGCGAATACACCGCGGAGGAAGGCTCCGTCTATCTGTCAGGCGAAAAAACCGTCGGGGTACTGACCCAGAACGGCGCGTTCGACCTCACCGACGCCGATGGGAACGAGGGCGACGAAAGCGCGACCGTCCTTGACCGTATGCTCGGCGCGTTCCCGGAGCTTCACCGCATGGAAATGCGCCTTGCCGAGCTGGAGATCCTCATGGAACAGGATCCCCGCGCCGCGACCGAGTACGCGGCACTTCACGACCGTTACGCCGCGGCGGGCGGACTGACCTACCGCAGCCGCTGCGCTTCGGTGCTCTCCCGTATGGGCTTTGACGGTTCCATGGTGAACCAGCCCGTCGTCTCGCTTTCCGGCGGTCAGAAGACCCGGCTTGCCCTTGCCGTCCGCCTCTCCGCGGAACCAGATATCCTCATGCTCGACGAGCCGACCAACCACCTCGACGCCGAAACGCTCGGCTGGCTCGAAAGCTTCCTTATATCTTATAAGAAGTGCGTGCTCGTCATTTCCCACGACCGGTATTTTCTGGACCGCGTGACCGGCAAGACCCTGTTCCTCCAGAATCACCGCGCCGCACTCTACCCCGGTAACTACACCCGCGCATCGGCGCTGCGCGAGGCGGACCGCAAGGAGCAGGAAAAGCGATACGAGGCGCAGAAAAAGGAGATTGCCCGTCAGGAGGGGATCATCGAACAGCACCGCCGCTGGAACCAGGCGCACGACTATGTGACCATCCGTTCCCGCGAAAAAATGATCGCGCACATGGAACGCGTCGAACGTCCCGACCGCGCGCCGCGCCCCATTCAGATGAAATTCACCCAGAGCCTTGCCTCGGGCGGAGAGGTCCTGACAGTGAAACACCTCTCCAAATCCTTCGGGGAAAAGACATTGTTCACGGACGTGAACTTTCTTCTCAAAAAGGGCGAGCGCGTTCTGCTCATCGGACCCAACGGCTGCGGCAAGTCCACGCTCATCAAGATGATTCTCGGTCAGATCGAACCGACCGCAGGGCGCATTGAGGCGGGTTACAACGTACAGGTCGGCTACTACGACCAGGAAAACCAGAATCTTGACCCCGCAAACACGGTGCTCGACGAGCTTTGGGACGCGTACCCGACGCTCCCCGAGACCCGGATCCGCAACACGCTTGCCATGTTCCGCTTTGTCGGAGAAGATGTATACAAGGAAGTTTCCGTGCTGTCCGGCGGCGAACGCGCGCGCCTGACGCTTGCCAAGCTGATCCTGTCGCATATGAATCTGCTCATCCTCGACGAGCCGACCAACCATCTGGACATCGACTCCCGCGAGGCGCTGGAGGCGGCGCTGGAGGGATTCGACGGAACCGTCCTCGTCGTCTCGCACGACCGGTATCTCATCGGACGCCTTGCCACGCGCATTCTGGAGCTCAAGCCCGGCGAGGGCTTTTCCGGCGACCTGCTCGATTATCACGTAGAGCATGAGGGAGAGGGGTACGACGAGCTGCTCCGTTTCAAGGCGGACCGCCGCGCGGCGCTGGCACAGGCAGCCGGCGCGGGTCCGGAATCCGAAAAGTCCGCGCCGGTCTCGGACGCGAAGGAACAGTACCTGAAAAACAAACAGGCTGCCGCCGAAGCGCGCAAGAAGGCGCGCCGGATCGAATTCCTGAAGACCGAAAGCGCGTCCTTAGAAGCCGAGCTGAAGAAGATCGAGGAAGAATTGTTCGGCCCCGCCGCGTCGGATTACCGGAAGGCGGCGGAGCTGGACGTGCGCCGTACCGAGGCGGAGACGCAGCTGCTTGCCGACTGGGAGGAACTGGAGCAGCTGGAGGCGGAGTGAGGGGGGAAGGATTTAAGTTGAACGCTCCGCGTTCTGCGGGTTATCTGCAAACATTGTTTGTTTTTGATTTGCAGGAGGGTTGAAGTTTTGCTTGTGATCCTTTATAAGCAAAAATTGTTTGTTTCGCTCCGCGGTGGGTGAAGTTTTACTTGCGATTTTTTGTGAGCAATAATTTTTTGTTATTTGCTCCGCAGGGGCGGCTTTTCCCGACGAAGGGAAAAGTCGCCGGAAAAGGTTCGCCCGGAGGGGGAACTCTGTCCCCCCTACCGGGAGTACCCCTCTGCCCGCCCCGACTGGGTAGGAAGGTCGGGGCGGGAGAGTGCGCTCGTTTCGCGGAACAGTGAAGTTTTGCGGAAACGCCTACAAAAGCGGAAGCGGGTAAGTTGAAACGGGGTGTTTGTGTAGCGGAAACCGATTGTCTTTTATTTCGGGCAACGCGCGGGGCTTGCATCGTGGAAAATGATTGCGCGGCACCCGCGCGGGTCGGATACGGGAGTTTCTGCAAGCGTGGCGCGCGGGGCAAGACAAGCGGGATTCAAAGCGCGGCACCCGCGCGGGTCGGGAGGCGGAAGAATCTTTGTGTCGGGCAAGTAATCCCGGAAAAACCGACGTGAAGAACCGCGGAATTCTATGTTTCGTGCAAGATGTTCCAATGCCGTGGCGGAGCGGTCCCACGTGGTGGAGTCTGCAAAACCGGGGAAGCCCCCGCCCGCGGAGCCGCGCGAAGCGCGGCGGGAGGGCGCCGGAGGCGCCCAAAGGCGGGCGACGCGTTCCGCGGCGGGGGGACACGACCCGTCCCCTTGACGCAAAACCTGCGGGGGGGGAATGCGAACTTCCCTCAAAATCTTCCCGCGGAACGCGTCCTGCCCGCCCCGCGGGCGGGGGAACGAACGCTTTCTGCTTTCCTTCATTGGTTGCGCCCGCTCCGCCCCGGCTCCCGGAACTGTCCGTTCCCCGGCTCCGCGCGGGTGAGATTCTTTGCGTTACCACGATACAATCATCGCGCGCCATGCTTGCAGAAACTTCCGTTCCCGACCCGCGCGGGTGCTGTTCAATCGTTTTTCGAAAAACAATCCCCGCGCGGTACTCGAAATAAAAAACAATCGCTTTCCGTTTCACAAACGACCCTGTTTCAACTTCCCCATTTCCGCTCACCCCGGCGTTTTTGCATCCGTCCGCGTCCGGCGAAAGAAGCGGCATTCCCCGCCCCTGCCTCAAAAAGCAGGGGCGGAGGGGTAGGGCATTCCCTTGGGGAGGGTCCTCCCTCCCCGAAGGGCGAACCTTTCCGTCACCTTTCCCTTCGCTGGGAAAGGTGACCCCGCGCGGGGAGCGCATAACAAACAATTATTGCTTGTAAAGAATCAGAAGCAAAACTTCACCCACCTGCAGAGCAAAATAAACAAAAATTATCGCTAATAAAATGGCGTGTGACGCCAAGTCACAGAATCTTCCCCCGCGCGGGGAGCACATAACAAACAATTACCGCTTATAAAGAATCACAAGTAAAACTTCACCCCTCCCGCGGAGCAAAACAAACAATTCTCGCTTACAAAAAATCACAAGTAAAACTTCAATCCCCCCATATACTTTTTGATATACCAAAATATTCATTTTGACTTGACAAATTTTCAACAAATGATATAATAGATATTTGGTGGCTCAGCGGAGAAAGATTTTTGCATAAAATCCGCCTCCACAACAGCCAACTTCTTAAAATTTTTTGTGATAAGGAGAAACAAAAAATGAATGCAAAGAAAATTCTTGCCATTCTGCTGTGCGTCTGCGCAGTGATCGCTCTCGCCGCTTGCTCGACCAAGCCGACCGAGACGACGACTGACAAGGAAACCGTCAAAGAGACTTCCACCTCCGGTTCTTCCGAGGGCGGCAAGGAAGCTGATTACAAGCTCGGCATGGGCATCGTTGTCAAGATGGACAGCTCCAGCTCCGAAAAGAAAAACGCGCAGGTTGACGCTACCGTCGCTACCGTCGTTCTCGGCGCTGACGGCAAGATCGTTGCCTGCCGCATCGATGTTGCTCAGAACAAGATGAACGTTGCCGACGGCGCAGTCGATACCGCTAAGGTCTTCGAGTCCAAGATGGAGCTCGGTGACCGTTACGGCATGGCAAACAGCCCCTACGCTCCCGACAACAACGGCGACAACATTGTCAAGGAATGGTACGAACAGGCAAAGGCGTTCGAGCAGTATGTGGTCGGCAAGACCGTTGCTGAGGTCGAAGCGATGACCACCAAGGAAGTCAACGGCCATCAGATCTCTACGGATGACGCTCTGCTTTCTGCAGGCTGCACCATCCAGATCACCGACTTCAGAGACGCTGTCGTCAAGGCTTGCAAGGACGACCAGGGCATGAGCTTCAAGACCGATAAGGCATTCACCCTCGGCGTGGCTGTCAAGTCCACCGCAGCTGATTCCAAAGCCGCAACCGACGAGGCAGACGGCACGGTCAAGATGTACTCCGATTTCGCTGCTGCTGTTGTGGCAGACGGCAAGATCCTCGCAGCACTGAACGACGCAATCCAGCCGAACATCACCATCAATGTGGACGGCGAGATCGTCGAGACCGCTTTCAAGGCAACCAAGCGTGAGCTGAAGGATGACTATGGAATGGGTGGAAAGCCCTACTCCAAGGACCGTAACGGCGACGGTCATGTTTATGAATGGTACGTTCAGTCCAAGGCATTCTCCGAATTCGTGGTCGGCAAGACCTCCGAAGAAGTGAAGAACATGAAGACCCAGACCCAGGACGACGGCTACGTGATTTCCGCTGATGACGCTCTGCTTTCCGCAGGCTGCACCATCCAGATCACCTCTATGTGCGCTACCATGTCCCAGGCGGCTACCAACGCACGCTGATCGGATCAAAAATCACAGAACGGCATGAAAAAGCTCAGATCGCTTTTCTGCCTTTGTCTGGTTATTTGTCTTACCTCAGGACTCCCCGCCATTCTGGCGGGGTGTTCTGAGGTTGCCGATCCCTCCGCGGGGACGACAAAACCCAAAGGCATGATGTATCTCACCTATTTTGACACGGTGTCCTACATTTACAGCTATGCCGGCGACAGTCAGGAATCTTTCGAGGAGAATTGCCGGCTGGCATCGGAAACCCTGGAAGCCTATCATCAGCTTTTTGATATCTATCATGAATATTCCGGCGTAAACAATCTTGCCACAGTGAATCGGAATGCCGGGGGAGACGCTCTGGAGGTGGCACCAGAGCTTATTGCATTTCTGCTTTACGCAAAGGAAATGTATTCCGCGACAAACGGAGAAATGAACATAATGATGGGCGCGGTGCTGCGCTTGTGGCATGACTGCCGCGAGAACGCCTCGTCCGATCCCGCCAATGCAAGCATCCCCACAAAGGAGGCACTCGCCGAGGCGGCACAACATACTGACATCAACGCTCTTGAGATCGATCCGGCGAAAAACACCGTCCGTATCACCGACCCCAAGGCTTCTTTGGATGTTGGCGCACTTGCCAAGGGCTATGCCACCGAGCGCGCCGCCGACCGGCTGCGTGACGCGGACGTGACCGCGTACGTGCTCAATATCGGCGGAAATATCCGCATCCTCGGGCACAAGCCGGACGGCTCCGCCTGGGTAACGGGGATCAAGGACCCCCGGAACACCGATCAGTTCGCGGCAAAGGTCAATCTTGCCGATACCTCCTGCGTGACCTCCGGGACCTATGAGCGGTATTTCACCGTGAACGGCGTGCGTTATCATCATATTATAGATAAGGACACGCTCCTGCCCGCCGCGTATTTTTCGTCCGTCACGGTCATTACGCCCGACAGCGGACTTGCGGATACGCTTTCCACAGCGCTTTTCTGTATGAGCTATGAGGACGGGCTGTCGCTCGTCGAAAAGCTCGGGGATGTGAAAGTCCTCTGGATTCTCCCCGACGGAACCCAATACAAGACCCCGGATCTGGAGCTTTCCTGACCACGGCAGAAGACAAGCCCCGCCGTGCGGTGGTTCACCTTCATGCGGGCAAGCGGTTTCCCCGCCGCGCCTGCGGCACCATTCCGCCATTTTCGCATCGCGGCTTCCCGCTTCGCCAGCCCGCCGATTTCCGGCGCTTTGCCGCCCCGGCGGCACCATTCCGCCATTTCCGCATTGCGGCTTCCTGTCCCGCCAGAGGACAAACTCCCGCCGTGTGCGGTTGTTCACCGCCGTGCGGGCAAGCGGCTTTCATCGCCGCGCCCTTCCCTTCGTTCCCGCGGACCGAGGCTCACTGCCCGGTCCGGACATATATTGAACCGGACATATACGGAAAGACAAAATACGTTCAGAATCAAAGGAGAAATTGTTTTGAAAAAGGACATCTCGTCTCTGCACGTGCCCCACAACAAGCACACCGCTGCCATGACACCGGTGCGGATCGACCTGCCTCATGAGGTCTTC
Organism: uncultured Eubacteriales bacterium; assembly: GCA_934525675.1. Taxonomy (GTDB): domain Bacteria; phylum Bacillota; class Clostridia; order Oscillospirales; family CAG-272; genus CAKVOU01. The sequence continues at coordinate 101,668 of CAKSZH010000007.1, forward strand.
TTACCCATGAATATGCACTCCGGTCACGATGCCGAACCCATCGTCATGGTCGGGGATCAGGTCAGAGTCGGTCAGCTCATCGCAAGAGAGGAAGGAAGATTCTCTTCCCCCGTCCATGCGACCGTCTCCGGTACAGTGACCGAAATCGGTTCCATGGAAACCGCCAAGGGCGGCACCACCAAGGTCATCCGCATTGAGAGCGATGGCAAAATGGAGCCGGATCCCTCCGTCAAGCCCCCCGTCCTCACCGACTGCGACAGTTTCCTTGCCGCCGTCCGCGAAAGCGGTATGGTCGGTCTCGGCGGCGCGGCGTTCCCCACCTGGGCAAAGCTCAACGAAGCCAAGAACCCTGACTACCACGTGGACACCGTACTCATCAACGCCGCGGAATGCGAGCCGTACATCACAAGCGACCATCAGATGATGCTCACGCATCCCGAATGGATCGCCGACGGCATCGAGTACCTCCGGAAGTACATGAGCGAATACCTTTCCGGCGCGATCTATAAGATCTGCATCGAAAAGAACAAGCCCGACGCCATCGAGCTGCTGAAAAAGACCTTCCGGGAAAAAGAGTACGTTCAGATTCACGAGCTGAACGCCATCTACCCGCAGGGCGCAAAGCAGGTCATGCTGTACAACGCGACCGGCAGAGTCGCGGTCGCAGGCCGCCGCTTCCCCTCGTTCGGCGCGCTCATCATCAATGTCTCCTCGCTTGCCCTCATGGCAAATTACCTGAACACCGGTATGCCGCTCGTGGAACGTATCGTGACCGTGGACGGTCCCGCCGTGAAGAGCCCCATGAACCTGATCGCTCCCATCGGCACCCGCATCAGCGAGCTTCTGAAAATCACGGGGCTCAATTCGGAGCCGGGCAAGGTCGTGGTCGGCGGTCCGATGAACGGATCTGCCATCTGCTCGGTGGACGATCCCATCGTCAAGGTTTCCAACGCCGTTCTGGTGTTTGACGAAAAGAGCGCCGTTCTGCCGAAGGCTTCCGCCTGCATCAACTGCGGACGCTGCATCGAAAAGTGCCCGGTCGGCATCAGCGTCGCCATGGTGGACCGCGTGATGAAGATCGACGACGAAGAGGAACGTGTAAAGAAGCTCATCGACACCGGCGTGCGCCAGTGCGTGGACTGCGCTTCCTGCTCCTACGTCTGCCCTGCACACCGTCCCCTGCTCGGGATCAACCAGGAGGCAAAGTCCTATCTGAAACGGTATGCCGCCGAACAAAAAGAGAAAGCGGAGGGTACTTCCAAATGACAAAGTTACATATTTCCCCGACCCCGCATATTCATGAGGCAGGCTCCTCCACCCGGCGGATCATGCTGGATGTGATTATTGCTCTCCTCCCCGCGGCGGTTGCGGGCGTCATCATTTTCGGACTCGGCGCACTCTGGACGATTCTCGTCTGCATCGCCTCTGCGGTGCTTGCCGAATTCCTCTTCAACCTCATCGCACGTAAAGAACAGACCGTCGGCGATCTTTCCGCCGTGGTCACGGGACTTCTGCTCGCGCTCAACTTAAGCACCAACGTTCCCCTCCCCGAGTGCGCGCTCGGCTCCGTGTTTGCCATGGTCGTGGTCAAGGGCTTCTTCGGCGGTATCGGCAAGAACCTGGTCAACCCCGCCATTGCGGCGCGTGTGTTCCTGCTGCTTGCCTTCACCTCCAAGGTGGCTGGCGGCGCGAACCCCGTCGGCGCGGAGCTGACCTCCTCCGCAACGCCCCTTGTAACCATCAATCAGGGCGCGGAAGCGGCAAAGGCGATCTCCCTTGGCGACCTGTTCCTCGGGAACTACGGCGGCGCCATCGGCGAGACCTGCACCATTGCCCTGCTCATCGGCTTCGTTTATCTGGTCGTGCGCCGGGTCATCAAGTGGTACGTCCCCGTCGCCTTTGTGGGAACCGTGTTTGTCCTTGCGTTCCTCTTCGGCGGCTTTGACGTCCTGTACGCGCTTCGGTACATCCTCGCGGGCGGACTTCTGCTCGGTGCCATCTTCATGGCAACCGACTACGTCACCACTCCCGCAACGGGACTCGGACGCATCATCTTCTGCGTCGGCGCGGGCATTCTGACCTACCTCATCCGTCGGTTCGGCGGGTATCCCGAGGGCGTGTCCATCGCAATCCTTTCGATGAACCTTCTGACGCCCTTTATCTCCGACCTGACCAAGAAAAAAACGCTGGGGGGTGTGAAATAATGAAATTCGTGAAATCCGCACTCATCCTCATTCTCACCGTCTGTGTGTTCGGCGCGGCAATGTTCGGGCTGAACAAGCTGACCGGTCCGATCATCGAGGCAAATCAGGCGGGTGCCGAGCTTGCTCCCCTGCTTGCCGTCATGCCCGAAGGCTCCTCCTTCGGCAAGGACGCGCTGATCTATGACAGCACAAACGCCTCCGCTTCCTCCCTCACGGGCGTCGGCGAGACGGTGCTCAAAATTTACCGCGAGGCAACCGGCAAGGGCTTTGCCATCCAGATGAAGACCTCCGGCAACTACAACGCCGCCGATCCCATCACGCTGACCATCGGCGTGGATGCCGCGGGCAAGGTCTGCGGCATTCAGGTGGACAACTACACAGACTCCATCGACGTGCGCGAAAAGGACGCGAACTTCCTCTCCTCCTTTATCGGACAGGATTCCGCCCTCGCGGACGTAACGCTGGTCGCCGGTTGCACCTATTCCTCCAGCGCAATCCGCAACGCGGTCAGCGCAGGTCTGGAAGCCCTGATTTCCAACAACCTCATCACCGCGGGTGAAAAATCCCCTGTCCAGATATTTACCGAGATGCTTCCCACCGTTGCTCCCGGTATGGCAGTGAGCGGCATTCTCAAGGCAACCGAGGGTACTCCCACGGGCAGTGCCGAGGCTGTTTTCATTGCAAACAACGACAGCGCCGCAGCCTTCATCATGAAGGAAGGCGACAGTTACTTCCTCGCAGTGGTCCATGCTACGGGTACCGTCCGCGTCTATGACACCGACGGAAACGACGTGACCTCCGCGCACACCGCCCTCTCCGACGAAGCCAAGGCAAGCGCCGCGTCCGCTCTGAAGAGCCACGTGACCGAAGCAGAAACCAAACTCAAGCGGATGTTCAAGGGCGAAGAGGTCAGCGACGTCACGCCCGTCACGCTCGATACCTTCAATACCGTGGTATACGCCGCAACCTTCCGCGTCGGCGACGCAGAGTACACCTTCCTCTACTGCCGTCCCTTCGGCTTTGACCAGATGGATCTCTACATCGTACTCGACGCAAACGGCGCCATCGCAAAATTCGACGCAAAGGCAATCTTCTTTGAAACCGATTACTTCCCGGTTGCAGGTACCGTAAAGGTGCCCGAATACAAAGCGGCTCTGGAAGGTCTCAGCCCGGACAACTTCCCGGCTGACGCAGGTGTCGTCACCGGCGCCACCATGACCTCGACCGCAGTCCGCCAGGCGATCTCCGATGCCTTTGCCGCATTTGCGGAAATCCGGAAGGGGGGTAACTGAGTTATGAAAGAAAAACGTTTGCTTGCCGGAATGCCCATGTCGCTTTTGACCATGGCAGCCGCCTTTGTGCTCGCATCCAGCGCGGATCTCCGCGCCGCAGCCGGCATGAGCATCATGATCATTCTTGCCACGGTTCTGTCCTCCGCCGTTATCATTGCGACCAGCCGGATCGTTCCGAAGAAGATCAAGCTCGTCGTCAACATCCTGATTATCACGGGCTTTGTCTCCATTCTCAATATGCTGTTTGAGGCGTTCTTCCCCATCGCGGTCAACCTGCTCGGCGTGCATCTGGCGGCAATCGCCGCCTGCCCCGTCATCTTCCGCGACGCGGACACCAACGGCAACGGCGAGGACGACCTGACCATCGGGGTCGCGTTTACCACCGCGCTCTTCCTGTCGCTTGTCATGGTCGTCTGCGCGCTCGTCCGTGAAGCGTTCGGCAGCGCCACCATCTGGGGTCACCCCATCGCCTTCCTCGAATCCGCCAAGATTCCGTTCCTCGCAGGTCCCTTCGGCGGTTACCTCATCGTGGCGATCGTCATCGCGGTGGTCAACGCCATCGTTGCCGCCTGCAAGAAAGATAAAAAGGAGGAGGAAGCAAAATGAGTGCCAAGATTATTTTCGGAATTCTTCTCGCCGGGCTTCTTTCCAACAACTACGCGGTCCTGCAGTTCCTCGGTACCGGCACCGTCATGCAGAATCACCGCCCCGTCAGGCAGTCGCTCGTGCTCGGGCTCGGCACCACCGTGGTCATGATCCTTTGTACCCTGATCACCTGGCCGATCAACACCTACCTGCTCGCGAATGCGTCCTACCTGCGCATTATGGCGTTCATGATCGTGCTGATTGCTGTCGTGGAGCTGCTCCACTTCCTCGCAAAGCCGCTGCTTGACACCTTCTGCCATGCGGACTTCGTGCGCTACGGCATCAGCAGCGCCGTCCTTGCTCTGTGTATCCAGAACACGACGCTCGGCTTTGGCGAAGCAGTTCTCACCGCGCTTGCCGTCGGTATCGGCTTCACGCTCACCATGACGCTCTACTCCCGTCTCCGCGCGGCAATCTGGGACGAGGAAGCGGTTCCCGCTCCCTTCCGCGGACTTCCGATCTCGCTTCTGACGATGGGTATGATCGCTCTTGCGCTTCTCGCGCTCAATTTCTGATCCCATGAAAAAACGCGACTGGATCCTCATCGGCGGGATCCTTGCCGTGGCACTGGTCGCCGCCCTGCTCCTGTTTTTCTTCCGGAAAGACGGGAGCGTGGCGGTCGTCCGGGTGAACGGCGGGGAGGTCGCCCGGTACAGCCTTTCCGAGAACGGGGAATATTCCCTCAACGGGGGCACCAACATCCTGCGGATCGAGGACGGCGCCGCTTATCTGACAGACGCGGACTGCCCCGACAAGCTCTGCGTCAAACAGGGGAAAATCCGCTATGACGGCGAGACCATCACCTGCCTGCCGAACCGTCTGACCGTCACCATTGAGAACGGAAAAGCGGGCGATGTGGAACTGATCCCGTAACAAGCAAAACGGAAAGGAGGGCAGGCAATGAAAAAATCCCTCACGCCCAAAAAAGTGGCGTTTCTGGGGCTGTCCATCGCCCTTGCCATGATCCTCTCCTTTGTGGAAAGCCAGATCCCGGTATTCACGACCATTCCCGGCATGAAGGTGGGGCTGCCCAACCTCGTCATGGTGTTTCTGCTCTACCGGGTCGGATGGAAAGAAACCATCGTCGTCAGCATCATCCGCGTGATTCTGGTCGCTCTTCTGTTCGGCAATCTGCAAAGCCTTGTGTTCAGTATTGCGGGCGCGGCGCTCAGCCTTGCCGGCATGATCCTGCTCAAGAAGTTCACGCAGTTTTCCACCGTCGCGGTCAGCGTGGTCGGCGGTGTGCTCCACAACGTGGGACAGATCATCGCCGCCTGCTTCTGGACGGGTACCAGACAGATCGCCTACTACCTTCCCGTACTGCTCGTCAGCGGCGTCTGCGCCGGTGTTGCGATCGGGCTGATCGCCGGATTCCTTCTCAAACGGCTGGAAAAGATCCGGTTTTAAGGGGGACGGCGCCGGGTATGACCGGATTACACACGGGTTAACCCGGACAGTTACATCCATTCAAAAGAATCTCCCCGCCGTCCGTTGGACGGCGGGGAGATTTTCTTTTTTGGGGGCGGTCGGGTGCGGCGGGTAAGCCACGGCACAAGCAATCCGCGCCGGGCGCGGACAGGCAGGGGAATCCGACACCCGAAGTTCCCCGGTAGACCGGCACGCATTACAGGGTGGAACGACAACGCAAAGAAGCCGTTGGGTGCGGGAATGTCGGGAAAAATTGGGGAGCACGAGATGGTCGCGGGGATGGTTTCTGTTTTCGGGCGATAAACGTCAGGCGGAGTCGGATTCGCCGCCGGGCTTTTGCCGGACGGGGGAAAATTTTCTGTTTTTAGGGGGTAAGCCGAGCACGAGCGCCGCCCCCCTCTTTTCCCGCAAGGAATGCGTGTCTCAAAGCAGTCCCCTGTATCCACCGCCGTCAGGCGGGGGCGACTTCCGCCCGCGCCGCAGGCGCGCGGCTGTCCCCCTTCCCGGCTCGCTCCGCCGTCCCCTCTGTCCCCCTCCCTCCGCGCCTTCCCTTCCCCGCGCCGCATCGCGGACTTCCGCCGCCCCGCTCCGACGGCTCAATCCCCACACAAGAACTGAAAGTAAAAATTTTCTTTCGGGAGGTGTTTTTATGCATGGTGGCGGTGGCCCCAGCGGGGGCGGAGGACCCGGCGGCAGAGGTCCGGGAAGACCCCGCGGGTTCGGAGGTGCCGGGCGAATCCGGCGGCAAAGTTACCCGCCCGCAATGGTGGCAGAAAAGAAACTGTTGCCAAAAACGCACCCGGCGGAACGAACGTTTGCAAAAGAACAAATCACATGGTCACTCCGACGGGAACAGTCTCCGCTGCGCTCCGATTCGGGCTGCCACCGGCAGTCCGGATTTTCCGAACCCATGCGCAAGCGGGTTTGCTCTGCGGATTTCGGAATTTTCTGCGCTTGCGCCGGGTCGCTTGTTGGTACGGGTTGCAAAAAGCCCTGCCACCCAAAAGGGTAAAGCGACCTTTCCGTTGTAAAAGTGACCCCTACGGGAACAGTCTCCGCTGCGCTCCGATTCGGACTGCCACCGGCAGTCCGAATGTTCCGAACCCATGCGCAAGCGGGTTTGTTTTGCGGATTTCGGAGTTCTCTTCGCTTGCGCCGGGTCATAGTGGGTACGGGTTGCAAAAAGCCCTGCCACCCAAAAGGGTGGCAGGGCTTTTTGGTGAAGTGACAGATGCGATGTCCGAACTGTTTTTCATGGATTCAATTTCTTCTGAGGTCGGTATGGTGATAGGCGTATCATCGAAAGTAAGAAACACTTCAAAATGATCGTCATAAACAATTATTGCTTTTACAAGCCCGTCAATCAGGCGCTTTTTGTTTTCCTCTATTCTAAGATCGAGCTTGCGGAATTTATCAAGTGCGAAAAGGATTCTTTTTCGTCGAGGGTTGCCAAAGCAATGCACGTTACCCTTGACGAAAAAGACGTTCTCGTTTATGCTTTCTGATTCGAAAGACATAAATTCTTTTAGCTGCACTTAGGCATTTGGCCTATAACTTCTTGACTTACTTCGCCTATGATTTTACCCTAGTTGATACAGGTGAAATTGTCAAATAGTAGGGCTTTGCGATCGTCTATACCGATAAGACAGGCAATATTGTCTTCTAAAATATCCGACTGAAAATATGTAGGTAAATCGCCGTCCTAAACTAAACGTTCGCCGGACTTTCCCATATACTGAGTCAACGTTATTTTTATAATCATTCATCAGTTCAACAATATATTTCAATACTGATATTTAAATATAGCAAAATGTATTAAAATATAGCAAAAAGTCTTGACAATTCAAAGCTACTATGCTATACTGTGCGTATAAAGGAGGTCTATTTATGGACTATAATAGTATAATCATTGAACTGCTGGACAGAATTAAACGTCTAGAAGAAAAAGTATCCTCATTAGAAAACTGTATTGGAAAATTACAAGCTGAAGAATCTGTTCTTCATGAAAAGCCAAAATTTGGCGGGCAAAAGTATCGCGCATTGACGAACTATCTAAAAAATAGTTGTGAAGAACAAATAAAATTGTCTTTTAAGGAAATCGAGCAGATTCTTGGCTTCAACTTGTCTCCTTGTGCTTATAATAATCGGGCAAATTGGGCCAATTCAACATCGCAGTCCCTTGCCCGCAGTTGGCTAAAAGTGGGATACAAAACGATAGAAGTTAATTTAAAGCAAGAATATGTGGTTTTTGAGAAACAGGAATAAGGAGACAGGTTTTATGAACAATTATAGAGCATCTGACATCGTAAAAACAAAACTAATGACGGCTAACGGTAACGCAAAAATCTTTCTTCAGCGCGGAGGCGAATGTTTAATAAAATTAATCCCCACAAATGGGAAACTTCAATGCGATAAATTGCCACTACAAAATATAGATTTCAATATTTTTGATATTGTAATGGATTTTTTAGCGGAGAATAAGGGATATGCCAAAAAAGGTGCGATTCGAGGTCCGCAAAACAATATAGGGTTTGGTAAGTGCGGTCCCGAAACAGTTATATATCAAATTGCAACAAAATACTACAAAAAAGAAATCGGCGAAACTGCGTATGATCCGCTTTTTGTTGTTGCAGGAATTTTGGAATGGGCTGGTTTAGTCGAAAACGGATATGGTTATCTTAAAATGATCTAAACTAGAATTATTGGAAACAGTAAATTCTAGTTTAAGAAAATCAAGATATTATAATTAACAGAACTTTACCATGGAGGAATAGACGGAGGAACTTATTTCGAATAATAGTATATATTATATTAATGGTATATATTATATGTCAAACATCCGTCAAAGAGCCAAAATTGATTTTCGATCTATATTTTAATTAAAAAATTCAATATATACAATGCCTTTTTATCATTGTAAGTGGCAAACTGTAAGAAAAATCAAATCACATAGGCAATTTCGTCTAAAAATAGTTTTAACACACTTAAATGTTGAAAAAATATTTTTTGTGCTATAATTAATATTACAAAAGCAATAATATAACCAACAACCAAGAGATAACCGTTTGAAAGCTAACGGCGGTATTTTGCTTAAGTATAATACTCATAATAAAAAACAAATCCGAACCAATTTCGATTGACGAAATAGTTCGGATTTGTTTCGTTTGGTGACCCGTACGGGAATCGAACCCATGTTACAGCCGTGAAAGGGCCGTGTCTTAACCGCTTGACCAACGGGCCGAATGGTAGCGGAAATAGGATTTGAACCTATGACCTGCCGGGTATGAACCGGACGCTCTAGCCAACTGAGCTATTCCGCCATTCAGGAACGCTTTGCTATTATATCATATCGCATTTCTTTTGTCAACACCTTTTTCAAAAAAATTACCCGCTTCCCGTCTTTTTGCCCGGAGCCGTCCGGGTCCGTTCTTTTTGCCGCCGTTTTTTGCGCCCGATTCTTGACGCGCCGCGCGGTCAATGGTACAATATCCTTGAAGAGGCGGTATTCCGCCGGGAGGCAGTAATGGATTTCATTCGTGAAGCGGATTTCAGGCGGGAACTGAAAAAATCTCCGGCGCCGGGGTATCTGTTCTTCGGGGACGAGGACTACCTCAAGGCGGCGGACATCCAGGCGGCGCATCAGCTGATCTGTCCGGATGAATCGCTTTCCGTTTTCAATTACATTTCCATGGACGCGCTGGACTTTTCCGCGGAGCGTCTGGAGGGGGCGCTGATGGCTCCGCCGATGCTGTCCGACCGCAAGCTGATCGTGGTGCAGGGGCTGGACTTTACCTCCATGAAGCCGACCGATCTGGACGCGCTCCTTTCTGTTGCGGCGGAAGCTGGAAGCGGGGACGGGAATCTTCTGATCCTCTCGGTCGCGGCGGGAATGCTGGACCCGGGTTACTTACCGAAAAAGCCGTCGGCGACGCTTACAAAGCTGGCAACGGTACTCCGTCCCGTTTATTTCGAACGCTGCACGCCGGCGCAGCTGACAGCCTGGGCGGGCAGGCACTACACGGCGGCGGGGGTAGAGGCGACGCCGGCGATTGCGTCTGCGACGATTGCGCGGTGCGGGCGGGACATGTTCCGTCTGTCCGCGGAGATCGACAAGATTGCGTACTATGTTCTGTCGCACGGGCGCACGCAGGTGACGGCGGAAGACGTGAATTTCGTCGGGATTGCGGACGAAGAATTTGACGCGTTTGCCTTTTCGGGGGCGATACTGGAGCGTCGCCGGGAGGATGCGCTCCGGATTCTTGCGGACATGAAGGTACGGCGGGTGGAGCCGATTTCGGCGCTTGGCGAGGTAATCCGGGTCTGGTGTGATCTGGCGGCGGTCAAGGCGCTGATGCGGGAGAACTACACGCCGGCGCAGATTGCGGCGGCACTGAAGATCCACTCCTACAAAGCGGGGCTTTATGTGAAGCAGGCGGTGAACATTCCGGACGAGGCAATCCGTCGGGCGATCGACGCCTGTGTTTCGGCGGACTTATCCATGAAGAGCGCGTCGGGGCAAGGGTTCCGGCCGCTGGAGTTATTGATCTGCACGTTATGAGTGACAAAAAGCGCCCCCGGAAGGGGGCTTTTTTGTTTTGAATTGAACGCTCTGTGTTCTGCGGATTTTTTGTGGGATTGCCCGCGTGCAGGGGGCGGATATGTCTACATTGAACGCTCCGCATTCTATGGTTTATCTGCAATGATGATTTCTTTTGCTCCCCCGCACGGGGGGAGCACATAGCAAACAATGATCGATTGCAATAAATCAGAAGCAAAACTTTAAGGCTCCTGCGGAACAATATAACAAAAAATTATTGCAGATAAACTATAAAACGCGGAGCGCTCAACTGAAACCATCCCCCACGGGAAACTCCCCCTACGACATCCCTGCGCCATTCCTACGACACACCTGCGACAAATTCCACGCCCCGCGGAAAAATTCCGAAAAAACCGTAAAAACACATCCAAAATATCAAAAAAACTGTTGACAAATGCCCCGATTTATGCTTATAATATAAATTGTCATTGTGTAAAAGCGTTGAATTTCAGGGCAGAATCCGGTCCTTCCGGCTGTCCTCCAAAATTTCGCGCTTCCGATTATCCAAAGCAGAAAACCTTAAGGAGGTGCCAATCATGCTCAGAACTTACCAGCCGAAGAAGCGTCAGAGACAGAAAGAGCACGGCTTCCGCAAGAGAATGAAGACTGCCGACGGCAGAAACGTCCTCAAGAGAAGACGCGCAAAGGGCAGAAAGAGACTGTCTTACTGATCCCAATCGCATAAAACCACCGATGGCCGATGAGGGCAGACACTGCTTTCCGCGTTATCGGGGTTTTTGCTATCAGGAGAAATTTCACGCGCCCGTGGACGGGAACGAGGCACGTGACCGTTTTGTACCCGTCAGTAAACCGGACTTCCCTGCCGCATGAAATTCCTGCGGCAACGCATGGCAGCCGCTCGGCAACGCATGGCAGCCGCCCGGCAACGCATGGCAGCCGCCCGGCACCGCAAGGACCGGACGGCAAACGAGAAGTAACCGCCATACGGGGGCAACCTGATCCGGTACCGCCCGAACGTTCGGGCAAACCGTCCCGCCGCAAGCCGTAACCGAAAAACAGAAAAACGCGGCGCGCACGGACAAAAAGAACGCAAGAAACATCGGAAGCCGCGAAGAACGCCGTCACTTTCGCAAAAAACACGGCAAACGGAGTACAATGAACCAATGAAACATCCGGCGATCACGGAAAATCACCTGTACGGAAAGGCATATGCAAAGGGCAAAGTCTCCAAGGGACGCTACACGGTCGTGTACGTTCTCCGCGATCTCGCCTACGGCAAGCTGCTCCGCCGCGACCCGCACAGAAAACCCTTCAACCGCGTCGGGCTGACGGTCACCAAGACCATCGGACACGCGACGGTGAGAAGCCGCGTCAGAAGAATTCTGCGCGCGGGACTTGCCGAAGCGGAAAAGCGCAAAATGACCGAGGGAAAGCTCATCGTCATCTGCGCACGCAGCGCGGCTGCGGGAGCCAAAAGCACCGACATCGCGCGCGAGCTGACCATGCATTTTGAGCGCCTCGGGCTGTACCTGAACCCGCAAAAAAAGGCAGAGCAAACATCCGGAACGGTTCCCGCAACGGGTGCAGGTAACGCAAAACCGACAGGAGACGGAAATCCGGCAGGCGACACAAAAACGGAGCCAAAGCCGACCGCGGTCGGCGGAAAGCCGAACGCCGCCGTCACAAAACCGGCGGGTAACGCAAAGCCGGCGGAAACGGTGCCTGCAACTGCGGCAGCCGAGGAAACCAAAGCCGCCGGAACCATCAAAAAAGCCAACGTAACCGGGGTAGCGAAACCGACCGGAGAAGCCGGAAACACCAGCGTGACCGGAACAGCAACGCCGACCGGAGAAGCCGGAATACCCGGGGAATCCGACGCGAAAAAAAAGCTCACGGAAACCGGCACGACGCTCTCATGAAACGCATTGCAATGGCGCTCGTCCGCTTCTATCAGAAGTATCTGTCGCCGCGGAAAAAGCACCCCACCTGCCGCTACACCCCGACCTGCTCCTGCTATGCGCTGGAAGCACTCGAAAAACGCGGATTCTTTGTCGGAACGGCGCTCGCCGTCTGGCGGATCCTCCGCTGCAACCCCTTTTCCCCCGGCGGGTACGACCCCGTGCCGGACAAGGGCTTCGGCAGAAAGATCAAGTATCACGACCTCGACCGCCTCGCCAAAGAAATGCGGGAGAACGGGGAGATGACCTTTGATTACGACGACGGGGACGGGCAGGACTCGGAAACCGCGAAGAACGCCGGAGGTCCCGCCGAAGGCGCAAAGCAGTCCTCCGAAAAGCGGGATAAGTACGCCCCGAAGAAGCTGCCGAAATACGACCGGGACGGGGGCAAGCCCCGGAATTCCGAAAAGCCGTAACACCCCGGACACTCCGGATATGATCCGAAACGCAAAACACCGCCTCCACGCAATGACAAACGACTTCACCGGAATGCTCCGCAAAACCCGTTCGCGGGAAACCGACGCGGAATCAACCGCAGAATGCTGCCAAGAAATTCCTCACAGAACCTGCTCCGGGAATTTTTCATAAAACTCCGTCGCGGCATCCTGCCGCAAAATCCGGCACAGAATTCCTCCGCGGAACCTGCCGTTTGAATATGCAGAGCACCCGGCCCCATCCGAAACAGGCGGCTACCCCGCCGAACATGAAAGGACCCGCGCCCGGCGCGGGAAAGTCAAAAGAAAACATGGAAATTACAAGCAAAGCCAAAGAGATCTTCCGCCGCGTCAGACGGGTCGCAACCGTCATCGTCGCAATCGGACTGATCCTTTCCCTTTCTCTCACAGTCTTTTCCTCCTGTGCGTCAAACAAGGTCACGCAGGCGGAGCTTGAAACCGTTCATTCCGACTCCTTCGTCGGCGATTTTGCCAAAAACCTTTCCAACCGTCCCGTGGCGCGGCAGTATTTCACCGCGGCGCTGAACGGCTACGACATGCTTGCCGACGGCTTCAACGACGCAGACCTTGAAGCCATGAAAAAGGACGAAAAGTACTACAAGCCCGGCGAGAACGGCGTCAACATGGACGCGGTGCGCAAGGTGCTCCTCGAAAAGGAAGCCGACTGGCACGTCCGTCCCACCGATGCGGGCGAGGGATACGAAAAAATCGTCAACGGTCTGACCGAGCAGAACGCCAAGGATATCGGCGAGCGCATGGTGACCGCCATTGACCTCACAAACAGCGGTTTCATGGACACCATCCTCCGCGGCATCGGCGTCGCGCTCAAGTGGATCTCCGATCATCTCGCGTTCCACAGCTATCTGTTTGCGCTCTTCATTTTCGCGCTGGCACTTGAAATCGTCATGCTTCCCTTCGGCATCCGTCAGCAGAAGAACACCATCAAGCAGGCAAAGCTGCGCCCCAAGGAAATGGCAATCCGCAACAAGTACAAGGGCAGAAACGATCAGGCGACCCTGCAGAAAATGCAGGCGGAGATCCAGGAGCTCTACCAGAAGGAAAACTACAATCAGTTCAGCTCCTGCCTGCCGCTGCTGCTCCAGCTCCCAATCATTTTCGTTCTGTACTATATCGTCATTGACCCGCTCCACTATATGATGTGGCTTTCCACCGGCACGTCGCAGGCGCTCACCACTTTTGCGACCACCGCAAGGGCTGCCGGCGGTTGGGGCATTTCGCTTGCCGCCAACAACAGAGGAACCGTCGAGGTCTTTTCACACATCAACGCGGAATTTCTGGATGCGTTCCGCAACTTCTCCTATTACTCCAATGCCGGGGAAGCAGTCGCTTCGCTTAATATCGCCGACCTACCGAGCTTCAACATCGGTTCGGTCAACTTCGGTCTGGTTCCCTCGTTCGGCAAGCCCTACGCATTGCTCGTGGTGCCGATCGTGACCTTCCTTGCCTACTTCGGTTCCATGAAGCTGACGAGAAAGTTCACCTATCAGCCGCCGTCAGCGCAGGATCAGCAGGCCGGATGCTCCAACAACATCATGGACATTGCCATGCCGCTCTTCTCGGTTTGGATCGCGTTCACCGTTCCTGCCGTAGTCGGCATGTACTGGATCTTCAAGAGCATTCTCTCGACCGTCAAGCAGTTTATTCTGGCACGCCTCATGCCCGTTCCGGTCTTTACGGAGGAGGATTACAAGCAGGCGGCAAAGGAAATGGGCGGCAAGGGTCCGAAGCCGGTCAAGAAGTACAACGGCGCGACGGGCAACCCGCGCGTGCGTTCCCTGCACCACATTGACGACGAGGACTTTGAGGACACCAAGGAAAAGGCAGAACGCCGCCGTCAGGCTGAGGAAGAGCTGGAGGACTACGAACGTCCCGTGGCTCCCAAGGCGCCGACGAGCACCAAGGAAGAGATTGCCGCAGCACGCCTGAAGATGGGCAGACAGGAAGAGGCGCGCAAGCGTCACGAGGAGGACGAGTCCGGGGACAAGCGCGAAAAAGACAAAAAGAGCGCAAAGTCCGGGGATTCCAAAAAGGCTGACGGAGCAGATGCTGATACCGCGGAAAAAACTGTGGAAAAGTCCGACGAACAGCCCAAGGAAACGTCCGACGCGGAAAAATCCGACAAGGAATAAATACTTTTCAAGATTGAAAGAATCCGGAGAATAAATGATATGAAAAAAGATATTACCGTAACCGCAAAGACGGTGGATGAGGCAGTCGAAGAAGCTGCGAAGCAGCTCGGCGTTGCCGTTTCGGATATTGAGTACACGGTTCTGGAGGAGCCCAAGAAGGGGCTGTTCGGGATCGGAGCGATGCCCGCGAAGATTTCTGCTTCCTATGAACTGTCAAGCGACATGGTGGCGCTGGAATTCATCAGCCGCATGGTCAAGGACATGGGACTTGACGTGACTGTCAACATGACCGACGCGCCCTCCGAGGGCAAGCTGATCACGATCGACGGCGATGCCGGCGGCATTCTGATCGGTCATCACGGAGAAACGCTGGACGCGCTTCAGTACCTTGCAAACCTCGCCGCTAACCGCCGCGAGGAGGGCGAAAAGAGGGACTACCTGAAGATCTCCGTTGACGTGGAAGGGTACCGCGCAAAGCGGGAGCAGGCGCTCCGTGCGCTTGCCCGCCGCATGGCTGACCGGGTGCTCAAGTACAAGAAGAGCGTCATGCTGGAGCCGATGAATCCTTACGAGCGTCGGATCATCCACTCGGAGATTCAGTCGGTGGAGGGTGTTTCCACCAACTCAATCGGCGTGGAGAACAACCGTCGGATCGTGATTTTCCTCGAGGGGACCGATCCCGCGGAGGAGCCGCGCAAGCGTCCCTCAAGAGATCGCGGCGAGCGCAAAAAGGTGCAGGACGACATCCCGGTTTTCCCGGTTGAGGATCTTTACTGAGTTCTGATTTTTCGGGAACCCGCCGGAAGGCGGGTTCCCATGTTTTGTTTGGATTCGTTCTCGCTCCGAGGGGAGGGGGAAGATTCTGTGACTTGGCGTCACACGCCATTTTATTGGCGATAATTTTTTGTTATGTGCTCCCCGCACGGGGAGAATGGTTGAGTTGAACGCTCTGCGTTCGACGGTTTATTTGCTATAATTTATTTGTTTTTGCTCCGCAGGGGCTACTTTTCCGAGCGAACGGAAAAGTAGCCGGAAAAGGTTCGCCCTGAGGGGCGCTGCCCCTACGGGAATACCCCGCCCGCCCCGACTGGGGGGAAGGTCGGGGCGGGGAAAGTCGCTTCTTTCGCGGGACACGGACGGTTGCAAAAACGCCGGGGTGAGCGGAAATGGGTAAGTTGAAACGGGACGATTGTTTAGCGGAAGACGATTGTTTTTTTATTTCGAGTACCGCGCGCGGGGCAAGACAAGCGGGATTCAAAGCGTAACACCCGCGCGGGTCGGGAGGCGGATGTATCATTGTGTCAGACGCGCGAGGATTGTTTCGTTTGAAGTGTTTGTGTTTCCCACGCGCGGGTCGGATACCCCTCCGCCGCGCGAAGCGCGGCACCTCCCCGGTACGCCGGGGAGGGATGCCCCCCTCCGTCGGCTTCGCCGACACCTCCCCCGGAGGGGGAGGGTATCCTTGTGCTGTGATGGTTAACAAGGTAACCCTTTGCCGGGTGGCTGACGAGGTATCTTTGTATCTGAGGTGGTTGACTCGGCAGGTTCATATGAAAGACGCCGGAACTCAAAGTATTCCGCAGGATGTTCATTGTGCCGGGGCGGAGCGGTCCCACGTGGTGGAGTCTGCAAAACCGGGGAAGTCCCCGCCCCGCGGGCGGGGGAACGAACGCTTTCTGCTTTCCTTCAATGGTTGCGTCCGCTCCGCCCGGCTCCCGGAACTGTCCGTAACCCGGCTCCGCGCGGGTGAGATTCTTTGTATTCTCGTTGTACAAC
>CAKSZH010000008.1 GCA_934525675.1 uncultured Eubacteriales bacterium
TGCCCGACTTGCAAAGAAAAACTGAAAAAGTCACCGGGCAAGGGCAGGAGAAACCCGTGCCCGACTTGCAAAGAAAATCTGAAAAAGTCACCGGGCAAGGGCAAGGAGAAACCCGTGCCCGACTTGCAAAGAAAATGTGAAAAAGTCACCGGGCAAGGGCAGGAGAAACCCATGCCCGACTTGCAAAGAAAATGTGAAAAAGTCACCGGGCAGGGGTAAGGAGAAACCCGTGCCCGACTTGCAAAGAAAAACTGAAAAAGTCACCGGGCAGGGGTAAGGAGAAACCCGTGCCCGGCTTGCAAAGAAAAGCTGAAAAAGTCACCGGGCAAGGGCAGGAGAAACCCGTGCCCGAATACTTGAAAGGAAACAGATCAAAGAGTCCCGGGCAGGGGATCAACACAGATTGAAAAGGAGCGGAGTACCGCCGATTTCGGCGGCAGAGCCACTTGTTACGCCGTGCCACGCGGGATGTCCGTCGGCGTTCGTCGTGCGTACCGGAAGATCAGCCGATCACGCGGACGCGGATGATGCCGGACACCGCTTCGATTTTTTTGGCGGTGTTGCCGGATGCCTTTCCGGTGATATCCGCGATGGTGTATGCGTAGTCGCCGCGCGACTTGTTGATCATGTTTTCGATGTTCACGCCCTCCTCGGAGAGAAGTCCCGTGATCTGCGCGATGATATTCGGAATGTTCTCGTGCAGGATGCAGATGCGCGTATTGGCGCTGACCGGCATGGAAACATTGGGATAATTGACGCTGTTGCGGATATTGCCGAACCGCAGGTATTCGTCCAGCTCCTTTGCCGCCATGACCGCGCAGTTGATCTCCGCCTCCTCGGTCGATGCGCCGAGGTGGGGGATGGCAACGATACCGGGAACGCCGACGGTCTCTTCGGTCGGGAAGTCCGTGACGTATGCGGCGACCTTGCCGGCAGTCAGCGCGGCTTTGAGGTCTTCGGCGCATACGAGGTCGGCGCGGGCGAGGTTCAGAATTCTGACTCCCGGTTTCATCAACGCGATGGATTCTTTATTTATCATGTTTCTGGTCTGCGGTGTTGCGGGGACGTGCAGGGTGATGTAGTCGGCTTTCACGAAAATTTCCTCATAGGTCGCCGCCTTGCCGACGGAGCGGGACAGGTGCCATGCACCGTCCACCGAGAGGAACGGATCGCATCCGATGACCTTCATGCCGAGATCTGCCGCCGCGTTGGCGACAAGACCTCCGATGGCGCCGAGTCCGATGACACCGAGCGTTTTGCCTCTTACCTCGGTTCCGGCAAATCTGGATTTTCCCTTTTCCACCTGCTTTGCAATGCCTTCGGTTCCCGCAAGCGACTGCGCCCACACGGCGCCGCCGAGGATGTCGCGGGAGGTGAGCATGAGCGCGGCAATTGCCAGCTCCTTGACCGCATTGGCGTTTGCACCGGGGGTGTTGAAGACCACGATGCCGCGTTTGGCACATTCCTCCACAGGGATGTTGTTGACTCCCGCACCGGCTCTCGCGATTGCCTTGAGCGCAGGTCCGAGCGGCGCTTCGTGCAGGTCGGCGGAGCGTACCAGAATGCCGTCCGGATTTTCGATATTGTCGCCGACAATAAAGGTCTCGTCGTCCAGCGCCTCTGTCCCCTCCGCGGCGATTTTATTCATCAGTTGTATTTTCATCATGTCAGATGTCCTCATTTCTTTGGGTTTTCCGCCGCGAACTTTTTCATGAACGCTACAAGCGCCGCGACGCCCTCTTCGGGCATGGCGTTGTAGACGGAAGCCCGCATTCCGCCGACCGAGCGATGACCCTTGAGGTTCTTCAGCCCTGCGGCGGCAGCCTCCCCGGCAAACTTTTTGTCAAGCTCCGCGTCGCCCGTGACAAACGTGACGTTCATCATGGATCGGGAATCCTTTCTGACAGGCGCTTTGTAGTAGTCCTGGCTGTCCAGGTAATCGTAAAGCAGAGCCGCCTTGCGCTCATTGCGCTTTTTCATTTCGTCAAGCCCGCCGATGGACAGAAGCCACCCGGCGACCAGTCCCAGCATATAGATGGAGTAGCAGGGCGGGGTGTTGTACATGGAGCCGTTCTCCGCTTCGACCCGCCAGTCCAGCATGGTGGGCATTTTTTCTTCCGCCGTGCCGAGCAGGTCTTCTCTGACGATGACGACGGTCACCCCGGCGGGAGCCATGTTTTTCTGCGCGCCTGCGTAGATCACACCGAATTTGGTTACGTCAATGGGTTCCGAAAGAATGCAGGAGGACAGATCCGCGACGAGCGGAATGTCGCCGGTTTCGGGAATGTAAGGATATTTCGTCCCGTAGATGGTGTTGTTGAAGCAGATGTGCAGATAGGATGCGTCGGGACGGATCATGTCTTTGGTGATCGACGGCACATGGTCGAAGTTGTCGTCCTTGGTGGTCGCAATGCAGGAAACATCGTAGCCGAGCTTCTGCGCCTCCTTGAACGCTTTGCCGGAGAATTGCCCCGAGACCGCGTAATCGGCTTTGCCGGTGCGGCGGATGAGGTTAAGCGGAACGGCGGCAAACTGGGTGCTTGCACCGCCCTGCAAAAAGAGTACCTTGTAGTTGTCCGGAATATTCATGAGCTTACGGAGATTCGCCTCCGCCGCGCCGATAATCGCTTCAAACTCCGGAGATCGGTGGGACATCTCCATGACGGACATTCCGGAGGAGCCGTAGGAAAGCAGCTCGGACGCCGCTTTTTCGAGCACCGGAACGGGTAACATGGATGGACCTGCCGAAAAGTTGTACACTCTGTTCATGGAAGTACCTCCGAAGTAGATGATTCCGCTCTCTTAGCGGGGATATTGTGCATATTATAATGTATTTACTTGCAAATGTCAAGGGGTGTTACGAAAAAAAGACATTTGAACGGATTTATATGCCGCAACGCACGTAAGGATTATGACAAGTGAACAAAGAACTGTCTGATTTGCATAAATCGTTAATATTTATTGCAAACACTTTTCTGTGTTAGTTTATTATCATAATAAAATACTATGCAGAAAAAGCGGACGCCGTGAGGCGCCCGCTAAATGATTTTATTCGGCGAAAATAAAAAGGAGATGCTTGTGCGCGGGTGAAAGTGCCGCGGCTGTCCGCCGGGGCGAAAGCCGCCGGCGCATGGAATGCGGCGAACCATGAGCTGCCCGTTGTGGCAGAATCTACCCGCGCGCCGCCCTTTGTGGCAGAAGTCACCCACAGGTCACGCGTGTGGGGAGAGTTGCCCGCAAGCCGTGCGCCGGGGGCAAAGGTAACCTGTGAGCTGCGCGCCGTCCGCGCCCCGTCCGCCGGGGCAGAGGTCGCCCGCAGGTCATTTCCGAACGAAAGCGAACGGGAAGCCGTACGCCGGGGAAAAGTTGCCGAAAGTCGAAAGCTCCGGAGTGAAGCCGCCGTGCATTGTGGGCTGCGAGCCGGAGCCGGGAACCAACCCATGGCATCACGGTCAGCCCGGATGGCACGTCATACGCCTCAGCCGTGCGTTTCCTTTACGAGGATCAGTTCCTTTGCGTAGGGGAGCGTGAGAATCCAGTCGCAATAGGTGTGCCACTCCGCCAGCTTGTGATTTTTTCTGGCGTAGTACATATTCACGAGATTTTCGTAGTTCATGGTGACCGTCCGCATCTGATTGTAAGAGGACGGGAGCATCTGGATGATGTTGTGCCACGGCTGACGGTCTTCCTTGTTCGCCACAAACTTCTGCCGCTCCGCTTCGAGATACGCGATCAGCGCGTCCAGTGCGGCAAGCCCGCCCTCATCGAGGCGGTCGTGGGAAAAGTCGTCGCGGTCAAATGCCTTGGCGTGGATTTTGTGCATGGTCGAGGTCGAGTTTGCGACCGTGCCGACCTTGTAGGTGTCGAATTCCTTCCACCAGTACAGGGGCGCGGTGATGTCCACCGACACGAAGATCTGCCGGATGAATTTCCGGTGATCGCTCCCCGCTCTTGCAAGCCGCCCCGCAAGGTCGAGGTCGTTTGCGCCGAGCACATAGTTGCCCGCGTCGTCGTATGCGCTGTCCGACCGCGCCCAGCTGTTCATGGGGTTGCGCGCGCCGCGCATAGCGTTTTCCAGATTCATGACAGAGCATCTTTCCAGTTTGATCATGGGTACACTTCCTTATCAATTACAAGTATTTTCGGATTTTCGGGGACCCGGATGCCATTTTGCGGGACCGGCTCCGGGACGCGGCTTAATCTGCAATCGCCTCTGCGATTATGCGGTCGATCTTTTCCCGGAGGGCAAGCAGGTCGTGTGCGTTTTCGACGCAATGGTCAAATTTCACTTCGCCGACGGTCTCCCGGATGACGGCAAGCACGCGGTCTCTGCCCACGAGAGATTCGGCAAGCTGCATGGCGGCGTAGTCCTCAAGTGCTTCGTGGAACACGATGAGACGGAGGGATTCCAGCGCGGTCCCGTCCGAGGCGGGGTAGACCGACGCGCAGTCGCCGCCGGGCACCCAGTTTTCGCCGCAGATATCGATGAAGGGGTTGATGCTGTCCACCGACTTGTCGTTGTTGTAGAAGTTATAGCCCCACTGCAAAAAGCCCTTGATGTTGTAGACATAGAACTGCGTGCCGATGAAGCGGTTGCGCCAGGACGGCATGGCAATGAGACGGTTGGAAACGCCGAGATACTGTCCGCAGCAGTAATAGGTCCAGAGGTCCTTCACGCCCGCGTCGATGAACGGCTGAATCGCGGAGTTTGCGGGGATGGGCGTGCGGACGACGCCTTCCTTGTAGAAGGAGAAATCCGACAGCGCGTCCATGATGATGTAATCCGAGAGCAGGTCCTCCACGATCGCTTTGGACTTGCGGTACTGGGGCAGATGCTCTTCGGACGGCTCGTCGGAAACGTGGAAGAGACAACGCTTGTCGTCCCCCCGTGCCTTCATGTGCGCAAGGAAATCGGAAAGGAACGCGCAAAGGAATACGGGGTAGTCGTCTCCCGTCGCGTCGGTCTCCCAGCCGAAGATTTTTTTGTAGGTGCCGTCCACGGTCGCCATGATCTTGGGCGCATGTCCCGCACCCCACTGGGTGAAGAGATGGGAGATCTCCAGGTATTTGATTCCCGTGCGGTTGCACATTTCAATCCAGCGGTCAAGGAGCGTGTAATCGAAGGAATATTCCCCGCCGTTTTTCGTCACGCCGACGAGCTGGACGGTCAGGCGTTCTCCGCCGATCTCGGTGTCGAGCGGAGGCGTGAATACGGGAGTGAGGAGCAGGTTAATGCCGTTTTTCACCGCGGTGCGGACAAAGTTTTCGATGATCTCCCAATGCTTTTCGGAGAACACGTCCACGTGGTACCAGTGGGCAAGACTGTCGCAGTGGAACCATTGGGTGACATACATTCCGGGGGCGGGGAGGCGCGCGCCGATGACGGTGATATTGACCGTGTTCTCGGAAACGACGACCTCTTTTTGGTTGCCCTCCCCGTCCTTTGTCTCATAGTAGATTGTGAAGGTCAGGGGGTGAAGTCCCGCGGGGAGCCTTCCGTCCGGCTCCACGTCGATCCAGTAGGTGCGGAGCTGTCCCAGTACCACCTGCACGCAGTCGCCGCCGTAATGGAGCGGGCGGAGCAGGTCGGGGTAAAGTCCCGGCTCATAGGACAGGTAATTTGCGTCCTTGTCGCGCGCATCGCCGTAGACCGGGAAGGTGTTCGGCACCTGTTCCACGACACGGACGGTCACAAAGGGTGCGGCGTCGCCCGTGATGCGGAGGCGGAGCTTTGCGCGGAAGGTCAGGCGGTCCGTGGTGTCGGGGTAGCCCGCCGTAACGAGCTGAAGCGACAGGTGCTCGTTTTCCAGCATGGAGATCTCGCGGATCTCCGGGAATTTGCCGATCGGGTCGGTGAGAAAGCACTTTTCCAGTGACGAGGTGATCTTTGAAAGAATCTGCATTGCGGTTTCCCCTTTGTTTCTGTGATCTCTGTCCGGCAGTTGTGACCGGTATTTTTTGATTTTTGCCAGGTGCCCGTTCCCGGTATCTGTTCCGGCGAGGCGGGTCCCGGCGGTTGTTCCGGAATTTTCCGGCGAAGCGGTCCCGGTGTCGCCGCTCTTTCGTTCTGCGGCACAAAACGAGGCGGTTTCCCGGAAGCACATGCCCGCCGCGGTATCAGACAAAGTATAGCATATTCTCCCGGTAAAGTCAATGCCGGGGACCGGGACCCGCCGGGTAAAAATGTGCGTGATTCGGCAAAAAATACAAAAGAAACCCTGCGCACGGAGAAATAACCGTCAAAATACTGCTTTTCATTGAAAGAAAAGTATGGTATAATGAAATGCTAATGTGCGGGCGTATGCCATTTTGGGGTACGTCGCATGACTCGCCGGTTTTTCCGGCATATCCGATGGAGGAACAGCATGATCCGCGAAGATTTGAGAAACATTGCGATTATTGCGCACGTTGACCACGGCAAAACCACCCTTGTGGACGGGCTTCTGAAGCAGGGCGGCATTTACCGGGAGAACCAGGAGACTGTCACCTGCGTGATGGATTCCGGCGACCTGGAACGCGAGCGCGGAATCACCATTCTGGCAAAGAACACCGCCGTGCACTACAACGGCGTTAAAATCAACATCATCGACACCCCCGGCCACGCCGATTTCGGCGGTGAGGTCGAGCGGTCGCTCAAGATGGTGAACGGTGTCATTCTTCTGGTGGACGCCGCGGAGGGACCCATGCCCCAGACGCGCTTCGTGCTTCAGAAGGCGCTGGCGCTCAACCATCGCGTGATCGTCTGCATCAACAAGATCGACAAGCCGGACGCGCGGCTTGGCGAGGTGGAGGACGAAGTTCTCGAGCTGCTCCTGGACCTCGGCGCATCGGACGAGCAGCTGGACAGCCCGTTCCTGTACTGCTCCGGCAGAGCGGGGACCGCATCGCTCTCTCCCGACGTTCCCGGCACCGACCTCAAGCCGCTCTTCGACAAGATTCTCGAATATATCCCCGCCCCCGGCGGAGACGAGACCGGCGGCTTGCAGCTTCTTGTTTCGTCTATTGACTATAACGATTACGTCGGTCGGATCGGCATCGGGCGCATCGACCGTGGTTCGGTCAAGGTCGGGCAGGAGGTTGCCATCTGCAACTGGCACAACCCGGACATGGCGCCCAAGAAGACCAAGATCGTTTCTCTGTACCAGATCGACGGACTGAACCGTGTCCCCGTGGAAACCGCGACAGTCGGCGATATCGTCTGCTTTGCGGGCGCGGCGGACATTGCAATCGGAGATACCATCACCTCTCCCTCTGCTCCGGAGCCGCTGGAATTCGTCAAAGTCGGAGAACCGACCATGGAAATGACCTTCTCGGTCAACAGTAGCCCGCTTGCGGGCAAGGAGGGCAAGTTCGTGACCTCCCGCCAGATCCGCGCACGCCTTGAAAAGGAGCTGCTCAAGGACGTGTCGCTCCGTGTTTCGGACGGCGACACAACGGACGAGTTCCGTGTTGCGGGACGCGGCGAAATGCACCTGTCCATCCTGATTGAAACCATGCGCCGTGAGGGCTTTGAGCTTTGCTGCTCCAATCCCCGCGTGCTTTACGAGGAGATCGACGGCGTCAAGTGCGAGCCGTTTGAACGTGTGACCATCGACGTGCCGCAGGAATATGTGGGTACGGTGGTGGAGAAGCTGGGTCAGCGCAAGGGCGACCTGCTCGAAATGGAGCCGGTCGGCAAGCGTACCCGCATTGAATATCTCATTCCGACGCGCTGCCTGTTCGGTTACCGCTCGGAATTCATGACCGCCACGCACGGCGAGGGCATCATCAGCTCGATTTTTGACAGCTATCAGCCCTACCGCGGAGAGGTCGTCATGCGCTTCACCGGATCGCTTGTTGCGTCCAACGCGGGCATCACCACGAGATACGGCCTTTACAAGACGCAGGAGCGCGGGCTGATGTTTGTCGGTCCGCAGACCGAGGTCTACGAGGGCATGATCGTCGGCGAGAACCCCAAGAACGACGACATTGCGGTCAACCCCTGTGCCGAAAAGCACCTGACGGCGATCCGTTCCGCGGGCGCCGACGAAAAGCTGCTGCTCACGCCTCCCAAGGTGTTCACGCTGGAGGAAGCGATCGACTATATCCTCGACGACGAGCTGATCGAAGTTACGCCCAAGTCCATCCGTCTGCGCAAGAAAATCCTGCAGACAGACCTCAGACTCAAGGACATGATGCGCCGCCGCCGTGAGCTGGAAGCGAAGAAGTAAAGATACGACAAAACAATCCCGGAACGCCTTGGCGTTCCGGGATTGCTTTGCGCGGGGGGAGGAGAACGACTTGGGGGACTTTTTGCAAAAAGTCCCCCAAACCCTTCAAAAAATCTTGGGGAAGAGGATGGGGGCGGGGAATGTTCGTCCGCCGCGGGGAAGGGCTTGGAAAGCAAAAAACGATTTCCCGCGCACGACGGGAGAAAACCGCAAATGAACGCGAACGCGTTTTCCCTGCCGCGAGCCGTGAAAGAATTCTTGCGACCCGTGCAAAAAGGTCTCCGCCGGATGCGGAGACCTTTTTATAAAAGTTTTTTGCGGTTCCAAGGTGCTTTTTGGGGGAAAGCACCTTGGCAGGGTACGGGACGGAGTCCCGCGGGAGTCTTATTCAACCGTGACAAACACGCCCTCGGCACTTCCGATGGTGATGGAATATACGCCGTCGGTCGCGGTCAGCACCTCGCTCCCCCCGTGGTGGTGCGCGGTGACGGTCTTGCCCTCCCCGGTGACACGGAAAGTGACGGTCGTGTCGGCGTCGGCGGTAAAGGGATTCGTCTGGTTGACGAACATGGCAGCACAGCCGTCGCCGTCCTTTTCGAGAAATCCGCCGACGAGAATGCCGCCGTCGGTCGAAATGCCGGTGAAGCCGTCAATGGATCCGGCGGTATAGCCGTTTTCCTCGCTCCGCATGTTCTGCCGCTGCAACTGGCGGTTGAGGGAGGGATTGACGGAGGAGCCGAAAGTATAGACTCCCATGCTTTCGTATTTCATGAAAGTATCGGACAGAGCGTGGATTTCGTCGTTGATCGGCTTGCAGATGTCCCAGAGCGGGGTCTTTTCTCCGACATTTTTGGAACCGGACTGCCAGAGCGAGGTGCCGTCCTCCCACCAGGAGGGTGTGTAATTCGCGTAGGAAAGTCCGGTCGCGCCGTAGGCAAGCGCCGTGAAAACCTGATAGCGGATGGTCTCATTGGTCATCTGCTTGTCGGTTACGGTCGCGGGATACTCCGATCCCGCCTGGAGAATGACCCACATATCCTTACCGTATTTCCGCGCCGCCTCCGCGTTGATGTCGTAAGTGTAGAGAACAGCATCGAGGAAATCCGCGACGATGTTTCCGGTGTTGCGGAAGAACGGATAGACGTCAAATGTAATGAGGTCGGACGGAATCATGCGGCAGTACATTTCCACATAATCCTTGTAGCTTGCGAAATCTCCGACTGCGCCTTCTTGCCATGCCGGGTTGAGGATCATCAGTCCGAGCTGTCCGGGCATCTGCTCATTGTAGGTCTGCATGATACGGCGGAAGGTGAGAAATACGTCCTTTTTGGGTGCGATTTCATCATAAAGATAGTCTCCGATGACGCTCGGTTCTTTGGAATATCTGTCTGCGATATTGTCATATTCGCCGTTGCGGATGCCCCTCAGGACCCGGGTCAGCTGTTGGGAGAGGGGGGAATAGGGAACGTTCAGATTCATGCCGAGCACAGGAATACCGTACTTTGTCAGCTGATCAAACGCCGCGGTTCTGCTCGGATGGAGGACCAGATCCGTGCCGAAGTCCTTGAGGGATGCGGCACCCTCTTCGCTTTTGGAGACTTTCCCGGTGTAGTCCCAGACGCTGATGACGATCCGGGAGCGGTCAAGCACAAGACGTTCCGTCGCTTCGGTCTGCGGCGGTTCGTCCTGCCCGCTTTCGGCTGCGGAATTCCCGGCGGTCGGTCCGGTCGGCGCTCCCTCCGCGCTTGCGGAAATACAGCCGGTCAGTGTTCCGACAAGCAGGAGCAGGGCAAGGAAACAGGCAAAAAGTCGTATGTGGGTCTGGTTCATGGTATCCCTCGCTTTCATCCGGCGATCCGGGGCGGATGCCGATTTTCAGTATCCCCATTATATAAGAGAACGGCGGAATTGTCAAGATGCGGCGTTGACAACTTCCTGCAACTGTGTTATACTGTAAAAAAATCAACCGCCGGCAGGACCCCATTACGGTCGGTGGGAGATAAAGAGGGAGCCGGAAAACATGAAAAAATCGACAGCGGCGGTGCTGGTGGCACTGCTGATCCTGATGGCTATGTGCTTAAACGCCTGCGCGGGGAATCCCGCCGGAGGGGAAACGTCCTCCGCGACCGATACCGCCGGAGAGTCCGCGACGGAGCGTGCAAGCGAAACTGCGACCGGAACTTCTGTCCCGTCCGAATCCGAGAGCGCGACGCGGGAGGAATCCGGGACGGAGTCCGCAACCGAGTCCGCGACCGAATCCGCAACCGAAACGGAGCCCGATCCGGTACCTCCGGAAGAGGCGGCGTGCTATACGCTGGAATATGTGACGAACGATCGCGGCAGGATCCGCGAGAAAAAGACCTACTTCCGCACGGTGCGGGAGGCGGTCGGCGCAAATCCGGACGGAGCCGATATCTGGCTGTGCCGCGCGGCGTCGGAGGAGGACAAGGGCGTCACGTTCCCGGAGAGCGGCGATTTCGCGCTCCACACGGTGCAGTTCGACTATAACTTTGCCGATTACTACCCGACCGGTGCCGTGTACGAAATCACCGAGCACTATTTCACCGAGCGCGCGTATTTCACCTCGCTTGAGGCACTGCTTGCGTATTTCTCCGACCCGGTACTTGCCGGTTACCGGATGCCGCTTGCCGACCACTCGGTCTGGCTGTTTTCCGCGGAGGACGGATATGAGGCAGGGAAATACTTTGTCTCGGTAAATACGGAGGGCGGCTTTGACTTTGAGCGGGAATGCGGTACCGAATACTGGTATCATACCGCGTTTTTCTCGGTCGATACCCATGTGTTCTACACGATTGCGCATCTGAACGAGTATCTGGAAGCGCATCCGGATGTGATGACCATCCATCTGCTGGGCGACTTCCGGTCGGAAGAGCCGATCGAGTTGCCTTACGGGCTCAGCTACCGCCTTGCTTACGACGGCAACCGCATGGACGCTGCTTTTGCCTGGGGCGTGACCTTTGACGACGGCAACAACGGACTCTGCTATTACAGCGAGCCATCCGCGCTCTTCTATAATCCCGCAGTGGTTGCGAAGGACAAGAACGGCAACATTATTTCCTGCATCTGGGTCTGGACGGAGGAGGAGGGGTACCTGCCCGGCAAGTATCAGATTGTCGAGGGACTTGACCGCGCGGAGGCGACCGATCCCGAAACCGGAAACTACATTGTGTTCCATGTGGAAAGGATGAATCTGACCTTTGTCTGGGTGGATACGCTGGACGCGTATGCCGGGCAGTATCTGAAGTAACGATCCCTCGCGGGCAGAGGCAAAATGAATCTCATAAAAAACAAGGCAGACCGTCGGGAATTCCCGGCGGTCTGCCTGTTTTATATCGTTTCAATAGGAATTGATGGGGATATTCGGATCGTCCACGCCCTTGGTGATTCTGCGGATCTCCACGCGGTAACTGTACTTGTCGTTGACCCGGACGGTGACCCGGTCGCCGACCTTCTTTCCGAGTACGGCGCGTCCGAACGGCGCGTCCTTGGAGACCTTCGGTACGTCCTCTGCCAGCACGTTGGTGCGGAGCGTTGTGACGATCTGGTAGATTTCGTCCTCCTCGTCGTCGAGGTTATAGACCTCCACCGTGTCAAACAGACCGACTTCGTTGTCCTTGGATTTTACCTCGATGACAATCGCGGTGTCGATCATGTTCTTTAAGTAGCGGATGCGGCTTTCGTTGGCATTCTTTTCCCGCTTGGCGGTCTTGTATTCGTCGTTTTCGGACAGGTCGCCGAATTCGCGGGTACGTTTGACCTCCGCGAGCAGCTCCGGAATGCGGCGTTCTCTCTCGGCAATCTCCTCTTTCATTTTCTGAATATCAACTTTGGTCAGTTCGTTGTGCATGGGATGCCTCCGTTTGAAAAATGGTTCAGGGGGATGGGACGGCACGCCTGCCGCCTGCCGGCGGAATGTTCCGACCGGATTATTGCCGGTTCTGTCCTTCCGTTCCGGCAACCGCTTCTTCGATCGGCATGACGGGGAGTTTCAGCTTTCTGCTTGCGATGACCCCGGAAATCAGGTAGTAAAGAACCCAGCCGTGGAAGGCGATGTCAATCAGACTGCTGACTTCAAATCCGGTACTGAAGACAGTGTAAAGCATGTAGATGCAGTCGATTGCAAAAAACACAAGCGCCGCGATGAGAAATGCGGGATGTTTCTTGGAAAGGAAGAAGAAAAGCAGGTACAAAAGCAGGATGACTGCCGCGATGACGAGCATGACGACAAGAAACGAGTCCGGCAGGATATCAATTTTCTGTCCTTCGGGGACCGCATCCGGCAGATGCCCGGTCCAAAACAAACCATAAACCGCAAGGTAATACGGAACGGTTGCGGAAAAGAGAAAATACAGATCGCTTTTTGTGATGACGAAAATGATGTTGACAAGTGTAAAGGCGACCAGCAGCAGAAGGTTGAAACGGGAATTCCGGAATGTTATTGCTGCTTTTGCGTGTGCGGCAGGGGTAATCATATTGCGATTCATAAAAGTTCCTCCGTTTTTTGTAACCTGGGTATGCCCGGGTTCTCTTTCAGCATATCACCGGACACTCAAAAAGTCAATGGTGCCGGACGAAAAAGAAAGACAAAAACTGACAGGCGTTTTCCGCGGAATGCTTTACCCGACGGAAACACGGTAACATGTTTTACCGGTTCGCTTTTTTATGGGTGCGCGAGCGTTTTAAGAGAAGCAGACCGACCAGCATGAGAAGCGGAAACACGATTGCCGCCAGAATGCCGGCTCTCAGGTTGTTTCCGAAGGCACCGGAGACCAGTCCAGCCAGCGTGGGACCGCCCGCACAGCCGAGGTCACCCGCGAGGGCTAAAAACGCAAACATGGCGGTGCCGCCGTTCGGGATTGCGGCAGAGGCGTTGCTGAAGGTTCCGGGCCAGAAAATGCCGACCGAAAATCCGCAGACGGCACATCCGACGAGACCGACGACCGGATTCGGAATCAATATAATGGAAAGATACGCGGCAATGCAAAGGACCGTGCTGAGTGCCATACAGCGGTTGAGATTCATTTTTTCTCCGAATTTTCCGTAGATCAGCCGCGAGGTTCCCATGAGGAGGGCAAATGCCATCGGTCCTGCCAGATCCCCGATGGTCTTGCTGACGCCGAGTCCCTTTTCCGCAAAGGTGGACGCCCATTGGCTGACCGCCTGTTCGCTGGCACCCGCGCAGAGCATCATAAGAAGCAGGATCCAGAAGGCTTTATCCGACAGCAGTTTGCCGGGGCGAAGCCCGGTTTCTCCCTCTTTTTGCAGAGAGGCAATCGGAGCGGTCGCAAACAAAAGGATGTTCAGCACCGGAATTGCCGCCCAGATGAGGGCGAGGATCTTCCAGTTTCCGATTCCGAACAGGGAAAAGAAGACGGTGGAGAGCAGTACCACGCCGACGTGTCCCCAGCAATAAAATGAGTGCAGAAGACTCATTGCCATTTCCTTGTGATCGTTCGGGCAGGATTCCACAATCGGGCTGATCAGCACCTCGATCAAGCCTCCGCCGATTGCGTAGATTGCCACGGCGATCAGAATTCCGGTATAGGCGTCCGGCATCTGTTCTGGGAGAACGGTCAGGAGCACGAGACCGAGCGCGGAACAGATGTGCGCGATGATGACCGAGACACGGTAACCGATCCGGTCGATCAGCCCGGCAGACAGAAGATCCACGCACAGCTGAATCACGAAGTTGACGGTGATGAGCAGGGTGATCTTTGAGAGCGGGATCCCGTAGCTCTCTCCGAAGGTGACAAACAGAAGCGGAACAAAGTTATTGACGATCGCCTGAACGATATACCCGATGAAGCAGGCGTACATGGTTCTCTGATAATTCGGTTTCATGTGACCTCTTGACGTACCGGTACGGTAGTAAATATTTCCGGCAAAAGGAAAAGAGCAAGTTTTGCAACTTACTCTTTTGGTGGGGGAAGGTGGATTCGGACCACCGAAGGCAGTGCCAGCAGATTTACAGTCTGTCCCCTTTGGCCACTCGGGAATTCCCCCATATGAAGAACGCCTGATCCGGACGATGCAGGCGCTCATTGGAGCTGGTGATCGGAGTCGAACCAACAACCTGCTGATTACAAATCAGCTGCTCTGCCATTGAGCCACACCAGCATTTCACCGGAACGTCAGCATTATATCATATAAAAGAACGCTTGTCAACCCTTTTTTGAGATTTTTTTCGCGGAATCGGTCTCGGGCGCGCTCCGCCGCCGGATCCCCGCCCCTTGCGGGTGCCCCGCCGGCAGGCTCCTCCGGAGCCGCCGGATCCCCGCCGGGGGCGGCTTTGTTACTTTTCTCCGGTAATCCCCGCTTTACGGTACGGAATCTTTGCCCCTTGCAATGCCGCCGGCGGTATGATATAATGAGCACAACATCACGGGCGCCGTGCGGCGTCCCGGAATTGCCCCGATACGGGGCACGGAGGGAAACATATGACCGGAAGAGGAGCTACCTGGATCTGGGTATTCGGCGATTTTGAATTGCATCACCATAAAAAAATCTGTATGCAGAGAGAGGAACGCGGGCACCGCTATCCCGCGCCGTGGAGAGTGTACGACTGCAACCGGCAGGCACGCTTCCGCCGCACCTTTACGCTGGAGAAGCCCGAGACCGTCACCTTCTATTTTGACGGCGAGGGCTACGTTGAGGTCAGAGGAAAACGTTACGCCCCCGGTACCCCTGTCCCGCTTGAAGCGGGTACCAATGAAATTCTCGTGCCGGTCATGAATGAGTACGGTCTCCCCGCCATTTTTGCCGACGGCGAAGCCGTCGTGACCGACGGGACCTGGGAAGCGACTACCTTTGACGGCAAATGGTCGCCCGTCGGCTGCTGGGATCTGTCCGACCCATGCGTAAAACCGTCCGATTTCGGGCTTCCCACCGCGCGGCAGGACTATGTGTCCGTGATCCCGACGGAATCGGGAACCGTCTATGACTTCGGCAAGGAGACCTTTATCAAACTGGTGCTCGGAGGACTGACACCCGGAAAAGAGGTCCGCCTTTGCTACGGCGAGAGTTTTGAGGAAGCGATGGACGACGAATTCGCCGTCATTTCCGACCGCCTCACCCCGACGGGTGAGCGGCATACCTTCCCCGCCCGCGCCTGCCGCTACGTCCGCGTCACGGCGGAAACACAGCCGCGTGAGGTGTACGGGCTTTATGAATACCTGCCCTTCGAGATCCGCTGCCGTTTCGATTGCCCCGACGAAGAAATCAAGCGCATTTACGACGTCGCGGAATATACCTTCCGCCTCAACAGCCGGATGTTCTACCAGGACGGCATCAAAAGAGACCGCTGGGTGTGGTCGGGAGACGCGTATCAGAGTTACTTCTTTAATTATTACAGCTACTTCGATCCCGGGATCATCAAGCGTACCATCCTTGCCCTGCGCGGCGGCGACCCCATCGCGTCGCACATCAATACCATCGTCGATTACTCGCTCTATTGGCTTGCCTCCATCGCGGATTACTACCGCTTCACGGGCGACAGACGTTTCCTCTCGCAGGTGTACGAACGCGCAGTCGGACTCGCCCGGTATCTTTTGCAGTTTGAGAACGCCGAGGGACTGATCGAGGGACGCGAGGGCCTGGACTGGACCTTCATCGACTGGTCGGACATGGATAAGACCGGCGCGCTTTGCATCATGCAGATGCTGTACTGCCGCGCGATGGAAGCCATGACGGCGTGCGCACTCGCGGTCGGAGACACGGAAAACGAAAAGGTCTACCGGAAAAAGGCGGAATTTCTGCGTGCGGCGGTCAAAAAGATCTACTGGAACCGCGAGAAGGGCGCGTTCGTGACGACGGTCCACGGCAGAACCCCCTCGGAGGAGGTGCGCCGCCACGCGAATATTTTTGCGGTGCTCTTTGGCTTCGCGGATGAAAAAATGAAGGAATCCATTCTCAGTAACGTGCTGATGAATGAGGAGATCCCGGCGATCACCACGCCGTATTTCCAGCTTTACGAGCTGGAGGCGCTCTGCCGCCTCGGAAAGACCGGACTTGTGACCGAACGGATGCGCGCGTACTGGGGCGGAATGCTCCGGGAGGGCGCGACCACCTTCTGGGAGGAATACGACCCGGAGAAGCCGCGCGAAGAACAGCTCGGTATGTACGGCTGGAAGTTCGACAAGTCGCTCTGTCATGCGTGGGGTGCGGGGCCTCTGTACCTCCTCGGCAGATACTACGCGGGAATCGAGCCGACCTCGGACGGCTACGAGACTTTTACGGTGACTCCGGTGCTCGGCGGACTGCCCGCGTATGACATCACAGTGCCCGTGAAGGACGGAAGCGTGCGCGTCTGTCTTGACGGTGACCGGGCGGAAATCCTCTCCACCCGCGCGGGCGGGACGGCGTTTGTGTTCGGTAAAAGCTGCCCCCTCATGGCGGGCGAGACGCTTACCGTAAACCGGGAGTAAGGGCGCAGATGAGCAACGCCGCGCGGACACATGACGTGCCCGCAGGCAACGCGCCGGGGGCGCGTTGCCTCCCGATTCCTCAGCCGTGCCGCCTGCGGGCGGCACGGCTTTTTTATGAAATTTTGTGCATTGTTGCGGATTTGTTTGTCCGCAGGCTCCGTTTTTTTGCGATTATTTGTCGTTTTTTTGATTGACAGCATCCGGGGGCAGTGCTATAATAATAAACTGTGGCTTTGTGCCGGAATTTCTTTTTCTGCCGTGTGGCAGGCGGGGGCTTCCGACTTTGCGGATCTCCCGACCTCAAGGAGGATTTATCCATGGAATATTATGACGTGCTGCTGCCGCTGGCGATCATCCTGGTGCTTTCCAAGGTGTTCACCAAGTGCTGTGAACGGGTGAAACTGCCGCAGGTGGTCGGAATGTTGCTGACCGGCGTCGTGCTGTTCGGCATCCGGATGATCCCCGGGCAGGCGGTTATCAGCGGGGAAGCGCTGGAGGGCATCGCATATCTTGCCAAGATCGGCGTGATCTTGATTATGTTTTCCGCCGGAATCGGTACCGACATCAAGAAGATCCGCTCGGTCGGGGTCCCGTCCGTCATCATCACCTGCGCGGGCGTTATCGTTCCGATGGGGCTCGGCGTGCTCATGTCCTACCTGTTCAGCGGATCGCACGATATTTATTCCGCACTCTTCTACGGTGCGATTCTCACTGCGACCTCGGTCAGCGTGACCGTTGCAACGCTCCGCGAGATCGGAAAGCTCAACTCACGCGTGGGTAACACCATTGTCGCCGCCGCGATCCTTGACGATATCATCGGCATCGTGGTGCTCTCCGTCGTCATTTCGCTTTCCGGCAATGAAACGGGTGCGACCTCCGAAAGCCCGCTTTTCGTGCTCCTCAAGATTCTCCTCTTCTTTGTCGCCGCGGTCGTCGTCGGTCTGCTCGTCAAAAAGGGAATGGAGTGTCTCGACCGCCGTTTCCAGCATCACCGCATGATCCCGATCTTCAGCCTTGCCGTCTGCTTCTTTTTCGCGTATGCCAGCGAAAAATGGTTCGGCGTGGCGGACATCACGGGCGCATATGTCGCGGGACTGGTGCTCTCGGGCAACCAGGATCACGCTTACATCGAAAAGCGTTCCGACATGATGAGCTATCTCATTTTCACGCCGGTGTTCTTTGCGAATGTTGTCCTGTCCATTGACCCGTCCGGCTTCCGCCTCAATCCCGGGTTTATCCTGTTCGGCGTTCTCTTCGTGCTTGCGGGACTTGCGGGCAAGGTGCTCGGCTGCTCCGGTACCGCGCTCCTCTGCCGATACCGCCCGAAGGACGCGCTCCGGATCGGGGTTGGTATGATGGCACGTGCCGAGGTCGCGCTCGTCTGTATGACCAAGGGCATCGACTCCGGGCTGATCGACCCGTCCATTGCCATTTTCGTGGTGGTGCTGATCGTTGTATCCAGCTTTGTCACACCGATCGTCCTCCGTTCCTCTTACAAAGGGGAAGAGGCAGTGACGGACGCGCCGGGTGCATAACCGAATTTTTTGCCGGTCCGGCTCCCAATGGGGAGCCGGACCGGTGTTTTCTTTTGACAGGCGGGGAATTTTGTGGTATGATGAAACCAACGACAGTCGGATGAGGAGGACGCAGAATGCTGATCAGGACGGACAATAACGGGTATCAGAATGTTGGAACCGCCCTTGTGTGGATTGCTCTGGCGGCGGTTCTCCTGTTTGGCGGCCTGCTCGGCTTCTTCCGACTGCAAGGCGCGCCGAAGGATACGATCCGCGATGCGATGAAATCCGGCGAGAATACGGTGGAGTTGAAGAGCGGTTCGCTCTCCGCCGACGAGCTTGGCGGGTTGTGCTGGGGCGATCCCGCGATGTTTCATGTGAACGGGATTTCCTACAAAAATGAAGACGGGAAAACGGTGTATACCTTTTCTTACAACTCCTATGCCGCCGACTACGACAAAAACTATGAGGAATACCGCACGCTGCTTTCGGGACTTGCGTCGGACATCCGCGGGAAAATGCGGGAGGGAGACGGCGAACGTGAGGTACTCCGCCTCATCCACGACGGGATCGTGAACCGTTATTCCTACGACGAATCCCTGGCCGTCCGTCATGCTTACGATATGATGAGAACGGGAAACGGGGTCTGCTCCGCCTATACCCAGCTGTTCCTTGCGCTTTGCAGTGAATTCGGATTTGAATGCCATTATCTCCTCAGCCGGTCGATGGATCACGCGTGGAATCTGGTGCGGGTGGGCGGAAAATACCTGCACGTGGACTGCACCTGGGACGACCCGGTCGGGGGAAGCCCGACGGATACGTATTTTCTCCTTTCGGATGAAGAAATGCGGGCAAACGGACATTTCGGCTGGGTGGACGTGACCCGGGCGGCTGAACCGGATCTCCTGGGCGTCTGTCTTGCATTTTACATACTGCTCGGGCTTTTTGTCCTGTCCGTTCTCATTCTGGTTGTGAGAATTGTGTCTGTAAAGAAGCGCGGGCGGAACGGCGCGCCGCGTTGTATCGGAAGGTGCTCGGACGAGGAGCTTCTGCTTGCCATGGCGCGCGCCAACGCGCTGACCGGAGAGTCGGGATGGCTGAACGGGGACGGCACGGAGGACCGGTATTCCCGGAGAAGCGCGTCCCCGGATGACCGGGGCGGCGACTGACGACGTTCGTGCAGCACCGTCCCGCATGCGGCTTTCTCGTCACTGCGTCGCGTGCTGCCGGATCTCGCCTCCCGAAGGGTGCGGCGAACCCCGCCCGCATTCCCAAGTGCCGTTGTTCTCCCGAAAAACGCCGGTCGCTCCCCAAAACATGGTTTCCCGCCGCGCTATCGGCAAAAATTTCACAAAAGTATTGCACGGCGGCGGAATTTGTGGTATATTAAACATTGGGAAAAATTTATGATCCTTAGGAAAGGGGTTCATGTTATGACTTACAACAAAAAATCCATTGAAGACGTCAACGTCGCGGGCAAGAAGGTATTTGTCCGCTGTGACTTCAACGTGCCGATCAAGGACGGTGTCATCACCTCCGAGAAGAGAATCGTCGAAGCGCTCCCCACGATCAAGTATCTGCTCGGTCAGGGCGCGATGGTGATCCTCGCCTCCCACATGGGCAAGCCCCACAACATTCTGACTCCCGGCTTCGGTCTTACCAAGAAGGAGAAGAAGGCAGTCGAGGCGCTTCCCGAAGATCAGCGCGCGGCAGCAACCAAGGAGTATCTCGATAAGGCTCTTGTCGCCGACAAGAAGAAGCTGACTCTGAAGCCGGTTGCCGACCGCCTCAACCAGTATCTGGACGGCGCTGTCACCTTCGCTGAGGACATCGTCGGCGAGGACGCAAAGGCAAAGGTCGCGGCACTCACCCCCGGCAAGGCAGTTCTGCTTGAGAACATCCGCTTTGACGCGCGCGAGGAAAAGAACGACGAGGGCTTCTCCAAGGAGCTCGCTTCCTATGCGGAAGTGTACGTCAACGACGCGTTCGGCACGGCGCACCGTGCACACGCTTCCACCGCGGGCATCGCAATGTACGGCGGACTTCCCGCTGTCTGCGGCTACCTGATCCAGAAGGAGATCACCGTGATGGGCAAGGCGCTGGAGAACCCGGCACGTCCGTTCGTGGCAATTCTCGGCGGCGCGAAGGTCTCCGACAAGATCGGCGTTATCAACAACCTCATCGACAAGTGCGACACGCTCATTGTCGGCGGCGGTATGGCTTACACCTTCTTTGCCGCGATGGGCAACCGCGTCGGCACCTCGCTCTGCGAGACCGACAAGATCGATCTTGCGCGTGAGCTGATGGAAAAGGCGCGTACAAAGGGCGTCAACTTTGTCCTCCCCGTGGATAACGTGGTCGGCAGAGAGTACGACGAAAACACGGTCAACATGCGGATCTACTCCGACTCCATCCCGGACGGCTGGATGGGTCTTGACATCGGTCCCGTTACCCGCGAGCTGTTCTCCAAGACGGTCATCGGCGCGGGCACGGTGGTCTGGAACGGCCCGATGGGCGTTTCCGAATGGAAGAACTTTGCCGCAGGCACCGAGGCAGTTGCGGAAGCAGTTGCAAATTCCGGTGCGATCTCCATCATCGGCGGCGGCGACTCCGCGGAAGCAGTCGAGCGTCTCGGCTTCGCTCCCAAGATGACCCACATCTCCACGGGCGGCGGCGCATCCCTTGAATTCCTGGAGGGCAAGGAGCTTCCCGGCATTGCCTGCCTTGATAACAAGGACTGAGCGGGAATAACCGAAGAAAGACAGGTAGGTATCATGAATAAAGCAAAAAGACAGGTTGTCATTGCGGGCAACTGGAAGATGAACTTCACCCCCTCCGAGGCTGTGAAGTTTATCGAAGAGGTCAAGCCGCTTGTCGCAGGCAAGAACGGCTGCAAGGTCGTGTTCTGCGCACCCTATGTCACCATTGCGGCGGCACAGAAGGCGGCGGAAGGCTCCGAAATTTCCATCGGCGCCGAGAACGTCCACTTTGAAGACCACGGTGCATTCACCGGCGAGGTGTCCGCGAGAATGCTCACCGAGTGCGGCGTGGAATACGTCATCATCGGTCACTCCGAAAGACGTCAGTATTTTGCGGAGACCGACGAAACGGTCAACAAGCGCGTCAAGGCTGCTCTCGCGGCAGGGATGACGGTTATCCTCTGCCTTGGCGAGGTCAAGGAGCAGAGACTTGCGGGCATCACCCGCGAGGTCGTCTCCATGCAGACCAAGCTTGACCTTGCAGGTGTCAGCGCGGAAGAGATGAAGAGAGTCATCATCGCTTACGAGCCCGTCTGGGCGATCGGCACCGGGCTGACCGCAACGCCGGATCAGGCAGACGAGACCTGCGGACAGATCCGCGAGGCGCTGAAGGAGCTGTACGGCGAGGAAGTTGCCGAGGCAACGACCATCCAGTACGGCGGTTCCATGAACGAAAAGAACGCCGCCGAGCTTCTCCGGAAGCCCAACGTGGACGGCGGTCTGATCGGCGGCGCGTCGCTCGTCGCGGAGAAGTTCCGCGCGATTGTGGACGCAGCACAGTAACGGAAAAGAAAGCGGGGCTGTCGCCTTTTGCGGCAGCCCCTCAAGTTTCCCGCCGGATTCTGCCGCCCGGGACACGGAAAGGAGAATGTCATGCCGTATTATTTCATGATCCCGTTTTTCCTGATATTTTTCACCGCCTTTGCGTTTATCATTTTTGCATTTGTCCGTTCGGCAAAGGAAGCAGGGCATAATGCGCGTTCTCCGCGTCTCACCGTCCCGGCACGCATCGTTGCCAAGCGCACACAGATCGGCGGACGTGCGGGCAGTACCGGTACGCACGGGTATATGACCAGATATTTTGCCACCTTTGAGGTGGAGAGCGGCGACCGGATGGAGCTTACGGTCCCGGAGAACGAATACGGGTATCTGATTGAAGGCGACGAGGGGACCCTTACGTTTCAGGGAAACCTGTTTCTCAGCTTTACCCGTTGACCGGGAACCTTGAAAGGAGTAACACAGAATGGCTAATTACAGACGCGGACGCATCAACGAAGAGATGATGAAGGAGACCGCGATGATTCTGCGCGAGGTCAAGGACCCGCGCGTTTCGGACGCCTTC
The DNA here is from genome assembly GCA_934525675.1 of uncultured Eubacteriales bacterium. Taxonomy (GTDB): domain Bacteria; phylum Bacillota; class Clostridia; order Oscillospirales; family CAG-272; genus CAKVOU01. The sequence continues at coordinate 22,270 of CAKSZH010000008.1, forward strand.
ATCAGCGTGACGGGCGCGGAGGTGACGGCGGATCTCAAATACGCGAAAATCTTCTATTCCGCTATGCGCGGCGATAAAAAAGAGGTCACAAAGGGGCTGAAGGCGGCGACGGGCTTCATCCGCCGTGAGATCGCAAGGCGGCTCAATCTGCGCATCACGCCGGAGCTTTCCTTCGTCGAGGATACCTCCATTGCCTACGGCGCGCACATTTCCGAGATCTTAAGCAAGATCACCTATGCACCCGAGACCGAAGAGACGGACAGTGCGGAAGAGGAGAACAGCGTGTCTGTTCCCGGCGGACAGACCGGGGAACCGGATGTGACGGAGGAAAAGGAGACGAAAAATGGAAACTGACCGTGCGATGACCGGAGTTTCGCCGGAACACGAATGGGAACGCCTCGGCTTTGACGAGCTTTGCGACCGGCTGGAGATTCCCATGAAGACCCTCTTGCTCATGCACACCTCGCCGGACGCGGATACGCTCGGTTCCTGCCTTGCGCTTTCGTCGCTCTTGTCGGCGGCGGACAGCGCTGTGTACTGCGCTTGTGCCGATCCGATGCCGGAGCACCTGCATTTTCTTTCCGATGAACAAAAATGTCTTGACATCCCTGCCGGGTTTGCGCCCGACCGCGTGATTGCGGTGGACGTCGCGTCCCCGTCACAGCTCGGCGTACTGCGGGAAAAATACGAGGGCAAGGTCAGCCTCATGATCGACCATCACGGCATGGGAACGCCGTTTGCGGATCACTTTGTGGATCCCGACGCGGCGGCAACCGGGGAGATCATTTTTGACATCGCAAAGGAATTCCTGCATGACGGCATCATCTGCCGTGTGCCGGAGGTCTTCTGGACCTATTGCTATGCGGCGATCGCGGGGGATACGGGCGGATTCCGTTTCTCCAACACCACTCCCGCCACCATGCGCCGTGCGGCGGTGCTCCTGGAGCACGGCGTGGACGCGGCTGAGGTCAACTATCAGCTCTTCAGCCAGAAATCGCTTTCCCAGTTGCGGGCGGAGTGCGTCGGCTTTGAACGGATGAAACTGTCCCTTGATGGGCGGCTTGCGATCATGACCATGCCGTATAAGGTCATCGCAGAAAACGGTTTTCGGGACGGCGACCTCGGGACGCTCATTGACGTGGCGCGCTCGGTACGCGGCGTGGAGGTCGCGGCGGTCGTCAAGCAGCTGACTGCGGAAAAGAAATTCCGCGCCTCGCTTCGTTCCTCGGTGGATTTCGACGTGGCAGAGGTCGCGGCGGAGTTCGGCGGCGGCGGGCATACCCGCGCGGCGGGCTGTACCATTCTTGCAGACAGTATCGACGAGGCGGCGGAGAAACTGCAAAACGCCATCGCCGCACGGCTTGAGTGAGAGGATTTTATGCCGGACGAAAGAAATCGTGCCCGGCAGAAGCTTGCGCCCGACAAAAAATGTACGTCGGGTGTAAAGCGCCCACGGCGGATCGCTCTGCAATCGGGCAGAAAAATCGCGGCTGTCACCGGAATTTTCGGAAATCTTCCGGATCACGAATAAAAAGAGCCCGTTCGGGGGGATACTGAAGTATCTTCCCGGGCGGGCTTTTTGTCTGCTTCCGGCGAGAAATCCCTTGCGGAAATCCGTGCTGTCACAGGATACTGTTATCCTGCTTTGCGGGAAAAAGAAAGGACCTTCCGAAATGAAAAAATCAGTGTTACTTATCCTTCTGACCATTCTTCTGCTTGCCGGTGCGACCGTGGCAAGCCTGTTTTTGCCGGTGCACGGCGAGGGTGCGGTATACGACACGGTCGTGCGGCTCCATGTGCTTGCCAACTCGGACTCCGAGGAGGATCAGGCACTAAAACTGAAGGTGCGCGACGCGCTTCTTGCGGTCACTTCTCCTCTGATCGAAGGCTGTACCGACCGCGCCGAGGCGGAACGCATCCTCCGCGACGCCGAGCCGCAGCTGCTGCGCGCCGCGCAGGCAGTCATTGCCGACGAGGGGTACGACTACCCGGTGGCGATCACCTTCTGTGAGGAGGAGTATCCCGAACGGGAGTACGGGGAATTCACCTTTCCCGCAGGAACGTATCTTTCCATGCGGGTACTGATCGGCGAAGGGGAAGGGCACAACTGGTGGTGCGTGCTGTTCCCGCCGCTCTGCCTCAGCGCGGCAACCAAAAACAAGGAAGAGACCGAGGATGCATTTACCTCGGTGGGGTTGACCAAGGAGCAGTACGGTGTGATTACCGAGACAGACAAGACGACCTACCGGGTGCGCTTCCGGATCCTCGAAATGGTGCAGGACTGGTTCCGGTGACGGAACCGGCAAGCACGCCGGGCACTTGCGGGGGTACGGTACCGTTATCCGCCGATCCTCCGTCCCTCAGAACGACAGCGCGGCGGCGACGATGTACAGAATCAGGCAAAGCAATGTCGAAAGATACCCTGCCGCGTCGAAAAAACGCCGGGGAAGCTGTCGCAAGGACGGTTTGTCCTCCGGAAAATCGGAGGGAAGGTTCCGCGCGGCATAACCGCGGTAGAACCGCACCGCCTGTCCGCAGAACACGGCGGCGGCAAGGAGCAGGATGGTCACGAGCAGGAACACGAACATCGCCGTGCTTCCCGTGTAGGCATAAAACGCGGTGATGTAGGGCTGACCGAACAGGCAGAACAGGTTGTAGAGAAAGTGCACTGCCATGACGGCAAACAGGCTCTTTGTCGCGTAATAGGTAACGGACAGGACCAGCCCCGCAAAAAGATATACCGGCAGATTTGCAAAGCTGAAATGCAGAAGCGCAAAAAACAGGGAGGACAGGCAGACCGACACGACCGCGCCGTACCGCTCGAACTCCGCCGAAAGAATGCCCCGGAAAATCAGCTCCTCCGAGAATGCGGGGAGTGCGGCGTAGGCGAGAATCAGATAGATGACACCCCCCGCCGTGCCGTTGTTTTTGGAAATGAAGGTCTCGTAGAGCGTGAACGAACCGGACAGCGACTGCATGCCGTTTAAGGCAAGGCTGATAAAAAGACAGCCCGCGGCAAGCACCAGCGCCGCTGACAGAATGGACGGGATGCGGTCGATCCCCGCGAGCTTCAGCTTGAACACCCGTCCGTAGCCCTCCCCGCGGATGCGGCAGAATACTGCGGCGGGGATGAGAAAGATCATGATCTGCAGTAGCACGACGGCAAGATATTCGTTGTCGTGCGTCAGATAGGATGCGTCCACAAAGCGGGAGAAAAGCAGAAGAAGGTATGAGGAAAAGACCAGCCAGATACACCCGCCGCCCAAGAGCCGGCGGAAGCGGCTTACGTATTCTCCGGATGTCTTTTCAGTCATGCGCCGTCATTGCTCCTTTCTCGCTTAAAATCAGGGAAACGGGCAGGTCGTACCTGCCGTGCGGCAGAGGAATTTCCGAAATCAGGCGGGAATATACCGCGCCGACGGTCATGGGGAACAGGCGGGGATTTCCCGCGTCCGCCGCTCTCCTTGCGCACTCCGACAGAAACCGGTCGTAATACCCGCCGCCGTAGCCGAGGCGGAACCCGCTTGTGTCATAGGACAGGGCGGGAACGAGACAGAAGGTCTTTTCGTCGGGGGTGATCTCCTTCGCGTCCGCGGGCGGCTCGGGGATCCCGTGAAAGCCGGGGACGAGGTCCTTTGTGTCTGCCACACGGTAAAACGTAATCCGATGCGACACGGGATCGGTTCTCGGGTACGCAAGAATCTTTCCGTGCCGGAGCGTCTCTCCGGCAACGTGCGAGGTGTCCGGCTCCGAAGCGTAGGATGCGTAGAGGAAAACGGTTTCGGCATTCCTGAATTCCGCAAGCGAGACGACCTCTCTGGAAAGGGCAAGGTCGAGCGCTTCTTTTTCTTTTGGAGAAATCGCCGCGCGGAGTGCGCCGTACTTTTTACGGAGGCGCTTTTTGGCTTTTGCGATGTCCGCGTCAGTGAGGGTTTCGGCTTCGGGAAAGGAAGCCGTCGTGTGGGCGGATGAGTTTTTCCGGGTTTCGGAAAAGGGAGCCGCCATGTCGTCCGTCCTCATAAGTCAGTCGTCAATCGGAGATAAAGCCGCGGCGAAGTTCGTCCGCCTTGTCTTTTCCCGCGAGCAGTTCCACAAGGAGAAATCCGTATTCCACCGCGACGCCGGGACCCATGGCGGTCACGAAGCTGCCGTCCTTTACCAGTCGCTCACCCGTGACGGTGGCACCGGTAAGCTCGGATTCGAAGCCGGGGTAGCAGGTTGCCTTTCTGCCCTTCAGCAGTCCTCTCTTGCCGAGCAGATAGGGCGCGGCGCAGATGGCGCAGACATACCCGCCTTTTTTTGCGGTGACGCGGATGGCGGTGTCCACCACGGGCGACGCGTCAAGATTTTTCGCTCCGGGCATTCCGCCGGGAAGCAGGATGGCTTCGGGGTCCGGGTCGCGGAAAAGTACATCGGGAATGTCCGCGCGGACGGTAATTCCGTGTGCTCCCTGAATTTCTTCTCCGCCGATACCGACGAGCGTCACCTGCTTTCCCGCACGGCGCAGCAGATCGACCGGCGCGAGCGCCTCGACCTCTTCAAATCCGGTTGCCAGAAATACATAAATCATGATGTTCCTCCTGTACCCGGCGGTTGTTTTGCCGGGGCATTGCTTTCGGTACCATTCCGTGTATGGTTTCTTTCGGCGTACCCGTCGCTGTCGGGAAATTTTCCGGTTACTTTTTGAAAAATCCGCCGAGCTCTGCGTGGGAAACGACCGTTTCCTCGCGCGTGGAAAGATTCTTTACCTTGACCACGCCCGCTGCGTATTCGTCGCCGCCCATGATGACAACGTGGGAATAGCTGTCCTTCACGGCGTAGTCGATCTGCTTGCCGAATTTCTTTTGCCCGAGGTACACCGAAGCAGGGACGCCTGCGGTGCGAAGCTCGTCCGCCAGTCCGGCGTATGCGGCAAACGGCACGTCGGGGAAGCGGGTGACAAGCACCCTGGTGCCGCCCGAATACACGTCTGCGGGAATCAGCCCGTGCGCACGGAGGAACAGCTCAAGCGTGACGTCGCCCATGCCGAAGCCGACGCCGGATACCTTCGCGTCCTTGACGAACAGCCCGACTAAGTTGTCGTACCGTCCGCCGCCGAACATGGCGCGGTTGTTTTCGGGATCCTCGTCGAACACCTCAAACACGGTGCCCGTGTAGTAATCCAGTCCGCGGATGATACCGAAATCGAACACACAGTATTTTTCAAGGTCCATCGTGCGGAGCGCCGCGAAGAGGTCGCGCAATTCTCCCGAGCCGACCGAATCGGGGCAGAGGGCAGTCGCCTCCTCCACGCTCATGCCGTAGAGTGCGTCGATCTTTGCAATCTGCTCCCCGCTGAGTCCAAGCGCCTGCATTTCGGTCTCGTAGGTTTCCCGGTCGATCTTGTCCTTGCGGTCCACCACCTTGGAGACCGCCTTGGCGCCCTCTCCGTCGGTTCCCGCGATGGCGGCGATGACGTCGTTGAAGAAACGGCGGTTGTTCACGTGTACGCGGAACATGGTCTCGTCCGCGCCGAGCGCCTGCATAATGCGGATGGCGACCGCGACGGTCTCCAGGTCCGCCTCGTAGCTGTCCACACCGAAAATATCGACGTTCAGCTGCCAGAATTCACGCAGTCTGCCCCTCTGGGCGCGCTCGTAACGGTACATATTGGGAATGGAGAACCACTTGAGCGGGAAGTTGAGCTCTCCCAGCTTTGCCGCGACCATGCGCGCGACGGTCGGGGTCATTTCGGGGCGGATGGCAAGACGGCGGTCGCCGCGGTCCACAAAGTTATAGGTCTGCTTTGCCGCGATCTCCTCGCCGGACTTTGCCTCATAAAGCTCAAGAGCTTCCAGCATCGGTCCGTTGTATTCGTCAAACGCCGACAGGATCAGTGCCTCGCGGATTCTTCCGAAGAACCAGTTGCGCAGCTTCATGTCGTCGGGGTAAAAGTCTCTTGTGCCCTTGTAGGGATTGGTCGATAATTTCACGTTGCTCATGTTCAGCCTCTTATACAGATAGAATATAGTTATAACTAATATAACATGAACCCGTGAAATTGTCAAGAAAGAATCCGTCCCCTACCTGTTGACAAGGTCCGGACTTCTGTGTATAATACCTTCGTCCGGTGTTTTGCCGGAGGGAAAGGGAAACTGAAATCGTGAAAGTCAAAAGCATATTCCGTCAGGAGATCAACATGACGGAGGGGCCGCTGCTTGGCAAGATCCTCCTTTTCGTTTTGCCGCTTGCCCTGACCAACCTGCTTCAGGTGTTGTATAATGCGGCGGACATGGTGGTCGTCAGCCTGTCGCGGGAACCGGACGCAGTCGGCGCGATCGGAACGACGGGCGCCTTCATCAACCTGATTCTCAATATTTTTATCGGCTTCTCGGTCGGAGCGAACGTGGTGGTCGCCCGGCACCTCGGCAGCGGAAACGCGGAAAAAGCGTCCCGCGCGGTACATACCTCGCTCTGTATGAGCGTGCTCTTCGGCGTGGCGGGAACCGTTGTCGGTCTTCTCATCACGCGCCCGGTACTTGCCGCGATGGGAAACACGGGAAAACTGCTTGACCTTGCGGTGCAGTACACCGTCATTTATTTCATCGGTGTGCCGTTTTCTTCGCTTGCCAACTACGCCATCGCGATCCTGCGTGCCAAGGGGGATACCCGCACGCCGCTGTATATCCTGACCGCGACGGGACTGCTCAACGTCGGGCTGAATTTCTTCTTTGTGCTTGCTCTCGACATGTCGGTGGACGGAGTGGCGTATGCGACCTCCATCTCCAACGCGGTCTCGGCGGTCCTCCTTGTCATCTGCCTGTCAAAAGAGAAGGGCGCCTGCCGGTTTTCGTTCCGGAAGCTCGGCATGGATCGGAGCGCGTTCAGTGATATCCTTTATGTGGGACTTCCCGCAGGACTTCAGGGCGCTTTGTTCTCGCTTTCCAACATGCTCATCCAGTCCTCGATCCTTCAGGTCAACAACGCCATGTGCCCTGCGGACAGCGCGTATCAGCCGGTCGTCAAGGGCAACGCCGCCGCGTCAAACCTGGAGAACTTCGCCTATACCGCGACCAACTCGGTGCATCAGGCATCGGTCACCTTCACGAGCCAGAACGTCGGCGCGGAGAAGTATGAGCGCGTGTCCCGCGTCATGAAGTGTTGCTATTTCGTGACCTTCCTCATTGCCGTGCTCATGTCCGGAATCGTGCTTCTCCTCAGGGAGCCGCTGCTTGCCCTCTACGGAGTGAAGGCGGGTGCCGACGGCAGCCTTGACAGCATTGCCATGAGCACCGCTGTCACTCGGATGTTGTATATGCTGACTACCTATTTCCTCTGTGCTTTCATGGAGGTCGGCTCGGGCGTTCTCCGCGGGCTCGGCAAGTCAGTGACCTCGACGGTCGTGTCGCTGATCGGCTCCTGCGTGCTCCGCATCGTCTGGATCTTTACGGTATTCCGCCTGAATCCGACGCTCGGCGTGATCTATTTTTCCTATCCGCTTTCCTGGGGACTGACGGCGCTGATTCACTTTACCTGCTGTATCGTCACCAAGAACAAGCTGATCCGGCAAAAGAAAGAGCGCGACGCATCAGCCGCCGTGCGTCAGAATGCCGAAAAGACAACAGAAACGTCCGTCGGCTGACGGAATTCAAAGAAAAGCGATCCTCGGCGAGAGGGTCGCTTTTTTGTGCCGGCATTTTCCGGGCTGGCGCTCTTTGCCTGTGCTGTCTTTCACGGTAAAGGAGCACTCCCGGGTCAGCGCGGTCTTCGGTTTGTTTTTGGCGCTATCTCCTCGTAAACACCCGCCGCCGGAGCGTGCGACAGACCGCCATGGCGGGGAGACTCACGAGGTACCACAGTCCCGTGAAGGGCAGGCAGATCTGCCCGAGAAAGGAAAACGGGAGCGCGGAGTAATCCCACACGCCAAGACCGAGGACAAGGTTGACGAGCACGCCGAACAAAAATTCCCACGCGGTGATGACGAGCGCGCCGGACACGGCGCGGAGGAGGAGCGGGGTACGGGGCATACACGCGTCGAGCGCATAGAGCGAAAGAAAGCACAGCCCGCCGCAGATCGCCATGCTGACGTGCGAGTACCCGCGGAACAGCACTTCGAGCAGGTAGTACCCCATGCTGCCGACCGAGAAGAAAAACAGGATCTCCGCAAACAAACGAAGCCGCGCGAGGGAAGTAACCTCCGCAGGCAAAACCGGAGAACGCATACCGTGACCTCCCCAAGACCTTTTGTCTTTATTTTCTCCGCCTGTGCCGGTTTCATGCGGCAACGCGCGGAAAATTGCGGAAATCCCTTGTAAAAACCCGCGCGGTTTGCTATAATAAAAAAGATAGCGGCAGTTTTTTCTCCGGAAACGGGTCAGCCGGAAACGGGCAAGCCGCCCTTTCGCGCCGGAACGCGCCGCCCGCACCTTTCCCGGATCGAGGGAAGCCCTGTCGTCTTTCCCCGGCTCATCCGGCTTTTGATGTGTTTTCAGAAAGGAAGCGATTTCAGATGAAAACCCTGATTTACAACGCAAAAGTTTACGATACCGCCCGCCGTGCCTTTACGGACGGCGGAATTCTTGCGGAGAACGGCGTTTTTTGCAAGGTGTTCCGTATGCCGGTTGCCGGGGATGAGGTCCCCGCGGACAAGTCGGTGGACGCGCACGGCGCTTACCTTGTGCCGGGTCTTGTGGATGTGCATACCCACGGTCGCGCGGGTGGGGATTTTGTCTCGGCGGACGAGGGCAAACTCACCGAGATGGCAAAGTCCTATCTTGCCTCCGGCGTGACGAGCGTCATGCCGACCTTCGCGTCCGCCCCGCTTGAGGGGCTGTACGCCGCCTGTGACCGGGTCAACCGGGTACGGGAGCATACCGGCGGCGCGAGGTTTGTCGGCACGCATCTGGAGGGCAGATACCTGAATCCCGCAAAGAGAGGCGCGCACGCGCCGGAACTGCTGGTCAAGCCGGACGCGGAAGAACTCCGCGGGCTTATGGAGCGCATGGGGCTTCCGTGCCACATCAGTGCGGCGTTGGAGCTTGACACCGACGGCTCGTTTGCAAAAGCGGCGCTGGACTTTGGTGCGACGCTCTCACTCGGACACACCGCCGCGACCTATGACGAGGCGAGCCTTGCCTTTTCGCGCGGCGCGACGGCGGTCACGCATCTGTATAACTGTATGCCGCCGATCCACCACAGAGAGGGCGGCGCGGCGGTTGCCGCAATGACGGGAAACGTGTTCTGCGAGCTGATCGTGGACGGCTTCCACATTTCGCCCCCCGTGGTGAAGATGACCGAGCGGCTGACCTCCCCCGACCGCCTGACGCTGATTACCGACTCCATGGAGGCGACCGGCTGTCCCGACGGGGAGTATTCCATCGCGGGAATGCCCGTCACCGTGAAGGACGGAAAAGCGCTGACGCATGACGGCGCGATCGCGGGAAGCACGCTGTCGCTCTTTGACGGCGTGAAGAATCTTATGCACTTCGCGGACATTTCCTTCGGAAAAGCGCTGTATTACGCAACGGCAACGCCCGCAAAGGAGATCGGCGTTTTCCGCCGGCTCGGCTCGGTCGCGGTCGGCAAATACGCGGATTTCCTTCTGGTCGATCCCGACACGCTCGATATGCGCGAGGTCTGGCTCGGCGGAGAGCGGAGATTCCCGGAGTTCTGACGGGATACGTCCGCGAGATCTTCCCGCCAAATAACTTGACACAACCCGCACGCGGCTCATTTGCCCGGCGGCAGAAAGGTTGATGAACATGGAACAGAAAGCATTTTATATCACAACAGCGATTCCTTACGCGTCCAGAAAGCCGCATTTCGGCAATACCTACGAGGTCATCATGTCCGACGCGGTCGCAAGGTTCCGGCGTTCGGAGGGCTTTGACGTCGAATTCGGCACCGGTACCGACGAGCACGGACAGAAGGTCGAGGACCTTGCCCGCGCCGCGGGAATCACGCCCAAGGAATACGTGGACCGCGTGGTCGCCGAGATCCGCGGCGTGTGGGACCGCATGAACACAAGCTACGATCATTTCATCCGCACGACCGACCCTTACCACGAGCAGGCGGTCAGCAAGATGTTCAAACGGTTTTACGATCAGGGCGATATTTACAAGGGACACTACGAGGGTTGGTACTGCAAGCCCTGCGAGTCCTTCTTCACTGCCACGCAGGTCACGGACGGCAAATGCCCCGACTGCGGCGCGCCCGTCGAGCAGGCGCGCGAGGAAGCGTATTTCTTTAAGATGAGCAAGTATGCGGACCGTCTCATCGAGCACATCGGGACCCACCCCGGCTTTATTCAGCCGGAATCCCGCAAGAAGGAAATGCTCAACAATTTCCTCAAAGTCGAAGGCGGTCTGCAGGATCTCTGCGTTTCGCGTTCCACCTTCACGTGGGGGGTCAAGACCTTCGACCCGAAGCACGTCTGCTACGTCTGGATCGACGCGCTGTCCAACTATATCACGGCGCTCGGTTACGATCCCGACAAGACCTATGAGGAGCAGTCGGAAAAGTTCCGGAAATTCTGGCCCTGCGACGTACACGTCATCGGCAAGGACATCCTCCGGTTCCACACCATCTACTGGCCCATCTTCCTCATGGCGCTGGGACTTCCGCTCCCGAAGAAAATTTTCGGGCACCCGTGGTTCAATTTCGGATTGGACAAGATGTCCAAGTCCAAGGGCAACGTCATTTACGCGGACGAGCTTGCCGATCATTTCGGCGTGGACGGCGTGAGATACTACGCGCTTGCCGAGATGCCCTACAACAACGACGGCTCCATCACCTATGAAAACGTCATCAAACGCTACAACACCGATCTTGTCAACAACCTCGGCAACCTTGTCAAGAGAACGCTGGATATGCAGAAGAAGTACTTTGACAAGGTCATAGCTGCGCCTACGGCGCCCGAAGCACTGGACGGGGAACTGAAAAACGCCTGCTTCACCGCTTACGGCAAGGTAAAAGAAGCGGTGGAAAGCTACCACATCGCGGACGCGACGGCGGCGCTCATGGAGCTGTTCAGCCGCGCAAACAAATATATCGACGAGACGACCCCGTGGACGCTTGCCAAGGACGAAACCAAAAAGGAACGCCTCGGCACGGTGCTCTACGAGCTTCTTTCCGCGATCCGCTTCGGTGCGGTACTGCTCGCTCCCTTCCTTCCCGAAACATCGAAAGAAATCCTCACGGAGCTTGCGGCAAAGCCGGAGCTTGACGCAATCGGGGAAAGCATGAGGTCGGGCAGGCACGGCGACATCCTGTTTGACCGGTTCCTTACGGAGGACGCCTACCACAGCCTTGTTCCCGGCGATACGGTCGGTGACAGCCGCGTGCTGTTCGCCCGCATTGACGAGGAGAAGAAGCTCACGGAACTGGAAGAGATCCGCAAGGCAAGAATGGCGGCAGCCGCAAAAGCAGCAGAGAAAGCAGCGGACGGAAAATCGGAAACGGAGAAGCCGGCAGAGAAGACCAAGGACGGTGCGTCCGGCGCTGGCGAGCCGGCAGACGGCGCGAATGCCGCGAAGCAGTCCGGCGGCAAGCCCGAGGGCTGCGCGCAGATCGGAATCGACGATTTTCTGAACGTGGAGCTACGCGTGGCGGAAATTCTGTCCGCCGAGCCGATCCCCAAGGCAAAGAAACTGCTCCGCCTCCGCGTCAGTCTCGGCGACGAGGAGCGGCAGGTTGTTTCCGGTATCGCAAAATTCTATCAGCCAAATGACCTCATCGGCAAGAAAGTCATCCTCGTTTCCAACCTGAAGCCCGCGACGCTCTGCGGCGTGGAATCCTACGGTATGCTGCTTGCGTCCGGCGAGGAGCAGGTGCGCGTTATTTTCCTGGATCCCGAAACGCCGAACGGCGAGCGGATTCACTGAATCACACTTTGGAGGAATCGTATGAAAATCACGGTAATCGGTTGCGGGCGATGGGGATCCCTCATCACCTGGTATCTTGACCGCATCGGAAACGACGTGACACTTTACGGAATGGAATCCGATCCCGGCTATCAGAGATTTGTGCGCGAGCGCAGAAATGATCTTCTGGTGCTTCCGGAGTCGATCGGGCTTTCTTCCGACATTCATTGCACGGAGGGTGCGGAGGTCATTATCATCTCGGTCCCCTCGCAGGCGCTTGCGGGGCTGATGAACGAGCTGAAGCCGCTGGGGCTTCAGAACAAGACGTTCGTGCTCTGCATGAAGGGAATTGAGATTTCCACGGGCAGACGGCTTTCCGAGATCGTGAAGGAAAACACCGACCCCTCAAACAAGATCGCAGTCTGGGTCGGTCCCGGGCACGTCCAGGAGTTTTACGCGGGACATCCGAGCTGTATGGTCATCGACTCGGAGGACCCGGAGGTCACCCGCCGGCTGGTGGACAGCTTTACGAGCGACCTCATCCGCTTTTATTACGGCAACGACCTTGTGGGAAGCGAGATCGGCGCGGCGTCCAAGAACGTTATCGGCATTGCGGCGGGCTTCCTCGACGGACTGGGACTTTCCACGCTCAAGGGCGCACTCATGGCGCGCGGCGCGCATGAGATTGCCCGCCTGATCGGTGCAATGGGAGGTAACCCCATGTCCGCTTACGGGCTCTGCCACCTCGGCGATTACGAGGCGACGGTTTTTTCCGCGCACAGCCACAACCGCGCGTTCGGTGAGGCGTATGTCAAGGGCGAAAAATTTGCCGGCGGACTTGCCGAGGGCTATTATACGGCAAAGGCGATGATGGTGCTTTCGGAGCGCTATCACGTCGAGCTTCCGATCTGCGAGGCGGTCTACCACGTGCTCTATGACGGCGCGGATGTGAAGGAGAGCATTGCACAACTCTTCCGCCGTTCCATCAAGGTGGAATACTGATGCAGACATTTCCCGCAAAGCACCCGGGGAGCGCGGACGGCGCCCTGCCGGAAAATCCCGGAACGGAAAATTCCGTGCCGGAAGTTTCTTCTGTTTTCCCGGAAACGTGCGAAGTCTCCGGGGATACTGCCACGAGACACGCGACGGACAAGACTGCATTCGTCTCTCCGGACGCAGGCAAAGCCTCCGGGGCGGAACACAAAACAGATTTCCCGGCACCCGGAATGTTCGACTCCCACGCGCACTATTACGACAAGAAGTTTGACGCGCTCCCCGGCGGTGCGGACGCGCTGCTGGAAAAGCTGTTCGAGAGCGGCGAGGTCGAAAAGATCATCAACGTTGCCACCAACCCGGAGAACACGGAGCTGTGCGTGAAGATGGCAGCGCGGTATCCCGGAATGTACGTCGCCGCCGGTATTCATCCCGAGGACTGCGAGGCGTACCCCGACACGGACGCGGCGCTCTCTGCACTGTATGAGCGGATTTCCCCGGAGAAGGTCAGACGGCGGGACAAGATCGTGGCGATCGGTGAGATCGGGCTGGATTATTATTGGAAGCCGCATGACAAGAAAAAACAAGCGGACTTTTTTGACGCGCAGATGGCGTTTGCTGCCGGACTGGGGCTTCCCGTCATCATCCACGACCGCGAGGCGCACGGGGACTGCTTTGAGACCGTGCTCCGGTATCCGCAGGTGCGCGGCGTGTTCCACAGCTACAGCGGAAGCGCGGAAATGGCGCGGGAGCTGATCCGGCGCGGGTGGTATATCTCCTTTTCCGGGGTTGTGACCTTCAAAAACGCTTCCCGCGTCAGGGAGGTTGCGGCGAGTGTCCCTGCCGACCGGTTGCTCATTGAGACCGACTGCCCGTATCTTGCGCCCCATCCCCACCGCGGGGAAATCAATCATTCGGGTTTGATGCGCTATACTGCGGAGGTGCTCGCCGGGGTGCACGGAATGACGGTCGCGGAACTGGTCGGACGCACCAAAGAGAACGCGGAAACGCTTTTCGGACTACAAGAGAGCTGATTTTCGGGTTGCGGGGGAGCCGACCCGGACACGCCGGAATACTCATTTCCGACGCTCGGAGAATACGCATATGCCGCCGGGATTCAGTTTCCCATCCGGCGGGAAAAGACACATTGCCGGAAGGGATTTCCGCAGCGACAAACAGAAAGAAAGCATACGGTTACGGACTGTGACCGGTGCTTTCTTTTTTTGCCGTCCTTTCGTAACCGGAGTAAAAAATTTTGACCCGCACGACGGTTTGACAAGTTTTGCGCATCAGACGTGATATCATGGGAACGAAAACAAGTACAGGAAGCAAATTACAGATTCCGATGACGGAAAGGAAGGAAATTATGCCATTGACCGGGAACGGCGTGAAAACCGAATTCGGCGATCAGGTACTGACGGTGTATCTGACCGGCGAAATTGACCATCATAACGCGGGAAAGATGCGACTGGAGATTGATGAAGAAATCTGCCGCCGCCGTCCGAAGCGGGTGATTCTGGATCTCGGGTCCATTGATTTTATGGATTCCTCGGGGCTCGGACTTGTGATGGGCAGATATGCCCTGATCCGCAAAATGAACGGAGATCTGATTCTGCGGAACCCGTCCCAACGGGTGAAAAAAATCTTTGATCTGTCGGGGCTTGACCGCATGATTCACATGGAATATGACAAGGGAGGCAAAGCAAATTGAAACGCAAGGAAGCATTGGAGAATGAACTGAAACTCGAATTGCCGTCCCTTTCGGTCAATGAGGGAATCGCGCGGGCAACGGTCGCGGTATTCTGTTCCCAGCTCGATCCGACGGCGACCGAACTGGCGGACATCAAGTGCGCGGTGTCCGAGGCGGTGACCAACTGTATCGTACACGCATACCGCGGCACGCACGGGAAGATCCATATCAATGTGCGCCTGTACGAGGGCAGACTGATCCGCATCCTCATCCGCGACGATGGCTGCGGCATTCCGGACGTAAAGCTGGCACGTCAGCCGCTCTTCACGACCGACGCGGAAAGCGAGCGGAGCGGCATGGGCTTTACCGTCATGGAGAGCTTCTGCGACCGGGTACGCGTGACCTCGCGCGTCGGCAAGGGCACCACGGTGATCCTGTACAAAAAACTGGCGGAGAAGTCCTTCGGGCATTGAGTGCGCTTCTACATATCCTGAGGAAAAGGACGGGAGGCGCATATGACCATGCTTGAAAAAAGGAATACGGGATGTCTGATTCCCATGACGGACGACGAAATCGGTGAGGACGCGGAAACGGAATGTCCGGATGCGGAACCGGAACAGGATAACCCCGACGGGGAAAGCCGGGAGGAGTCGGGGAAGGAACGCATCGCGCGTAACCGCGAATTGCTTCGTGCCGCGCAGCAAGGGGACGAGGGAGCGACCGAAACGCTGATCACGGAAAACATGGGACTTGTCCGACGGGTCGCGTCAAGATTTCTTGACAGAGGCACCGAATACGAGGACCTCCTCCAGATCGGCACGCTCGGCATGCTCCGGGCGGTGCGTTCCTTTGACCTCGAACGCGGGACGGCGTTTTCCACCTACGCGGTTCCGCTCATCATCGGGGAGATCCGCCGCCATTTGCGGGACGACGGGATCATCCGGGTCAGCCGTACCTATAAGCGTACCGGTGCGATCCTGATGCGTGAGCGGGCAAAAATCCTGTCGGAGGAAGGCAGGGAACCCGGTATCGCGGAGCTTGCCGCGCGAGCCGGAGTGAGCACCGAGGACGCGGCAATTGCGCTCGACGCGCTGACCCCCGTGACCATGCTGTCGGAAACCGTGTACGGCGAGGAATCCGGTATGACGCTGGAGAGCACCGTCACGGACGGGGAAGAGAACGAAATGGAACGCATCTGCGATCGTGTTGCGCTCTCGCAGGCGATCGGAAAAATGCAGCCGCTCTGGCAGAAGATCGTCCTGCTCCGGTATTACCGCGATATGACCCAACAAGAGGTCGCGGACAATCTCGGGCTGTCGCAGGTCAAGGTGTCGAGAGAGGAAAAGAAGATCATGGCGTTTCTCCGCGCCGAGCTTGCATAAGGCGGGCGTCTGGAACGATCCGGACCGGGTACCGGCGACGCTTGCCCGGCAGGCGGGGACAAGGTTCGGCGGCGCCGGAAACGGTGGAAGACAGATTCAAAAAAGAAGGCATCCAACCAAAGCGGGCGGTTGGATGCTTTCTTTTGATAATCCCGTATCCGGTGTGTTGCCCGGAAATACTGTTCTGCGCGGGGACGTTCCCGGAAGGTTCCGCGCCGCCCCCGGCGACTTCCGCCCGCGCTTTCCGGCTCTCCGCCCGGCGAAAACCAAAGAATCCCGCAATTCCCGAGCCGCAATCGCGGACTTCCGCCGCCCGGCGGCTTTTTTCGTTGTCCGTGTACATCGCCGCGCGCCCCGCCGCCGGATCCCCGCTTTGCGGGTGACCGCCGCCCCGCGGGGCGCTTTTTGTCAGTCAAACTCCAACAGATCAAACAGCTTGTAAATATCCCCCGCGCCCATTACGATCAGTCCGTCGCCCGGACGCAATTCCCGGTTCAGATACCCGGCAATCCGGGAAAGATCCCCCGGCGCCCCGGCAAAGATACGCCCCTCCTTTTCGTTGATCGCATCTGCAAGCTTTTCCGGCGTCACGCCGAGCGTGTCCGTCTCCCGCGCCGCGTAGATCGGCGCAATCAGAAGATGGGTGCAGGGAGAAAAGGCGGTCAGAAATTCGTTCCACAGCCCCCTCGTCCGGCTGTATGTGTGCGATTGAAATACGCAGAAGAGCCGCTCAAACCCCATTTCTCCCGCGCCTCTGAGTGTGGCGCGCACCTCGGTCGGGTGATGCCCGTAGTCATCGTATACGTCCGCGCCGTGCAGAGTCCCCTTGTGCTCCATGCGGCGGAGCGCCCCCGGAAAGGCGGAAAGTCCTGCCCCGATCTTCTCGGAAGAGATGCGGCAGAGATCACACGCCGCTGCCGCGGCAAGCGCGTTCAGAATCTGAAATTCTCCCGGCACGCGGAGCGTGACATGGCAGAAAAAGCTCCCGCTTTTCAGAATGTCAAACGTCGCCCGCCCGCGCTCCATTGTCAGATTCCCGGCGGTGTAGTCCGCGCCCTCCGTCCGTCCGAAGGTCACAAGGTGCCCGCGGTATCCCGATACGGCGGACATGACGTTTTTGTCGTCCGCGTTCACGACCGCAAAGCCGTCCTCGCCCGTCAGGGACGCAAACCGCCCGAAGGAGGTGCGGATCTGCTCCATATCGTGAAAATAGTCCACGTGATCCATTTCAATGTTGAGAAGCACGGCGATGTTCGGGGAAAAATCGAGAAACGAATCCATGTACTCGCAGGCTTCAAACAGAAAATCCTCTCCGTCTCCGATGCGGGTGGACCCGTCCATTGCCCGCATTTCCGCGCCGGAAAGCACCGTCGGATCGACGCCCGCGTCCATGAGAATTTCCGCGCACATGGAGGTGGTACTGCTCTTGCCGTGCATTCCGGAAATACCGATCCGCCGGGGGTACGCGGACATGAGATACCCCATGTAATCCGCACGGGAAAGCACCGGAAGCCCCCGCCGGAGGGCTTCCAGATACTCCGGATTGTCGTTTTGAATGGCAACGGTGTAGACTACCGCGTCGGCGTGTACCTCGTCGAGGTGCGACGCGTCGTGCGTGTCAAAGACCCGGATGCCGGCGGCACGCAGATGTTCGGTCAGCGCGGTCATCTGGCGGTCGGAGCCGCTGACGGCAAAGCCCCGCTTTTTGGTCAGCAGAGCAAGCGACGAGACGTTGATCCCGCCGATCCCGATGAAATAAAACGAACGGCAGCCCGCAAGCATACGCCCGGCTTTCGCCGCGCCGTAATGAGTGTTCGGAACAGACATGATAAACTCCCTTTTTGAGTGAATTTCAGAATATTGTTGTCGGGTGCCGGGAATTCCGCGGCAGATGTCAGACGGCTTTGCCGACTTTCTTGCCCCGGCCCGGAACGTCCGGTGGGTCTGCGGATGGTGGGGCTTTTTTGTCGGAAACACTGTCCCGGCTTGCCCTCTCCGGGGACCGATACGGGATTATCCCCGCCTGCCGCTGTACTTTCGCCCGTTTTCTGGGCGGAAAATCTTTCGCGGATGTCACCCGGCTTTCCCGAATCTTCACAAAAAAACCTCTTTGCCGTTGAATAATTATCACAATACGCCTTTATACTGTAGATAAAGAAACCCCGTCCACAGATTATGCCATGGCATTTGACACATGAAGGAGGAATAAAAAATGCAGATCACAGACGTCAAGGTGAGAAAATTGTTTGATGAAGGCCCCATGAGAGCCATCGTTTCGGTTACGTTTGACAACCAGTTGGCAGTGCATGACATCAAGGTCATTCACGCACGGGAAAAATATTTCATCGTTATGCCGAGCCGCAAGAATCAGGACGATACCTACCGCGATATCGTACACCCGATCAACGCGCAGTTCCGTTCGGTTCTGGAAACCGCGGTAATCGACGCGTATGACCGTGCCGTGGAAGCGGCAAAGGTTGCCGAGACAGCTGCCGAAACAGAGGGAGCAAGCGCCGAAACCGCCGAAACGGCAGTTCCGGACACGACGACCGTCTGACGGAAGTCCGTTCGGATACGGCGGATCGGGACGGTATCCGGGCTAAACGATTCCGGAGAGCGCCGATCATTCAGAAGAACACAACGACCGGTGGGGGGAAGAACACCGGAATAAACCGAGAGGCATCGGGTGACCGATGCCCGACACAAAGGGAGAGGGGTTGCCGCACGGTTGTGCGGCAACTTTTTTTCTGTGGTTCTGCTGTGCGGCGCTTCGGGTGACCGGGGTATCGCTGTTTTTGCACACGACGCTTTGGATTTTTGAAGGCGCAATTGCTTTTTGCACAGCACCGGGCTTTCCGGGGAACCGCCTTTGTTTGCCAAGCCGTGTTTCCGTTTCCGCTCCGCCAATCAGAGCGAGCCGTGGCTGAGATGCGGCACGCCGTCCCGGACGGTCAGCACCGCGAAGCCGTTCCCGTACCCGATACTGCCGGGATTGAGTACATAGAGCGGACGCGGGAGCGTGACCCCGCCGACTGTTTCCCCCTTGTCGATCGTTTCGTAAAACGTCTCGTGCGTATGCCCGAACAGCAGCACGTCCGCCCCCTCCCGCGCTGCATGCGCAATTGCCGCGCCGGGACCGGATTTGACGCCGTACAGGTGCCCGTGCAGAAGCAGAACGCGTACCCCCTCGACGGTGACCAGCCGCTCTTGGGGGCTGGTATCGCCAGGCGAAAGAAATCCGTCGCAGTTGCCCGAAACGGCATAAAGCGGGATACCCCCGACCGCGTCCTTTGCGTCGGCAACGCCGTCGCCGAGGAAAAACACGCCGCGCGGGCGGGAAATCTGGCGGGACAGCACCTCGCGGATTTTTTCGGGGTGCCGGTGAGAATCGGAAAAAATCAGATAATCCATAAAGCCCCCCGGTCAGAAAAGATGGTACTGACAGTATAGCATGATTGTGTGCGGAATGCAAGGGAAGCGGGGAAAATCCACGTGCGAACCGCAAAGAGCGGGCGGTCATATACTGGCATGAAAGCCGGAACGGGGACGGATGACGGATCCCTTTACCGAGCGCGGAGGAGGAGCACATGAAGCTTGACAAACGGGCACTGGAGAGGCTGCTTGCCCTGTCGGACGATCAGTTTATGCAGGTGGTGGAGAAGCTGGCGGCGGAGTCGGGGATCAATCTCAGTGCGATGAACATCGGAAAGGGAGACCTTGCGCGCCTGCGGGCGGCGCTTCACGGCGCGGACGATGAGGATGTGGAACGCATGAAGCGGCAGTTTGGGCAGTTTGGAAAGAACGGCAGAAATCCGGTGGGTGGGAACTCCGCAAACGGAGGGACGGACTGATGGAGCCGGGAGATTCCCGCCTGACGGATACGCTGTCCATGCTGATGGCGCACCCGGAAATGCTCCGGGGCTTTGCTTCGCTCATCGGCGGGATGGGTGCGGGCGGGAAAAACGGTGACAGCGGGATATCCGACACCGGGCGACAACCGACGGCAGGCGACAGGAAACCCGGCGTCGGCGGTACGGGCGGTGATTCCGGCGCGGAATCATCCGGCACCGGCGACCGGCAGTCGTCCCGTGACAGGCTGTCGGAGATCATTGATTCGGTGGTGGCAGAGGGGAGTGCGGCGTCCGCCGGGGATCGGGAAACCTTCTCCGCCGATGCGGGAGCCGGTGAAACCGGCGGGTACGGCAGGGAGTCAGCCGGAGGAGCCGGTGCGGACGGCGCAAGCGTTGCGGCAGGGGGGGTCTCCGGGGGAAACTCCAGTGGGAAACGGCAGTTCCGGCTTCCCGGCGACAAGCGGCTGACGCTTCTGGTCGCGCTCAAGCCTTACTTATCCCCGCGCCGTGCCGCGGCGGTGGACAGCATGGTGCGCTTCGGCAAGATCGGCGAACTTCTGGAAGGGTTTCTGCCCGGAAACGGAGGAAAATGAATGTATTACCGGACTCCTGATGACAGACGGCGTGTGCGGTATCCGTCGGACGACGTGGCGGTGCCGGAGAATTACGGCGGAAACGTGTTCCACACGAGCGGCGGGAAGACGACTTTCTCACCGCTGGAGGAGCAGGTGACCCCGGCGGACATTTCCCCCGGGGAGGCGGAACGGGCGGACGGCATGGGCAGTCCCCCGGCAGGGCCGGATGGGCGTACCGACGGATCGGACGGCACGGGCAGCGGTTCCGACAACCGCAACATGGGTACTTCCGGGGCGGAAAGAGCGACCGGGCAGTATGACATGGGGCAGGGCAACGGGTTTACGGATGGACCCGGGGGCGACCGCGGGATGTGGCAATCCGGCGGGGGGGCCGATGAGGCGGATTCTTATGGCGCAGATTACGGGGAAAACCGGAGTTTCCCGGGTTCCGGAGCGGAGCCGTGGGGCGCGGGGCGGGCGGCGGAAGGGGCGCGTGAGCGCGGCGGAAGTCGCCCGACGGCGGCACACGGCGATGGGGGGAGCGGGGCATGGGAAGCCCCGGGGTTCGGTTACGACGCGCCGGGACAATCTGGTTCCGGATACACGGACCCGGGAGACAGCGGAACTTCCCGTAAGGGCGTGGATTGCACGGAGAACGGGGACGCGATTGCGGGAGAGCCTCTGCCGCGTTCCTTGCCGAAAACACCGGGGTTTCTGGAGCATTTTTCGCTTCCCCACGCGCTCGGTTCCGAGGAGCTGCTTCTGCTCGGGCTGATGTACCTGACGGCACAGAAGCCGGGCGACGACCTGTGGATTTACCTGTTGGTACTCCTGTTCTGCGGATGAATGCTTCCCGGGTACGTGTTCCGTACATGATCCGGTATTCTCACATACAAAGCCCCCCGGCGGACCGTCAGGTCCGCCGGGGGGCGTGTTTCAATCTATGCTGTCCGGGTGGCTTTCTGTCTTTATACAGCCCCGTTGGAATCCGGTAATCCGGAAATCAGTCCGGCAGAATCTGAAAATCCGTATACCCGTTTTCCCGGAGCCATGTACGCGCCGCTTCGTCGGATGTGCGGAGAAGCAGACGCACGGGGAAGGCGCGGAGACAGTAGGACGCACCGTCGAGCAGATCGGTAAGCTCTTCCGTGTCGCCGATCCCGCGGAGATCGAGCGCAAAGAAATCCGCCGACCGGAGGTAGCGCCGGAGTGTCGCTTCCGCGTTGCCGTTCCGGAAGAACTCCGCGGGGAGCACGGCTCCGATTGCGGTATCTCCCGTGTCCCGACGGAGCGCGGCGAGGTACGCAAGCGAAGCGCTCTCGTTTTCTCCGTCAAAGTTCAGTCCGTCAAACAGAATCGCGTCGATCCCGTTCCCGGCGATCTCGGCGGCAAGCGAGCGCTCGTAGTATTCCTCGGCAGACTTTGCCTGTCCGTCCAGTCCCGCAGAGAGCACCCGGAAGACCCCGCAGACATACATTCCGTTTTCATGAAGGTAGGAAATCTCCGTTCCGGCGTTTTCGGCTACCGCGCCGTCCGCCTGTCGCTTCATGTGGATCGCGGTCTCCGAGCGGTACCCGAGCGTATCGTCCGCGCCCCGGAGAACGACCGAGACGGCATTGGTTCCGTTTGCCTTCATGTTGTCCACCGCGTATCCGAACGCGAACGCCTCGCAGGTCACACCCGGTACCCGGATATTTCCGTAGGTTACGGAGATATCGTCTCTCCCTGCGGGAAGTCCCTCCGTCTGTTTCCCGAGCACGTTCCCGAGCAGAATGGCGAGCCCGAGACCGAGGAGCACCGCTCCGCCGAGGATCAGCCACGGCAGGTATCTTTCTCTGTTTCCGGCTCCCCCCATGCGCATGGCGCGCCGGCGGCGGAGCCTTCTCTGTCTTGCACCGTTCATCATCTCATGCTGATTTCCAGCAGATTGAGGCTTTTACCGTATTCATTCAGCTCCACAGAAAGCCCCGCCTTGATTTCTTCAATGTACGATTCCACGAGCGCGCTCTGGTATTCTTTCATGAGTGTCTGCACCTCGGCAAGCAGTTTTGCCTCGTCGGGAGCAACGCGGACGGCGACATAGTATCCGCCAGTGGTTTCAATGACGGGGCTGACGTCGCCCTCTTTTGCGAGCCCCGATACGCCGTCCCAGAATTCGTCTGTGTAGGTTCCGCGGACAATGAAATAGGGACCGACACCCGTGTAGGCGCAGTTCTTGTCCGAGCCGATGATGTGACCGATCAGTTCCTCACGTTCCGACGGATCGGCGGCAAGCAGCTGCTCCCGGTAGGAGGCGGCAAGCGCACGGTTGACCTCCGGATCCTCGCCCGCGTCATTCTGAATGAAGAAATAATCGACGGGGATCAGGTTGCCCGACGGGATCCGGCTGCTGCCCGACTGCACGGTCAGATAGTCGTTGTAAAATTTCGCGTAGTCCGCGGGGGCGGTGTAATTGCCATAGAAATCGTAGGTCGTGTCGCCGATCGGCACCTTCCCGATGAAATCGCGGAGCTGGAAGTAAAGTTCGTTCTGTGCCTGCTCGGCAAGTAGGGTGAAGCGGAAGAGGTGGTCGGTCAGGTAGTATTTCTCAAGCTGTTTTTTGTAGGCGCTGCGGCTGCCTGCCTCCTTGCGCGTCGCTTCGATCTGCTTCTGCACGGCATCGGTGAGCGCGGAGTCGTTGTAGTTGATCTGATATGCGTCGCACGCCTTGAATACCGCGTAATTGTTGCGGAGTACCGAAAGTACCGTTTCCCGGAACTCCTCGCATTTGTCCGGATCGTTCCAGAATTCCTTCCCGTATGCTTTTTCGTAGGTGTCCCGATAGGTCATTGCGACAAAGCGGAGTTCCTCGTACTGAATCTCCATGCCGCCGCAGGTCCCGACGACCCGCTTCTCCTCCTCGGTCTGTTTGATGGGACGGTCGCCCGTGAGGTACATGACAAGCAGCGTGACGCCGACGGCGACAAGAATCACCGCGAGGATGATCGCCGTGATGAGAATGACCTTTTTCCGGCTGTTGTGTACCGGTTTCTTTGCGGCTTTGCCCGATGACGCCCTGCCACCGGGAATCCTTTTTTCTTTCAGCACTTTTTCTGCCATACTGACCTCCGCCACCCGACATTCTTTCCTTGATTATACCGCGATTTTGTGAAGGATGTATGAATTGCCGCCGTATTTTCGCAAAAACACTTTGCAAAATACGGAAAATGTGTTAAAATGACAGGGAACGGACCGGCTGAAAACAAAGTAAACCGGGAAAGCCCGCACAGGCGGGTGGGGAGGTAAAGGCATGGAAGTCAAATATACCATTCCGCTTTCGGAAATCGTCAACGAGTTTTCCTTTGAAAAGATTTATCTGCCGGAGGATTACGAGAGTATCAGGATTGTCACGCCGGAGGTCAACCGCCCGGGGCTTGCCCTGACCGGTTTTTTTGGCGCATTTGAAGAGCAGAGACTGCAGCTGATCGGCAACGCGGAGAACAAGTATCTCAAAAGCCTTGGCGACGAGGACCGTACCCGCGCCATCCGCCGCTTCATGCACAAGCGCCCTGCGGCGGTGCTGTTTACCTCCAATCTTGAGGTGTATGAGGCGATGATCGACGCGGCAAAGGACGAAAACGTCCCCGTGCTCCGTACAAAGGAAAAGACCAGCCCCATCATGTCCTCGCTCATCGCGTCGCTCAATACGCATCTGGCTCCCCGCGTGACCCAGCATGGCGTTCTGGTCGAGGTTTACGGCGAGGGAATGCTTCTGCTCGGCGACAGCGGGGTCGGCAAGAGCGAGACCGCGATCGAACTGGTCAAGAGAGGGCATCGCCTCATTGCCGATGACGTGGTGGACATCAAGCGCGTTTCTGCCAAGACGCTGGTCGGTACCGCGCCGGAGATCATCCGCCATTATGTGGAGCTGCGCGGCATCGGCATCATCGACGTCCGCCGGATCTTCGGTATGGGCGCGGTCAAGCAGAGCGAACGCATTGACCTTGTCATCAAGCTGGAGCAGTGGCAGGACGGCAAGATGTACGACCGTCTGGGGCTTGACGACCAGACCGAGAACATTCTGGGGCTTGAGATTCCGGCAATCACCATTCCTGTCAAGCCCGGCAGAAACCTTGCCATCATTCTGGAGATCGCCGCCATGAACAACCGCCAGAAGAAGATGGGCTACAACACGGCGGAGGAATTCAACAAAAAGCTCCTGAATCAGATGGGG
This sequence comes from uncultured Eubacteriales bacterium, assembly GCA_934525675.1. Classification (GTDB taxonomy): domain Bacteria; phylum Bacillota; class Clostridia; order Oscillospirales; family CAG-272; genus CAKVOU01. The sequence continues at coordinate 46,814 of CAKSZH010000008.1, forward strand.
CTTGGGGCGGATACGCTGTAACCGCCTGAGGAATCCGCAAAGGGGACCCGGCTGACCGGCAGACGTAATGCCCGGCATCGCGGTCCACTCCGGCGGTTCAATCGCGTATCCGGCTGACGAATGAACGTGGTGCCGGCCAAGCGGGCAACGGACTGCCGGGAATACGGCGTGATTCCGGACTTGACAAGGTGACCGGCGCGCTTCCGGTCAGCGGCTCAGTCGGAAAGATCCCCGTAGTCGTAAGTAATCCCGTGCGTGTCGCAGAAGCGGCGGAAGAGGACCAGTGCGTTTTCCCGGGTCAGCGCCCCGGCGAGCCGCCGGGCAAGATCGTCCGGCGCTACGCCGAGCAGCTTTGCCAGACGGAGCGTCCCGGCGCGGTCAAGGTTGAGATAATATTCCTCGTATTCCGGATCGGCGCCGGGATTCTGACGGATTCCCGTCATGCTGACGCCGAAAAGCCCGTTTTCCGATAATTCCGCACGCGTTTCACTGTGTAAAAAGCCGGTATGGGAATCGGTCGGTGTCATGTATCATGCTTCCTTTCTTTGCTGAAATGTGCGGACAGTGCCGGGGTGCTGACCGCGTTGTCAGTGTACCCGAAACGGTGTCCGATAAAGCGGACTTGCAGGCATTTTTCGTGAAAGTGAAAAAGTTTACAGATAGAACTTGCATTTTTTTGTGGAATATGATAGGATGAACACACTTCCCCCGCCGACGCGGGGAAACTTACGGAGGAATCTATGAAGAGATTGGCAGCGATCCTGCTCGTGTGTCTCATGGTGCTGGGGGCACTTGTGTCCTGTACCGGAGGCAAGACAACGGAAACCGGGACGGAACCGACGACGGGTAAACCGACGGAATCCGTGACCGAAACCGCAAGCGAAGCTGTGACGGAATCCGAGTCCGAGTCCTCGACAGAGTCCGCTACGGAAACGGTTCATGAACATACTTACTGGGTGAAGGAGACCCATGCAGCCTCCTGCACCGAAGACGGATACGAGATTTCGGTCTGTTCCGGCTGTGGGAAGGAGACGCGGGAGGAATTTCCCGCTCTTGGACACCTGCTTGCCGGCAATCGCCACGCATCCGACGGGAAGAGTGTGGTTTCCTGCGTGCGGTGCCTTTCCGAAATTGAGGTGACGGACGCGGAACGGGAACGCCTGGTTGCCATCGGCGACAGCATCGTCGGCGAGAGACTGCGGATCACCGCATACGGCACGCCCGACTGCAACAGCCCCATCATTGCGGATCTGTTCAATCGGATCCTTGACATCGGGATCAACACGGTGGTTGCCAACGGTATGGAGACCTCCAGCGGTCTGTGGTCCGTACTGGAAGCGGCAAACGAAACCGGTATGGATGTGCTTGCCGACGCGACCGCGCTGGCAATCCGGAATCCCGAAGAGGTCCTGGCAAAGCTGCTCTTCATGGATGAAGAAGAACATCTGGTCGGACTTTATCTGCGCGACGAGCCGTATCCCTTCTGGTTCGGGAACCTGGGCAAGACTGCCGATCTGCTCCGCAAGGAGTATCCGGGAGTACAGTGGAGCATGGGCGCCAACCTGCTCGGCTGGGGCAATCCCGCGTATGTCTGGAAGGGCATCTGGGAAGACGGCACGCAGGAGTGGAAGTCCTTCGGCAAAGAGAACCCGGACGGCTCGCCTGCAACGGATGCCAACGGTTCGCTTGCTTTCGGGGACGGCATGACCGCAGAGGCGATGCATTACGCGATGAATGTGTACTGGGAGACCGTCAAGCCGGATTTCTTCTGCTTTGACGTGTATCCGTACAACAATCAGGAATCCGGCAACCTGCCGAACTATCTGGCAAATCTCGCGTTCTTCCAGTATTACGCACTGAAGTATGACGTTCCGATGTGGACCTTCCTCCAGACCGCGAACGGCCCCGTGGACGGCTCCGCCGATCCGACCTACACGCAGCTCCGTTGCGAGTCCAACCTGTCTCTTGCCGCCGGCGCCAAGAGCCTGCTCTGCTTCACGGTGGTGCAGACCTCGGAATGGTCGTACATGATCTCCGCGGACGGTACCGAGATCCGCCCGATCTACTATGACGCAAAGAACGTGTTTACCGGCATTCATCAGATGAAGGGCGCTTATCTGAGCTATACCTTCGACAAGTACATCGTGAATTCCGCGGATGAGAATTACGGGAAATACTTCACCGAATTTGAAATGGATGGAATGCTCACGGACACCTACGCGGGGCTTGCCTCCGTGGACGGAGAGGAGATTTTTGTCGGCTGCGGCAAAAACGCCGAGGGCAAGACCGGACTTTACGTGGTCAATCTCAATTATAAGAAGGACGCCGCTCCGACGACCGCTGTGCTTTACCTGACGGAGGAGCTGTCCTACCGCCTGTGGGGCGATACCGAAGGACTGGAGGGAGCGGGCGTGACCGACCGTTTCCTGCTTACCCTGGAGCCCGGCGAGGGATGCTTCATTGAGCTGAATCCCGCCGACTGATCCCCGGTAAAACACGGGACGGGAAATCCTCCCGCATACAGGAAGAAGATATACACGGCGGATGTCCGTGACCCGAACCGCTCCATGCGGCTTCCGTCATCTGCCGTTCCCCCGATCATACCGGAAATCTGATCCGGAATTCATACATAAGAGGAGAAAACCGTGAAAAATATGAAACGAATGACAGCCCTGCTTCTTGCGGTGCTGATGGTGCTTTCCGCGGCGGCGATCTTTGCGTCGTGCGGCAGAAAAATTCCCGTTCTGCCCGAGGATTCGTCCGGTGCGGCAGACGGGACGGAGCCGAACACCGAGAGGGAAAGTGAAACGGAAAATCCCGATGAATCCGAAACGCCGGGGCATGTCCATGACTGGAAGGAAGTCGGTCGGAGGGGTGCGACCTGCACGGTTGACGGTTATATTGAAGAGATCTGCAGTATCTGCGGAAATGGCCGCGAGCAGATCACGGAAAAAGCGCTCGGTCATGACTTTGACGACGGCACGGAACACGCGGCAACCTGCGGCGTGGACGCGTACACCGAATACAAGTGCAGCCGTTGCGGCGAGGTGAAGCGTGATTTCCGGGAAGGCACCGCGACGGGTGAGCACGTTTTCGGCGACAAGCCGACCTATGTCAAGGACGGCAACGACAAGGTCTACGCTGTCTGTACGGAGTGCGGATTCCTGAAGGAGCTGTCCGATGACGAACTCCGTCAGGCAATCTACAACAGCCTCCGGGACTTCACGCAGGAGGTTGTGGCGTATGACTGCGGAGACGCGGACATCGCGGATTCGTATGTGAAGATCTTTGAACTGATGAAGGAGGCGGGGATTACCTCGATTGTTTCCTGCTGCCAGGGAATGGGGACGGTGTTGATCCCGCAGTTGCTGGAAGCCTGCGAGGAAGCGGGCATGAATGTGTATCTGAATATGCACGGCATGGAGCCCGCCGAGATGGTCTATCGCCTCAGCTATTATGCCGAGGGGTACGACTGTGTGCGCGGCATTTACATGAAGGACGAACCGGTCCTGAATATGTTTGAGAATCTTGCCGAAGCCAAGCGCCGGATTCTCGAAGAGGTCGAGGGCGCGACCGGTTGGCTGATCGGTGCGAATATGCTCCCCTATGGTGACCGCGCTTTTGAACCCGGCGACCACGGGTACGGCTATGTCTCCGACGGTTGGTACAATTCCATGGTTTACTATATGGAAACGGTCAAGCCGGACTACTTCTGCTTTGACCGCTATCCGTGGAACTCCACCGGAGATTTTTCGGAGGCAGCAAATTCCCCCGATCAATACGTTGCAAATCTGCTTGTTGCCAAGAAGATTGCGGATCTGTACAACGTCCCGCTTCATACCTACCTGCAAACGGTGGCAGTCGGCGGCTACAAGGCTCCGACCGAGACGCAGTTCCGCTGTGAGGTCAATCTGTCGCTTGCCTGCGGTGCAGACGCTCTCTATCTGTTTACCGTATATGAGGGACACGGGTTTACCGGGTTCATCTCAAGGGAAGGCGACGAGCTTGCCGATATGTATTATATCGTGCAGACGGTGATCGAGGAAGTCAACACCATGAAGGGAATTTACGACCTGTTCGATCTCGACAAAGTCATGACGGTCGGTTGCGACAACTACGCCAAAGCAATGAAGAGCTTCTCCGAGGCGGAGGATTACCTGACCGATTCCTACGGGAAACTGACCTCCGTCACGACCGACGGCAAGTGCTTTATCGGCTGCATGAAGGACGATGCGGGCAGGGAAGGCTTCTATGTCGTCAACAACAATTATCTGGATGACGGGAACGATACCTATGAGCTGATATTCGCAGAGGAGACAACCTACCAGCTCTGGACGATGGAGGGACTGGTTGCGATGGGGAAGGCAAGCTCGCTGACGCTGAATCTGATGCCCGGTGAGGGACAGTTCCTTGTGCTCGGCGGCGAAAATGTGCCGGTGGGTACGACGGAAGTAACTCCTGCCGACTGATTCCGGAATCATTTACGGGCAACCCGCATGGGTTGCCCGTTTTTTCGTTCCCGGAACTCCGGCAGTTGTGTCTGCGGTTCCCGTTGTCAACGTGTGTGCCCCATGCTTCTTTCCCCGTCCCGCGCTTCGCCCCTCCGCCGCCCCCCGCTTCTCCCTTGCTCCGAGTGTACCGCTGGACAGCAAGGCGTCGCGATCTCTTGCGTGTACCGCGATCCGGGAATACACCGTCCGTCGCATGATCGGGAATCCGTGAATTTCATTGACAAAATGGAATAAAGTGTTATAAGACAAAATGGAATAAAGTGTTATAATGAATGTAAATCTAATCCGGAAACCGGAGGGACGAAAGACGAAATGAAAAAATATGTTTTGTTGTTTGCGATTTTTCTTGCCTTGGTTCTTTGCCTCGGAACGCTTGCGGCGTGCAAAGGGGATCAACCAAAGGAGACCGAAACCGCCGGAGCGGGGACGACGGGCAGCGAATCTGATACCGTACCCGGAGAAGAGAACACCGGTTCTTCTCACAAGCACGCTTTCGGCGACTGGAAAGTGACCGGAGAAGCAACCTGCACCGAGGACGGAGAAGAGGAGCGTTCCTGCGCCTGCGGGGAAAAGGAAACGAGAAAAATCAACGCAAAGGGACATGCCTACGAGGACACGGTGACTCCCCCGACCAAAACCGGGAAGGGCTACACCACGCATACCTGTTCCGCCTGCGGCGATTCCTATCAGGACAGCTTTACCGACCCGACCGGCTCGATCGGATTGACGTTTTCGTTCGGAACCGACGGAAGGACTGCCACGGTAACGGGAATCGGCACCTGTCAGGACAGCGATGTCGTCATTCCGTCAACATATCAGGGTAAAGCGGTGACGGGGATCGGTTTGTGGGCATTTGTCCGCTGTAAAAACATCACAAGCATCACAATCCCGGACAGCGTGACGTACATTGACAATGAGGCGTTCCGCGAATGTACCGGCTTTACAAGCATCACGATTCCGGACGGTGTGACGAGCATTGGTAAATGGGCGTTCTATGGTTGCAGTAACCTTACAAGCATCACAATCTCGGACAGTGTGACGCACATTGACTTTGAGGCGTTCTCCGATTGCACGAGCCTTACAAACATCACGATCGGAAATGGCGTGACGAGTATTGGCGACGGTGCGTTCAACAACACCGGGTATTACAACAATGAGAGCAATTGGGAAAACGGAGTGCTCTATATCGGGAAGTGTTTGATTGATGCAAAAGCATCTATATCCGGTTCCTATACCGTAAAAGCGGGAACAAAACTGATTGCTTCTTCTGTGTTCGAAAATTGCACGGGACTTACGGACATTACAATCCCGGACAGTGTGACAAGTATTGGCGAATCTGCGTTCGAAAATTGCAATGGCCTTACAGATGTAACGATTCCGGACGGTGTGACGTGCATTGGTGCTTTTGCGTTCGAAAGTTGCCAGGGACTTACGAACATTACAATCCCGGGCAGCGTGACGAATATGGGAAAATTCGCATTTTATCAGTGCCGAAACCTTGCCGGTGTTACAATTGAGAACGGTGTGACGAGCATTGGTGATAGTGCATTCTGCGAATGCACGAACCTTGTCAGTGTTACGATTCCGGACAGCGTGACCAGCATCGGTAGTTTTGCCTTTGAGAATTGTACAAGCCTTACAAGTATCACAATTCCGGACAGCGTGACCAGCATCGGTGCTGAAGCATTCAAGCGTTGTATCGGTTTCATTGATGTTACAATTCCCGACGGCGTGACGGAAATCTGTGATTCTACGTTCGCGGAGTGTAGCAATCTTGCTAGTATTACCCTCCCGGACGGCTTGACAAGCATCGGTAATTCTGCGTTTTACAGGTGTGCAAGACTTGAAAGCATCACAATCCCAAACAGTGTGACGAGCATTGGCGTTGAGGCTTTCTCCGGTTGCGGAAAACTTAAAGGTATTATCATCCCGGACGGAGTGACAAGTATTGGGGTTCAGGCGTTCGGAGAATGCTATAGTCTTACAAGCGTTACGATTCCGGGTAGCGTAACGGCTATCGGCGATTCTGCATTCTGTATGTGCACGAATCTTGTAAGCGTCACCCTTCGGAATGGCGTGTTGTACATCGGTACAGAAGCATTCAAGGGTTGCAGGGGCATTACGGAAATCAAGGTCCCGGACAGTGTGGAGGTTATCGGCAATTCTGCATTCACGGATTGTACTGGCCTGATGAACGTCACAATCGGAAACGGCTTGACAAGTATCGGCAGCAATGTATTTCTCAACACCGGGTATTACAATAATGCAGATAATTGGGAAAACGGTGTTCTCTATCACGGTAAATATCTGCTCGCCGCAAAGGTATCCGGTTCCTGTATCGTGAAAGCGGGAACGGAATTGATTGCCGGTTCTGCGTTCTCCCATTGTATCAATCTTACTGATATTACGATCCCGGACAGTTTGATATATATTGACGAATATGCATTCAACGAATGCAGAAGCCTTACGGATGTTACCATTCCCGACAGCGTGACGAGTATTGGCTGGTTTGCATTCAGTGATTGTATCGGGCTTACTGGTGTTACGATCGGAAAGGGCGTGACAAGCATCGGCGTGAGGGCGTTTGAAGGGTGCAATCATCTGACAGACGTGTATATTACGGACATGGCAAAATGGTGCGCGATCCGTTTTGAAGGTTACATTTCCAATCCGTTCTTTTATGCACAGAATCTGTATCTGAATGGACAATTGGTGACTGATGTCGTTATCCCTGACGGTGTGACGAGTATCGGTGCGAGCGTGTTTCAGAATTACATGAACCTGATCAGTATCACGATTCCGGACAGCGTGACGTGCATTGGTGAGGATGCATTTTTCGATTGCCGGAATCTGAAAGACATCATTTTTAACGGTACCAAAGCACAGTGGGAGGCAATTTCAAAGGGGGTCGAATGGACTTTCGACGAGTTTTATCTTGGCTCCTGTACCATCCACTGCACCGACGGGGACATTGTGAAGTAATCTCCGCCGCCTCGATTTCAAATCCCCAAGCCGCCCTTCGGGGCGGCTTTCTTTTGCCGACACCCCCGGTTTGATTCTGTACCCTGTGCTCCCGGAATATTTCAGCGGGGCGGCATTCATCCGTTTTTCCCTGCGCGGTGTATTTTTCTGCTTCCCCGTCCGCTCTCCGATGGGTGCCCGCCGCCACGCCCCAGGACCGTACCCTCCGGGCGGGCGGATCCCCATCGGTTCCGCTTGCCCGTAGTCGACTGTCGCCTGTGTCCGTTTCCTGCCCTCCGGACTCTGCGCCTGCCGTTTTTGCCTCCCGCTTTGTTGCTTTCCCTCGCGATTTTTCCCGAAAGCCGCGTAACCTCCCCGTTTTCCGTCTCCCCCTCTTGCAAGACGGCGGATTCTGTGTTACAATAAAAGTTGTTTGAAATGTCCCCACGGTCGAGCGGGGGCAGCCGGAAGGAATCAGCATGATAACGGATCGGAACGGAAAACATTGGTACAAGGTCAACCTGCACACCCACACGACGCGCTCGGACGGGCACGTCAGCCCCGAGGAGGCGGCTCGCATTTACCGCGACGCGGGATACGACGCGCTGGCAATCACCGACCACTGGGCGTGGACGGAGGACGTCCCTGATTTCGGGGGAATTTATCTCATGGGCGGCGCGGAATACGACACGGGGACAAGAGACGGCAGAGCCGGCGTGTTTCACATCCTTGGGCTTGGCATGAGCGCCCCCGCGGACTGTGAGCGCGGCGCGGATGCACAAACGATCATCCGAAGCATCAGGGAGAAGGGCGGCTACCCCATCCTCGCGCATCCCGCTTGGTCGCTCAACCGCCCGTCGCAGGTCAAAATGGCGGTGGATGCCGGCGTGATCGCCACCGAGGTCTGGAATTCGGTTTCCGCCATCGGAATGTCCAACCGCCCCGATTCTTCGCTTTTGATTGATCTGTACGCCTGCGAGGGAATCTTTCTCCCGCTGCTTGCGTCGGACGATACCCATTACTACACGGGAGACTGTCTGGTCGGCGCGACGTATGTGCAGGCGGACGAGTTGAATTCCCGTGCAATCTGTGAGGCGATCCGCGCCGGCAGAACGCTTGCGACCGAGGGACCCATCGCAACGCTCACAAGGGAAGGCGACGAGATCATTCTCGACACTACGCCCGTCGACGAGGCGGTGTTCTGCTCCAACATCGTCTGGTGGCAGGGGAGAAAGCAAACGGCGGACGGCGGCACGCGCTTTGTGTACCAGCCCGCCTACGATGAGGGAGAATTTTACGTCCGCGCCGAGGTGACCGACCGCATGGGCAGGCGCGCGTGGACGAACTGCCTGAAGCTTGATCGAAATAACGCCGGGCTGTGAGCGGCAGATTGCCGGCAGATTGCCGCCCGATAGCCGACAGATCCGAAAAGGAGACAGAAAAGAGTATGGAATACCGCATCGAACACGATTCCATGGGGGAAGTGAAGGTTCCCGCAGATAAATACTGGGGCGCGCAGACTGAGCGCAGCTTTGAGAATTTCCGCATCGGCGACGTGCTTATGCCGCGTGAGATCATCCGCGCGTTTGCAATCCTCAAAAAGGCGGCGGCGCTTGCCAACCGCGAGCTTCGCCCGGAGAAAATGACCGAGGAAAAGCTGGACGCGATCGCCTCTGCGTGCGACGCGATCCTGCGCGGCGACCTTGACGACCAGTTCCCGCTTGTCGTTTTCCAGACGGGAAGCGGCACCCAGTCCAACATGAATGTCAACGAGGTCATCGCAAATTACGGAAACGAGCTGGCAGGCGGCAGACTGCTTCACCCGAACGACGACGTGAATATGTCCCAGTCCTCCAACGATACCTTCCCCACTGCCATGCACATCGCGGCGGTGCTCGGCGTGACGGGCGACCTGCTCCCCGAGCTTGACCGCATGATTGCCGAAATGAAGCGGCTGGAGGAAGAGAACCGCGGGATCGTCAAGAGCGGGCGGACGCATTTGCAGGACGCAGTGCCGATTTCTTTTTCGCAAGAGATTTCGGGGTGGCGGACAAGCCTCGAACGCGATAAAACCCTGATTCTGGACGCGACGGTCGATCTGTGCGAGCTGGCGCTCGGCGGAACGGCGGTCGGGACGGGGCTTAACGCCCCCGCAGGCTTTGATGTGCTTGTGGCGAAGAAGATTTCCGACCTGACGGGCAAGCCGTTTTCCACGGCGGAAAACAAATTCCACGCGCTGACCTCGCGCGGCGAGCTGGTCTTTTCGCACGGCGCCATGAAGGCGCTCGCGGCGGATCTGTTCAAGATCGCAAATGACGTGCGGTGGCTTGCGAGCGGTCCCCGTTGCGGACTTGGGGAGATCCGTATTCCCGAAAACGAACCCGGTTCGTCCATCATGCCGGGCAAGGTCAACCCGACCCAGTGCGAGGCGATCACCATGCTGTCGGTGCAGGTCATGGCAAACGATACGGCGGTGGGACTTGCCGCGTCGCAGGGCAACTTTGAACTCAATGTCTTTCTGCCCGTGATCGCATACAATTATCTGCAGTCGGTGCGGCTTCTGTCCGACGGGCTGCGCTCCTTCAGGGAACACTGCGTGTCCGGAATCGTTGCCAACCGCGAAAAAATGGCGGAAAATCTCCACCGTTCCCTGATGCTCGTCACCGCGCTGAACCCGTACATCGGCTATGAGAACGCCGCAAAGGTCGCAAAGACCGCGCACAAGGAGGGAATCACCCTGAAGGAAGCCTGCGTGAAGCTCGGTTTCCTTTCCTCCGAGCGGTTTGACGAGGTATTCCGCCCCGAGGAAATGGTCTGACCGCCGTGCCTCAGAAATCCGATTCGTCAGACAGTTTATTTGAATCCGCCCGCGTTTCCCGAAATCCATCAACCGAGGAATGAAATCATGAATATCCGAGAAGAATCCTTAAAGAAGCATTATGAATGGAAGGGCAAGATCGAGGTCGTGACCCGTTGCCCCATCAACACCCGCGAGGACCTGTCACTCGCGTATACGCCCGGCGTTGCCGAGCCCTGCCTGGAAATTCAGAAGCACCCCGAAAAGTCCTATGAACTGACAAGACGCTCCAATCTGGTTGCCGTCGTGACCGACGGAACCGCAGTTCTGGGGCTCGGAGACATCGGTCCAGAGGCGGGGATGCCCGTCATGGAGGGCAAGTGCGCGCTGTTCAAGCGCTTTGCCGACGTGGACGCATTCCCCATCTGTATCCGCTCCAAGGATCCGGATGAGATTGTCCGCACCGTGTCGCTCATTGCCGGTTCCTTCGGCGGTATTAACCTCGAAGACATTTCCGCACCGCGTTGCTTTGAAATCGAAAGAAAGCTGACCGAGGTCTGCGACATTCCCGTGTTTCACGACGACCAGCACGGTACGGCAATCGTGGTCGCCGCCGCGCTCATCAATGCCCTCAAGGTGGTCGGAAAGAAAATGGATTCCGTCCGCGTGGTCATCAGCGGCGCAGGCGCGGCAGGCATCTCCATAGCGCGGCACCTTCTGCACATGGGCTTCCCGGACATCACCATGTGCGACCGCTTTGGCATCGTGACCGCAGGCGATGAGCGCAACAATGTGGCGCAGGAGGAGATCGCCGCCCTCACCAATCCGTCCCATCTGACGGGAACGCTCGCCGACGCGCTTCGCGGCGCGGATATTTTTGTCGGCGTGTCCGCCCCCGGCATTGTGACGGAGGAGATGGTGCGCTCCATGGCAAAGGATGCAATCGTGTTCCCCATGGCAAACCCCACGCCCGAGATCATGCCTGATCTTGCAAAGAAAGCGGGCGCGCGCATTGTCGGCACGGGGCGCTCGGATTTTCCAAACCAGATCAACAACGTGCTGGCGTTCCCCGGAATTTTCCGCGGCGCTTTGGACTGCCGCGCGTCGCGTATCAATGAAGAGATGAAGGTTGCGACCTCGTTCGCGCTTGCGACCCTGATTCCCGACGGGGAACTGAGCGAAGAAAATATCATTCCCGCGGCGCTCGACCGCCGCGTTGCCGAGGTGGTGTCCGCCGCGGTCGTGAAGGCGGCGCACGAAACGGGCGTCGCGCGGATCTGACACCGACCGCCCTGCAAAACACGGTGTACCGCGCAAGCGGCGGAAGGTGACCCGCGGCACGACCCGCGGCGCGAGCGGCGGAAGGTGACCTGCGGCACGACCTGTGTTATCTGCGAAGCAAGCACGATACGAGTGGGCGAAAAGTGCCTCCACGGCACAACCTGCGGCACGGAAAAAGAAACCGTCTGTCGATGCAGCTGCCGGTTCGGGCGGCGCCACCGTCTGCCGGGCGTGTACTTTACGGTGCGGTCGGTTTGGAAGCCGATTGAGAACGGTGTATATTGCCGGGAAATGAGTCGTGTCCCGGTACATCTTTCCACATGTCAACGGAAGGAGGAGTTTTTTATGAACAGTCCCGAACATTCCGGATATTCCGCGAATTTTGCGGATTCCGGTAATTTTGCAAGACCCGCAAATCCCGGAAGCCCTGTAAATGCGGGGAATCCCGGATATTCTGCAAATTCCGGCAATCCCGGAAGTCCCGCAGATCCTGAAAATTCCGTCCGGGGAACAGCTTTTTCGCCGGAGACGCTCATGTTTGCCGCAGACATCGGAAATTCCAGCGTCCGGTTCGGCGTGGCGGACAGCACGGGAAATCTGTTGTTCCGTTCGCGCGTCTGTACCTCCGAGGCGCGGAGCGCGGACGAATACGCGGTGCTTTTTGACAGCCTTCTCCGGATGCACGGTATCGGAAAGCAGGCGGTGACGGGCGCGATCCTTTCTTCGGTCGTGCCGGGAATGACCCACCGCGTCGCAGATGCCGCCAGACTGGTGTTTGGTGTCAGCGCTATGATCGTCGGAAAGGGGCTGCACACCGGATTCCCCATCCGCACGGATTCTCCCGCCGAGGTTGGCGCGGATCTGATCGCCAACGCGGCGGCGGTGCTTGAAAAGTTCGGCGCGCCCGCCATCGTTCTCGACTTCGGAACGGCGACCACGCTGTCGGTCATCGACGCGTCGCGCGCGTTTGTGGGCGGCTGTATCCTTCCCGGTGTCGCCGTGTCGCTTTCCGCCATGCGGGACAGCGCTGCACAGCTTCCAGGGGTTGCTCTGGAAAACACGCCGCCGGTGCTCGGCAAAAACACTGCCGACAGTATGCGCTCCGGGTTGATCTTCGGTTCCGCCGCGGCGGCGGACGGTATGATCGACCGCCTTGCCCGGGAAACGGGGATTTCCCCCGACCGGGGGTATCTCATTGCGACGGGCGGACTTGCTCCTCTGATTGTCCCGCATCTGTCACACGCGGCAACGCTTTGTCCCGATCTGACGCTGGAGGGATTGTGCGTACTGTATCGCCGGAACCTCCGCTGACGCGATGCTGATTGCATGATGCCGTCATCCGGCACGCGGAGCTGATTTTTACCTGATCCGGGCATATGCCCGTTTCAAAATTTTATGCGCTGTACCGGAACTCCCGGACGGCAGCACCGGGTGAAAGTCCCGGAAGGAGTATTCTTTATGCAAAGAACCCATGAAAAGACGCTCAGGATGGTACAATTGGCTATACTTGTTGCGCTCGTCATCGTTCTGCAATTGGTCGGCAGTAACATTCATGTCGGTCCCGTCTCGTTTTCGCTCGTGCTCATTCCGATCGCGGTCGGGGGCGTCCTGCTCGGTCCTGCCGCCGGAGCAATCCTCGGCGCCGTATTCGGTCTGATTACTGTCATCGGCGGTGTCAGCGGTGCGGATGTGTTCACGAATTTTCTGTTTTCCAAGCAGCCTGTTCTGACGGTCGTGCTTTGCCTTGCCAAAGCGACGCTCGCGGGACTTTGTGCCGGACTTGTGTTCCGTGCGCTGGAAAAGCATAATCGCTGGGTCGCGGTAGTTCTTGCATCGGCGGTCGCGCCGGTCGTCAATACGGGAATTTTCGTACTCGGCTCGATCACCCTGTTCCACTCAACGCTTGAGGAATATATTCTGAATGTCGGTGCGGGCGTCAGTGTTGTCTATTTCATTGTGATTCTGTGCGCCGGAATCAATTTCCTCGCGGAATTCGGCGTCAATCTTATCGCCTCCCCTGCAGTCTACCGCATCTGGACGGCGGTAACGAAGAAGAAATAAGAGTCGGGGCTTCGCCCCGAACCACCGGGAGGGAGAAAGAGTCGTGGCTCCGCCCCGAACCCCGGGAGGGCGAAGAAAGTCGGGGCTTCGCCCCGAACCCCCGGAGGGAAAATGTCGTGGCTCTGCCCCGAACCCCGGAAAGGGGACTTTTTGAAAAAAGTCCCCTTTCATCCCTCAAAAACTTCAGGTTAAGAAAATCAAAAGGGGACGCTTGTCCCCTTTTTTGATTCTTTTTAAGTTGCAAGAGTTTTTACAAAACCACGGAGGCGGCGTGGCGGAACCCGGTCGCTCCTGTTGCGGGATGGTGCCGGGACCTGTCACACGATCTGGAAAATATAGAATTTCAGATAGTCCGTCTCCGGCACATTCCAGAGAATCGGGTGATCCGGTGCCTGCTGACGCGCTTCGATCTGGCGGAGCGACACGCCCGCATCTTCGGCGGCGTTGTGCAACATCTGCTTGAAATAAGTTTCGGTCATGAAGTGGGAGCAGGAGCAGGTCGCCAGGTACCCGCCGCGCGGGAGCAGTTTCATGGCAAGATAATTGATCTCCCGGTAGCCTTTGATCGCGTTGCGGAGCGTATCGCGGCTCTTGGTGAAGGCGGGAGGGTCGAGAATGATGAAGTCGTAGTCGGACTTCTTTTCTTTTTGCAGAACCGAGAGCAGGTCAAACACGTCCGCGATCAAAAAATCCATGCGGCCGTCCAGTCCGTTTTCTTTTGCGTTGCGCTTTGCCATGGCAATCGCATCGGCGGAAATATCGACCGAGGTGACGTGCAAGGCACCCGCCGCGGCGGCGTTCAGTCCGAACGAGCCTGTGTGGGTGAAGCAGTCCAGCACCCGCTTGCCCCGGGCGATCTGCCGGATGGCGCGGCGGTTATACTTTTGGTCGAGGAAGAATCCCGTCTTTTGCCCGTTCACCACGTCCACGAAATAACGGATGCCGTTTTCCGTGATGGTCACTTCGCCGCTTTCCGGATCCGGCAGTCCCGGAAGCGGAAAGAAGCCGCATCCGGTTTCCATGCCCTCCAGTTTGCGGATGGGGGAATCGTTGCGCTCGTAGATCCCGTCGATTTCCTCGCCCATTTCGCGCAGGATACGGACAAGGGCGGGGAAGAGCATCTCCTTGATTTTTTCGATACCGAGAGACAGCACCTCGGCGACGAGGATGTTTTCGAACCGATCGACCGTCAGCCCGGGAAACTGGTCCGCCTCGCCGAAAATCAGCCTGCAGCACCGGAAATCCGTGTCGCCCATGACGGTTTTGCGGTACGCAACCGCGTAGGACAGGCGGCGCTCCCAGAATTTTTCGTCAAAGGTGTCGTTGGTGTTCTTGGAAATGATCCGCACGCGGATCTTGGAGTGACTGTTGTAAAAGCCGGTGCCGAGGTATTTTCCCTTACCGGAAAACACGTCCGCGAGTGTGCCGTTCTCCGGCGTCCCCTCCGCGGCAGTGATTTCATCGCCGTATACCCAGACGTGTCCGCCGCGGAGCAACTTCTCTGCCTTTTCCGTGACCGTCAGCTTCGGATAATTTCTCATGTTTCCTCCCGATCGGCGGCAGTAAGCCGCCCCGATTGATGGATCTTTGTCTCATTCGCCCTATTATAGCATATTGCTCTCCCCTTGGCAAGCAGTGCGACGGATTTCGAGCGCAAAACACGAGCCGACACCGGTTTCGGGCGGCGGAAATGCCGCTTGGGGTACCCGAGGGCCGGATTTTGGCGGATGTTTGCAGAAAAGGAGCGGAATGTTTACAATTTGTGCATGTTGTATATTTGTAGAAAAATCCGCCGCGAAATTGTGCAGACTCAACAATAATTGTAACAAAAAATCTGCCGGCGATCACGCCCCCGTCACGCAAAAGCAGGAAAACGATATTTACATCCAGAAAATACCGCCGTTTTTGCCCCGAATCCGACTGTCATTTTCACCAAAAACAGCCCGTTTTTCGCCCATCTACACATTTTAACCGTAAATTTCATTTACATCTCCCGAAATCCGCGTGAACGGGCAGGCGGAACCGCAAAAAACAGGCGTTCCCGGAAGCGGGGAAATGCACGAAAAAGTTCACGGTTTGTTTTCATTGGCCGTTTTTCATCATACCCTCCGGCACCGTCTCTTTTCTTGACAATTTGTCGATATTATGGTATGATATTTCTATCAATTTGGGCATTTTGTAACGTGAATTCCCGGAGCGGACGTTCACGGGTCGGTCTGCGGCTGCCGTCAGTACGGCAGCCGCAGTATTCTGCCGGTATCCCGGTGCGGCTGTTTCCGACGCGATTGCCCGCGGGCGGTGTGTTTCCGTGCCGCTTCCAAAACAAGCAGGAGGAAAACTGATGAAGAGATCCAGAATTCAGAGAGCGCTGGCGCTGATCCTCACCCTGACTTTTCTGATCGGAGGTTCCGCGACCGCGGTCCACGCGGCGGACGCGTCCGAAAAGAATCCGACGGTGACAGACAAGACCATCAAGGATTATGAGGCGCAGCTCAATACCGACACGTACAGCGCTTACCTTGCCGCACGCAAGGATAAATACGGTAAGCCTGCCGAGGAGATCCTCGTTGATGCCGCAGAGGCATTGAATCCGGGAAAGACGGATTCGGAGTACGAGATCACCGATAAATACGGAAGAAACGGCGTTTACACGCCGGAGACCGGCACCACCTCCTGGACCTTCCGTGTTCCGGAGTCCGGCTGGTACAGCATTACCATTGAATATTACCCCGTCGAGGGCAAGAACACCGCCATTGAGCGTGAGTTCTACATCAACGGCGAGGTCCCGTTCGACGGAGCATATTCGCTGTCCTTCCCGAAGGTGTACGATTTTGTATACAAAAATGCCGCATACCGTATCACCGACAAGACCAAGACCGCCGCGGAGCTGCTCTCCCGCGCGGAGGAGCTTGGGCTGACGGCGAATACGGAAAACCGCACCGACGGCACCTATGTTGTGTTTGAAATGCCCGAGTACTGGACGGAAGCCCGCCGGCAGTTCCTCTCGGAGGAGCTGGGACTCCGCTTCTTCCAGACGGATACCGAGGGCAATGAGATCCGCCCGACCAGCGCCCAGACACCGCGCTGGAGCGAATACTCCCTGCACGATTCTTCCGGATATTCCGCAGAGAACTTCATGTTTGCCCTGGACGAGGGCGACGTGACCATCTCTCTTGCCGGCGTCAATGAGGCGCTTGTGATTTCCTCCTTCCGTCTGACCCCGTACGGAAGTTACATCAGCTACGCGGATTACCTTGAAAAATACAAGGATGAGAAGCAGGGAACGAGCGTGGTGAAGCTGGAGTCGGAATATGCCTCCTCCACCTCCTCCAACACCGTTTATGCGGTCGAGGACCGCACGAGTGCCGCAACTTCTCCCGCTGACCCGTCGAGAACGCTTCTCAATACCATCGGCGGTGAGCAGTGGCAGAATGCGGGACAGTTCATCACCTATAAGTTCCGCGTGGACAACAGCGGACTTTACAACATCGACGCCCGTTACCGCCAGAACACGCTGGAAGGTCTTTATGTCTGCCGTAACCTTTACATATACAGCGACGGACTGGAAGAGGGTGCAAAGGGATACTACAACGGAATTCCGTTTGCCGAAGCGACCGAGCTGCGCTTCAGGTACGACAGCACATGGCAGACCGGTCATCTGTCGAACGGGACCGACGCTCTTCAGTTTTACTTTGAGGCAGGCGTGACCTACACGATCCGCCTGGAGGTGACGCTCGGCTCCATGAGCGAGATCATCCGGAGCATGGAGGCGGCGCTGACCGCTCTTGACGCGGATTACCTGACCATCCTCAAACTGACCGGACCCAGCCCCGATACCTACCGTGACTACGGTTTCGCACGTCTGATCCCCTCGACGCTGATCGATATGTATAATCAGATGGAAGTGCTCGAGAATGCGGCAAAACAGTTCCGCGCACTCGCAGGAACCTCCACTGCCAATATCGCAACGCTTGAAACTATTGCAAACCTCATCCGCACCATGGTCTCCGACCCCGAAAACGAGGTCGCGAAGAACCTTGACAGCCTCAAGTCCAACCTTGGTACGCTCGGTACTTTTATCGGTGACGCGAAAACCCAGCCGCTTCAGCTGGATTACCTGATCGTGCAGGGTAACGACAAAGCGTTGCCGCGCGCAGAGGAGAACTTCTTCCGCAATTTCCTGCATGAATTCCTCAGCTTCTTCTGGAGCTTCTTCCGTGATTACAACCAGATGGGAAGCATGGTGAAAGGCGGTCAGAACGACACCATTGAGGCGTGGGTGGCATACGGCCGCGACCAGTCTCAGGTCATCCGGAACCTGATTACCAACGATTTCACTCCTGTTTACAACCTGCCCGTCGCACTCAAACTGGTCACGGCAAGCACCCTGCTTCCGTCCATCCTGGCGCAGGCGGGACCGGATGTTTACCTCGGTCTTGCACAGGCGGACGTCATCAACTATGCAGTCCGCGGCGCACTGATCCCGATCGAAAACATGTCCGGCTTTGACGACGCTCTGAAGGATTTCAATGACGCGGCGATGCTGACGATCGGAATCGAAGACTCCGCCGGGCAGATGCATTACTACGGACTTCCCGAGACCGAATCCTTCTACATGATGTTTGTCCGTCTGGACATTCTCTCCAGCATCGGCGTGGAAATTCCCAAGACGTGGGATGACATTTACGCCGCGCTTCCCGTGCTCGGTTACAACAACATGGAGCTTGGTATGACGGCTTCGACGCTCGGACTTTCCCAGGCGACGGACTACAAGTTCCTGCTCTACCAGAACGGCGGTGAGCTGTATGCCGACGGCGGCATGCGGATCAATCTGGATTCCCCGAAGGCGCTGTCCGCTTTTGAGACCATGTGCGACTTCTACACCGCTTACTCCTGCCCTTACGCATACGACGCGGCAAACCGTTTCCGTTCGGGCGAAATGCCGATCGTCATTGCCCCCTATACCGAGATGTATAATAAATTGAAGGTTTTTGCAACCGAAATTGAGGGACTCTGGGCAATGGTTCCCCTGCCGGGCACCGTGGACAAGGACGGCAACATCAATAACTGCTCTATCGCATCGACCACCGCGGTGGTCATGGTCAAGGGCGTTGCAGAGGAGCGGAAGGAATCCGCGTGGAACTTCATGAAGTGGTACACCGGTGCCGACTGCCAGATTGCATATTCCTACGGCATGGCGGCTGTCCTCGGTGAGTCCGGCAAGCAGCCGACCGCAAACCGTACCGCGCTTGCGAGCCTGCCCTGGACGACCGATGAGTACAAAGAAGTCGCCAAGCAGTACGAAAATCTGGCGGCAATCCCGAACTACCCCGGTTCCTATTACCTCGACCGTTACGTCAACTTCGCATTCCTCTCCGCGTACAACAGCGGCGCGGATGCAAGAAGCGCAATTCTTTCCTATATTAATACTATCAATACCGAGATCCGCAGAAAGCGCGAAGAGTTCGGACTCGAAACGCTGGAAATCGGTCAGACGCTCGCCGAAAAGCGCATGGGACAGGCGGAGGATCTGATGGATGAGCTGAACGGCTCCGCATATACGGGTCTCGTGTCCGCGGCAAAGTACGCGATTGATAACAACAACATCAAGCTGCTTGGCGAATCCGCCGCCGCTTTCCTTGCGGCTGCCGAAAAGGGCGGCTCGGATGCAGACCGGCTGAAACAGATCTCCGTATATCTGACGCAGGCGGCAGAAGCCCTGAGTAAATACTGAGGAGGCAAAGACAGTGAACAATCTGATAGCTGCAAAAGCTTCCGCCCGCCGCGCGGCAGAAAGGACGGGTGACTGATTCGATATGGAAAAAGTACAGAAAAAGCGAGCTGTCCAGAGAAGCGAAATGAGCCGTGCCGCATGGACGTGGAAGGAAATGAAGCGCAACTGGGTCGCGTATCTGATGATCCTGCCTTATGTCGCCATTTTCACCCTGTTTACGGTGGTGCCGGTCATCTTCTCCATCATCTTCAGCTTTACCAACTTCAACATGCTGGAGATGCCGGATTTCATCTGGTTTGAAAACTACCTCAACCTGTTCTTCAAGGACGACATTTTCCTGATCGCCTGTAAGAACACCCTGATCTTCGCGGGCGTCGTCGGACCGACTTCCTATTTCCTGTCGCTCATCGTGGCATGGTTCATCAATGAGCTGGCTCCCAAGGTCCGCGCGATCGTCACCCTGATCTTCTACGCGCCGTCCATTTCCGGTTCCGCGTACCTGATCTGGGCAACCCTCTTCTCCTCCGACTCCTACGGCTGGGTCAACTCCACCCTGATGTATCTGCGGATTATTGACGCACCGATCGCCTGGTTCCAGAACGCATCCTACATCATGCCGCTTTGTATTGTCGTTGCGCTGTGGACCTCTCTCGGCACCTCCTTCCTCGCGTTCATCGCGGGCCTGCAGGGAATCGACAAGGCACAGTATGAGGCGGGCGCTGTGGACGGTATCCGCAACCGGTGGCAGGAACTCTGGCACATCACCCTTCCCAACATGAAAGGTCAGCTCATGTTCGGCGCGATCATGTCCATCACCGGTTCCTTCGGTTTCGGTGCGATTGTTACCGCGCTCTGCGGAATGCCTTCGACCGATTACGCAGGTCACACGATCATGCACCATCTGGAGGACTACGCGAACAACCGCTATGAGATCGGTTACGCTTCGGCGATCGCCGTGGTGCTGTTCGCTGTCATGCTGTTCTCCAACTTCTTGGTCAACAGACTTCTTGCAAAGGTAGGTGAGTGACGTGGCGAAGAAACTGAGAACAAGAAATCACAAGGTCGTCCTGTCACGTTCCTACGGCGGTGATGCTTTCATCACGGTCCTGCTCGTCATCCTCGGCGCATTCATGTTCCTGCCGATGCTTTACACCATCATGCAGTCACTCAAGCCGCTGGATGAACTTTTCCGTTATCCTCCCCGCTTTTATGTGACCAACCCGACACTTTCCAACTTCACGGATCTGTTCACGTTGCTCAATCAGTCGTGGGTGCCGTTCTCCCGTTACATTTTCAACACGGTGTTCACCACGTTTGTCGGGACTTTCGGGCATCTGTTCATCGCGTCGATCTGTGCGTACGCGCTGGCAAAGATCCAGTTCCCGGGCAGAAAGTTTGTGTTCAAGACCATCGAATTGTCTCTGATGTTCAACTCGACGGTTACCACGACCATGAGCTTTATCATCATGAAGTACCTCCACCTGATCGATTCCTACTGGGCAATCATCATTCCCGCGTGGGGCTCGACGCTCGGTCTGTACCTGATGAAAAACTTCATGGATTCTTCCATCACCGACTCGGTGCTGGAATCCGCGCGACTTGACGGTGCAAGCGAACTCCGTACCTTCTGGGTTATCGCAATGCCGATGGTCAAGCCCGGCTGGCTGACCCTGATTGTGTACTGCTTCCAGTCGCTCTGGAACGCGGGTTCGTCCATCTTCATCTATTCCGAACAGTACAAATCGTTCAACTACGCCATTCAGCAGATCACCGCGGGCGGCATCAAGCGTTCCGGCGCAAGTGCCGCGGCAACGGTCGTTATGATGCTGGTGCCGATCATCATCTTTGTCATCACTCAGTCCAGTATCATTGAAACCATGGGCTCCAGCGGTATGAAGGATTAAGGAGGAAACAATGAAAATGAGTCAAAGAAAACTGATTTCCGTTGTCTGCATTGCGTTTGTCCTCCTGTTTGCGGCATCCGTTCCTGTCAGCGCGGCTTCGGCTTATCAGACTTACACCTATTCCATTTCCGGCGAGATGCTGTATTCGCCGGACGCGTACACCGCGACGCTCAGCGCCGACTACGCATATATGGGACTCGACGTGACCGACTCCAGCTGGAACAGCCAGCTTTCCAGCCCCTCCGATATGGTGGTGGACGATGAAAAGAACGTCTACATCGTGACGAGAGGCAGTAAGACCGACGAGGGTTGCGTTGTCGCACTCGACCCGTACCTCAAGGTGCGTTTCGTCATCTGCGAATTCATCAACGAGCAGGGACTGGTTGACCGCTTCAACCGTCCGCAGGGCATGTTCGTGTCGAAGGACTACATCTGGGTCTGCGACACGGAAAACCAGCGGATCGTGGTGTTTGACCGCGAGGGCAATTTCGTCAAGCAGCTCTGGAAGCCCGAAAGTCAGCTCTTCCGGGATGACGCCGGATACACCCCCATTGCCATCGCGGTGGATAAGTACAACCGCGTGTACGTCGTTTCCAACTCGACGAGCGAAGGTATCATCATGATGACCGAGGATGGGGAGTTCACCGGATTCGTCGGTGCGCAGGCAACGACCATGTCTACCTGGGAGATCCTGATGCGTCGGTTCCAGTCCTCGACCCAGAGAGAGAATTCCGACTCCAAGGCATCCACCGAGTACCGCAACGTTTCCATCACCGAAGAGGGCTTCATTTACGCGACGGTTGACGTCAAGAGCGATTCCGACCTCGAGGGTGAGATCGAAAACGGTATGACCTCCGGTTCTCTGACCGGTGTGTATTCCCCCGTCAAGCTGCTCAACTCCAAGGGTACGGAGATTATGAAGCGGAACGGCTTCTGGCCCCCGGCAGGCGAGGTGGACATTGATTCTCTGGATGCGTCCGAAAAGATCGGCGTTTCCAAGCTGACGGATGTCGCGGTCGGTCCCGAAAGAACCTGGACGACCATCGACACCAAGCGTAACCGTACCTACACCTACGACTACAACGGCAACCTGCTCTTCGCCTTCGGCGATAACAGCGCCATGCTCGGCGGCATCGGAAACGTCGTTGCGGTTGTGTATCAGGGCAACTCCATGCTGATCCTGGACGGCGGCAATACCAACAGTATCACCGTTTACGACCGGACGGAATACGGAGATCTGATTGTCAAGGCGCTCAACGCCGAAAACAACATGGAATACGACCTTGCGGTGGAATGCTGGAAGGGCGTGCTCCAGAGAAACTCTAACTATGACGCGGCGTACGTCGGTATCGGCAATGCGCTTTACCGCGACGGCAGATACAAGGAATCGCTTGATTACTACGAAGCCGCATACGACACGGAGAACTGGTCGAAATCCTGGACGGAGGTTCGCCGGGACTGGATGTCCAAGTACGTCCTGATCTTTGTGGCGATCATTGTCGCCGTGATCTTTGCCTGGGCGAAGTTCCTCAAGTTTGCAAAGAAAGTCAACAAGGCAGCCACGGTGGACGGCAAGGCGCGCAAGACCTTCGGGCAGGAACTCCTGTACGGGTTCTACGTGATATTCCATCCCTTTGACGGCTTCTACGACCTCAAGCATGAGCACCGCGGTTCGGTGCGTGCGTCCTTTGTGTTCATCGGCGCCGCCATTCTCACCTTCTTCTATCAGGCGGTGGGTGTCGGCTATGTCATGAATCCGACGAGAGAGTTCTCCTCGCTTCTGACGCAGGCGCTGTCCGTTCTGGTTCCGCTGGTTCTGTTCATGGTGGCAAACTGGTGCCTCACCACCCTGTTTGACGGCGAGGGCAGCCTCAAGGACATCTTCATTGCGTCCTCCTATTCGCTGCTTCCCATCCCGATCCTGATTATCCCCGCGACCATTCTGTCCAACTTCGTGACTGTGACCGAGTCTTCTCTGATTACGATGTTTACGGTGATCGCGTTCATCTGGCTCGGTATCCTGCTCTTCCTCGGCACCATGGTGACGCACGATTATTCCATCGGGAAAAATTTCCTTACGATTTTCGCAACGGTCGTCGGCATGGTCTGCATCATGTTCCTTGCGATCCTGTTTGTGACGCTGATCGGTAAGCTGGTCAGCCTGGTTGCCAATATCGTAACGGAATTGCAATTCCGGACCTGACCGCCAAAGCTGAAAGGAGATACAGAGATGAAAAAATCCTATAAGATCATTTCCGTGCTTCTGGCGGTTGTGTGTGCGGTCGGCGGGTTCGGCGGTCTGTTTACCGTCGGTACCCATGCCGCAACTACCGATTCCGAAGTCCAGATCAAGTATGACAACAGTTATTATGCATATCGGTTCAACTCTCCGTCGGAGAAGCTGAACGTGATGACGCCGTACATCGAATCCGATGAGTACAGACTCTACGTCAACGATGTGACCGGCGAGGTCGCGCTTTACCAGAAGACGACCGGCGAGACCATTTTCTCCAACCCTTATGATGTGTCCGCCTCCAAGGGCTCCAATGAAACCAAGTCCCAGCTGATGTCCCAGATCATTGTGCAGTACAAGGAAAACAGCTCGACCGACAGCGTTTCCCAGTACATGTACAGCTTTGAGGAAGCAACGCTGCGCGATCAGGTGCGCGTCAAGAACATCAAGAACGGTGTCCGTGTGGAATACGTCATCGGACAGGAGACCACCAGAAAACTGGTGCCGCGCATGATTTCCAAGGACCATTTCGAGCATATGATTCTCGATCTGGTCAAGGAAGGGCTCGGCGATTCCAGACAGGGCAAGAAGGACGCACTCCGCTTTGAGTCCATGTACGACCTCCGGAGCTACGCACGGGCGACGTCCGAAGCGGAACGCAAGGCGTTGCTGGCAACCTACCAGGTACTCCAGAACAACCGCGACTTTGAGTTCTACATCTTCACGGAAAACGCCTCGGAGGGCGAGATCAACTGGGTCGAATCTCAGATCAAAGCATACTGCCCGAACTACACCTTCGAGCAGATGGAAGCCGACCACGCGGAATGTATGTACGAGGAAACCAAGACCGAGTCCCCCGTATTCAAGATGGCTCTTGAATACACGCTGGATCAGAACGGGCTTTCCGTCACGCTTCCCGCCAACGGTCTGCGTTACAACTCCGGCAAGTACACGTTGGAAAACATCGCCGTGCTTCCTTACATGGGAGCGGGCAACTCCGCGAATACCGGTTACATCTTTTATCCGGACGGCGCGGGCGCGCTCTTTGACTTCGATTCGCCGGATACCAAATCGACCACGACCATCCGCGGACAGGTCTACGGCAAGGATTTCGCTTACCACGATATTTCCACCGGTAAGTATCAGCAGTCCCTGACCAGCGCGGTATTCGGCCTGGTGGAGGAACAGGTCTATTACACCTATTCCTACGAGCAGACCTTTTACTCGCAGGACGATGTTCGCATCGAAACGCACGACAATTTCACGGTCTCCCGCACGCAGAAATCGCTGGAAAAAATTATGGAGGAGATCAACAATCCCGCCAATAACATCACACTGACCAGTGAGATCAAGACTACCTCCTACAAGAACGGTTTCTTCGTTATCATTGAGGAGGGCGAGTCGCTTGCGTCGATCGAGGTGTTCCGCCCCGGCGCACAGAGCAATTACAACTGCGCACGTGCGTACTTCAACCCGCGTCCGAAGGATACCTACGAGCTGACCGACTCCATTTCCGCAAAGGACGACGACCGCAAGAAATCCACCTGGACAGTCGTTTCTGACCGGAAATACACCGGTAACTTTACCTTGCGCTATGTGATGCTTTCCGATCCGGCTCTTGCCGCACAGGCGGGCGTCAGCTCTTACTACGAGCCGTCTTACATCGGCATGGCGCAGGTCTACCGCGATTACCTCATCCGCAATGAAGCGCTCACCCGCCTGACCGAGAAAGACGTGGACAGCGAGCATATCCCGCTTTACATCGAATCCTTCGGCACCATTGAGGCGACCGAGCAGTTCCTCTCCATCCCGGTCACGGTTCACAAGGCACTCACGACTTTTGACAATGTCGCGCAGATGTACAGGGACCTTTCCGAGGAGGGGATCACCAACGTCAACTTCCGCCTGACCGGCTTTGCCAACGGGGGCCTCTGGTACACCGTACCGGCGGCGCTCAAGTGGGAAAGTGCAGTGGGCGGCAAGAAGGGCTTCCGGGAGCTGGTGCAGTATTCCGAGAAAGTGAAGGCGTCCGGAGGGAACCTCGGTATTTACCCCGATTTCGACTTTGCTTACATCAACAAGAATACCGCGACCGACTCGACTTCGATGAAGAAGCACGCGGTGCGTACCATCGACAACCGGTACTCCTCCAAGCGGTATTACAGCGCAACCAAGCAGAAGTACATCAGTTACTTCCAGTACGCGCTCTCTCCCGCATATTTCAGTTTCTTCTATGAGAAGCTGGTCGGCAACTACGACGATTACGGCGTCAAGAATATTTCGATCGCGTCGCTCGGTTCTTCGCTCAACTCGGATTTCGACAACGACGAGCCGTACAACCGCGAGGACAGCAAGTCCTACACGATCGAGGCGTTCCGCTACCTTTCCATCGACAAGGGTTACTCCGTAATGACAGACGTCGGAAACTCCTACGTCTGGAAGTACGCGGATCATCTGCTGAACGTGGCGCTGGATTCCAGCCGCTTTACGGTGGCTTCCGCATCCGTTCCGTTTATGGGAATCGTTCTGCACGGTTATATTCAGTTTGCCGGCACCGCTATGAACATGGAAGGCAACATGGATTACGCAGTGCTCAAGTCCATCGAAAACGGTGCGTCCCCGTATTTCACGCTGTCCTATCAGAACACCGACCTGCTCAAGGAAGACGAATATTACAGCCGGTACTATTCGGTCCGCTACGACATCTGGAAGGATGATCTGATCCGGATTTACCGCGAGATGAACGAGGTGCTTGCCGATGTTCAGCTCAAGCAGATCGTCAATCATGAGATCCTGACCGGTGTCCGTGTACTCGATGCCGGCGAGATCGCTGCTCTGATCGAAAAGCAGCTCGCAGCCACCGAAAAGGCAGAAAAGAATGCCGCGCTCAATCGGGAATACGAAGCGATCCGCACGCTTGCAGAGGCGATGGAATACCTCCGCGGCTCGGTTGACAAGGTCTCCTCGCTGTATTCTTCCGCACTGGTTATTCTGAAGCAACTTGACCGCGATTATGAAACGCTCCTGTCCGACCTGGCAAAACTCGATAAGGTGCAGAGCGACCGTAACCGCGCAACCGTCAAGCGTGACGCGACCAAGATGGTGACGACCTATTACCGCCTTGTTTCGGTCTGCAAGCAGATCGACGACTATGTGAAGAAGGATCAGCAGATCTACGATAAGGTGACTGCCACCGGCGAGATCCTGCCCGATGTCCTGAAGGAACTGAACGGCTATCTCGACACGATTCGGGTGTTTACCGACAAGCTGGCAAACGGTGAGGACTACACCGGCACCAACTTTACGGGAACCGGTTTCCCGGCGCTTGCAAAGTCCGCTTACGACGGAACAGTCAGTGCCGTTTCCAGGTACTTCACGGAAGAAGAGATCCGGAACGGCGCGGTGATCCCGTCCGAGGACGACTCCGGTTCCGATGAGGATACCGGCAACAACGAGAACGGTTCGGATACGGATCAGTCGCTCATCTGTGACAACGGCAATATTGTCGCGGTCACCTATGGCGAGAGAAACGGAAACAACATCGTTGCTTACAAGGTCTTCATTCTCAATTACAACAACTTCACCGTCAAGGTGGAATACAACGGCGTGACATACTCTATCCCCGGACAGGGCTATGTCGTAATCAAGATGGATTAAGGAGGTGCGGATATGACTAAAGGTGAACCTGTCAAGAACACAATGAATACCGCAAGTCCTGTGAAGAAAAAGAAGAAAAAAGCGGCGTCGCTGGACCGGAAAAAGGCTCGCGCCGGCTGGCTCTTCGTTCTTCCCTTCGTCATCGGTCTGATCGTCATTTATCTTCCGCTGATCTACAATTCCATCTCGCTCAGCTTCTGCACCAATACCAGCACCTCCGCCGGCACGGTTTATACCTTCGTCGGATGGGAGAATTACCGTAATGCACTCTTGAAAGATACCCAGTTCGTGCCGACCCTGCTCTCAGGGCTCGGCGAACTGGTACTCCAGATCCCGGCGATCGTCATTTTCGCTCTGTTCATGGCGGTGCTCCTGAACCAGAAGATGGCGGGTCGTGCCGCGTTCCGTGCGATCTTCTTCATCCCGGTCGTGATTTCAACCGGTATTATGGAGTCGATCAATGCCGCGGACGTGGTGACCGGTTCCTCGCAGGCGGGAGTCGATACCGGTGCGGACACGTCAAACAGTATCGTCAACGTCATGGACCTGGAACGATTGTTCAGCAACATGAAGATCGGCAGTCAGCTTGCCACTTACGTGGTGGACATTGTCAATAACATTTATGACATCGTCAACAAGGCGGGCGTGCAGATGCTGATCTTCCTCGCAGGTCTTCAGGCGATCTCTCCCGCAATCTACGAGTCCTGTAAGATCGACGGCGCGACCGGTTGGGAAACCTTCTGGAAGATCACCTTCCCGATGATCAGCCCGATGATCCTTGTCAACGGGGTGTACACCATCATTGACTCCTTTACATCGGAAACCAATACCGTGATGGCGTATATCAGCGAGATTTACAGTACGAGTGAAGTCAAGAGTTCGGCAATGGCGTGGATTTACTTCCTGATCGTCATGCTGATCGTCGGTATCATCGCCGCGATCATTTCCGCCAATGTGTTCTATCAGCGGCGGGAACGCTGAGAGAGGAGGAGTCAGTTATGAACGCACAAAACACAAGTCCGAAGGTCGTGCGGGAATCCAAGAACCGGATCCGAGTGGACTTCGAAAGAACTCCTCTCAAGGACCGGCTCAAGGCGAAATTTCTTAATGTTGCCTTCCTTTCCAAAGCGGTGGTCTACATTTTCCGCCTGCTCCTTCTGATCGGCATTTCCTACGTGGTGCTGTATCCGTTCATCGCAAAGATCTGCGCGTCCTTCATGGCAGGGCAGGACTTTATCGATGCCACGGTCCGGCTGATTCCCAAGAATTTCACGCTGGAACAGTATCAGAAGATTATTTCGGAGCTTGGGTATTTCGACGCCTTCAAGAACACGTTTATCCTTTCCTTTACCTGTGCGGTTCTGCAGACCTTCATTTGCTGTCTGATCGGCTATGGTCTTGCAAAGTTCCGCTTCAAGGGAAACAAGATTCTGTTCCTTCTGGTGATGCTGACCATGATTATTCCTCACCAGACGCTCCGGCTTTCCATGTATTACAACTTCCGTCATTTTGACATCCTCGGTATCTTCCAGCTACTCGGCGGCGGCGGATTCTCCATTCTCGGCGGTATCAAGTCGGATGCGGGCGGATTCCTCGGGGCGCTTTACAACTTCAACGAAGCGGTCAAGGGAGCGATCAATATCGCGCCGCATACCATTTCCCAGAGCACCGGTGCCATTGTCTACACCTCCATCTGGGATGCGGGCGGTCTCAACCTGACCAATACCTACGCGCCGCTGATCCTGCTTTCCATGACGGGACTTGCGTTCAAGAACGGTCTGTATATTTTCCTGCTCCGTCAGTTCTTTTGCGGAATCCCGGATGAATTGGAAGAGTCTGCGTATATCGATGGCGCGGGAACCTTCCGGACCTTTGTCCAGATTATTCTTCCGATCTCCATTCCGATGATGATTACGGTGTTCCTGTTCTCCTTCTGCTGGCAGTGGACGGACAACTTCTACACCAATGTCTTCTTCACAAGCAATTCCAAGATCAAACTGCTTGTGAACATCGTCGGTGTGCCGCGATCCATTCTGAATGGGACGAATTACGGTGTCAAGTATCAGTCGGCGATCAAGAATACCTGCGGTCTGATGATTATCGCTCCTCTTGTGGTAATCTACCTCTTCCTGCAGAGATATCTGGTCGAAGGCATCGAACGGTCCGGTATCACGGGTTGATCCCGCGAAACGGATATCCGAATCATCAAGAGCCCCGCACACCTTGGTGTGCGGGGCTCTTTGACGTTTTGAGCGAGCGGGGTGCAGGCGGTACTGTGTTCCCCGATCGGGAAAAATGACAGGGAATCGGTGTAGGGCAACGGCTTTTCCGGTGAAAAATTGTATGCAGAAATTTCCGGGGAGTATTTATCGGCATCCGTGCGGTACGGGGCGACTTCCGCCCGCCCCGCGGCACATTCTGCGCCAGGGTGCGGACTTCCGCCGCCCTGTACCGCACGTCGCCTACGCCCACCGCATGAAATCCCTGCTTACTCCGTTTTTTGTATTCCCTCCGATGTTGCGCCCGTTTTGGGGAGGCTCTGCTCCTTGTCCTGCGGATCTTCCCACAGATTCCACGGGTACCGGTCCATGGGCGGGGCGCTGCATACCTCCACCCGTTCTCCGGTCACCGGATGCAGGAACGAGATCCGGTGCGACCAAAGTGCCGCCGCGGGACTTTGGTTGTCCCTTCCACCGTACTTGCCGTCCCCCGCAAGCGGACAGCGGCGGGCGGCAAACTGCGCCCGGATCTGGTGCGTCCGCCCCGTGTGAAGCAAAACGCGGCAGAGGGAAAGCGGATTTCCTTTGTCATTGATCCGGCTGTCCTGTACGCGGTAGTCGAGAACCGCCCGCTTGGCGCCCTTGCGCTCGCCTTTTACGACAAATACCTTGCCGCGCGTGCGGTCGAAGAACAGGAAGTCTTCCATCCGTCCCTCGGGCGGCTCCGGAATTCCTTCCGCAACCGCGAGATATTCTTTTTCAAATCTGCCGTCGTGCGCGGCAATGGCTTCGGAGAGCTTTCCCGTGACCTTCGGGTCACGGGAAAAGAGCATTGCCCCGCCCGTCGTGCGGTCCAGCCGGTGTACCGAGCCGATATACCCGCCCACCTGCGCTTCCAGAAGCGAGAGAATGTCCCGCCCGTCCGCGCTTTTTTCGGAGAGAACGCCGATCGGTTTCTCCGCTACGAGCAGATACGCGTCACGGTAAAGAATTTTCAGGGAAGCCACTGTGCCGGAAGTCGCCGCACCGGAAGCAATTTTAACGGGACCGGGGTTGACGGATTTTTTCGTAGATGTGGTGCCTGCCGCAACAGCGCGATTTCCCGGAAATTTGTCGTTCTCCGTCACGGAACCGTTTTCCGCAACGGCGTCAGTCGTAACTTTATTGCTCCCGCCCGTGCCGTTCTTCGTTCGGGCAGATACCTGATACAATTGTTCTTTTTTCTGCTTCATTTGTCGCAGTTCCTCATTTTGTGCCGGAAGAGCAGTGCCGCCGCAATCGCCGCCAGAACAAGATACGCGCAGACGGTCAGAAGATCCGGCACGAGGCGGTCTCCTGTCTGAAGATTTCCCGTGATAGTCTGCCTTCCGAGATTGACAGCCGGATAAAAGGGGAAAAAACGGCAGACGGCTTCAAAATCCCCCATGGTTTCAAGCGGCATCCACGCACCGCTCATCAGCCCGCCGACCGAAAGGATTGCGGACGACACGCCGGGCGCCGCGTTTTCGTTCAGCGCACTGCCGATGAATATTCCCGCCGCAACACAGAAGAGAATCATCGGCAGATAGGCAAGGAAAGACAAAAGAACCTTTCCGTAGGTGACGGTCATTTCCTTCGTCAACACCCTCCCGAATTCGTCGAGCGCATACCCGTACACACCCGTAATGCCGGCGACGGTCAGCCGGCTGCCCGAGGTGAGGAGCAGGATCAGCGCGGTCAGATAACAGAGAACGACCTGTGCAAGTCCGACGACGGTTCCGGGAATCGCATAGCCGAGCAGATAATCCGATACGGTCATGCGGGTCGTGTAAAGCCGCGTGAGAAACGCGGTTGACCGGTCGCGGGACACGAGCAGTGCCATAAAGAGAATAACAAACAGGAAGGAAAACACGCAGATTCCCGGCGCCAGCCGGTACATCTCAAACCAGTAGGTCTGCCCGGTGAACCCTGCAATCATCTGAAACAAAAGCAGCATCAGAACGGGGAATCCCACACAGAAGATGTAACTGAGCGGCGAGCGCAAAATTTCCATGAGATTTCTTTTTGCAAAAATCAATGCACGCACGTCAGTGCACCTCCCCTCTCACATATGCGACAAACGCGTCTTCAAAACGGTCCTTGCCGGCACGCACCCTGAGCTCTTCCGCCGTGCCGAGCGCGGTGAGCTTTCCGTCTGCGAGGATCCCGATCCGGTCGGACAGCTCCTCCGCTTCTTCCATGTAATGCGTCGTCAGGATGACGGTGACGCGCCCGTGCAGGGAAGAAATGACGTCCCACAGCTCGCGCCGGGCAAGCACGTCAAGTCCGAGCGTCGGCTCGTCGAGAAACAGCACCCCGGGGTCGGAGATGAGCGCCATGGCGATGGACAGGCGGCGCATAAGTCCTCCGGACAACGTTTTCGCCGTGTTTTTGAGGTGCCCCGTCAGCCCGAACCGCTCCGCCAGTTCCATGGCGTGCGCCTTTGCCGTTTTTTTGTCCTCCCCCGCGATCCGCGCCATGAACACGAGATTTTCGAATACCGTCAGCTTTTCCGCGACCGCAGTTTCCTGCATGGAGATGCCGATGATCTTTTTGACCGCTTCGCCCTCCGTGCGGATACTGTGTCCCTCAATCCATGCATCTCCCGCCGTGGGGGCGATCAGACCGGACAGCATCCGTACCGTGGTCGTTTTGCCTGCGCCGTTGACGCCGAGCAGGGAAAAGAGTTCCCCGCGATGCACACTCAGGTCCAGCCCTCTGACCGCTTCGCGTCCGCCGTAGCGCTTGCAAAGTCCCTTGATGACGATCGCGTCAGTCAATGCTTCCATCCGTGTCGCCTCCGCTTATTCTGTCGCTTTGGGTGTCTTCACTGTTCTCGCCTGTTTTGCCGCCGTTTTCCGGCTCCTCCGTCCCCCTGCTCTGGAAGATACGTTCCGCAAACGGCTGGAACACCTCTGTCTTGCAGAGCGCCAGCCCCTGGTTGATGTCCCCGAAGAGCAGCATGGAGTCGCCCGGCTTCAGCCCGAACACCTCTCTTGCTTCCTTGGGAATCACGATCTGCCCCTTGTCGCTTAATCTGACAACGCCGAAAATATATTTTCCGGCTTGCTTCGGATCTGTAATCATGGTTATCCCACCTTTCCAACTTTTCCAACTTATCAAAATAATTATACGCCGACGTGTCGCGCTTGTCAAGAAATTTTGTGAGATTTTTCAAAAATCAAATGGAATTTTGTGGGATATGCACATTGACGGGTGGAAGGGAATATGCTATAATACAAAAAACCGATGAGGAAGAGTAAGTAGAGACTGACGGAACGTCACAGAGAGCCGCGGGTGGTGGGATCGCGGTACGGGAAACGGTTTTGAATGGGCTTCCGAGGGCGAACCGAACCGGAAACGGTAGGCAAGACGGAGTGGACGCTTCGTTAAAAAAGGTCTGTGTATCAGAGTGGTACATGAAAAGGCGGACGCGTAAGCGTCAAGCAGGGTGGCACCGCAGGAGATCTGAATGTTCAGCTCTTGTCCCGGCAAACAGCACGGGACGGGGGCTTTTTTCGTTCTTTCCCTCTCCCGCTGACAAGATTACGAAGAACCGGAAAGGAGTAACATCATGGAAAAACAGCAGATCCCCTACAAGATTTACCTCACGGAAGAAGAGATGCCGCGCAGATGGTACAACCTGCGGGCAGACATGAAGAAAAAGCCCGCGCCGCTCCTGAACCCCGCAACCGGCAAGCCGGTTACCTTTGACGACCTCCGTCCCGTATTCTGCGACGACCTCATCCGCCAGGAGCTGGACGACACCACGCCGTATATCGACATTCCGGACGAAATCTGCGACTTCTACAAGATGTATCGCCCGTCCCCCCTGGTGCGCGCGTACTGCCTAGAAAAGAAGCTGGACACCCCAGCGAAGATTTATTACAAATTTGAAGGCAACAACACGAGCGGCAGCCATAAGCTCAATTCCGCCATCGCACAGGCATACTACGCCAAGCGGCAGGGGCTTACCGGTGTGACGACCGAAACGGGCGCAGGGCAGTGGGGCACGGCGCTCTCCATGGCGTGTGCATACCTGGGACTTGACTGCAAGGTATTCATGGTCAAGTGTTCCTATGAGCAGAAGCCGTTCCGCCGCGAGGTCATGCGGACCTACGGTGCGGACGTGACTCCCTCCCCCTCCATGACGACCGAAATCGGCAAGAAGATCCTCTCGCAGTTCCCCGGAACGACCGGCTCGCTCGGTTGTGCGATCTCCGAGGCGGTGGAATCCGCTCTCACCCATGAGGGATACCGCTATGTGCTCGGCAGTGTGCTCAATCAGGTGCTTCTGCACCAGTCTGTGATCGGACTGGAAACCAAGACCGCGCTTGACAAATACGGAGTCAAGCCGGATATCATCATCGGCTGTGCGGGCGGCGGCTCCAACCTCGGCGGACTGATCTCTCCGTTTGTCGGCGAACAGCTTCGCGGAAAAGCAAAGTACCGCTTTATCGCGGTGGAGCCCGCGTCCTGCCCCAGCCTGACCCGCGGCAGATTCGCCTATGACTTCTGTGATACGGGACACGTTTGCCCGCTTGCCAAGATGTATACGCTCGGTTCTGAATACATCCCGTCGGCGAACCACGCAGGCGGACTCCGGTACCACGGCATGAATACGGTGCTTTCCCAGCTTCATGAAGAAGGCATCCTCGAAGCGCGCGCGGTCGAGCAGACCTCGGTGTTTGAGGCAGCGGAGCTGTTCGCACGGGTCGAAGGGATCCTTCCTGCGCCCGAATCCAGCCACGCAATCCGCGGAGCGATTGACGAGGCGATGAAGTGTAAGGAGACGGGGGAGGAGAAGACCATTGTCTTCGGGCTGACCGGCACCGGTTACTTTGACATGGTTGCCTACGAGAAGTTCAACAACGGCACGATGACGGATTATATCCCCTCGGATGAAGAGCTTGCCGCGAGTTTCGCAAAACTGCCGCAGGTATAAAACAATACAGCCGCCGCGCCATCCGGCGCGGCGGCTTTTTGTATCCGGCAGGAAATTTTCGTAAAAGGGTGAAAGAGGTGGTTCGCCGGAGGCGGCTTTTTCGCTTTTGCAGAAATGACACGGCGCGAGAGAAACGCGTGCCACTGCGCGGCGGCTTTTTCGCGTTTGCCGCGGGGTTCCCACATGGGGATGACAGAAGAGCGTACCCGGTGCGGCGAAACGACCCGTATATTCGCACGTTTTTTCAAAAATTTCAGAAAACCTATTGACAAGTAAAGCAGTCCGTGCTATACTGCAAACAGTTGAACAACAATTCAAATGTTCAATTGAAATGGAGGGAGATAAATGCACGATTCCGAATGCACGACGGAAAAGACCGGAAACACCGGTTCCGTTTCCGAAAAGAATCCCGAATTCATGCACGCGCACGAAGCGACGGTCGAGCAGGTACGGAACATCATGCCGGAGGAGGAAACGCTCTTCCGTCTGTCGGAGCTGTTCCGCGTCTTCGGTGACAGCACACGGATCCGGATTCTGTACGTCCTCTTTGCCTCCGAAATGTGCGTCTGTGACATTGCGGGACTGCTTGGCATGACCGTTTCGGCAATCTCCCATCAGCTCCGCGTGCTCAAGGCGGCGGATCTGGTACGCTCCAGACGGGATGGTAAGACCGTGTTCTACGCGCTTGCGGACGATCACGTCAGAACCATCATCGGGCAGGGCATGGATCACGTCAACGAGTGACGGCGCGCTCCCAATCTGATTTCAAACCGACGGACCGCACGACCGGCGCCGGAGAAAGGATGTTCCCATGAGAAAAACGTTTGAACTGGAAGACCTGGATTGCGCGGTATGCGCCGGAAAGATGGAGGAAGCCATCAAAAAAATCGACGGTGTTACCGACGCGTCGGTTGTGTACATGACGCAGAAAATGACGGTGGAAGCACCCGATGCGGACTTCGACAAAATCATGAAGCAGGTCGTCAAGGTCTGCCGCAAGGTGGAACCGGACTGCACCATCAAGGGAGTGTGAGCTTCGGTTATGACCAAAAAACAGAAAAAAGCGCTCGCCCGTATCCTGATAGCGACAGTGTTGCTCGGCGTCGCGGTGCTTCTCGACAAGCTCGGCGTGTTCGCGGGGCTTGCGTGGTACATTGTCATGCCGATCTACCTCGTGCCGTACTTTATCGTCGGCTGGCAGGTGCTCCGCAAGGCGGGGATCAACATTGCGCACGGGCAGATCTTTGATGAAAATTTTCTCATGGCGATTGCAACCGTCGGCGCGCTCTGCATCGGTTTTCTGCCCGACGCGGAACCGGAATACGCCGAGGCGGTATTCGTCATGCTCTTCTATCAGGTCGGCGAGCTGTTTGAGAGCATTGCCGTCGGCAAGAGCCGCAAGTCCATTTCGTCGCTCATGGATATCCGTCCCGACAGTGCAAACGTGGAGCGGAACGGCGAGGTCCTGACGGTCGCGCCGGATGAGGTGGCGGTCGGCGAGATCATTCTGGTCAAGCCGGGCGAAAAAATTCCCCTCGACGGTACCGTGATCGAAGGGCAGTCGTCCCTCAACACGGTTGCCCTGACGGGTGAATCGGTTCCGCGTGACGTGACGGTGGGCGACGATGTTATCAGCGGCTGCATCAATCAGTCGGGCCTTATCCGGATCCGGGTGACCAAGCCGTTCGGCGAATCGACGGTTTCAAAGATTCTTGCACTCGTGGAGAGCGCGGGCGAGAACAAGTCCCGCTCCGAAAATTTCATTACGCGGTTCGCGCGTTGGTACACTCCCGCCGTAGTCATCGGCGCCGTGGTGCTTGCGGTGGTTCCGCCGCTGGTCTCCGGTTCCTTTGATTTCGGGAAATGGGTGTTCCGCGCACTGGAATTCTTAGTAATCTCCTGTCCCTGCGCACTGGTCATCTCGGTGCCCTTGTCCTTCTTCGGAGGTATCGGCGGCGCGTCGCGCAAGGGAATTCTCGTAAAAGGCTCCAATTTCATGGAAGCGCTTGCCGACTGTCATACGGTGGTCTTTGACAAGACGGGAACCCTGACCAAGGGTAACTTCCGCGTGACCGGGGTCAAGCCTGCGGACGGCGTGGAAGCAAACCGGATTCTGGAGCTTGCCGCACACGCGGAATACGCATCGGATCACCCCGTGGCAAGATCCTTGACCGAGGCATACGGCAAAGAGCCTGACCGTTCCCGGGTATCCTCCGTGGAGGAGCTGTCCGGCAGAGGAGTCCGCGCCGTTGTGGACGGACTTGTCGTACTTGCCGGCAACGGAAAGCTGCTTGATGAAGCGGGGATCGCACACCCCGATGCCGACGCGATCGGCACGGTCGTGTACCTTGCCGAAGACGGCAACTATCTTGGAGAGATCGTTATTTCCGACGAGCCGAAGGAGGACGCCAAAGAGGCGATCTGCGACCTGAAGCAGTCCGGTGTCGGGAAAACCGTCATGCTGACGGGCGACCGCCGCGCGGTTGCCGACGCGGTTGCAGGGCAGCTCGGAATTGATGAGGTGCGCTCGGAGCTTCTGCCTGCCGGGAAGGTGGCTGAGGTGGAACGTCTGCTTTCGGAAAAGCCTGCGAAATCCACGCTTGCCTTTGTCGGCGACGGCATCAACGACGCCCCCGTCCTGACCCGCGCGGATGTCGGCGTGGCAATGGGTGCATTCGGTTCGGACGCGGCGATTGAAGCAGCAGACGTGGTGCTGATGGACGACAAGCCGTCCAAGCTTGCCGAGGCGATCCGGATTGCGCGCAAGACGCTCCGGATTGTCAGAGAGAACATCGTGTTTTCGCTGGCGGTCAAATTCGTTGTGCTGATTCTGTGTGCCGTGGTGGGGATCCCCATGACGCTTGCGATCTTTGCGGACGTCGGCGTGCTGGTGCTCGCCATCCTCAACGCGATGCGGGCGCTCCGTATCTGACCGGATTTCTTCGCGGTAAAAAACAAAGCCGACGCGGAACGCGTCGGCTTTTTTATTGTGCCCGGTCGGACACAGGAACCTGCCAGGTACAGAGAAACGGGTTCGGAGAAACTGCCGGAGCATTCCCCGGCGGGAACCCGGAACGAACGGCGGATCCGTCCGAGTCAGGAGTTCTGTCTGTCCGGTGGGATTTCGGGCTTTGCTTCTTCCTTTCTTCCGAACATCTGTGCGCCGATGACGCCCGCGACGATGAGGACGATACAAAGCGCGGTCAGCCAGGTGAAGTTTGCGCGTTCGGTGGGGAAGATGATGACGCTGAACACGGCGGTCGTGACGGTGGAGATTCCCGAAAACAGCATTGCCTGCGACACGGGGAGGTAGGTCATGGAGTAGTTGTAGGCGACATATTCCACAGCGGAGGACAGGATACCGAGCGCCAGGACGCAAAGCACGAACCTGGGGTTTGCGAGCGGGCGGACGAGTGCGGAGAGGTCGCCGATATTTTCAATGACGGCGAGAAGATCGACGAGCACCATGCCCGAGAAGAAACAGCCGAAGGTGCGTTCAAACGCGCCGAATTCCTTGGCGCTTCCGCGGCTGATAAGCCCGTAGCCGACGCCTGACGCGACGGTGAGAAGCAGAAACAGGACACCCTCAAGTGACACCGAGCCGTCGTTCTTTCCCTGAAGCGAGAGAATGACGACGCCGGCGACCGAGAGCACGCTGAACACGATCTGCAAAGCGGTCGGGATCTCACGCAGGAAGATGGCGCCGAAGGCGAGCGCGAAGACCGGCATGAGTGCGACCATGACGGCGGTGAAGGTGGTGCTTGTGTTGCATTTGAGCGCGTAGTTGGTACCGATGTAATAAAGGAGCGGGTCGCACACGCCCATAAAGAGGAGCGGGAGCAGCTTTTTGCCTCTGCCGC
The DNA here is from genome assembly GCA_934525675.1 of uncultured Eubacteriales bacterium. Taxonomy (GTDB): domain Bacteria; phylum Bacillota; class Clostridia; order Oscillospirales; family CAG-272; genus CAKVOU01. Next base: position 84,995 of record CAKSZH010000008.1, read on the forward strand.
GAAGGTTACATTTCACGATGGGGAGGGGAATACAGACCGCCATGGCGAGTACGCAGATGGTACACTGGTAGGCAAGCAGGACGATGGGGGAAACCTCGTCGATGATGAGGTTTGAAAAAATAAAGTTGAAGCCGAGGATCGCATTCGCGCCGACCCCGGCGACGATCGCGGTCAGTTTGCGGTGTTTCATAGAGTACCTTCTTTCAAAAGTATGGAAGACGAGGGGGACAAACACTTTATTTTAGCACATCCGGGAAAGAAAAGCAAGGGATACGGGAAAGAAACGCTCCGCCTGCCGGCGGGGCACCCGCGAAGCGGGGATCCGGCGGCGGAGCGAGGGGAGGGGATGAACTTGAAAATCCGGGGGTAGTCGGTTCCGGGGAGAAAACCGGGAGGGCGGGGAAAAGAAACCGGGGGGAACAAGCCCGTTTCAACGGAAGTATCCTGCACGCATGAAACACGCGGATGCGGGCAAAACTGAATCCGAGGTGATACAATGCCGGACTTGCTGAATCTTTTGTGGGTGTTTCTTTCGTCGGTGCTTGCCGTCGCATACCTGTTTTTGATTACCAAGATCCTTGGGTACAGACAATTGTCCCAGCTCTCGCCGTTTGATTACGTCAACGGCATTTCCATCGGTTCGATCGCGGCGAATCTTGCGACCAACCCGGAGGACTGGGCGGAGCATTTGGTGGCGCTCACCGTGTTCGGCGCCCTGACGCTGCTCGGTTCCTTCCTGACCGACCGTTTCATCCGTGTCCGCCGCTTTATATCCGGAACGCCGCTGGTACTCCTGGACCACGGGAAGCTGTTTGAAAAGAACTTCCGGCGGGGAAAGCTCGATCTCGGCGAATTCCAGACGCTCTGCCGCGCGGCGGGGTATTTTGACCTGTCTGCGGTTTCCACGGCGATCCTGGAGGAAAACGGAAGTCTTTCGGTGTTCCCGAAGAGCGCCGACCGCCCGGTAACGGCAAAAGACATGAACCTGACGCTTCCCGAAGACGAGCTTCCTGCGGCGGTGGTACTTGACGGCAAGATCATGAAGGAAAATCTCAAAACAATGGGGAAAGAGGAGAACTGGCTCCGCGAGGCATTGAAAAAGCAGCAGTATTCCCAGGTAAAGGACGTGTTTCTCGCAACGTTGACGCAGAGCGGAACGCTGACCGTTTTCCCCTACGGCGGGGAATTCGACAAGGATCTGTTTACCTGAAAAAAGCGGGGGGACGTGTCGGAATTCCGGCGGTCAATCCGTCGATTGGCGTGCCGTTCCCGCCTTTGATGATTTCCATACCGGTCCGAAACAAAAAACCTGCGGAGAAATCTCTCTCCGCAGGTATTTTGCTGTATGAATCATAAAACCGCCGCCGGAATTTTGGACAATCATTTCTCCGGGTCAAGGAATTTCCAGTACGACACCATGTAATTGATCCCCGACCAGACCGTCATGACGGCGGCGCAGGCAAGCGTTGCGTAGGACAGGATCAGGTACTGATTGAGAAAGGGAATAAACGGCTCGACCAGCATGGTGATGATGCAGGTGACCTGGGTTCCGGTCTTGAATTTTCCGAGTTTGTTTGCCGCGATCACCACATGCGCCGAGGAGGACGAAGCGACCAGGCGGATGGAGGTGACGGCAAGCTCGCGGAAGATGACCAGCATGGTGACAATAAAGAGTACCGTGCGGAACACCGGCGCGTCGGTTCTGTAAATGATGCAGAGCAGTGCGGCGATGACCATGAATTTGTCTGCGAGCGGGTCGAGAAACTTTCCGAAATCCGTAATGAGACCGCGTTTGCGGGCGATCTTCCCGTCAAACAGGTCGGTTAAGGACGCGGCGGTGAAGATCACGCACCCGACGATCGCCGCCCATGCCTCGGTCCGCCAGACCATCATGACGACGATGAACACCGGGACCAGAAGGATCCGGAGCACCGTCAGCTTGTTCGGAAGATTCATTTGTTTTCCTCCTCTCGGATGGAACTCGATACGGCAAATCCGTACAGATCGTAATCGACCGCCTCGCGCACCTTGACGTCCACGAAGGAACCTTCGGCAACGCGCACGCCTTCCGGCGCTTTGAAGTATACCTTCCCGTCAATGTCCGGCGCGTCCGCGGCACTTCTGCCGAAGTGGGTATCCGCCGCCGCGTCAAAGCCTTCGGTGAGGACACGGACAACGGTGCCGATTTTTTTCTCGTTCTGCCGCCCGTTGATCTCCATCTGGATTTTCATGATTGCGTCGGCACGGTCCTGCTTGACCTGCTCGTCGATCTGATCGGGGAAGTCGTAGGCGGGGGTACCCTCCTCGCGGGAGTACGGGAACACACCCGCGTGTTCGAATTCGGTTTCCTTTACGAATTCGCACAGCTCGTTGAAATCCTCCTCTGTCTCTCCGGGGAAGCCGGTGATGAAGGTGGTGCGAAGCACGAGACCGGGAATTTCCGCCCGCAGCTTTTTCACAACGTCCCGGACCATCTTCCCGTCGCCGTGACGGTTCATGGCGCGGAGCATATGATCGCTTATGTGCTGGAGCGGCAGGTCGATGTACTTGAGAATGCGCGGGTTGTCGCGGATCTCCCGAATCAGCTCGTCGGTGATCTTATCGGGGTAGCAGTAGAGCAGGCGGATCCACGGGATGTTTGTCTCCTCGGTAATCCTATGCAGAAGCTCCGCAAGCGAGTACTTGCCGTAGAGGTCTTTTCCGTAGCGGGTGATGTCCTGCGCGATGATGGTCAGTTCTTTTACGCCGAGTTCTTCCAGCTGCTTTGCTTCGGCAACAAGGTCCTCCATGGGGCGGCTGCGGAATCTGCCGCGGATGTAGGGAATGGCGCAGTAGGCACAGCGGTTGTCGCACCCCTCCGCGATCTTGAGGTACGCGGCATATTCGGGGGTGGTGAGTACGCGGTCGCCGCCGAGCGGGACGGTATCCTTGTCGTCAAAGCAGGCGTAGCGTGCCTTGGCTTTTCCCTTGGGGGCGGTAGCTGCCCTGACAGCGTCCACGATGTGGTGCAGACCGCCGACGCCGAGCACCGCGTCCACCTCGGGGAATTCGGAGAGGACTTCCTCGCGGTAGCGTTCCGCCAGGCATCCGGTAACGATGATTGCCTTCAGGTGTCCGTGCTTTTTGAGCCATGCGACGTCGAGAATGTTGTCTATGGATTCTTTTTTCGCGCTTTCGATGAAGGCGCAGGTATTGATGATGATGACATCCGCTTCGGTGTCCTCGGGGGTGATTTCGTATCCCGCCTCGACGACCTCGTGAAGCATGACCTCGGTATCCAGCTGGTTCTTGGGGCAACCGAGGGAAACAAAACCGATTTTCATAGAGACCTCACAGTATTTCAGTAATTTCAGTATAACATCGTGTGAGAAAAAAGTCAAGAATTTTCGGATTCCTATGGAATTTCCGCCCGGAATATGGTACAATGATTTCAAGTAGGCGCGGAGTGTGCGGGAGCGGGATCCGGCGGCGATGTGCGGACGGAGTCCGCGCGGAGCCTGACGGCGGGCACCGCTCACGGAGCGACGCGCCGCGGACAGAGCAGCCCGTACCTGCGTGGCTGAATATTGGCGCGGGGAAATCCGGAAATGCTACGGAATTGCCCTGCGGCAGGATTTTCCGGATAAACTGACAGAAACGGGAAAGAATACATGATGAAAGAATTTGCGGTGAGCACAAATATTTACTTCGGCGAGGGCGCCCTGGAGCGTCTGGCGGCACTTCCGTACAGGAAGGTGCTGATCTTCACAGATCCGTTTGTCGCAAAAAGCGGACTGATCCGCCAGGTGACCGATCGGCTGGAGCGCGCGGGGATCCGGTATGAAGTGGATACCGACGTTGTGCCGGATCCTCCGGTGGAAAAGGTGGCAAGCGGTATCGCGGTTCTTCTGAAATCCCGCCCGGACTGCATCGTCGCGGTCGGCGGAGGTTCGGCGATTGACCTTGCCAAGGCGGTCCGCAAGTCTGCACAGCGGGTGGACGAGACCTGCAAGCCGAGCCTGATTGCCATCCCGACCACGAGCGGAACGGGCAGCGAGGTCACCTCCTTTGCGGTCGTGACCGACCGGGAAAAGGGTGTCAAGTATCCGCTGGTCGCGCCGGACATGGTTCCGGACGAGGCGATTCTTGATGTGGAAATGGTGAAAAGCGTTCCCGCCGGCGTGACGGCGGATACAGGGATGGACGTTCTGACCCATGCGATGGAGGCATACGTCAGCACCGCGGCGAACGATTTTTCGGACGCGCTTGCGGAAAAGGCGGTGTCGCTTGTCGGGCAGTACCTGCTCCGGTCCCAGGCGAACGCGGAGGATACCGAAGCAAGAGAAAAAATGCACACGGCAGCCTGCCTTGCGGGACTTGCCTTCAATGCGGTCTCTCTCGGACTGAACCACGGCATGGCACACCAGCTCGGTGCACAGTTCCATATCCCGCACGGACGTGCCAATGCCATTTTGCTCCCCAACATCGTGGAATACAACGCGGCAATCGGCCCGCGCGAGGTGCCGGCAGGGGAATATTCGCCCTGTGTCAGGAAATACTGCAATCTTGCACGCATCCTGGGACTTGCCCAGAACGATGAAGCAACCACTATCCGTGCGCTTGCCGGATATATCCGTTTTCTGAATCAGGAGATGGGGATCCCGCTTCGCGTGAGCGGAACCGGAACCGTCGGTGAGGCGGACTATCTCGCCCGCATCGGAACCATGGCAAACGCTGCGCTTGCCGATGCCTGCACGGCGACCAATCCCCGCGTGCCGACTGCAGGGGAGGTCATGGCGCTGTACCGTAAGGTGTTCTGAAAAGAGTCCCGGGAAAGAAAGGAATTTTCAAATGAAACGTGTTCTTGGTGTATTGCTTGCGCTCCTTTGCGTTGCGGGCGCAATGTCGCTGTTTGCCTGTTCTTCCGACAAGGACAGCGGAAAGACGGTCGACCTCTCCGGGCTTGTGAACGGGTTTGTTTCGTCCTATTCGCTTACCGGGGGAAAAGTATATGAAAAGAATTCCGCACCGCTGGACGAAATGCAGATCTTCGACCTGTATTACAAGGACGGCAAGGCGGCGGATTTTTCAAAGGTGGAGGAATATGTCGTTTATCTGGATACCTCCGACAACGCTTCCGACACCGAGATCGGCGTTTTCCGCCTTGCAAAGGACGCGGATACGACTGAGTTTCTGTCCTACCTCCGCGCACGGCGCGACAATCTGCTTGCGGAAAATGAGCGTTACCCGTTTGATACGGGCGCTTTGGACGAGGCAAAGTTCGGCTCGGTCGGGCAGTACGTCTATTATGTGATCCTGCGCGGTCACAGCGCCGAGACGGAGTCCGCGATCAAGGCGGCGCTCAAGTGATTTCTGACGGTTCCCGCCCCCTTTGCGGGAGCCGTTTTCTGTGAGGAGCACGGCAAACGGTGACAGCCAATCGACAGACGGCAACGAGCAGGAGTTGCTTCGGAATAATTTGACAAATAAAGACAACCGTGATATACTATAAACAACAGGTGCGTATCCATGACCGGAGTATACTGCCGCCCGGTCCTGTAATCGGGATGACGTATGGAGGGTGTGAATGAGCAATAAGGTTACAAAACGGCTGACAAAGAAGGACATTCTGACTGTACCGAATGCGCTTTCGCTTTTGCGGCTGCTTCTGATCCCGGTGATCGTATGGATGTACTGCGCAAAGAACTGGCACATTGCCGCGGCGGGAGTGATTCTCTTTTCCACGGCGACGGACATTGTGGACGGTTGGGTCGCCCGTACTTATCACATGGTCTCCGATCTCGGCAAATTCCTTGATCCGGTGGCGGACAAGCTCACACAGATGTCCATGATCGTCTGCCTCGGGTATGAAGCGTTGTTTGTACGGGAGAATCCCGGTTTTCTGCACATTCTCATTGCCCTCCTTGCCCTGTTTGCGGGCAAGGAGATCATCATGGTGGTGGTCGGTTCCGTCGTTCTGAAAAAGACCGATACCATCAACAGCGCCAAGTGGTACGGAAAAGCGACGACGGTGGTGCTGTACTGCGCGATGCTTGCTCTGTTTGTGTTTCCGCGGATGCCGGAGTGGGTGGGACCCGTACTGCTCGCAATCTGCGCGGCTGCCATTCTGTTTACCTTGGTGCGATATCTGATGTTCTACGCATCTCTTCTCCGTGCGGAAAAGCAGAAGCAGAACGGCGAGGACCGGCAGGAGGATTAACAGAAACGTTTGTAGCAGGAGAGCCGGAAGGCTCCCCTGCTCAATTTCCCCGCCCGGCCGGAAACGGTCGGGCGGGGGCGTTTCTTTTCGGGGACCGGCGGAACTTCTGAGCCCATCCCCGGATGTTCCGCGCAACCGTTGAAGAACGGGGTAACCGCATATCTCGGGCATCCCTCCGGCTGCCGTCCTTCTGTCCCGCAAATTTTCCGAAAGCTCTTGAAAACCAATCAACCTTGTGGTATAATAGGATTATAGACGCAGACGGAAGCGGCAAGTGTTCCGTCCGGCACATTGCAGAGGGGGAAGTACGCCCGCCAGGCATCTGAGAAGGAGAGACTATGAAAATTTCCACCAAGGGAAGATACGCGCTCCGGGTCATGATCGACCTTGCGGAGCATGATGACGGGCAGTACGTCGCGCTCAAGGAGATCGCGGAGCGGCAGGAGATATCGGTCAAGTATCTGGAGAGCATTGTGGTGGCGCTGTCCCGCGCGGGCTTTCTTGACGGTGTGCGGGGAAAGGGCGGCGGATACAGACTCACCCGAAAGCCGGAGGAATACACGGTCGGGAGTATTCTGCGCCTTGCGGAGGGTCCGCTTTCCCCGGTCGCGTGCCTGGATACCTGCCCCAATTCCTGCAAGCGTTCCGCCGACTGCAAAACCCTCCCCATGTGGCGGAATTTCAGCAAACTGGTCAACGGCTATTTCGACAGCATTACCCTTGCGGATTTCCTGACCGGACCGGAGAATACGCCCGCCGGATAAATTCCGGAGCCGGTTTTCCCGGTACAGCCCCCGAAAACAGTTCCCGCCCCGTCAGCCAAACGGCTGACGGGGCGGGATTTTAATACGTCGGAGACATTATTGCAGATTCCGGATCCAGTCAAACAGCGCCGTGACGATGTCGCCGCCGAAGAAATTGGCGGTGTCCGACGGCACGGTGACCGTCTGATACGTTTTGCCGAGTTCCGTCAGCTTTACAGTCAGAAGCCCGGTCTGTGCCGGATACGGGGCAGGCGCGACTGCACTGTCGATCATCAGCAGAGGAACGCGAAGCTCCTGTGCAAACGAAACGGCGGAGCGCAGATGGTATTCCTCCGGTTTTTTATCGTAGCTTGCCTGGCGGATCAATTGCATCATGTAAGCGGCGGTGTCTTCATCCACCGAATCGATGTATGCCTTGAGATCGGCGATGGGATTGGTCACGGCACAGCCGCGGACGCGGTTGCCGGTATCAGTCGCCGCAAGCCGGAGCACCGCGATGGAACCGACACCGGAGCCGACCGCATAAACGGGCAGATTCTTCAAGAACAGGGAATGATCCAGAATGTTCAGCAGATTCGTAACGTCCGCGAAATCCCCGCCCCATGCCTTGGAGGCGCCCTTGCTGTTGCCCTGTCCTCTTGCATAAATGCGGATCACAATGGCGTTCTCTTTGCAGAAGGTCTCGCACAGCTTGTTGACTTCCGGAATATAGTCCGCTTTGGTCACCCGATCCGCAAAATACAGAATGATCGGGTACTCAGTATCCTCATAGTCGACGGGAAGAATGATGTCCGCAGCGATCTGCAGGGTTGCCATCTGACCGGTCAGGGACTTATACGGCGTTTCGTACAGCATCTGATAAGCCTTGTACCCGCTGACCGTGAGCCCGGCAATGCCTTCGACGGCGATGACTCCGGAGATATGAGAAAGATCCTCCACAATCGTGTGCTGCTGTTCCGGCGGATCCACGACGGGCAACCCCGTCCATGACTCGGATTGCGATTCGGAGTCGTTTTCTCCCGGGGGATCGTTGGTTTCCGAAGAGGGATCGGATTCCGCAGTGCCGGCTTTGGTGAAGGTCTCTTCGCCCGGTTCCTGCCAGAAAGAACAGGCGCTCAGAAGGAGCAGGCTGGCAAGCAACAGGGTAAGTGTACGAATGACTTTCATATGTAACTCCAGATAGATAATATTTATATATTTATCATATCATGTCGGGATATTTTTGTCAAGCAGCACCAAAGATTGAATGATTTTTCTGTATAAAAAGACAATGCCGCCGTGTCGGATGCCGTCCGGAACGGACGAACCGGTGCGGTTTTCCGTGATGTGTGTGACTTTTTGACAAAAATTCACTATCCTTTTTACACAATTCGTACAAAGGAAAACTTGACATTCCCGCCGGAACGTAGTATAATCAAATTATCAAAATCGTCTTGGCAAAGGAGATGAGCATATGAAAAAAACCATTTGCAGGGTAGAATACGATACCGATACCGCCACGCTGGTCAAAAAGACCGTGTCGGGAGAGTTCGGCGATCCCGCGGGATATGAGGAAAGCCTCTATATGACCGAAAAGGGCAACTATTTCCTGTACGTCAACGGCGGGGAAGCGTCGATCCATCCCACCGAGGACATCAAGCGCATGGCGAAGGCTAAGGCAGACGAGTGGATCCGGGAGCACGAGTGAAGCTTCCCGCGTGACAGATCACAAAGGACGGTCTTTTATGACAGGTCCTGTGTGATTCCGGCAACCGGCTTGATGAACCGTCAAAGCGAACCGCGGCACATTGTGCCGCGGTTCGTTTTTGTTTCGACAAAATTCCGCTTTCTTTCATATACTGTGAATGCCGCAGACAGCCGTCCCGCCCTCCGGAATGAATTTCCTGTACGTTTTTTCGGGGAAGGCTGTTTAACTGCCGTACTGATCCGGCAAAAATATGGGTACGGAAGCAAAGAAAGGGGACAGAGAAATGCTCATCAAACGAGGAGACATCTATTACGCCGACTTAAGCCCGGTCGTCGGCTCGGAGCAGGGAGGTCTTCGCCCCGTGCTCATCATACAGAACGACATCGGCAACCGATACAGCCCGACCGTTATCGCCGCCGCCATTACATCGCGTATGGGAAAAACCAAACTGCCCACGCACATTGACGTTTATGCCGACCGCGTCGGACTTGCAAGGGATTCCGTGATCCTCTTAGAACAGATCCGGACGCTGGACAAACGCCGCCTCAAAGAGAAAATGGGACATCTGGACGAACAGGTCATGCGGGAGGTCAACTCCGCGCTTGCGGTCAGCTGCGGGCTGGACGACCCGTATCAGCACCCGCGTGTGGCGGTTTCCCATCCGCTTCCGCAGATGCCTGCGGCAGCGGCAAAACTGCCGGAGACGGAGGTGCCGGCTGTTCCCCCGGCGTATCCAGCGGGATTCCCGCACACCGGAGCCGTCGCTTCGCACGGCGGGGACGGAACGACGGTGATTTCTTCAATCCATCCGCAGGGCGTAACCGGAACAACGGGCGCTGTGTACGAGCGGAGCGACACAGCGGGTTCTTCCCCGCGCCCCGGGAACGGGCTTCCCACGGACACGACGCATGGAGGGACGATGAACGCCGCCGGTATCCACACGGTTGCGGTTGCTTCCCCGGCTCCCGTGATGCAGAGTGTTTCCGTGACATCGGAAGAGACAAAACAGTAAGCCGGGCAACGGAAAAGACGGGCGGTTATCCGGCGGACGGGGGACAATACGGTGACCGCATATCGGAACAGTCGGGCGCTGACCGGGTGCCGGAGGAGACGAAAGGTTGAGCGGGCAACGATGGGAACGGTCAACCGAATGCCGGAAGAAACACAGTGGAATCAATACCGGAAAAGCCGCCGTGCGCCGACGCACGGCGGCAACTGTCTGCCGGGTGGAAAAGCCGCTTGACCGATCCCCCGTTTTGTGTTACAATCAGGGAAGAACCGCCGCGGGGAAACCGTTGGCAGAGGAGGTTTTGACTGCTATGATTTACGGAGAAACATATACCGTCCGTTGGCACGATACCGACGATGAAAATGAGGTGCGCCCCGCGCGGATGCTGGAATATATGCAGGAGACCTGCAATCTGCAGTTCCTCGCCGCGGGGCACCCGCTCAACGAGATGCACAGGGACGACCACATGGGCTTTCTGCTCAGCCGGATTGCCTTGTCTTTTGACCGTCCCGTTCACGCGTATGAAGAGATCCGCGTGGAAACCTTCGCGGCGGAGAGCCGCGGGGTGTCATACGGACGCTGTTTCCGGGTGACGCGCGGCGGGGAGCAGGTCGCCTGCGCGACCTCGACGTGGGCGCTGGCAAGGACGGATACCCATGAAATGATCCGTGTTTCCGACTGCCCGGTGGATCTCGGTGCGGAACCGATGCTCGATTGCCCCGTCCCGCTCCGCTTCCGTATTCCGCAGGATGCGGCGCTGTCGGAGGTCGGAGGGCGCACGGTGTGGTACTCCGACCGGGATTTCAACCGGCACATGAACAATACCCGGTACCCCGATATGCTGTGTGACTTTCTGCCCGATCTTTCGGCGTTCCGCGTCAGGGGAATGGCGATTTCGTTCCTGCACGAAGCCGCGGCGGGCGCAACGCTCCGGATTTTCTCTGCCCGCGACACGGAGGACCCGGACCGGTACTGGTTCCGGACGCTCCGGGAAGACGGACAGATCAATATCGAAGCGTCGGTGACCCTGGAACGGCGGGATGCCTGATCGGTTTTCTCTTGTCCCCTTTGCCCACGGCAAACACGGACCCTCCGTACAAAAATACGGAGGGTCCGTGTTTTACTGTGCCTTACGGCACGGGTTTATCGGGGTGTTTTCCTTCTGCGAAGGAGAACCGCAGTGACCGCCGTCCCGGCAACCAGCACCAGAGCGACCGCGAGCACGACAACCCACGTATGGTTCGTCGGCACGGTGAGCACCGTGAAGTCCGCCGTCGCGTCTCCACTCCCGGAGCGGATGGTCAGGGTGTGGGTTCCCGCCGCGAGTGTTTCCAGAAATTCCGGATGCAGGACGGCGAGAATACTTCCGTCGCGGGTGTCATAGTCCCCGGCGGCAAGTACTTTTCCGTCCACGAGGACCTCCCCGAAGTCGTCAAATGCCGCGTCGGAACGGAAGGAAAGTCCGTCGGTGCTGCTCTTGGTCCACTTGCTGCCGTTTCCTTCGGTGATCCGGGGCGTGAGCTTCGGAATAACGGTGTCATCAAGCGTGATTGCCGCCGTTGCGTCCCGGTCACGGAAGTAACCGGAGCAGGCAGAGCAGTGGAAATATTCCGTGTTGCCCTCGGAAGCCGCCGTTGCCGGAACTTCGCCGATCCGGCGCAGGGCTTCATGATTGTGTGGATCGGTCTCCCCGTACGTTTCGTGGCAGACGGTACATTTTGCGGGGGTCGAGCAGGTTGCCCTTCCGCCCCTGTGACCCTTCTTCGGAATCACGGTACCGTCGGAAATCTTTTCGCCGCACCCGCGGCAGTAGCGGTCGCCCGTGTAACCGTCGCCCGTACAGGTGGCGGAGACGGCGTCCTTTGTTTCCGTGCCGCCCGCGTGGCGGTGGGGATCGGTTTCCCCGTATTTTTCATGGCAGACCGTGCATTCTGCGGGGGACGTGCAGGTAGCTTTTCCGCCGCGGTGACCCTTCTTGGCGATGACCTCGCCGTCAGAGAGTTTTTCGCCGCACCCGCGGCAGTAGCGGTCGCCCGTGTAACCGTCATCCGTACAGGTGGCGTCTGCGGCGTTCTTTGTTTCCGTGCCGCCCGCATGGTTGTGGGGATCGGTTTCTCCGTATTTTTCATGGCAGACCGCGCATTCCGCAGGGGACGTGCAGGTAGCCTTTCCGCCCCGGTGTCCTGCGGGAACGGTCGCACTGCCGCCCGACAAAAATCCGCCGCATCCGATGCAGTGCAGGTCGCCGGAATATCCGCCCTCCGTGCAGGTTGCAGGTATTTTCTTTAAGATGACGGTGCCGCCCGTGTGGGTGTGTCCGTCAAAATCGCCGTATTCGCCGTCGCAGACCTCGCAGACGGCTTTTCCGTGGCAGGTGGCTGTCCCGCCGGAACAATGTTCGGTCTCGGTCCCCGCGGTGCAGCCGTCCTCGGTACAGCGACGGGTATGCGTTCCGTTTCCGTCCGACTGCCAGGCGTCAAAGGAATGAGCGGCTTTGGCTTCGGTCAGGATGAATCCGCATTCGCAGATCACCGCCGTCGTGCAGTCGCCGTCGTCGGTACCGGAGTGCGGGGTTTCATTCAGCTTTGCTGTACAGTTCCGGCAGGTTTGCCAGTGGGAATGCTCATCGTGGGAGAACCCCGGCAGAAGATCGTGACCCTTTGCCGCAATGCTTCCCGCGCATTCCGAACAGACGATGTCTTTTGTACAGGAGGGCATGTTTCTGTTGCCGGAGTGGTCGCAGAGCGTCCATTTTGCAGTGATCGTCAGGTTTCCGGCGGGCATGGTCGCGGGAATTTCAACGTCCCAGCCCGCGAAGAGGTAACCGGTTTTCGTGGGATTTGCGGGGGCTTTGACCGCCGAGCCGTAGTCCCCGGTGATGGAATCTGTCGTGCTTCCGCCGTCGGTGTCAAAGGTGATGGTGTAGCGGTTCGGTGTCCAGACCGGATAGAGCGTCATTTCCGCGTTGTCTGTGTAGGTCCCGCCGAGCGGGTAGGTTTTGGTGCCGTCGGCATTTCTCCAACCGGTCTGCGTGTACCCCATGCGGGTAAAGAGCGCGCCGGGAAGCGTCAGGGCGGTGTCGTAGTCCTTGATGCCCGTCGAAGCGTCTCCCGCTCCGTTGTCGCCGGGGGAAAAGATGACGCGATAGGTCCGTGCCTCGAAGCAGAGGTACGCCTTGTCTTTGTAGGTGTCGTCGCTGATCTCCGTCGCATCGGAACCGTCCGCGGCATTGCCCGCGAGCATCCGCATACCGGGGAGCAGGTCGGCAATGACGGTATGTGCGCTGTTTTCGTACAGTGCGGAGGGGTCGCCGATCAGAATCAGCGTACCACCCTTCACGATCAGCCGGTTGTCGGAAGTTCCCAGAGCACCGGAAGCCGTCCCCCGGCTGTCGAGCAGGAGGTTGCCGCCCTCGATAATGATGTCGTTTTTGTTTTCCAGCCAACCGGCGCGCAGAGCCCCGGTCCCTTTGATGAGAAGGTTGCCCCCCGTGTGGCTGATCCCGCGTTTGTCGTTTTCAAAAACGTTGTTTCCGATGAGTACCACGGTCAGGGTGTCGGAGAGGTCCGTCGTACCGAGTGTCTGTTTCCCGGTCAGGGTTGCGCCGTTCAGCGTCAGCGTTTTGGTCGTGTCGTCATAGGACACCGCGCCGTCGCCGTATACGTCGTTTGCGTTTTCGTTGTTGATGTAAAGGAGAATACCGCTTTCAGAGGAATAGAACACGCGGTATTCGTAAACGATTCTGCCGTTCCCCTCAAACCGGAGACTGTTGAAGGCTCCCGCATTGAAGTATCGGTAGACCGCATCTGTAAAGACCGTGCCGGCAGCGGAGCCGGTGATCTTTGTACCATCCGCCGTACAGACGGTGCCTTCGATCCTGCCGCCAAGTGCCCGGAACTCCACGTTTTCGCCGAGGCAGAGAGCATGGCTTCTCGGGTCGGTGCTCCGGCATCCGGTGATCTGTCCGCCGGTCATCACGGCTTGCGCCGAGGAAGACTGTAAGCAGATTCCGCCGTCCTGCCACGCTTCACAATTGCGGATCACGGTTCCGCCCAGTTCAAAGGCGGTAAAGTCGAACGCCACAATGCCGCCGCCCGTTGTGATTGCGGAGCAATCCGAAATCGTACCGCCCGTCAGGGTCAGCGTGCCGCCGTCCATGCAGATGCCGCCGCCGTTCCATGCAGAGCAATTTTCGATGCTGCCGTCCTTCATGAGGAAGGCGCCGCCGGTACTTACCAGAACGCCGCCGCCGTTTCCGATCACGTGGCAGTCGCGGATGGTCCCGCCGTACATGGTGAATGCGCCTTCCGCACCGACGCCGTGTCCGAATTTTTCAATAACGCCGCCGTACATGAGAAATTCCGCGCCGTTCATGACCCGGATGCCGGTCCGGTCGGAATCTCCGTTGGCGCTGCCCCGGATCGTGCCTCCGAAGAGCGTGAGCTTGCCGGCCTGATATTTTTTTTCAACCGAGATGCCGTCCTTCGGGAAGACGATCTTACCCTGTCCCGTGCAGTCGGTGATGATGAGTTCGCCCCTGGTGATCCTCATGCAGGCGTTTTCCGTCAGCGTGATCGTTTTCCCGTGCAGGCAGAGACGCACACAGCCCGAGAAAGAGCCGTTGTACTCCTTGTCAAGCGTTACGTCGTCCGTCAGGTACCAATGACCGTCTTTGATCGAGGAGTAAATAACGCTGTTGTAATTGCAGGGAAGGTCGTCGGTTCCGGTCCACGGCGCAAAACCCATGTCGGTGTGCGACGTGTGGTCGCCGACAGCGGTATTCCCGCCGCAGACGCAGTGGTAGTGTTCAAGCCGCATGACGATTCCGGTGGTTTCCTCGTCATAGGCAAAGATATATCCCTCCCATGCGTTCCGCGTGGTGATAAAATGCGTCAGGTCGTCGGCTGTCAGTGTGTAGTTTTCGCCCCCGATGAGCCGGACGGGATTGGTTTTGATTCTGGTCGCCATGGCTTCCTGCAAATTCCATCCCACATTGAACGAGAT
>CAKSZH010000009.1 GCA_934525675.1 uncultured Eubacteriales bacterium
ATAAATCCGTAAAACACGGAGTGTTCAACTTAAATCCCTCCCCCCGCCGGAAGGCGCACCAAAAAAGAAAGGAGTCCCTATGGAACCCATCGCCGCGATCAGTACCCCTTACGGCAAGGGCGGCGTCGCCCTCATCCGTATCTCCGGTGACGGCGCGATCGACATTGCCGCCAGCGTGTTTTTCCCTGCCAACCGCCGCCCGCTTGCGGATATAAAAGACCGTACCTCCGTATTCGGAAGCATCCGGATGCCCGTTCCCGGAACGGATGAAGCGTCATTGCCCCTTCCGGAGGCGGACAACCAAGAGCATATCACCGAAGCGGTAACCCCGGACGGTACCGCCACGGATTTCCAGAACGCAAGCGCGGAGTCTGCCGCAAAAACGTGCAAATTTCCCGGCGCGGACACGTCTGTCTCCATCGGCGAGGAGATCGACACCGGGCTTTGTACCATCTTCCGCGCCCCGCATTCCTTCACCGGTGAGGATACCGCCGAAATTTCCTGCCACGGCGGCGTGCTGGTCACCTCCCACGTACTTGCCGCTGTGCTTGCGTCAGGTGCACGACAGGCGCTCCCCGGGGAATTTACCCGCCGCGCCTTTCTGAACGGCAAAATGGGGCTTGACGCCGCCGAGGCGCTGGGTTCCCTGCTCGACGCAAAGACCGGAGAACAGCTCCGCCTTGCGCATACCGGCATGAAAGGAATTCTCGGCAACAAAACCGCGGAAATTTACCGCGACCTGACGCACGTCCTTTCCTCCGTGTTTGCCTGCATTGATTACCCGGACGAGGACCTTGCCGAAATGAGCCGCGAGGATATGGCTAACGCCGTCAGAAGCATTTTTGACCGCCTCGGTGCCCTTGCGGACACCTGGAAAACCGGAAGGGCGATCATGGAAGGGATTCCGACAGTACTGCTCGGACGGGTCAACGCAGGCAAAAGCTCGCTTTACAACCTGCTTTCCGGGCGCGACGCGGCGATCGTCACCGACATTGCGGGAACGACGCGGGACGTTCTGACCGAAACGCTGGCGCTCGGAAAGGTTACTCTGCGCCTGTCCGACACGGCGGGAATCCGCGAAACATCGGACGCCGTGGAACGGATCGGCGTGGAACGTGCGCTCCGCGCGTCAGAGGAGGCGGGGCTGCTTCTCGCGGTATTTGACGCGTCGGTCGCGCTCTCGGAGGATGATTTTTCGCTGATCAGACGGCTTTTTGCAGAGTTTCCGGACATTCCGGTCATCGCGGTTCTGAACAAATGCGATCTGCCCGTCGTGACGGACGAGGCGCGTCTGCGTTCCGCCTTCGGAGACTGCCCTCCGGCGGCGATCATCCGGCTTTCGGCAAGAACCGGAAGCGGGTTGCCGGAACTGACAAAGACGGTAGAAAACCTGTTTCTGGACGGCTCGCTTGACCCTGCCACCGACGCGATTGTGCTCGGTGCCCGGCAGTACGCGGCAATTCTCCGGGCGCGTGACGCGGTCGGGGCGGCGCAGCGTTCCATCGACGGCGGATACCCGGTCGATCTTTCGTGTGACGATCTGGAAAACGCGATGTCGGCGCTTTCGGAGCTGGACGGCAGAGCGGTATCCGAGGACGTGGTCGCGGACATTTTCTCGCGGTTCTGCGTCGGAAAATGAAAAAAGAAAAAGGAAAAGAACGCCTCCCGGCGGGGGTGTTCTTTTTTTATGCGGACCCCCGCGGGGAGCGCAAAACTAAAAATGATCGATTCCGAAGAATCGTAAGAAAAACTCCAAAGTTTCCTGCGGAAAAAAATCAAACAATTTCCTATTTACGCCATCCACATTTTAACATTTTGTAAATTTTATGAAATCCCCCTACACCGACGCAAAAGCGTCAGGAAACCCTTGAAAAACGCTTTATAATATGTTATAATATATTATATTTATTATATATACGTCATCCAATCTCCCGAAAGGAGTCACCACCTTCATGCCCACCAACGAAGAAGCAATCATGAACCTGGTCAGAGAAGAATTCCGCAAAAAGTACGGCTCGGATTCCACCTCCGTCCTGCTCGACCGCGCAACCCTGACCTCCTTTGATAAC
The DNA here is from genome assembly GCA_934525675.1 of uncultured Eubacteriales bacterium. Classification (GTDB taxonomy): domain Bacteria; phylum Bacillota; class Clostridia; order Oscillospirales; family CAG-272; genus CAKVOU01. The sequence continues at coordinate 2,070 of CAKSZH010000009.1, forward strand.
GATACCTCCACCGTCACTCTGGAGATTGCCTCTCAGTTTACATACCGCATCCTCAAGGAACGCTACCAGAAAGTACTGGACGATACCTTCTCTTCCCTGCTCGGCTTCTCTGTCACGGTCAATCTGGTCGATACCGGCGCTCCCGCGGACGTGGAAAAACTCAAGCGTCAGCTCACGCGCGACGCGTTCGGTCATACTGCGGACGAGTCTTCCACCCCGGAAAAGAAGCCGGAACCCGCTCCCCAAAAGACCTTTGACCCACAGAATTCCGCGGACGGACCGGTCGGTCTCCCCGATTTTACGTTTGAATATACCTTCGATAACTTCATCGTCGGTTCCTCCAACAAGTTTGCGCACGCTGCCTGCATCGCCGTGGTGGACAAACCGGCAAGGGATTACAACCCGCTGTTTCTGTACGGTCCCTCCGGTATCGGAAAAACCCACCTGCTTTACGCGATTATGAACGCGCTCCGCCAAAAGTACGCAGGCATCCGGATCAATTACGTCAAGGGCGAAGATTTCACCAATGAAATGATCGACTGCATTTCGCGTCAGAACATGAAGGAGTTCCGGGACAAGTACCGCTCCTGCGATGTCCTGCTCATCGACGATATTCAGTTCATTGCCGGAAAAGTCGCAACACAGGAGGAATTCTTCCACACCTTCAACGCGCTTTACGAAGCAAAAAAACAGATCATTCTCGCGTCGGATAAGCCGCCCCGCGAGATCCAGACCCTTGAAAAGCGTCTGGAATCCCGGTTTGAATGGGGCCTGCTTGCGGACATTCAGCCTCCGGATCTGGAACTCCGCATGGCGATCATCAAGAAAAAAGCGGAGCAGGTCAATATTCCGATCAATGACGAGATTCTTGTTTACCTCGCGGAAAATCTCCGCTCCAACATCCGCCAGCTGGAAGGCGCCATCAAAAAGCTCGCCGCATTTTATTTTCTCGGCAGAGAGATCACCATGGATATGGCGCGCGGCTGCATTTCCGAACTCCTCGGCGGCGCGGAGCCGCTTGGCGTGACGGTCAACAAAATTTTTGCCGCCGTAACCCGCAAGTACCATGTGACCAAAGAGGACATGATCGGGAAAAAACGTTCCAAGGAAATCGCGTTTGCCCGCCATGTTGCCATTTACCTGATTCATGACGTGACCGAAATGTCCCAGAATTCCATCGGCAAGATGTTTGAACGGGATCACACCACGGTCATCAATTCGCTTGACAACATTGACCGCAAGCTCCGGACGGATAAGGCGTTTGCCGCCGATTACGAGGCAATGAAAAAAGAGGTTGTCGGCGCCTGACGCCGGAAGAGAGGTTTTCCGGTCCCCCGGAAACCGCTTTGCCCGGTACTGCTCTGCCCTACGTTTTTCTTGTAGAGAACCTGTGGAAAAACGGTTGTCGTACCGGACAGTATTCACGGCGCATTGTCTGTTTTTTCATGTACGACAAGCGTCTGACAAGTGGATTGACAAAGCCTGCCACGGGCGGTGCAGATGTGGATAAATGTGTTTCCGGAACGGTTTTCACCGGATTTTTGAGAAAATTTCGCTGTTTATTTACAGGTTCCCGGTCGGAAAGCGTGAAATTTTACCGGTTGGCGATCAATATAACACAAGCCGATGATTTTTTCGGCACAAAACAATCTGCCAAAATCGCGGAAAGAAGATTTTTCCACAAATTGTCCTTGGCTTTTGCATTGATTCTTCTACGACATTTCCTCATGACAGAGACTGCCACACAAAAGAAAATTTGCTTGTCGCACAAGGAAATTTCCGGTACGACATAAAGTTTTCCACAAAATCCACCGGACCTATGAGTATTACTTTTAAGTTTATGTTATGTATTGTGCTGGTGCCCGGTGAATTTTCGGGATTTTGTGACTTGGCGTCACGAGCCGGGTTGGGGGTTTGCGCTCCGCGCATGGGGATGTTTGAATTGAACGCTCGGCGTTCTGCGGATAATTTGCTATAATTTATTGTTTTTTCGTTTTGCAGGGGCTTTGAAGTTTTTCTTGTGGTTCTTTTGTAAGTAATGATTGTTTGTTTTTGCTCCGCAGGGGCTACTTTTCCGAGCGAACGGAAAAGTAGCCGGAAAAGGTTCGCCCTGAGGGAGACTCTGTCTCCCTACGGGAATACCCTCTGCCCGCCCCGACTGGGTAGGAAAGTCGGGGCGGGAAACGGCGCTCATTTCGCGGAATTTGAAAGGGCGCGGAAACGCCGACAAAAGCGGGAATGGGTAAGTTGAAATAGGACGTTTGTGTAGCGGAAGACGATTATCTCTTATTTCGAGTATCGCGCGGGGATTGCATCGTGGAAAATGATTGCGCGGCACCCGCGCGGGTCGGATACGGGAGTTTCACGGTGGGGAGCGCGGGGCTTGAACAGCCGGAATCGCTTAACCGCGGCACGCGGGGGCGGGAGAACCGAGTTCTCCCGGTGAGTGGGAGGCGGAAGAATCCTTGTGTCAGGCGCGCGGGAATAGACAGAAGAAATTTTTCGGGTATCTCTCGCGCGGGTCGGGAACGAAAGTTTCCGCAGGCGTGGCGCACGATGATTGTATCGTGGTAATGCAGAGAATCGCACCCGCGCGGAGCCGGGAACGGACAGTTCCGGGAGCCGGGGCGGAGCAGTCCCACGTGGTGAAGTCTGCAAAACCGGGGAAGCTCCCGCCCGCGGAGCCGCGCAAAGCGCGGCGGGAGGGCGCCGGAGGCGCCCAAAGGCGGGCGACGCGTTCCGCGGCGGGGGGACACGACCCGTCCCCTTGACGCAAAACCTGCGGGGGGAATACGGCACTTCCCCCGAAAGACCTCCCGCGGAACGCGTCCTGCCCGCCCCGCGGGCGGGGGAACGAACGCTTTTTGCTTACCTTCAATGGGAGAACCCGCTCCGCCCCGGCATCGGAACATCCTGCGGGAAACTTTAAATTTTGCTGTTCTTTACGTCAACTTCCGGGTTACCTGCCCGACATATAGATACTACCTCCCCCGTCGGGGGAGGTGTCGGCGGAGCCGACGGAGGGGGCACCCGACTCGCGCGAGTGCTATTCAATCAAATCTCCATGGAACAATCCTCGCGCGCCCGCTTCCCGGGAGAACCCTGTTCTCCCGCCCCCGCGAGCAGAGAACAAGCGATTCCGGCTACACAAACCCCGCGCCCCCGCCATAAAAGACGAACGCTTTCAGTGAAACAAACATTCTGTTTCAACGTACCCATTTCTACTTGCGAGGGCGTTTCCGTGTTCGTCCCCATTCCGCGAGACGAACGCAATTTCCCGCCCCGACCTTCCCCTCAGTCGGGGCGGGCGGGGTACTCCCGTAGGGAGACAGAGTCTCCCTACGGGCGAACCTTTTCCGGCGACTTTTCCCTTCGTCGGGAAAAGACGCCCCTGCGGAGCAAAAACAAACAATTATTGCTTATAAAAAATCACAAGTAAAACTTTAATCCCCCTGTAAATCAAAAACAAAAAATTTGCAAAAAATCCTCAGAACACGGAGTGTTCAATTTAAGCGTTTCCCTTGCGAATCAAAAACAAAAAATATTTGCAGATAATCAGTAAAACACGGAGTGTCCAACTTAAATTTTTCCCCGCGGAACAAAAACAAAAAACTTCAAATAATCCGCAGAAATCAAAACATTCCATAAAAATAAAAAAATCCAAAAATAAAAAATCAACCCCCGCCTCCGGCGGGAAAGGAGTTCCGATATGAAAATCATTTTCAACAGACAGAAAATCAGCACCGAAATCGCACCCCTTATGTGTGCAGTCTCCGGCAAATCCACCATCACCGCAACCGAAGGTATCCTCATGGAGGCTAAGGCACCCGATACCGTCACCATGACGACGTTTGATCTGGAAAAAGGCGTCCGGATCGTCGTCAATACCAGGGTCGAGGAGGAAGGCTCCTTTATCATCAACGCACAGAAATTTCTCCAGACCATGCGGGTCATGGACAGCGATGAGGTCACTCTCACTGTGGACGATAAGAAAACCGCTACCATCGTCAACGAAAGCGGTTCCTCCTCCTACCGCATGATCGCGCTTGACGCGCACGACTTCCCCGACCTGCCGAGACTGCTCACCGACAAGGGCTTTGTCATCGGTCAGAAGGCGTTCGGAGAACTGATCGGAAAGGTCTCTCATGCAATCGGCGTCAACGATCAGCGCCCCGTGCTCAACGGCTGTTACTTCCGCATTGAAGGCAACAGGATGCTTGCCGTCGCGTGCGATTCGTTCAAGCTGGCAAAATGCGCCGTCCGGACCAATCTGGAAAACAAGAACACCGACGGCTCCGAGCTGAATTTCTCCTTCAACATTCCCGTCAAAACGGTCACGGAAATCGAAAAAATGCTTTCCGATAAGGACGAGGACAAGGTCCGCGTTTACGTCAGCCGCAAAAACATCGTGCTGGAATTTGAGGACCGTACCTTCTTCTCCCGCCTCATCGACGGAGAATACATTGATTACGACCGTATCATTCTGAAGAATCATACCATCACCGTCCGCGTCGGCAAGGATGCGCTGGTTTCCGCTCTGGAACGCGCCGCGCTGGTTACCGAGGAGCGCATTGCGGGCAGCCTCCGCTCTTACGTCAAGCTCAATCTGGAGGGCGACCGCCTCAAGATTTCCGCAGTCAGCACCATGGGAAGCACCTACGAGGAGTTGGAGGTCGAGCATGAGGGCGGCGATCTTGTCATTGCGTTCAACAACCGCTACCTCATCGACAGCGTGCAGGCTTCGGGTGCGGACCGCGTGAAGATCTCCATGTCCTCTCCGCTTTCCTCCATCAACATCGAGCCTGCGGAGGACGATACCGCTTCGGACGCGGAGGAAGAGCTGTTTATGCTGCTTCCCGTCCGGATGAAGGAATAATCCATGATCTGTGATCGTGTCCGGATCCTCAATTTCCGGAACATTGAAGAAGCGGATGTGATATTTTCCGAAGGGGTCAACGTCCTGTGGGGAGACAACGCCCAAGGGAAAACCAATCTTCTGGAGGCGATCCGGCTGACCGGTTCGGGAAAGAGCTTCCGCGCGGTGAAGGAGTCCGAGCTGATCCGGTTTGGATGTGAAACGGCAACCGTTTCTCTGGATTACCGGGACAAAAAGCGGGTGCAGAATCTGACCGCGCGGATCTTTACCGACGCGCGGCGGCGCCAGGTGGAGCACAACGGCGTGCGTCTGACGCGGCTTTCCGATATGGTCGGTGCGTTTGACACGGTGCTGTTCTGCCCGGAGCATCTGGGACTGATCAAGGACGGTCCGGCGCTCCGTCGGAATTTTCTGGACGCAGCGCTCTGTGCCATGCATCCGATCTATCTTGCTTCCCTGCAGCGCTACAACCGCAATCTCAAGGAGCGCAACCGGCTGATAAGAGACGCGGCGGACGATTCCGCGGCGCGCAGAGTCTTTGACGAAACGGTAGATTCCTGGTCGCTGGCGCTTGCCAGAGAGGCGGCGGTGCTTGCCGGGCACAGGCAGGAATATGTGAAGTGTCTCCGGTTTCTGGTAGCCGAATGCTTTGCGGACATGACGGGTGGCAAGGAAAAGCCGGAGATCAGATATATCGGTTCGTCCGGGGACGGAGAAGAGTTTTACGGGGACCGGCAGGCGGTGGAAAAGCGGTATTACGAACTTTTATCCACGCGTCACGACCGCGAGATCGCGGCGGGGACGACGCTTTACGGTCCGCACAAGGATGATATTGAGGTCCTGCTTGACGGAAAGAGCGCGCGGCTTTACGCGTCGCAGGGGCAGCAGCGTTCGCTTGCGCTTGCTTTCAAGTTGGCGGAGGGGGACATTTTAGCGGAGGATTCCGGCGAGAAGCCGGTATATCTCCTTGACGATGTGCTCTCCGAGCTTGACGCGTCGCGGCGGGAGTATCTGCTCCGCGAGATTCGGGACAAGCAGGTGATTCTGACCTCCTGCGAGCCGTCGCTTGTAAAGGATGCGGCGACGATCCGGGTGGTGGGGGGACAGTATTTCAGAAAATGATGGGGTGATTTCAGAATGTTGAAGTTTCACTTCTGATTTTTTGTAAGCGGGAATTGTTTGTTATGTGCTCCCCGCACGGGGGAAGAGTCTGTGACTTGGCGTCACACGCCGTTTTATTAGCGATAATTTTTCGTTTTTGCTCCGCGGGGGCTTTGAAGTTTTGCTTCTGATTCTTTACAAGCAATAATTGTTTGTTTTGCGCTCCCCGCGCGGGGTCACCTTTCCCAGCGAAGGGAAAGGTGACGGAAAGGTTCGCCCTGAGGGGCGCTGCCCCTACGGGAATACCCCGCCCGCCCCGACTGGGGGGAAGGTCGGGGCGGGAGAGTGCGCTCGCCTCGCGGGACAGTGAGGTTTTGCGGAAACGCCGACAAAAGCGAAAGCGGGTAAGTTGAAACGGAATGTTTGTGTAGCGGAAGACGATTGTCTTTTATTTCGAGCAACGCGCGCGGATTGCATCGCGGAAAATGATTGCGCGGCATCCGCGCGGGTCGGAGAACGGGAGTTTCCGCAGGCGCGGCGCGCGATGATTGTACAACGAGAATACAAAGAATCTCACCCGCGCGGAGCCGGGGAACGGACAGTTCCGGGAGCCGGGCGGAGCGGGCGCAACCAATGAAAGAAAGCAGAAAGCGTTCGTTCCCCCGCCCGCGGGGCGGGAACGGGAGTTTCTGCAAGCGCAGCGCGCGATGATTGTATCGTGGTAACGCAAAGAATCTCACCCGCGCGGAGCCGGGAACGGACAGTTCCGGGAGCCGGGCGGAGCGGGTGCAACCATTGAAGGAAAGCAGAAAGCGTTCGTTCCCCCGCCCGCGGGGCGGGCAGGACGCGTTCCGCGGGAAGATTTTGAGGGAAGTTCGCATTCCCCCCCCGCAGGTTTTGCGTCAAGGGGACGGGTCGTGTCCCCCCGCCGCGGAACGCGTCGCCCGCCTTTGGGCGCCTCCGGCGCCCTCCCGCCGCGCTTCGCGCGGCTCCGCGGGCGGGGGCTTCCCCGGTTTTGCAGACTCCACCACGTGGGACCGCTCCGACCCGGCATCGGAACATCCTGCACGAAACATAGAATTCTGCGGTTCTTCACGTCGGCTTTTCCGGGATTACTTGCCCGACACAAAGACTCTTCCGCCTCCCGGTTCGCGCGGGTACCGCGCAATCATTTTCCACGATGCAATCCGCGCGTGTTGCTCGAAATAAAAGACGATCGTTTCCCGCTTCACAAACTCCCTGTTTCAACTTCCCCATCCCCGCTCACCCCGGCGTTTCCGCGCCCTTTCCCATTCCGCGAAATGAGCGCAGTTCCCCGCCCCGACCTTCCTACCCAGTCGGGGCGGGCGGATACCCACATACCGGGAGAACCTCGTTCTCCCGCCCCGCGAGCGCTAAAACAATGAGATTCCGCGAAACTCCACACGCGCTCCCGCCATAAAAGACAATCGCTTTCCACTTCACAAACGTCCCGTTTCAATTTACCCATTCCCGCTCACCCCGGCGTTTCCGCAAAACTTCACTTTTCCGCGAAATAAACGCAATACCCGCCCCTGCCTCAAAAAGCAGGGGCGGGCAGAGGGTATTCCCGTAGGGAGACAGGGTCTCCCTCAGGGCGAACCTTTTCCGACCTCTTTTCCTTTCGTCAGGAAAAGAGGTCCCTGCGGAGCAAAAACAAACAATTATTGCTTGTAAAGAATCACAAGCAAAACTTCAAAGCTTTTGCGGAGCAAAAACAAATAAAGAATTATAGCGAATAAACCGCAGAACACGGAGTGTTCAACTTAATCGTTTCCCCCCGCGGGAGCGCAAAAAAGCCCAAAGGAGTTTCCATGTTCCTTCATATCGGTTCCAACAAAACCCTCCGCGCAAAGGAGATCATCGGCATTTTCGATACCGATAACGCGACGGTTTCCACCGTTACGAGAAAATTTCTTGCCGATGCCGAAAAGCGCGGCGAGGTCGCGGCGGCAAGCGACGAGATCCCCAAATCCTTCGTCCTCACCGGCGACAAAAACAAACAGAATATCTGGTTTTCTCAGCTCAATTCCGGCGTGCTTTACCATCGGATCGGCGCCTGCGAGGAATATGACGTCCGCGCGGAAGACCCGCCGGAATCCGATGAAATGAATATCACAGATATTCCGGATATTACAGATACCCCGGATATCGCAGTTACCTCCTGCTATTCCGGACAGCCCGAAAAAGCAGAGTGAACCGGAACCGCAGATACGCCCGCAGCCGGAGCAAACGGAACCGGCAGCTATACGGGTCCGTGACCCGTCAAACAACAGAACCGGCACAATTGCCAAATCCCCGGCACCCGCCGGAATACATCACGCATAGAATACAGCTTCCACGAAAGGAAAGGTCATAGCAATGGAACACAACGAGCAGAACGAACAGATCAAAGCCGAAGCGGCGCTCTCCCCCGAAAAGGAAGCGGCGATCAGAGCCGCGGAAGAAGCCGAGGAGGCTGCCGAGGCGGCACAGGATTCCCAGCCGTCCGACGAGGAGCTGGCGCGTCAGAGAGAAGCCTACCGTGGGACTACGGAATTCACGGAACCCGTCGCCGGCGCGGCAAAGCCGGACGAAAACAGCGTTTACGACGAGAACCAGATCCAGGTGCTGGAGGGGCTGGAAGCCGTCCGCAAGCGCCCCGGTATGTACATCGGTTCCACCTCCGCGCGCGGACTGCACCACCTGGTCTACGAGATTGTGGACAACTCCATCGACGAGGCGCTCGCGGGCAGATGCGACCGCATTACGGTCATCCTGCTTCCCGACGGCTCCTGCTCGGTCGAGGACGACGGCCGCGGTATTCCGTCCGGCTTACACCCCAAGATGGGAATCCCGACGCTGGAGGTGGTCTACACGGTGCTCCACGCGGGCGGCAAATTCGGCGGCGAGGGCTACAAGTTCTCCGGCGGTATGCACGGCGTCGGCGCGTCGGTCGTGAACGCTCTGTCCGAATGGATGGAGGTGGACAACTGCCACGAGGGTCACCGCTACACCGAACGCTTTGAAAGGGGTCATGTGGCGCGTCCGTTCCATGATGAGGGCGAGACCGAACGGCACGGACTTTACTGCCGCTTCAAGCCGGATCCTGAGATTTTCCAGGAAACCACGACCTTTGAATACGATGTTCTGCTGGCACGCCTTAGAGAGCAGGCATTCCTCAATGCGGGCGTGCATATCGTGTTCCGCGACGAGAGGGATCCCGAAAACATCCGCGAGGACGATCTCATTTACGAGGGCGGTATCAAGTCCTTTGTCGAGTACCTGAACGCCCAGAAGCACTGCGAGGTGCTTCACCCCGAGGTCATTTATATGCGCGCGGAGCGGGAGGACTTCATTGCCGAGGTCGCGCTCCAGTACAACGACAGCTACACCGACGAGGTTCTGACCTTCGCCAACAACATCCATACCATTGAGGGCGGTACCCACGAGGTCGGCTTCAAGACTGCGCTTTCCAAGGTGCTCAACGAGTACGGGCGCAAGTACGGGCTTATCAAGGACAGCGAAAAGAATCTGTCCGGCGAGGACGTGAGAGAGGGACTTGCGGCAGTCGTTTCGGTCAAGCTGACCAACGCAGAGATGGAGGGTCAGACCAAGACCAAGCTCGGCAACAGCGAAATGCGCGGGTTTGTTTACAATCTCGTTTGCGACAAGCTCTCCGAATATCTGGAGGAGCATCCGGACGTCGGTAAAGCGGTGATCGGCAAGTCGATCGAGGCGGCGCGGGCAAGAGAGGCGGCGCGCAAGGCACGGGACGCAACTCGGCGCAAGTCGATTCTGGAAGGCTCTTCCCTGCCCGGCAAGCTTGCCGATTGTCAGGAAAGAGATGCGACCTTTACCGAGCTTTACCTCGTGGAGGGCGATTCCGCAGGCGGTTCGGCAAAGCAGGGCAGAAACTCGCGGTTCCAGGCGATTCTTCCCCTGCGCGGCAAGGTCCTGAACGTGGAAAAGACGCGTGCGGACAAGGTGTATTCCAACCAGTCGCTGATCCCGATCATTCAGGCACTCGGCTGCGGCATCGGAGAGGAATTCGACATTTCCAAGCTGCGTTACGGCAAGATCATCATTATGGCGGATGCCGATGTGGACGGCGCGCACATCCGGATTCTGATCCTGACCTTCCTGTTCCGTCACATGAGGCAGCTCATCGACGAGGGGCACGTGTATTTCGCGCAGCCCCCGCTCTACAAGGTCTACAAGCGTTCCGCCAAGGCGGGCGGGGAGAAGTACGCGTTCTCCGACGCGGAGCGTGACAAATACATTGCCGAGCTTGGCGGCGGCCCCAACATCAAGGCAGACCGGTACAAGGGTCTTGGCGAGATGGATCCGGAGCAGCTCTGGGAGACGACGATGGACCCGGCAACGCGGACGATTCTTCGCGTGACGGTGGAGGACGCGATTGCGTGCGACCAGATGTTCTCGCTTCTGATGGGCGACAAGGTGGAGCCGAGAAGAGATTTCATTTACGAGAACGCGAAGTTCGCGGAGAATCTGGATATTTAAGGGAAGTTGTTTCTGTTCCGCAGGGGATGGGAGTTAAGTTGAACACTCCGTATTATGTGGTTTATAAACAATAATTTATTATTTTTATTCCGCAGAAGATTGAAGTTTTACTTCTGATTCATTGCAATCAATAATCGTTTGTTTTGCGCTCCCCGCGCGGGGGTCACCTTTCCCAGCGAAGTGGAAACAGTTTTCGCAAGCTGAAAACAGTTTTCGTGAACGAAAACAGGAAAGGCTCGCCCTGAGGGGGGACCCAGCCTCGCAAGCTCGGCGCAAGATTTGCTGGCGCAAACTTGCAGCCCCTACGGGAATACCCTCTGCCCGCCCCGACTGGGGGGAAGGTCGGGGCGGGAGAGTGCGCTCGTTTCGCGGAACGGGAAAGGGCGCGGAAACGCCGACAAAAGCAGAAGCGGGGAAGTTGAAACGGGACGTTTGTAAAGCGGGAAACGTTTGTATTTTATGGCGGGGGCGCGTGTGGAGTTTCGCGGAAATTTATCGCCTCGTCGCTCGCGGGTCGGGTTACGGACAGTTCCTGGAGCCGGGGCGGAGCGGGTTCTCCCATTGAAGGAAAGCAAAAAGCGTTCGTTCCCCCGCCCGCGGGGCGGGCAGGACGCGTTCCGCGGGAAAGCTTTCGGGAGAAGTGCCGTATTTCCCTCGCAGGTTTTGCGTCAAGGGGCGGGTCGCGTCGCCCCGCCGCGAAACGCGTCGCCCGCCTTTGGGCGCCTCCGGCGCCCTTCCGCCGCGCTTCGCGCGGCTCCGCGGGTGGGGGCTTCCCCGGTTTTGCAGACTTCACCACGTGGAACCGCTCCGCCCCGGCATAAAGATTCTTTCGTCTCCCGACCCGCGCGGGCGCTATCCAATCGTTTTTTCGTAAAACAATCCCCGCGCGGTACTCGAAATAAAAAACAATCGCCTTCCGCTTTACAAACGTCCCGTTTCAACTTCCCCATTTCCGCTCACCCCGGCGTTTCTGCAAAACTTCACTGTTCTGCGAGATAAGCGCTGTTTCCCGCCCCGACCTTCCCCCAGTCGGGGCGGCAGATACCCGCTCACCGGGAGAACCCAGTTCTCCCGCTCCGCGAGCTACGAGGCAATGAATTCCCGCGAAACTTCACACGCGCTCCCGCCATAAAAAACAATCGCCTTCCGCTTTACAAACGCCCCGTTTCAACTTCCCCACTTCTGCTTACAATGGCGTTTTCGCAAAACTTCACTGTTCTGCGAGATAAGCGACATTCCCCGCCCCTGCCTCAAAAAGCAGGGGCGGAGGGGTGGGGCATTCCCTTGGGGAGGGTCCTCCCTCCCCGATGGGCGAGCCTTTCGGATACCTTTCCCCTCGTCGGGAAAGGTATCCCCTGCGCGGGGAGCGCATAACAAACAATTTTTGCTTGCGAAGAATCAGAAGCAAAACGTCAACGTCCCTGAAAAACGAAAAAACAATAAATTATAGCGAATAAACCGTAGAACACGGTGCGTTCAATTCAAACGTTCTCTGCACGCGGGAAATCCCGCAAAAATCCCGCAGAACACAGAGCGTTCAACTTAAACCCTTCCCCGCGCGGGAAGCGCAAAACGCCAAAAGGAAAAGAAACAAGATGAAATTATTCAGAAACAAATTCTTTTTCATCGCTCTGACAGTCGCCCTTGCACTGTCGGTCTTTTCCGTCACCCTTACTGCCATGGGACGTACCGATGTGCTCGGCGGTACCGTCCGGACGCTGACCTATCCCATCCGGTGGGTCGCGGCCAAGACCGCCGACGCTTTCCGCGGGTTCGGGCGATATTTCGGCGCGTCACGGGAACAAAGCGACGAGATCGAATCTCTCCGGCAGGCGCTTGCGGACGCCAAGGACGAAGCGGAACGGTCCGCGATACTGGAAGCCGAAAACGAACGTCTCCGCGAGTACCTCGGTATCCGCGAAGCGCATCCCGACTTCCGCTTTGAGGAAGCGGTGGTCATCGGCAGGAGCACCGAGAAATTCGCGCCGGTCCTGACACTCAACCGCGGCTCGCTTCACGGGATCCGGGTCAATATGCCGGTTATTACACCTTCGGGACTGGTCGGATACGTCTCCTCGGTCGGATTCACCGACTGCCGGGTCCGGACGATCCTGTCCGGCGACCTGTCCGTCAGTGCGTACATCGAACGTTCCGGCGTATCCGGCGTGGTTTCCGGTAAGATCATGACCGACGGCTCCGGCGAGCTGCTTTGTGTGATGGAGTATCTGGAAAGCTCCGGACCGTCCGGAAATGAAACTGCAACCGATACCGCGACGGAGACCGATACGGAAACGGCAGGTGAGAGCGGAACCGACGGTGAAACCGAAACGGTCCCGCCGGGTGAAGATTATCTGAAGCTGTACGGCATTGATGTCCGCATCGGCGACGTGATTCTGTCCTCCGGTGCCGGCGCTGTCTATCCGGCGGGGCTTCGGATCGGCAAGGTCCGGGAGGTGCGGGTGGACGGTTACAGCCGCAAGCTGACGCTGGTAATCGAGCCGTCTGCGGAGCTTGGCAAGGATCTGACCTACGCACTGATCCTGACGGAAACGGGGAGTGGCTCATGAAGCTTTCCCATCAGCTTCCGTCCATTTCCGGACAGCCTCGGATCGGGCGTGCGAGATGGGCGGTAACCGTCGGTATCCTGCTCGTATCCGCCGTTTTTGAGACTTCGTTTTTTACCAGATTTGACGGCTTTCCGTTTTTCGGGGCGTCGCCGGGTTTGACGCTTGCCGCACTTGCCGCGTTCGCGTTTTATGCGGGCGGGAAGGCAGGCGGGATTGCGGGGATCTTTTCCGGATTTCTTCTGGATTCCCTGTCCGGCGCGGTCTTTCCGGCATCGACGTTGGTTTATTTCCTGGTCGGGTATGTGGTGGGAGAGACCAATCTGTCGCTTCCCCGGAAGGACTTCCGGGCATATGCCATTCCCGCAGGGCTGATCTTGCCGGTGCGGGCATCCCTGACGCTGGTGCGTTCGGGAATCTACGCAGGGCGGATCCCTTCCCTTTGGGCGGTGCTGGTTGCGTCGGTTCTGCCGGAGGTCATTTGGACGTTTGCTGTGTCCGCGCTGTTCTATCCGCTGTTCCGGAGGATGCTCGGGGGAGGGAAAATTTGAACGCTGCCCCGCGCGGGGAGCGCATAAGAAAAAATTAATACAGATAACCCGCAGAACGCGGAACGTTCAGTTAAGTTAACCCCGCGGAGCGCATAAAAACAACTGTCCATATAACCCGCTCCTCTGCAAAGTATAACGCATCCCCCGTTTCCCCGCCCCGGCGGGAAACTTCAAAAAATCACTCCCGCAAAACGGGAAAAACCAAAAAGAGAGGTCACACCGTGGAACACAAGAAGATCAAAAAAACCGAAGCAGACCGCGAGATGGATCTGGCACTCTTCGAAAACCAGAAGATCGTCGACATCAACATGGAGAAGGAGGTCCGGAAGTCCTTCATCGAATACTCCATGTCCGTCATCATCGCGCGCGCCCTGCCCGACGTCCGCGACGGCATGAAGCCCGGTCAGAGACGTATCCTTTACGCAATGTACGAGGACAACCTTACCCATGATAACCCGTTCCGGAAATCCGCAACGACCGTCGGTAACGTGCTCGGCAGATATCATCCGCACGGCGACTCGGCGGTTTACGGTACCATGGTGCGTATGGCGCAGCCCTTCTCTTACCGCTACCCGCTCGTCGAAGGACACGGCAACTTCGGCTCCGTGGACGGCGACCCGCCGGCAGCATATCGTTATACCGAGGCGCGGCTTGACAAAATCGCGGACGAAATGACCCGCGACATCGACAAGAACGGCGTCAACATGGTCCCGAACTTCGATAACTCCCGCGTGGAGCCGGAGGTGCTTCCCTCCCGCTTCCCCAATTTCCTCGTCAACGGCGCGGTCGGTATCGCGGTCGGTATGGCGACCAATGTCCCGACCCATAACCTCGGCGAGGTCATTGACGCGACCATCTACCGCATGGAACATCCCGATTGCTCGGTCGATGAACTCATGGAATTCATCAAGGGACCCGACTTCCCCACTGCCGGCATCATTTACGGTGTCAACGGTATCAAGGAAGCCTACCGCACCGGTCAGGGACGTATTACCGTCCGTGCAAGAGCCGAGGTGGACGAGGAAAAGCGCCAGATCGTCATCACCGAGATTCCCTACATGGTCAATAAGTCCATGCTCTGCGCCGCCATCGGCGACCTCGTCAAGGACAAACGCATTGAGGGCATCACCGACCTGAGAGACGAATCCGGACGCGACGGTATGCGCATCGTGGTCGATTACCGCCGCGACGCGAACGGACAGATCATCCTGAACCAGCTCTACAAATATTCCCAGCTTCAGGATACCTGTTCGGTCAATATGCTCGCGGTCGTGAACGGCGAGCCAAAGGTGCTCAACCTCTCCGAGGTGCTGGATCATTATATTTCGTTCCAGGACAGCGTCATCCGCCGCCGGACCCAGTTCGACCTTGACAAGGCGCTTGCCCGCGCACACATTCTGGAGGGCTACGTCATCGCCATTCAGAACATCGACGAGATCGTGGAGATCATGAAGAAGTCGCCGTCCATTCCCGAGGCGAAGCTGACGCTCATTGACCGTTTCGGACTTTCCGACGTGCAGGCGCAGGCGATCGTGGACATGACCATCGGCAGACTGACCGGTCTTGAAACCAAGAAGATCGAGGACGAGCTTGCGAAGCTGGAAGCGCTCATCGCGGACCTGCGCGCCATCCTCGCGGACGACAGCCGCGTGAGAGGAATCATCCGGGACGAAATGACCGCCATCCGCAACAAGTACGCCGATCCCCGCCGCACCGAGATCGTGCAGGCGGCAGACGACATCCTTCTTGAGGATCTGATCGAGCGCCACAACTGCGTCATTACCATGACCCATTCCGGCTACATCAAGCGCCTGCCTGCCGACACCTACGCATCGCAGCATCGCGGCGGCAAGGGCATCATCGGCATGGCAACCAAGGACGAGGACTTCATCGAGCGCGTGATCGCCATGTGCAGTCACGACTACCTCATGATGTTCACCAACACGGGCAAGGTGCATACGCGCAAGGCGTTCATGATCCCCGAGGCGTCCAGAACCGCGAAGGGGCAGAACCTTGTCAACATCCTGCAGCTGACCCCCGACGAAAAGGTGACGGCAGTCATCGGCGTGCCGGGCTTTGACGAGACGGCATTCCTCACCATGGTGACCAAGAACGGCGTTATCAAGCGGACGGCGCTTTCGGACTTCGAGTACCAGAGAAAGGGCGGCAAGATCGCCATCAATCTGGACGAGGGCGACGAGCTGGTATTTGTCATGTGCACGCACGGCGAGAAGGACGTGATCCTTGCGACCCGCAACGGACTGGCGACGCGTTTCTCGGAATCCGACGTCAGAGTCATGGGCAGAACCGCCCGCGGCGTGAGGGGCATCCGGCTCCGCGACGGCGACTATGTGACGGGCGTTGCGGCGGTCGAGGACGGCAAAATGCTGGTGACCGTGACCGAAAACGGCTACGGCAAGCGCACGGCGTTTGACGATTTCCGCCTCATGAAGAACCGCGGCGGCATGGGTGTGACCTGTCACAACATCAACGACAAGACGGGCAGACTTGCGGGCATTGCGGCGGTTTCGGACGACGAAGATTTGATGTTCATCACGGATTCCGGCGTGATTGTGAGAACGCCGGTGGAGGGCATCAACCGGTACTCGCGTACCGCGTCGGGTGTCATCTGTATGCGCCTCGGCGAGGGGCAGAAGCTGATCGGCTTCACGACGGTTGCGCGCGAGGAAGAGGAGGAATCCGCTGCGGAGGAGAGTTCCGCCGGTGCGGAGAGTTCTTTTGAGGAGGGGGCGCCCGGCTCCGCTTCTCCCGCTGACGTTTCCGCGGAGGATGTTTCTCTTGGGGATGTTTCCGCTGACGCGGAGAACGCGGACACTTCCGGGGAAAAGCAGTAAGTTGTATAAATTCCCCCGCCTCCGGCGGGGGAACGTTTTCATTGAACACTCTGTGTTCTGCGGATGATAAGCAATAATTGTTTTTTACGCAGGGGCTTTGAAGTTTTACTTCTGATTTTTTGCAAGCAATAATTGTTTGTTTTTTGCTCCGCAGGGCAAACTTTGAAGTTTTGCTTCTGATTTTTTGTAAGCAATCATTGTTTGTTTTTTGCTCCGCAGGGGCGGCTTTTCCCGACGAAGGGAAAAGTCGCCGGAAAAGGTTCGCCCGTAGAGGGGGACCCTGTCCCCCTCTACGGGAATACTCCCCCTACCCGCCCCGACTGGGGGGAAGGTCGGGGCGGGAAACTGCGATCATCTCGCGGAAAGGGAACGGATGTGGAAACGCCATTGCAAGCGGAAATGGGTACGTTGAAACGGAATGTTTGTTTCACCGAAGGCGTTCGCTTTTTATGGCGGGGGCGCGTGTGGAGTTTCGTAGAAATTCATCGTCTCGTCGCTCGCGGGGGCGGGAGAACGGGGTTCTCCCGGAAAACGTGAATCTGGAAACGAGAGTTTCCGCGCGTCAGGCACAGAGAATCTTTCGTTCCCGACCCGCGCGGGTGGTATCCAATCGTTTTTTGTAAAACAATCCTCGCGCGTATACCCCCGTAATTGCAACCGCACCCATTTCCAATACCCGAGCGCGTTTTTGCAACACTTCAAAATCCCACTGCATTTTGTCTTTCCCGCCCCGACCTTCCTACCCAGTCGGGGCGGGTAGGGTATTCCCGTAGGGGCAACGCCCCTCAGGGCGAACCTTTTCCGTCTACTTTTCCGTTCGCTCGGAAAAGTAGACCCTGCGGAGCAAAATAAATAAAAAATTATTGCGAATAAAACCGCAGAACGCGGAGTGTTCAACTTAATCGTTTCCCCTGCGGAGCAAAAAAACAATTTTCGCTTGTAAAAATTCAGCAGTAAAATTTCAAATTTCTGCGCCCCTAAAATAATAATTTCAAATCATCCGCAGAACGCGGAGCGTTCAACACAAATCCCCTCCCCCGCGGAGCAAATAACAAAAATAATTACGGAAAATCCGTTCAAACTATAATAAACCGTAATTTCAGAAAGGACCTCCTATGAAACGTACCGACGGCGTGCTCATGCACGTTTCCTCCCTCTGGGGAGAGTATTCCTGCGGTTCCTTCGGAAAAGCCGCGAAGGAATTCATTGATTTCCTTGCCGATTGCAGGTTCGGCGCGTGGCAGGTGCTCCCGTTCGGCATTCCGGACGATTTCAATTCCCCGTACAAGGCGTTTTCCGCGTTTGCCGGAAACCCGTACTTCATCGACCTCGACATTCTCGGCGAAAAGGGACTTCTCACCGGCGCGGAGCTTGCGGCGGCACGTCAGAAAACCCCGTATGTTGCGGAATTTTCCCGCCTTGGAAAGGAACGTTTCCCGCTTCTCTCCGTCGCCGCGCACCGTGCCTATGCCGACCCGGCGCTGGCTGAACGGATTGACGATACGATCGGCGCCGATCCCGACCTGCTCGATTTCTGCAAATTCATGGCGCGCCGCGCCGTTAACGACGGAAAGCCGTGGTACGAGTGGACGAAGGACGGTTTTGACGACGAGACCTTCCGGGTCTGGAAATTCATTCAGTACGAATTTTTTGCAGAGTGGGACGGGATTCACCGCTACGCCGCAAAGAAGGGCGTTTCCGTCATCGGTGACATTCCGATCTATATGGACTATGACAGCGCCGATGTCTGGGCGCATCCGGAGGAGTACCAGCTTGACGAGCGCAAGCGCCCGACCGCGGTTGCGGGGGTCCCGCCGGATTATTTTGCGCCCATGGGGCAACTCTGGGGCAACCCGCTTTACCGTTGGGATGTCATGAAGAAGACGGATTTCCGCTTCTGGCGGGCGCGGATTGCCGCAATGCTCCGGCTCTTCGACGGGGTCCGCATTGACCATTTCCGCGCGGCGGAGTCCTATTGGAGTGTTCCCGCGGGTGCCGAAACGGCGCGCGAGGGCAATTGGGTCAAGGGACCGGGCATGGCGCTTGTATGCGCAATCCGGGAGACAGTGGAAGCGGCGCGTGCAGAATCCGGGCAGGAGAAATTTATCATCGCGGAGGACCTCGGCGACATTGACGACTCGGTCCGCGAGCTGGTGAAGGAGAGCGGATTCCCCGGTATGCGGGTACTCCAGTTTGCATTCGATTCCGACGCGACCTCGCCGCATCTGCCGCACAATTACCCTGCGCGCTGTGTTGCCTACACGGGGACGCATGACAACAATACCCTGCTTGGTTTTTTGTTTGAGCTGTCTCCGGAAAAGCGGCAGAAGCTGCTCCGCTACTGCGGGTTTGACGTGTGTTCGGGCGGCGACTGGAACCGTCCGGAGGTGTATGACGGGATCATCCGGATGATGCTTGCGAGCCATGCGGACACGGTGATTCTGCCGATTCAGGATCTGCTGCATTACGGCTCGGATACGCGCATGAACACGCCGGGCAGAGCTGCGGGCAACTGGGAATTCCGTCTGACCGGCGGGCAGCTATCCGCGGTGAACCGCGAAGTTTTCCGTGAGTGGGCGGAGCTGTACGGAAGGTGAGGGGGAGCTTTGTGCGCTTCCGCGCCCTTCCCTTCGGCGTTCCCGGATCCCCTGCCGGACATACGGATTCTCAAATAAAAACGGCTCCCCGTCCGGGGAGCCGTTCTGTATTGCCTGAAATCTTCAGTTTTCCGCCCGCAGCTGACGAAGCTCCGCTTCGAGCTCGCCGATGCGGAGTTCGAGGCGGCAGATCTCCTGCCTCACCGGGTCGGGAATGTGGATCTGGTCAAGCTCGCCGCCAACCTTCACGCCGCCCTTGCGGACGACCTGCGCGGGAATGCCGACCGCGGTCGAATTCGCGGGAACTTCATCCAGTACCACGGCGCCCGCGGCGATCTTGCTGTTGTCGCCGATACGGAACGGACCGAGCACCTTCGCGCCGGCGCCGACCATGACGTTGTTGCCGAGGGTGGGATGACGTTTGCCGATGCCCTTTCCGGTGCCGCCGAGCGTGACGCCCTGATAGAGCGTGCAGTTGTTGCCGATTTCCGCGGTTTCTCCGATCACAACACCCATGCCGTGGTCGATGAAGAGCTTATGCCCGATTTTTGCGCCGGGATGGATTTCAATGCCGGTGAAGTGGCGGGCGATCTGGCTGACGGTACGTGCGGCGAGATAATGCTCGGACAGGTAGAGCTTATGCGCTACGCGGTACGCGAGAATTGCGTGCACACCCGAATACAGAAGCAGGACCTCCAGGTCGCTCTTTGCCGCGGGGTCACGCTCCCTCACTGCCTTCACATCCTCCTGCACCTCTCTGCGGATGCGCTCCGCGATGAGCGAAAGTCCGCTTACGGTCAGGCGGAAACAGCGGTACGGACGGTTGAGAATGTTTGCAACACGGTAAGAGCCGTTCTGGCGGAACGACTCCTTTTTTCTTTCGTAATAGTCTTTTGCTTCCGCGCCCTTGACGCGCACCTGACGGTACGGACGGTTGAGCGCGTTGATCGCACGGTAAACATGAATTTCCTGACTCATATCGGAACCTCCCTGTGCCGGTATTGCGGCACGGATTTCTAATACTATTATACACAACGGACGGCGGTTTGTAAATGGGGTGAGGGAAATTTTGTTTTGCACTCTCCGCGGGGGGAGCGCAAACAAACCCGGAACTCAGATGATTTCCGGGTCGATCTCGTCGCCCCGCGTGCCCTCGCGGATACCGTAATGACAGCGGCACGCCATAAGAAACAGCTTTTCGCCGTCCACGCCGACGCAATTGTCGATGGCGGCAAGCAGCTTCTTTGCACTGTCGTGGAAGGTCGAGGTGGTGATGAAAATGCCGCGGCTGCCGTTGCGCGAGCAGACCACCCCGTAAAACTCGCGGATTTCCTTCTCCGTGACCTGAATGCTGCCGCGGCACTTGGTCTGGATCATGATGCATTCCCGGAAACCGAGCCAGTCGGTGATCTCCAGAACCCCATCGATCCCGCCGTCGGTACTGCCGCCGGTCACCTGACTTCCGCGGATGACCTTGCCCGAATCCTGATAATACTTGATGAGCAGATTCATCGCGTACTGTTCCAGATATGCCCCGCCGCGCGCGTAAAGCCGCACGAGAAAATGACGGCGCAGCTTGTCGGAATCATCGGCGGAAAGAACCCGCCGCATCTGCTTTTTCCGGGGATCCCCGCCGCTTTGGACGGACTTCCCGGATTTTGCGGAGGTGCCCGCCGGCTCCCGGTCCGTTTTTTTCGTGATCTTTGAAATCGGTGCGGGACGGTATACCCCGAAGGAACAGCCGACCGCTTTTTTGCGCTTCAGCTCCTTGAGCACATCCTCCGCCGTGCGGTGAAGCGTTTCTGCCGCGTCGCTGTCTTTGCTTACCCCTACGGATTCGTCAAGCCGCCGGAACA
The DNA here is from genome assembly GCA_934525675.1 of uncultured Eubacteriales bacterium. Classification (GTDB taxonomy): domain Bacteria; phylum Bacillota; class Clostridia; order Oscillospirales; family CAG-272; genus CAKVOU01. The sequence continues at coordinate 22,991 of CAKSZH010000009.1, forward strand.
GTTCCCCGCGGCGAAGCGGTTTTTGTGCGAGAATCTGAAGAATCTCCGATTCCAGAGCTTCCCGGTCAGGTTGCCCTTTCTGCGTTGCCTCTGCGCGGGACCGCCCCGTGTCTGTGCCGTCTTTGGCGGAACGGTTGGGGACGGCTTTCGTGCGTGCGGTGATTTCCGCCTTGCCGCGGACTTTTTGTCCGTTTGCCTGTCCGGCCGGTTTGCACCTGACCTGCCCGGTTGTAACGCTTTTGCGTCCTTTATTGTCGGGGCGGCTGTTGTTTCCGTTTTCCTTTTCGTCTTCCGCGCCGTCATCCGGATGTCCGCCTGCTATACGGTTTCCGGCGTTCCCGCCCGCGGCTGATTTTCCGGCCGGAGCGGCTTTCTTTGCGTTTGCGGATGCCCGGGGCGCGGCGGTCGTTTCTTTGGTTTCTGTTGCGGGGGAGTATCTTCCGTTTGCGTCCCGGACGACCTTCTTTTCGCGCAGAAGCGCACCGAGCACCGTTCCGGCAAGACTGCGGACGATGTGGGTCAGCTCTTCCGTTTCGGCGGGGGTATGTTCGGTCCCGTCCTCACAATACAGCTCCGCGGTATAGGTCAACAGCTCGTCGCGCGTCATGGGATGCTTCCCCATTGCGTCGAGCAGGATTCCGCGCAGTTTGTTGTTTTCGGACTTGATGTTCATGTGGTGTGCCCCTTCCGCAAGATCCCGCGCCGGATCGGCGCAGAAATATACGGAATCAGTATACCATATTCCGGTTGGTTTGTCAATCGTGCCGGACGGCAAACGGGGGACGCGCGGGAGTTGCTTTTGGAGACCGGGGAACGCAAGCTTCATCGGATCGGGCGGCAAACGGGCGGCGGACGGGGACGGTTCCGAAAGCCTTGAAGCAAGGCTGGAAATCCGTAAAATGTGACCGGACACCCCGGATGTTTTCGGCGCGGGCTTCTGTTGCCGATGGAAGTTCTGTTGCTGGGGCGGACCACCGCAAAAACTTTGGATGATCCGTCCGGCGGGGGGACAAAAAAGTCTCCCCGGGAACAGGGAGACTTTTTACGACAGATATGCGGTGGAAAACTCCGGGCGGTGCACAGAGAATCCGACGTTCCGTGATCTGCGCGACCGACGGGCGGGCAAATCATATTTCGCCGGTCAGTCCGCGGAAATCCGGGCCATCCCGGTCAGTACGTGGGCGAATCCAGCCGCCACCCGTCATCCTCCGCGACAAAACGGAGCGTCATGGTACGGGGATCCGAGCCGTCCTTGCGCGTGGAATCGATCGTGACCGTCACAATGTCCGTGCCGGACAGTTTTTTCTGAATCTTCATGGTGGAAAAATCATAGGTGCGGGCGTGGTACTCAAACCGGGAGTCCCAGCCGACCTGAATGCAGAGGTCCTGACCGATCTCCGCGTAGCGGGCATGGGAAATGACGCTGACTCCGCCGCTCGTAATGAGATTTCCTTCAAAAAGCGAGGTGCTGACCCCCGAGAGAAACGCCTCGGAATAAACCTTTTCCGCGGCGGCGCGGATGTCGTCCACGGACGGGTACGAGGCAAGCGCTTCGCGGGTGACGTAACGGTAGTTGCCGAGCGTTTCGAGGTTCGTTTCATAGAGTCCGTGCTCTTTTGCGAAGTCGCTGTCTGTGTCGTAATAGGCGAGCCCTTCCCCCCAGAGCAGGTCGTTGACCTCCTCGGAGGCGGTAATCAGGTGTTCGAATTCCGTCCGTACCGAGTCAAGCTCCGGCGGACGGGAACAGGCGACAAGCGGGAGTACGAGCAGGCAGAGCGCGAGTACCGCCGTAACCGTGCGTGCGGCACGGCGGCTCTTACTGTGTGGCTTTTTGTGATTCATTCGGATCCTCTCCATTCTGCCCCGGACAATTCGCTTTCCGGGGACTTGTCGGGCGTGTGCCGGACGGTCTGCGCCGGAGCAGGCACGGCTGTCCCCCTTTTTTCGGGGGACTTACCGGTGGTTCTTTGCCCAGACGGGCACAATCATTTTTCTTCGATTTACCGGCGGCTCTGCACCGGGGTGAAATTTTATGGTCTGCTCTCCGCCGGGAGTTACCGATGGAGCGGACGGTTACTTTTTCGGGAATCCCCCATGCGGGAAGAAGGTTTCCCGGACGTTTTTTGCGGGGGTGTTACTTTGTTTCCGTTTCGGGGGTGCCGTGCGGGCAGAGCCCGGAAAGCGGGCAACCGCCGCACTTCGGTGCGCGGGCGGTGCAGGTATCCCTGCCGAACTGTACGATGCGGTGGCAGAAATCCGCCGATTCTCCGGGAGCAATGAGGGGAACCAGTATTTTTTCGATCCGCAAAGGATCCCGGAGGCTTTCTTCATACATGCCGAGCCGTCCGCAGATGCGGATACAGTGGGTGTCCGTGACGACGGCGGGCAGGTGGAAAATGTCCCCGCGGAGCAGGTTGGCGATCTTTCTGCCGATGCCCGGAAACCGGAGCAGGTCGTCCATTTCCGTCGGGAGTGTGCCGCCGTATTCGTCAAGCAGCATCCGGGACGCGTCGCGGATGTTTTTTGCTTTGGTATGATACAGCCCGCAGGGGCGGATGAGTTCTTCGATCTCTTCCTGCGGCGCGGCGGCGAGCGACGCGGCGTCCGGAAAAACACGGAACAGGTCGCGGCAGGTGAGGTTGACCCGGGCATCGGTACACTGGGCGGACAGCATGCCCATGACGAGCAGGCGCCACGGGTCGCCGCCGGACTCCAGCGCGCAGACTGCGTCGGGGTAGACTTCTTTGAGGCGGGCGACGATGAGCGCCATGCGTGCGGCTTTTTCCGTCTCGCTCTCCGCAGGGATCGGTACCGCTTTTTTTGCCGGGGCCTGTTTCTTCGTTTCGGCCTTTTGCATGTGTTCCCCTCCCCCCGATGGTTTGGTTTTATTGTAGCAGAACGGGAGGCGGTTGTCAATCCCGCGCGGGGGAACGGGCGGGGAATTTGCGGGAAACGGTGGCGGCGGGGGGAAAAAATCAACCGGCGCGGGACCCGATGGGAAACGGCAATCGGCTGGCGGTGGTGCGGAGTGCAGGCGAAAAACGGCGTCCGGAGGGTGACCGCATTCCGGGGACGGGAACATAGGCACGGCTTGCGGAAAACAGCGGCGCGGAGTACAGCATAAAAAAAGACCCGCCGGACGGCGGGTCTTTTCGGTGAAGCCGGGATGATCCCGGACGGTCAGCTGATTTTCCAGTCGGTGAGCACGCAGCCGTTCGAGTCCGTGTAGGAGCCGCAGGCAATCATGATGATGTCCACAAGCGTGCCGATCCCGAAGCAACCGAAGGTCAGGATCCAGAGAATGCCCGTTCCGATTTTACCGACGTAAAAACGGTGGACGCCGATCGTGCCGAGCAGAACCGCAAAAATCAGTGCAAGTCCGCGGGAATACCCGGACACCGGCTTTGCAAACGTATTTGTGTTCTGTGTTTCCCCTGTCGTGAAAGCGGTATTGTTTCCCGTACCGTTCCCGTTGCCGGTTCCCGACTGATACCCGGTTGTGTTCTCCACCCGGCATCCGCAGTCCGGGCAGAAGCGGGTGTTATCCTCCAATTGACGACCGCAATTTCTGCAATACATATTCATGCCTCCCGCAATACAGAATTCTTATTTTCAGCATAGCACGTTTTCCCTTGTTTGTCAAGTGTGCGGGCGGCGTGTCCCGGCTTGTTTTCCGGAAACGGCAACGAAAAGGGGTGCCGTTCTCCAACACCCGTTCTGCCGCATGGGGCGACTTCCGCCCGCGACAGTCCGACAGGGCTTCGCCCTGCCGCCCCGCCGCGGACTTCCGCCGCCCCGCGCGGCATGCTCTCTCTCCCTTTTTTTGTTTCTCTCCCTTTTTGGTGCCTCCCGCATCCGTGATGTCCGCGTCCGGTTACTTTCTGACAAGACCGTTCCAACCCCAGATATAGTCCACGCCGCCGATGCGCTTGCCGGACAGGACCAGTTCCCCGGACAGATTGTTGACCGAGTAGGTGATATAGTAGGTCACGCCGTCCACCTCATGGAATCCCCACTCCACGACGCGTCTGCCGCTCTCCCACAGCTCCGCGCCGCTCTTTTCAAGATACAGTCCGTGCTTGAGCGTCAGACCGGTCAGAGGGTCCCATACGTACTGCCTGCCGCCGATCACCTGATCCGCCATGAGAATCTCATGCGTATCATAGCGCGCGTAACAGACCCTGCCCTCATATTCGCACCAGCCGAAGCTCTCTTTGCCGTCCACGAAGTAACGGTACCCGTCCGCGGTTTCGATCACGCCCTCCGCGAGCGTCAGCCCTGTCTCCCCGTTCCAGAAATACTGCTGTCCGCGGATGGACGCGTCATGGTCAATGACCAGCTTGTCAAGATAGGTCGCATAGTACATCTTCCCGTCAAGGAGGAACCACCCGTCCATGGCAACGCCGTTTTCGTAGTAGCGCACGCCGCCCGGATAGTCGATCCAGCCGTTCAGATGCTTTGCGTATTCCGTGACCGCTCCCGCTTCAAACGCGTCGTCCGCAACCCGCGGCGCGGAGGTCATCCGTACCCGCGTGATCGCATGGCACCCGGCAAACGCTCCCGCACCGACCGACACGACACTGTCGGGGAGCAGTACGTCACGAAGTCCCACGCATCCGGCAAACACGCCGTCCGGCAGCTCCCTTACCCCTGCCGGAACGAGCAGAGACGTCAGTTCCTTCCCGTTCAGATACAAAAGGAACTGCTTTGTCCCCGTCGCGGAAGTAAAGTCCGTGTGCCCCGCCGCAAACGCCGCGAGATCCGCTTGGTCCAGATACAGCCGGAGCTGCTTCTGCGCCGGTACCCGGAGGAATGCGTCGGTGCCGATCCGCACCTTCCCGGAAAGCGTGTACTCCGACAGGGAAACACATCCGGCAAACGCCATGTCGCCGACCGTCTCAAGCGCCTTCCCAAAACGCAGAGCCGTCAGCTTCCCGCACCCGCGGAAGGCGTTCTCTCCCACCGATTGTATTTCCTCTGTCGTTTCCACGTCAGAGAGGCTCCCGCAGCCGTAAAAGGCATTCGCGGGAATTGCCGTAAGACCTGCCGGCAGCACCACCGTTTCCAGTGCCGTACACTGCGCGAAAGCCCCTTCCCCGAGCTTCTTCACACTGTCCGGCAGTGTCACGTGCGTCAATGCCGCGCAGTCGCGGAACGCCTCGGCGCCGATGACGCTCACCCCGTCCGGAATGTCGATGCCGTCAAGCGCGCTGTCCCCCGAAAAGGTCCCCGGCGCAATGGCGGTGATTCCCTTCGGAAGCCGCAGGCTCTCAAGCGCCGAACATCCGCGGAACGCAAATTCCCCGATCCGGAGTATGCTGTCCGGCAGGGTGACTTCCCGGAGCAGCGTACACCCGTCAAACGCCCCGGCGGGAACCGACGTGATCCCCTCTCCGATCCGGACGACGCGGAGCTTGTCCCGGTATTCGTCAAACCGTGCGCTGGTCATCTCTCCCTGACCGCTGACGGTGAGTGTGCCGGTGTCCTCGTCAAAGTCCCATGTGACCCGGTAGCCGCAGACTCCGCTTTTTACGGAGGACTGCCGCGCCGTGCCCGCGGCTTGTCCGCCGAAGGCGTCGGGCGGCGTCCCTGCCGCCGAAACCCCGAGGCAGAATGCCGCGGTCAGAAGCGTGGCGCCGAGAATCGCGATCCCGGTCCTGATTTCTGATTTCATGTTTCTTTTTTTCTCTCCTTTTCTTTTTGATTTACGGTTCCGGACGGCTGTTGCGGGAGGCTTGTCCCGGTTCCGTGCCCCAATTATACCAGATTCTGGAAAGAAATTCCGCTGTAATTTGTCGAATCCGGGCGGCGTTGCAAAAAAATTTTTTGACAGGATCCGCGCAGGGGGCGCAGGCGGGGACGGGTTCCCTCCGCGGGGCAGTTTTCACAAAAAATCCACGGTTTGTCACCGAAAAAACAGGCGATAGCGTCAATTGTCCGTTGCCGATTCACTCTTTATTCATAACTTTGTGCTATACTGACTCCGTATCCGGGTCGCGTTTTGCAGAAAGGAATCCTGCCATGATAAAGATCGAACATCTGGTAAAATACTACGGCGCAAACTGCGCGGTGGATGATATTTCTTTTGAGGTCGGAAAGGGAGAGATCGTCGGATTGCTCGGGCCAAACGGCGCGGGGAAATCCACGACGATGAACATCCTGACCGGCTATCTGTCTTCTACCTCCGGACGTGCGGAGATCGACGGGATCGACATTCTGTCCGACCCGCTTGAGGCAAAGAAGCTGATCGGATATCTGCCGGAACAGCCGCCCCTGTACCTCGACATGACGGTGGGCGAGTATCTCGGCTTTGTCTATGAACTGAAAAAGTGCAGTCTCGACCGCCGGGCGCACATCGACGAGGTGTGCGACGTGGTCAAGATCGGCGACATGAAGAACCGCCTCATCCGCAGTCTTTCCAAGGGCTACCGCCAGAGAGTCGGCATCGCCGAGGCGCTCATCGGAAACCCCAAGGTCATCATTTTCGACGAACCGACCGTGGGACTTGACCCCAAGCAGATCATCGAGATCCGCGGGCTGATCCGCGGGCTCGGCAAGAACCACACGGTCATCCTGTCCACCCACATCCTCCAGGAGGTGCAGGCGGTCTGCGATCGCATTGTCATCATCAATAAGGGACGCATCGTGGCGGACGCGGAGACCGAGAACATTTCGGGTGCCATGAAGTCCGGGCGGAGATACCGCCTGACGGCGGCGGGACCCCAGAAGGAAATCCTTGCGTTTCTCCGCAGCCGCGCCGGCGTGACCTTTGCGGAATGCGGGACGGAACGCGACGGGGACGCATACGTCTATCAGTTTGAAACAGACGGCAGCGCCGACCCGCGCAAGAGCCTGTTTTACGCGTTTGCGGAGCGGTCGTGGCCGATCCTCGGCTTGGAGGCGGTCGGCGTGTCGCTCGAAGACGTGTTCCTCCACGTGGTGGACGAAACGGACGCGCCGAAAAACTCCGCTTCCCCGGACGAGCCTGCTTCGCGGGGAGAATACAAGAGAGAAGATTCCCGCAGACGCGCGTTTGCCCGGAAGGACGATGCGGAGCGCGCTGTGGCGGACGAGCTGGTGCGTGCCGCCGAGGAAAAGCGCGAGGCGGGGAAGGACGACAGTTACCGCGACGAGGTGTGACGCGACGCGGAGGGGGCTTCCCTCATCGCGCCGCACAGCGGAAAGAACCGGCTGACCGGCAGGATCGGTCACGCGAAGCCGAGTTCCCCCTTCATGCCGCAAGGCGGGAAACTCCGTTCCCTCCGGGAGGCGGAGGATACGCGCCCATGCGCCGGTCGCTATCCCGGAATGCCCGGATCAATGACAGTTACTCCACGGAAAGGAGATCACATATGCTTGCGATCTACAAAAAAGAGCTGCGCTCTTATTTCATCAACCCCATCGGGTATGTTTACGCGGGGATTTTTCTCGTGTTCGCGGCGCTCGCTTCGGCGTACACGACGCTCTTGTCCTCTTCCTATGATACCTCGGCGTATTTCAATCTGCTGATTTATTCCTTCATCATTTTGATTCCGCTTCTGACCATGCGGCTCTTTTCCGAGGAAAAGAAACTGAAGACCGAGCAATTGCTCCTGACTGCGCCCGTGTCGCTGACCGGCATGGTCATGGGCAAGTATCTGGCGGCGCTGACCGTGTTCGGCGGCACCATGATCGTGTCGCTTGTCAACTTCATTCCGCTTTATGTTTACGGCGCGATCGAAAGAAGTCAGCAGGACTATTCCACGGTACCCGTGGGACCGGTCACGAGCGAGATCGCCGGCTGTTTCATTGCCGCGCTTTTGCTCGGCGCGGCGCTCATTGCAATCGGAATGTTCATCTCCTCGCTGACGGAAAACCAGCTTTCCGCCGCCGTCATCACGGTTGCGGTCATTGCCTTCCTTGTGCTCATCAACCTGCTTTCCGGTGTGACCGACGGGAACGGTCAGCAGCTCATTTCGTCCTACGGCGTGCGCGCGGTGCTCGGCTGGATCTCGGTGCTTGACCGTTTCTATCATTTCAGTCAGGGGTACTTTGACTGGGCGGCGCTTGTTTACTATCTGTCCATCGGATTCGTGTTCTGCTTCCTCACGGTGCGCGTGTACGAACGCCGCCGCTGGAACTGACGGGGGCGGGTCTTATGAAGATTTCAACCGGTTCTTCGCATAATCCGAGGCGTGCGCGATACGCAAGGCTGACCGTGCTTCTGACGGTCGTCGTGCTTCTTGCCGTGATCCTCGGAAACGTGATCGTCACGTCGCTGTCGGGCCGCTTCGGGTGGTACGTGAACATGGGCAGGGCGACCGATTACAGACTTTCCGACCAGTGCCGCGAGGTGCTTGCGGGGGCGATCGCGGACGCGGACAAAGAACGTTCCGCCGCAGGGGAGGCGCCGCTGTCCCTCACCATTCTGTTCTGCAAGACCGAGGAGAAGGTCGCGTCGGACGAGTATCTTGCGCCGATCTATCGCATGGCAAAAGAGATCCGCGACGCGTTCCCCGCTACCGTAACGGTGGATTGCCGGGACATTCTCCGCAATCCGAGTGCCGTTGCCAAGTACCGCGGTGAGGAAAAGACCGTGAGCATTCCGGACTATTCGGTCATCATTGACGAGGGGGAACGCTGGAGCGTGCTCTCCCGTGAGAATTTCTATGAGTTATCGAGCGAGGACTATTCGACGACCAAGGGCTTCAGCGGAAACAGCCGCTTTGCCGTGACCATTTCGGCGCTTGCGTCGGGCAAGGCGAAGTACGCCTGCCTGACCTCCTCGCACGGCGAGGCGTTTGAGGACCGCGAGGTGCAGCACATTCTTACCGACGCGGGGTATCTTGTGAAGACCATCGATCTGCGGACGGAGGAAATTCCCGCAGAATGTTCCCTGCTCATCACCTATTCGCCCGAAACCGATCTTCTGACGAGCGCGGACGTGTCCGACGTGTCGGAGACGGACAAAATCGAGGCGTTCCTCGGGCGGGGCGGAAATTACATGGTATTTCTCGGGACCTCGTCCAAGGTTCTGCCGAATCTGGAGTCCCTGCTTGACGACTGGGGCATCCGCGGCGACACCTTTACGGTGACGGCGACCGACGGGTCGAAGGAGACCTACCGCTACACGGTGAGAAACGAGTCCGCCTCCACCACGGCGGGCGGGTACACCATTTCGGCTGCGCGTCCATCCACGGAGGCGGGCGACCGCATTTTCCGGACGCTCGGTGGCGCGCGGGTTTCTTTCGGAAACGTGACCTCCTTCTCTCCGGCGGACGGCTGGGGACAGACGGAGAACGGCTTTGCATGGACGAGCGGTTCCCGCACGGCGACGGCGCTGTTTGTGTCGTCCTCCGGGTCCGAGGCATATGCCGCGGGGCGGCTTGTGGAGAACGGGCGGGATTTCCCGCTTGCGGTTTACACCCGTGACGCCTCCACGGGCGGCGGCGTGACGGTGTTCGGCACGCCGGAGATCCTTACCGGCACGGTGTTGCAGTCGCCGGTGCTCGGAAACCGGCAGGCGCTCCTGTGTCTTTTCAACGAATATGACGGCGGCGTGGTGCTCGGCATCAATTACGCGACCTGGCCGTCCTCCCGCATGGAGACGGCGACGACCCGCGAGACGCGGAATCTGACGATTCTTCTGGTGGCGCTTCCCGCAGTTTGCGCGACGGCGGCAGGGTGTGTGGTGCTTCTGAGGAGGCGGAAGATTTCGGGGTGAAAGGGAGAGGCTTGGCGCTCCGCTCGGGGAAGGGATTGAAGTTGAACACGGAGCGTTCAGTTCAAAAGCCCTCCCGCACGCGGAAAATCCCGTAAAAACCCCGCAGAACACGGAATGTTCAACTTAAACCGAAACCCTTCCCCACGCGGGGGCGCATAATAAACGCGGGGCGTTTCCCCAAAAAGAAGAATCCATTCCCCGGAGGCTGAAAATGAAAAAGATATTCACCAAAATATCCTCAAAGAAAGGGCTGTCGGTACTGTTTGTTGCCGGGGTTCTTGTTCTTGTGCTCATATTGAACCTCGCTGTGGGGATTTTCTCGTACCGCGGACGGTTTCTGACCGACCTGACCTCCGAGGGGCTTTATACGGTTGACCCCATTTACCGTACCGCGCTCACGGATACCTTCCGTACCATCTCGGATAAACGCGCCGAGACCGGCGATGATCCGGTACGGGTCCGCATCCTCTTCTGCGAGGATCCTGACGTGCTTTCCGCTGACAGCGCGCAGAGATACATTTATTTCACCGCGCTTTCCCTTCAGAAAATGTTCCCCGACTATATTTCGGTGGACTGTGTGGACGTTGCGCTCAATCCGACCGCGGTGCAGGCGTACAAGGTCAACTCCGCGTCCAAAATTTATCCCACGAGCGTCATCGTGTCAAGCGGTACCGAGTTCCGCGTGTACTCCACGACTTCCTTCTATTATTTTGATTCCTCCGATTACCAGAGCACGAATCCCATCGGGTACTGCGGCGACAAGACCTTCGTCCGTGCCATCCGCGACGTGACCAGCGCCGAGTCTCCCGTCTGCTGCCTGATCTCTAATCACGGCGAGACCTACGGAGAGGCGTTCCGGGAACTGCTGTGCGATGCGGGCTACCGGGTGGTGGAAAACTTTGACCTCCGCCGCGACGCGATCCCGAAGGACTGCCGGATGCTCATTTCGTCGGGCGCTAAAACCGACTTTTACGCCGTATTCGGCGACACCGAGCCGGATGGGGACGACGAGATCGACAAGCTGTCCGCGTTTCTGGACGGAGCGGGTTCTTTCCTGTTCTTCTTCGATCCCGACACTCCGAGACTACAGAACATTGAAGAATATCTCACCGAATGGGGCATGATAATCGATCGCTCCGAGGGAGAAGCGTTCCGCGTGACCGACAAAAAGAACTCCATTTCCGCGGACGGCTCTACCCTGATCGGGCAGTACGAAACGACGGGACTTGGCGCGTCGATTCTTTCGGATATGCTGTCTACAAGCAGTCCCGAGCAGGTGGTGTTTCCCAACTGCGGTTCCATCTCGCGCCCCGACAACTACAAGACCACCTACACCGAGGAGAACAAGACGACGGGAACGCCGTCTTACAGTTACGGTTACTATTCCTCCGGCGGTATCAGCCGCACGACCTTTGATTTCTTCCGTGCGGGGGTGGATGCCGAGGCGACCGCCGGCGGGCTGGTTTCCAACGTCGGTTCCAACCGCCTCATGACCATTACGACCGAGACCCGCATGATCGCGGAGGACCAGGGGTACACCTGGGTTACCGAGGCGAGCTACGTGATGTCCTGTGCGTCCACGGCGTTCCTTTCCGACGAGGTGCTGACGGGTTCGCGGTTCGGCAACACCGACGTGCTTCTGTCCGCGCTCCGCGTGATGGGGCGGGACGTCCATGCGACCGACAACACCTACCGGATGTTCCATGAATCCACGCTCGGCAAAACGGTGACGATCCCCGACGCGGACAAGACCCAGATCACCGTGTTACTCACGGTTATTCCCGCGATGATTCTTGTCGGCGCGTGCGTTATTGTGACGGTGAGAAGGCGGAGAAAAGCGTAATTTTGTCGTCCCGCCGTCGGATCCCCGCTATCGCGGGTGCCCCGCCGACAGGCGGGACGGTTTCCCCGCTCCCCCGAGTTTTGCAAGAAAGAGGTCATGCGTATGAATCAACGAAACGAAAATATCGTCAATATCCTGCTGGATGCGGGACGCGGTGAGGTGTCAAAACTCAGCGTGGAGGGACGCACCGGCGAGAGGATCGGCGAGCTTCCCCGCGCGAGCCGCCGCGGTTATGAATTCGAGGGCTGGTATACGAAACCCGACGGCGGCGAGCGCGTCAATGCCGCCACGACCGTCACCTCCGGAACGGACTTCACACTCTATGCCCATTACCGCCGCTCCGAGGTGAAGAAACGTTCCATGTTCCGCCTCCAGCGGCGCGTGCTCATCATCCTGCTCGCTGCCGTGCTCGCGCTCGGTGCCGCCGCGTTTGTCGTCCTTCATTTTGTGGTGGATACCTACACCTATACCGATCCCGCGGATGGGACCGTTTACTACGTCCGCCGGGTCTACGATACCGTTGAGGAAAAACGGGTCTGGAAGCTGACCGCGTCGGACGGCTCGGTCCTGCCGCTCCGTGAATACGCAACCTCGGCAAAGCAGTACGAATTCTACGAAACAATCGCCGGAACCTGGGTGCAGGTCACGGAGAACGGCAAGGCGACCACCTATGCCGTCGTGGATACCGACGGCTCGGAGCAGGTCGGCTTCGGCGACCGGGTGCTCATGTATCCCTCCATCCCCTCGGACGAGATCTATTCCATCGACGTGACCAACGACTACGGCTCTTTCACGATTACGCAGGATCAGGACGGGAACACCTATATCAAGGGCATGGAAAATAAAGTTGCCTACCCGAACGCCGAAATGTTTGCTTCTCTTGCGTCCCATTGCGGCTATACCCTGTCCGCCTCCCGCGTGGAGAATCCCATCCGCGACGCGGACGGCTCGTTCCGAACCGAGTACGGGCTCGACGGCTCCCGCCGGTTCACCGTTACCCGCGCGGCATATGACAAGAGCGGCAGGCGGATCGCTTCGGATACCTCCTATACGGTGTATATCGGCGACGCGCTTCCCTCGGACGGCGGTTATTACGTCCAGCTGGAAGGCAGGGACAAGGTGTATATCTTCAGCACGGCGGGAGCGTCGTCCGCGTTCTACCACCCTATGAACGAGACCCTGCTCTCCCCCGTCGAAAACCTCGTTTCCCCCATGTTTACCTACCCCATGTCGTCGGACAGCTATTACGACGTCAAGAATTTCTATATCGCCAGAACCGGGACAAACTTCCCCGAGAACCCGGACGATCTGAGCCTTCTCATTGAGTTTTCCTTCGTTCCCTCGTGGAAGCGCACGGGAACGCTCTCTTCCACCGTCTCCTATGTCTGCGATTTCGCCCTGCTCGGCGGCTTTGACGTCAATTCCACCGCCGCGAACGCCGCCATGTATGACCTCTACCGGGTCCAGCCCAGACGTTGCGTCAAGCTGAATCCGACAGAAGAGGATCTGAAGGCATACGGGCTTGAAAATTACCGCTACCTCCTGCATTTTGGCATGTGGCTGAATCTGACAAGCGAATTTACCGACGGAAACGGACAGCTGATCTCCGGATTCCTGCCGGACGACGCAAAGGTCGCTTACCGCAACACCTATTCCTCCACCGAGACCGCGAGCGACGCGAACGGAGAGCATACCTTCGATATGCTGGTTTCCGCAACGCTGTATTCCTTTACGGTAAAGGACAATACCGCAAAGGACGGCGACGGGTCGGACGGGGACGGAGCCGAAAAAACGCTGGAATACCGCGTCACGGTGGCAAAAAAGGCGTACTATTACGGCGGCGAATGGCTGAAGGGCGACGCGCTGAAGCGGGAACTCGACAGCGACGCATATTCCTATCGTTCGGAATACGGATGCGATTACCGTTACGATGCGGCGACGGGCTGCTATTTCTACCGCGCGGACGGGTATGTCTACTACGGAAAGAACGCCGTCCGCATGAAGGATTACGACACGTCGGGCGCGTCGGTGGAGCGGCTGCTTGAGAACGCCATTGCCATCAGCGAAAAGACGGCGGACGGTACCTACTATGTGTACAACGAGCTGTGCGCGCAGATCGCGGAGGTCGATGAAGAGTATCTTTCGTTCCTTTCGTGGGAATCGACCTCGTGGGTGGAGACCGCCTTCTTCCCCATTCCGCTTGCCTATGTGACGGGGATCGACCTGACGAGCGCGACGACCGAAATCCGCTTCCGCATGGACAACTCGCGTTCGGATCAGTCGGAGGGGTACGACTCCACCGACATCAACATCAAAGGCGAGGACAAGAACGGCAACTCTTTTGATTCCTGGGGCTGCATGACCTTCTACTGCTCGCAGACCGGGAACGGAAAAACCATCAATTCCACCTGGCGGATCACACCGACCGAATTCTCCGTGCGGAACACGGACACGGGCGAGCGGCTGCGCTTTACGGGTGACAACGAGACGGCGATCAACGCCTTCGGCGAGACGGTGCAGGTTATCTCGACTCCGCTTGTCACAACGGATGGTTCCCGCGTGACGGTTGGCGCCGACTATATCACAGTGGTGAAGGACGGGGAGACCGTGAAGTATCCGCGTTACACGGTGCAGAACTTCCGTCAGTTCTACAAGGCGCTGATGTATGCGACCTTGGAGGGCTCCGCGGATCTTTCCGAGGCGGATCCCGCGCTTCGCGAGCGGATCGAGGACGCCATCCGGTCCGGTGACGACAGCGTCTGCCAGCTGGTGCTCCGCATCACCTGCGAGGACACGGCAGGGGAAAACGCTTACGGCGTCAGGGAAAACACAAAGCGCACGTACGTGTTCCGGTTCTACCAGTACACCAAGGGAAAGTCCTACATCACGGCGCAGGTGCTGGATGCGGACGGAAACGAGATCTCTTCTCCGGCTTCGGGGGACGGGTTCCGCTTCTATGTCCGTTCGGCGTTTGTTGACAAGCTGATCGCTGACGCGCGGCGCGTGATGGAGAATGAAGCGGTGATTGCCGACAGCAAGAACTGAAAGACGACCGCGCTATCCGCGTTCACCTCAGCTCTTCCCTTCCGCGGCGGATCAGCGCCCTGCCGTCCGGCGCGACCGCCAGCAGGACGTCGCTCCCCGAAACCTCCACCGCCGCCCCCGCGACCGCCTCTTCCCATTCGGATCCCGCCCAGTGGACCCGGTACAGCCGCAGGCGCTCCGAGAGAAGCAGGGCAAGATCCTCCGCCCCGCCGACCGTCCCGCACCGGAATACCGCAAGTGTCACGGGCGACGTGTAGGACAGATAAAACGCGTAGGATACCGCCGCTTCTGCCTGCCACGGGACCGTTTTCCCGTCGCCGAGAAACGCCGCGAGCAGGCCGTCCGTCACGTACCCCGCTTCGCCCTCCCCCGCGCCGGATGTGTAAAGCTGCCCGCGCGGCAACCCGTTTTCGGTCGCGCGGACCGCGTCGCACATCGCCGTCACCGCCGCCGAAGCCTTTTCGGTTTCCGTTCCGGATTTGCCGGCACAACCGAAAAGCGTACACAGCAAAAGCAAAGCCGCCGCTGCCGCCATGAGCCGGAAAAACGGCTCCGGCCGTTTGCCGCCCTGCCCGTTCCGGGACCGCTTCCGATTACAGATCATCCGAATCTCCATGTGTCTCACCTCACAGAGATAGGTATGCGCCCGCCCGGCAATTCATACGGGGTCACCGGGAAATGACCGGGTACGGAACATTCCGCCTTTCCCGGCGCCTCCGCGCAATTGACAAAAAACACTTGACACCCCCTGCCGCACCGTGTTATAATAAACGGTAGTTTTGGGGTGTCGCCAAGCGGTAAGGCACGGGACTTTGACTCCCGCATCCGTCGGTCCGAATCCGGCCACCCCAGCCAACAGAAAAGCCACCCCTCCGGGGTGGCTTTTCTGTTGGCTGGGGGGCCCACTGTTCTGCCGGGCATTTGCGCCGGGCGCAAATGCGTCGGTTCGCATTTCCCCGCCGCAGGTGGGGGAATCTTCGCCGTAGGCGAATACCCGGCAGCCCTCCGGGGTGGCTTTTCTGTTGGCTGGGGGGTCCACCGTTCTGCCGGGCGCAAATGCGTCGGTTCGCATTCCCCCGCCGCAGGCGGGGGAATCTTCGCCGTAGGCGAATATCCGGCCACCCCCGATTGGTTCCGGGAAACCAGCCACCCTCCGGGGTGGCTTTTCTGTCGGCTGGGGGGTTCACCGTTCTGCCGGGCATTTGCGCCGGGCGCAAATGCGTCGGTTCGCATTCCCCCGCCGCAGGCGGGGGAATCTTCGCCGCAGGCGAATACCCGGCAGCCCGACCATATTGACAAGTCAATTTAGATCCGAGCGACGGAAAGAGCCGTTTGGCAAGCCAAACGGCGAGAAAACGGGAGATTCCGAGAGATTTCTCCCGTTTTTTCGACCCTGCATTTTTTCTGAGTTTCATAGATCCCTTTTGCCCTTTTCGATGCTGTGTCCGGACCCGGACCCACGAAAAGGGCTAAATTTGA
The DNA here is from genome assembly GCA_934525675.1 of uncultured Eubacteriales bacterium. GTDB lineage: Bacteria > Bacillota > Clostridia > Oscillospirales > CAG-272 > CAKVOU01. Next base: position 39,061 of record CAKSZH010000009.1, read on the forward strand.
TTGTTATCAGTTTGTTGAGAGCCTTTCTCGCTCGGCGGTGTTCCTTTCAAAGATTATAGCGCGATTGAGATTGAAAACGGGAAGATTTATGGTATAATAAGATATCGACAAATCGGAATTTGCAGGTGTGATTGATGAGAATAGCGGAAGTTACGGAAAACAAAAAACAATATCTTGATTTGCTCCTGTTGGCGGATGAGCAGGAAGATATGGTTGACCGTTATCTCTATAAAGGTAAAATGTATGTTCTTGATGATGACGGAGTGAAATGCGAGTGTGTCGTAACGGACGAAGGAAATGGAATACTTGAAATTAAGAATATCGCTACAGTTTCCCCATTTCAGCGAAAAGGTTATGCCAAAGCACTGATTGAATTTCTTGTTGAAAAATACCGCGGACAATTTTCGATACTGCAAGTGGGAACCGGCGACAGCCCGTTGACGATACCCTTTTATGAAAAATGTGGCTTTGTACGCTCGCATATCATATCAAATTTCTTTATAGATAATTATGACCACCCAATCTATGAGAGTGGAATACAGTTGGTAGATATGGTGTATTTGCAAAGACCGTTATAATTTAAATTCAAGTTTATGGAGAGTCACCGTTATGATTAGAGAATTTCAAAGGGATGATATAAATAAAGTTGCAGATATATGGTTGGATACAAATATAAAGGCACATAATTTTATCCCCGCCGAATACTGGAAAAGCAATTTCAAATCAGTAAAAGAAGCGTTGTTACTAGCAGAGGTTTATGTGTATGAGTATGATACAGAAATACAGGGTTTTATAGGGTTAAATGATGAATATGTTGAGGGCATTTTTGTTTCTGGTGAAATGCAATCGCAGGGTATAGGTAAAATTCTGCTGAATTATGCAAAGGATAAAAGGAATAAGTTGCACTTGAACGTATACCAAAAGAACGCACGGGCAATATCTTTTTATAAGAGAGAAGGATTTGAGATTCAGCATAGTGGCTTAGATGAGGCTACCGGAGAAAAAGATTATGTAATGACATGGCAACACAAATAGAAATTCCAGTTTACCTAACTGAATAACCTACATAGCCAAACGCTGCGGAACCGAGCGTTTGGCTTATTTTTATGGAAAGGAAGGATGAACGCTAAGAAACTTGGATCCGAATGTAATATACATAAGCTCGTTTACCGGCATGGTTCTGCAAGCCCGGAAGATCGCGGTCACTTGCAAGCCCCTGTTTCACCAAGGGAGAAGTGTACCATCGCGCGGCATCTGAATTGGCTAACACAAAATCGGCATCTGAAATGACCTGCTGACCGGGGTGGCTCCTCCATTCTGCCTGGCATTTGCCCGGGCGCTCCCTTCCCTCCCCATAGCCGGGCGATTGAAAAACGGACATACTTGTGGTACAATAGAACCGTATGACGGAACAACGCAACCGACGGAGGTGCAAAACCTATGATTTTCTGTTTTTCCGGAACCGGGAACAGCCGGTATATCGCAAGCCGGATCGCCGACGCCCTGCAGGAACGGGTAATCGACCTGAACGCAAAAATTCGGGCGCGCGACACGTCGCCGGTTCCGACCGGACGGGACGTGATCCTTGTCACTCCGACCTACGCGTGGCGTATCCCGCGGGTCGTGTCCGACTGGCTTGCCGGAACGGAGCTTGTCGGCGCGGAACGCATCCGGTTCGTCATGGACTGCGGCGGCGAGATCGGAAACGCGGCAAAATACAACCGCCTGCTCGCCGGAAAAAAGCAACTGCGCTACATGGGGACGGCACAGGTCGTCATGCCCGAAAACTACATTGCGATGTTCGGGACCCCGGGGGCTAAGGAAGCCGCAATGATCGTGGAAAAGGCGGAACCCGTCATCGATGAGATCATCGCGCGCATCCGGGCGGATCAGCCCTTTGCCGCGCCGCGGAACAATCTTTACGACCGCTTCATGAGCGGTCCGGTCAATCCGGCGTTCTACCGGTTCTTTGTCAAAGCCGACGCCTTCCGGGTCACTGATGCCTGCGTCGGCTGCGGGCAATGTGTCAGGAACTGCCCGCTGAACAACATCCGGCTCACAGCCGGGAAACCCGTGTGGGGAAAGGAATGCACGCACTGCATGGCGTGTATCTGCGGTTGTCCGACCGGGGCGATCGAATACGGCAAAAAGAGTGTCGGAAAACCGCGCTACCGCTTCGGAAAACAATAAGCGGAGAATTCCGCGGATCCGGCAATCCGATTTTTCCGGAAATCTGCGCCGGAAGCACCGACGAATACAAAAAGGAGGATCCCATGAAACACACACTCACCGACCGGCCGGACGTTTTCCGGTTCCACGACGCAAACCTGACGCTCGTCGCATGGGACGGCGACTGCCTTACCCTTTGTGCGGAGCATCTGATCCTCGGAAAAGAGGCGAACCCCGACCACCCGGACACGGACATGGAGCTTTCCGCGACCCGCCTGACGCTTTTCGGCATCCGGGTCACGGAATTCGAGCTTGAGCGCGCATGGGTGACGGACGAAAACGGCGGGGAGCGATATATTTCCCCTATAGTCCTGTACTCCGGCATTGCCGCACGCGACCGGTTCCGGGAGGAGCTTTGCCGCACGGTGCGGGTTGTCGACCTTTGCGAAGAGGACGGGCTGTACGAACTTTCTGCCTGCGGAACGGAGCCGTATTTTACCGTCCGCTTCCGCGTTTCCGGGGTACGGGCGGAGTTCGACGGCTACCGCAAAAAGGCGTGGTACGAAATGATTCATGAGACCGAAACGCAGGTCACGCTTTCGACCGCGGACGGGGACGTCCGGATTCCGCTGCACATTCGGAACCGCGAGCAGGACCCCACGGGGGAGGAACCCTCCGGCGTGACGGTCAGTACCGTATATCGGGGGAAGACGCTGTACGGAAACGGCGGGGCGGATGCCTTCGGGGAAGCGCTCGCGTCGCTTGCGCGGGCACTGCCGGACGGGACGTCGGTCAGATGCTGCTTCACCTGCCGGTACGGAAGTCCGTGTGCCGGGAGCGGCGTGCCCGGAAACGTGGCGTGTACCAACGATTTCCGAGGTACCGGAAAAGGTGCCGCCGCTTCCGCCACCGGAGACGGGTGCCTGCGGGATTCCCGGATCCGGGAGAGCACCGATGTCTGCGGCTGTTATTGCAAAAAGACTTCCGACGGCTGAATTCCGGAAGTCCCCGACGGATCGTTTTTCGCGGCAGTTCGCCCGCGAAGGATCCGGGGGCAGGAGATCATCGGAATGAAAAGCGGGGATGGCGCCCCTCCGGGGGACATCTGCGCCGTCCCTCATTTTTGCGGGACAACAAAAACTTCCTTTTCCGACAAAATCCGTATTGCAATTCTCACTTTGGCGTGTTATACCGAATATAAGAATTGGATTCGGAGGTAATTTTATGAAAAAGATCGTGCTTTTCGTTCTGTGTTTTGCGCTCCTGTTTTCCCTTGTTGCCTGCGGGCAGGACAAGCCTCCGGTAACCGACTCCGACACCGATGGGGCATCTGAAACCATGACCGAGGAGCAAAGCGACACGGAAAATGAACAGCCGACAAAGAAGCACATCCTGTTTCGAAACGTTTTCGATAAAAACAGTAAAACCGAGTACAGCATCGGGAATACCATTCTGGATTTTGATTGCGGAGAAATGCTCGGAGGCGATCAGTTATCCGAGACCGAAACAATTACGGTAAAACGCACCGACCGGGTTTCCGGGCAACTTGAAAAATCCTTCATTCCGCTTCCCCAAAAGAGCGGGATCAATGGGCTTTTTTGGAACAGTATTGATGAAAATACCGGCTATTTGTTCGTGTACACGGAATGGGGGCATCATTCGTCACAGCTTTCCTATATTGCAAAAACGAAAGACGGAGGTCGTTCGTGGGAACTGTCAGACGAGGGACCGTTCCGGGTCGGATATAAGGAATATCCCGTCATGTCGTGCTTTCTTGACGAAAATACCGCGATCATTTCCTACAATGCGTACGTCACGGATTCTTTGTCACGTCGGACATACCTGACCTTTGACCAGGGGAAAACATGGGAACCGTTGCCCGATCTGCCGTATCCGCAGGGCGTTGAGGAAGGTCTTTCCGAGATTGTGCGGATGGAGTATTCCGAAAGTGCCGGCTACACGATTACCGTCCGGCAACTTGACCCAAACGATTACCGCTATGTCCGTTTTTCTTCCGTTGATCTCAAAACGTGGAATTACCTTGGAATTGTCGATTTTGAATAATCGGAAGACCGGGCGGCAGAATTTCTGCCGCCCGGTTTTTCCCGTAAAAAATCCCCCGCACGAAAAAATTTCCACTTTCTGCAAAATTCGTATTGCATTTCTCAGATTCGCGTGTTATACTGAATATAAGAATTGGATTCGGAGGTAATTTTATGAAAAAGATCGTGCTTCTCGTTCTGTGTTTCGCGCTTCTAATTTCCGCTGCTGCCTGCGGGCAGGACAAGCCCCCGGTAACCGACCCCGACACCGATGGGGCATCTGAAACCATGACCGATGCCGCAACCGAGGGACAGACCGGGGAGAATGAGACGGAGTCCGAATCCTCCGGCATATCCTACATTGACTACATGAGGATCTTTAACAAGGGATATATAGTAGATGACGACCCCAATGCATCGTATCCTTATTTGTATTTTGCACCCAAAGGCGATGAGCTTTCGGTCATTATCCAGGAGAACGAAGCAGGCGATAGACGGTATACATACCTTATGAATAGTTGGGGCGAAGCGTTTGAAAGCGATGAAGATTACGGGCGCGGACATGTCGGAACCAATTCGGCATGGTTCTTCAAGCGTGTGGATCCGATTACTGACGATGACGGTAACCGAATTTACAACTTTTGTGTCACGAAGCTGGACAGACAGAGCCGTTCCATCGAGCAACACAACTTTTCACTTCCCGTTCAATCTCCCACTCCTTGGGAAGATGATGGCCAATGGAGTTATGAATGGTTCTCTGTGTGCATGCCGAACGAAAATACCTGGTTTATTTCCATCTTCCGGTATGAATATGTGTATGTGGAGCAAAACACAATGGCCTATCTGGCGAAAACGACAGACGGAGGAAAGAGCTGGGAAGTGGTGGAATCCGGCTTGCCGATGACAAAGGGCAAGCAGGGATTCGTAGGTTGTTACTTTTTTGATGAAAACAACGGGCTGTTCATTGTGGAAGCCCACGGCATGATCGAGGTTGCACCAACCCTTTTTACATATGACGGGGGAAAGAGCTGGGAATACATAGAAATGCCTTGGAGAGAATACGATCCGGATCTGGCCCTTAGCTTGGAATTCAAATCTTGTCGTTATGAGTTGCCGCGAAGCGACTATTCACATGCCGGAAGGATGACTTTACGTTTCCAAATGGCAAGCGGCGAAGAGGTGCTTTTTTACTCTGACGATCTGAAAAACTGGAAATGTGACAAATGGTGGTAGGCTGACCGGAATAAGCCTTTTGTACAGGGGCGGCAGAATTTCTGCCGCCCCCAAAAGTTTATTTATGCAGGCAAAGCCCACTGTCCATAGTCGTCTTTGGCAGTCACACAGTCATCGAATTCGAAACCTTTGTAATTGATGTTTTCCGCCTGCTTGATCGTATACAGATCGGGATCATCGTATCCTGCGGTTCCGGTCATACCGGTTCCTTGTCCCAACCAGGAGTACGCTGCATCCCCAAAATTATCCTTGATGTTTCTGCACACATTTCCGCATCCATAGACGCCGATCTGATACTTGCCGTTGATGATTTCTTTTACTTTTTCGAAATACTTTTGGATTACTTCCAGGTTATCCACGGGATCGAAATCCACGCCGAAATAAATTGCGGAATTTTCCGGCTGTCCCAGTAATTTTGCGCTGACCAGAGCACAAAAGGCATCAAGCTTTGCGTTTTCCTCGGTAAAGTAGTCAAATTTGTTCGCAATATTCTGGTAGACCGTAACAATATTGATTTGATTTTTCCGCAGATCGGCAACTTCCGAAGCAGTCAGCGTTTTCCAGACAAAAGTGACATCCTCTCTTTTAATGGAATTCACGTACGCCGGATAATCCGGGTTGTCAATGGTCAGATCAAATCCGACATTTTTTAAGTTCTCGAGGGTTCTTTTGAGGATTTTTTGGGGGGTGGCATCCTCACCGGCGTCGGGTTTGGTTTTCAAGTCAACACCCTTGATGGAGCCGAGGATTCCGTAATATCTGATGACAAATTCTTCCCCGCCATTCTTCATCGTCTCAATCGCTTTGGTACTCAATACCGCGGACGTATCGCAACCGTTGTGGATTCCGGCAGGCTTTTCCCTCAGCTTCCAGATCTGATTGCCGGCATTCCCGGTGGCTTTGCTTGCCCACACAACATCCGTCCCCGACCGGGTCAGATAAAGTCCGCTCACCGCCAACTTGATCCGGAACAGCATGGAAGGAGCATCGTACACCTCAATGGAAAGATCGGATTCATACGCAGAGTTATCGGAAACATAAACCGTGTTGTCGTCCTTCTTGCACAGTCGGTAGTTATCTCCGTGTACCGTGTAGAGTTTGGAGGTTGATCCGTTTTGCACGAAGAACCATTTCTGTTTGTTTACATAGGAGAAACGATCCAGCTGCAACGTTTCAGCCTCTTTCAGACGCGCGTTTTTGTTGAGAACCAATTTTCCGTTCATTTCCACTTTTGTATTCAGTTCATTTACCTGTAAAGCGAGCGAATTGTTGGAATAAGAAAGAATATGGTATTCCACCTGTGCCCCGGAAGGAGCAACTTCGACACTCTCAAAACGCCAGAGCTGAGCATCGCCTTCATTCGCCGTCCGCCATCTGATGTTGGAAGTGTCATCGTTTCCGATTGCCGTCAGCTTATACCCGGAATAATTTGCAAGTTCAATCTGATAGTAACCGTTGCCCTTGGAGACAAGATATACCTCGGCATCAGTTTCGTTACCGGCGATTTCATGAATGTTGCAATTATAATTGTTTTCATCACCCCATTTACGATAGACATTGAGACCGAAGTCTTCGTCGACCTTGGATCTGATCAGGCATTTTACGTTTTCACGGATGTCATCGATTCGCCAGATCTGTTCTGTCGAGCCGGTGGGGCTGTACAGGATAACGTCTTTTCCGTTCGTCAGAGTTGTCAGTTTGGTGCCTTTGATGTTGACCACCTTTCCGTTTTTGTTGACAATATTATAGTATTTTGCCGTGGTGGCTGCCGTGACCGTCACATTACAGCGTCCGGAGGCGCAGCCGTCCGCCGATTCCGCGGTAATGATTGCCGTTCCGACCTTCTTTGCCGTCACAAGACCGGTATTGCTTACCGTTGCGACCGACGGGTTGTTGCTGCTCCACTGCACATTCTTGATGCTTGCGTTCTGCGGGGAGACTGTCGCCGAAAGCCTGACGGTTTCGTTGGGTGTCAGCGTCCGGTACGAGTGGGACAAGGTCACGCTTTCTGCCGGGGTGATAACGAAGATCTTCACGGAGTTACTTACTTCGCTTCCGTCCGCTGCCCTTACGTAGATGGTTGCTTTGCCGGTTGCTTTTCCGAAAACATACCCGCTCTTCTGATTGACGGTTACCACGTCGGGGTTATCCGTGGACCAGACCACTGTTCTGTCGGTCGCATTCACAGGGAGAATGCTTGCGCTGAACGTGACCCCTTCTCTTACGGGCAGAAGAAGGTAATGCAAAGTTCCGGACTCGTCGTACCCGGTAAGCGGCGGTGTGGGGATCATCTCAATGGAGGATACCGGAATCTTCTCCGTTACCGTGACGGTACAGGAGGCACTCTTGCCGCTTCCGTCGTTCGCCGTGGCGGTGATGACCGCTCTGCCGTGCGCAACTGCCGTGACCACGCCGCCCGCGACGGTTGCGACACCGGTATCGGAAGAGCTCCAGGTCAGTTTTTTGTCGGTGGCGTTCGCCGGGGAAACCGTTGCGGAAATGGTCTTCTGCTCTCCCTTTTCGATCGTGAAGCGCGAGAAGTCAAAAGATACCGATTCGACCGGGACTCTTTTGCGGACTGTGACGTTGATGCAGTCATAGGCATCGCTTCCGTCCTCGGCAGCCGCGCAGATGTACGTGGTGCCCTCCGCTTTGGCGTAAATGTAGCCGCTCGTCGGGTTGACGCTCGCGATGTCGGTATTCTGGCTGAACCACCGGATCTTCGGATTGGTGGCGTCGGACGGTTCCACCCGCGCCGAGGCTTTGTAATACCAGGATCCCTCCGTCATTTCCAGACTGTCGGGGGATACATACACTTTGGATACGTATTTCATGATTTTCCTCCTTGAATTTAAAACAGATTTTCGATCAGGATCCGCATATTCCGGATCAGATCCAGGTTGAAGGTTGTCGTTCTGCCGTTGTCGGTTCCGATCGGGTGGCAGTTCTTGCCGTACTGCCAGATGGCGATCCGGCTGCTTTCCGTTCCCGCGGGAGCGCAGGGGTTCCAGTTGTCGGGACTGATGAAGTGCGAGCTTGTCATGCTGTCGTATTCCGGCAGGATGGGCGAAGTTGCCCAGACCAGGCAGGTGTCGGACAGCTCCGGGTACAGCTCCGTGCCGCGGCTGAATTTGCGGGCGAAGGCGCTGTTTGCGTCCGTATCCGCACGGAATGCGGGAACATAGCCCTCGCGCGACAGCGCGGACGCATATCCGTACAGGAATCCGGCGGACACGGGGGTGTCGTTGCGGATGTCAAGGAAGATCGCGCACTTGCCCGGAATTTTCAGCTCCGCCGCGCGGAGTACCGCACGGTAGGCGCAGAGCCGACCCTCCGTCTCCGTCAGCATTTCCCCGGAATCCGGCGGGAAGACCGCGGCGATCTTGACGCCCTTGGTGTGGAGGAATACTGCCTCTTCGGGGGTGAGGCAATCCGCTCCCGTAATGTTTCTTCCGCAGAAGACCGGATATTCCTTGTTGCGGACCATCCATTCAAACAGTTCCAGGTTGTTCTGGAGCCGTTCGTCTGCGGGTGCCACGCAATCGGTGCCGAACAGAAGCCCCGGGGCTTCTGTTCCTGCGGTTGCGGGGACGGACGGATCCGGTGAATACCGCATCATTCCGTCCTCCCCGCCGTGTGTTTCCAAACTTTTTCTGCAAGCCATTTTTCTTCTCCTTTTCTTTTTTTGTGATTTGGCTTTCCAGCCCGCCCCCGGGCTGTGACCTCATTCTGACTCTTAACCGGGTCGGTTTTTGTCATGGTAAAAAAAATAATGGCAAAAAATGTTCCTTTTTTTCCTTTTGCTCCGCACGCATATTCCGGAGGACGGCGTCATAAATTGGTAGCGAACATACGAAAAACCGCACCTTGTCTGCGGCAAACCGTCTGACGCAAAGGAGAATGGATATGGAACGCAATCAGGAACGCATCAGCCCGACGAACCCCACGCGGCGGGTTCGCATACAGTTGCCGGAAAAAGAGCTGCGCACCGAGCTGACGGAGGATTTTACCCTGCCGGATTACCAGCCGGAGATCCGTCGGCTGCTCCGGATCACGTGCACGGTACGTCCGCCCGCCGGATCCGTGGGGGCGGGAAACGCCGAGTTTTCCGGGAACGTGGACTACACGGTGCTCTATATGGGGAACGACGGAAGTCTTGCCTCGGCGCCGCTTTCCACGGAATACCGTTTTCAGGTGCCGATCGAGGCGGGGAGCGACTTTGATCTGTCCGATGCGCCGACGGTGTTCTGCCTGTGCCGGGCGGAAAACGTCAACGGGCGGGTGACCGCTCCGCGAAAACTGACGCTCCGCTGCCGGCTCGCTTCTCTCGTCCGTTCGGAGGCGACCTGCATGATCGGGGAGAGATACCAAGGCGAACTGCCGCCCGAGGGAGAGCAATGCCGTCTGACCGGCGAATTCGGGTCGGAGACGGTGCTTTACGGCATGGATGAGGGAGTAACCCTTTCCGATGAAATCATTCCGGACAGTCCGACCGACACGCTCCGGGTCCTGTCGGCGGACGGGCGGGTCTTTCTGACCGGCGCGGAGGCAGGAAGCGGAACCGTCCGTTGCCGTGGTGACCTGATTCTGACGCTGACGACGCAGAAGGAAGCCCCGGAACCGGAGAAAAGCGTCGGAAGTCTCTTGGATGACGCGGTCGCGGTCAACAGTGCCGGTGACCCGCAGCCCCCGGAGGCACCCGCCGTACCGGAATTGCACACGATTACCCGCAAATTACCGATCGACGCGGAGATCCCGGTGGACGGGGCGGACGTCAGCTGTGCGGCTGCGGCATGGGGAACCTGCACCGACCTTTCGGTCAGCGTGGAGGACGGGCGGATTCTCGTTGACGCGGGGCTGACGCTGGAGGCGCTCTGTCAGAAGCGGGAAACCAACGAATACACCAAGGATCTGTACGCGGACGGAAGAAGCTGTACCGTGACCTACACGGAACGGAAAGTACCCGTCGCCCTCGGCGCGGGGATCGGAAACCTGTCCGTCGGCGGGACGGCGGCGCTCGGCGATCTCGGGATCCGTCCCGGCGCGCGGGTGCTCGACGTGACCGGGACCGCACAGGTGACGGGGATCACGGAAGAAAAGGGGAAGCCGGTTCTGACGGGCGTCTGCCGCTTCCATCTCCTGACCGCGGACGCGGGCGGCGAAATTTCCCCTGCCGAGGCGGAGTTCCCGTTCCGGTACACCGTGGAGGGGACGAGATCCGCGGCGGGCAATGCCGGCGGGGTCGACGATGTGTCGGGGGACGCGGTCGCAGAGCTGGTTTCCTGCCGCGCCCGCATTGACGGAGAACGGCTTGCCGCGGACGGCGAAGTGACGGTCGCGTTCCGGCTTTCCGTCCCCGGGACCGTCCGGATGCCGGAGAGCGTGCGGTTCGGGGAACGCAACGTCGTGCCCGTGGGCGGCATCCGGATCTGCTATCCCGCGCCGGGGGAGACGCTGTGGGACGTGGCAAAGCGGTTTGCGGTTCCCGTGTCGGTGCTGACGGGGAAGAACGATCTGCCCGCGGCGCCGCGCGCGGACGATCCCGCGTCGCTCGGCGACGCGCGGTATCTGCTGATCTGACCCGCCGGGGAAAGCGCAACAAAGAAAGAAAAAACTCCGGAGAACGGCCGTATCCGTATGCTGCCGGATTTTCCGGGGAAAGCAAAACGCAGAAGGGCAAGCCGTTGCCAAGCGACGGCTTGCCCTTCTGCAATGAGGAATGTCTGCGGGCGGCAGGACGCTGACCCGCCGCGGGAGGGGAGGACCGTACCGGAAAGGGATTCCCCCTTCCCCGCAGGGAATATCCCCCCGGAATATCATCGGAACAACAGGATCACCCAATAAATCACCCCGTAGATCGCCCCCGACAGCGTCCCGTAAAGCAGAACGGGACCCGCGACGGTAAAGATTTTCGCGCCGACGCCGAGCACCAGCCCCTCGGATTTGCTGTCAAGCGCGGGGGAAACCACCGCGTTCGCAAAGCCCGTGATCGGTACCAGCGTACCGGCGCCGGCAACCTTGGCAATGTTGTCAAAGACACCGAGCGCGGTCAGAAGAACGGCGACAAACACGAGCGTGACGGAGGTCAGGGTTCCCGCCGTTTCCTCCGTGTAGCCCGGGATGAGCAGATACAGCGAGCGGAGCCCTTCGGCAAGGGCACAGATCAGCCCCCCGATGAGGAACGCCATGAGACAGTCACGGAACAGCGGCGATCTCGGCGCACGGGCGGCAACATATTTGCGATAGGTTTTTTTCTGCACGGGATACTCTCCTCCGACCGCTTGACAAGATTGTCTCGGCAGTCTATAATGTAGTAAGGGAAACGGGGACGCTTTTTGCGTTGCCCGGCTTGAAAAGGAGTGGTAACTGATGTCCGGATGGAAAGAATTCAAGACCTCTGTCAGCCGTTTGGCTCAGAAGGCAAGTCAGAAGACCGAAGAGCTGGCGGACAGCGCCGCGCTCCGTCTTCGTCTGAACGAAGCACGCGGAAACCTGGATGAGGCATACGCGGGACTCGGCAGACTGATGTATGTCCGTCTGCGCGAGGGCGGGGACAACACGGTGGAGATCGACGCGGTGATGTCGCGGATTGACACGCTCACGCAGGAGATTGCGAAGCTGGAAGCGACGATCGAGGGCAAGAAAGCCGCAAAGCAGGCGAGCCGCGAGGCAAAGAAGAGCGGCGAGGAAGCGCCGGCGGACGGCACGGATCCGGCAGATGCGACCGGTGCGGAGGAATCCGCAGACGCGGAAGCGACCGCAGGTGAAACCGACGCCGCAGAGGAACCCACGGCGGACGAAAAAAGCGAAAAGAGCGAATAAGTCCGAATTAGCCCGGATAAGTCCGGTCAGGTGGCGTTTTGTATCGGTGCGCTGCCCTGCCCGGATCGGCATTCTGCCGTTGCAAAACGGGGTGTAAGCCCTGACCCGGTGAAACCGTAACCGGGGCGGTTGCGCTCCCGAACCGCCCGGATCATTCCGGCTTGCGGCAGTCTGCCCGGCGTGGGAGGACGCCTCTCTGCCCCTGCTGTTCATAAGCAGCCGTGGTGGTATTCCGACGCAGAACGGGATTGTATGCCCTGACCCGGGAACCGGGTAATCAGGCAAAGCCCGGGGCGGCATCCTGCCGCCGTAAGGCGGGACGCATGCAGCGGATCGTAAAACCCAATGATGATGTACGCCCCTCGCGGGAAACCGCGAGGGGCGCCGGCGTATCTGCCGTAGGGAATGGAACTCGCGGACGGAAAAATGATGAAAACCGTCCGGATCCGGAGTATTTTTCCCGCTTGCGTGCAGTCAACAGCGCGTGTGCGGGCGCTGCCCTCCGGGGGCAGGATCCGCGTCCGTTCAAAGCGTTACGAAACGGATGCGCGACGGGCGTACCTTTTCGTTTTTCTTTGTCGGCCGCCCGAATCGGTCGCACGGTCATTGCGCCCGTGCGGCACTCTTACGAAACCGTTCCGTTTCTTTCCGGTGTCGTTTGCGTACCGTGGCAAAGCCCCGGTCGGGGCTTTGCTTCCGGTCCCGCTTTCTTTCCGGGATGTGCGCGGGAAATCAACTGCCGCGCCGGAGGGTTCCGTGAATCGGCTGAAACAGGTTGCTTTCCGTCAGGCTGTGACGGTGGTGCGGTATTTCTGCTTTTCCGCTTCTACCTTTGCGTCCTCCGCCTTTTCCACGGAGTACCAGTTTCTCGACTGCATCTCCGAAAAGACGTGTTCCTGCATTTTGTGTTCGTCCGTGAGCAGTGTGGAAAGGCATTCCCGCACAGGGGACGAAACGGTTTCGCAAAGGAAGGTGTTGTACACGTGTGTCATGAATTTCTCCGACGTCAGAAGGTCGGTCATTCTTGCCTTGTCGTCCATCTGATTCATCATATTCTGCATCTGACCGTTCCTCCTTATCTGAGATTGATCCAGAGCTCGTCCAGATGTCTCTGGTGCTCTTCCGCGTTGTTTTCGAACAGGTCTCTCAGGTGAGCGTCGTTTGTTTCGCCCGCGTAAGCGCGGTACTTTTCCATGAGGTTCTGTTCCATTGAGAGAAGATCGGAAAGTCCGGATAATTCTTTTCCTGTGATTTGTGCCATGGCTTGTCCTCCGAAGCTCTGCAAGATTTGCGGGAAACGGTTACTTTCTGTCCTGAGACTGCTCTCAAAGAACAGTCCGCGGTACTGCCTGCGGGAATCCGGAGTTCCGGATGCGCGGCATTTGCCGGCAGTCCGTCCGGGTCGGTGGCAGCTCCGTCCCGCTGTCCGGCGGGCATCTCTGTCCGCCCCGTAACAGTATTCGTCCGCGCCCGCCTGATTATGCGGGGCTTTTTCTTTTGTCAGAGATATTTTTTGAGTTTTTCGATGTTCTCTTCCTCAAACGACGCGACCTCGCGCGAGAAGCGGAGCGCTTCGGGCGAGGCGTGCCTGCGTTCGTACTCGGAGGTCTGCTTTTTGGCGTCGGTCATGCCCATGGTGGAGCCTTCGATCATCATTTCCGCAATGTGGCCGGAGGTGGTATCCGCCATGGTATTCATCGCCATGCCGACCTTGGCGGACAGTTTGGTGACGATGTTTTCTTCCTTTGGTTCGATTCCGGCGTCGCGGAGGATCTGTTCGGCGCGGGCGGAGAAGCGGTCATAGCCGCTGAGCTGAACGGTCATATCCGAGCGCAGACCGTCGTTTTTGACTTTGGGGAGGAGACCCAGGATGGAATCGGCGCCCATGCGGAGGTTTTTGTAAAGCTGACTGTACAGCTCGGTGTCGGGGGTTTTCTCCGGCGCTTTTTTTGTGTTTGCGGCATTGGCATCAAAGGAAAAATCTGCGTTGTGTTCGGGCATGGTAAATCCTTCTTTCGGTTTTGAAGATTTTGGGGATTGGTTGGTAGTATTTGCGGGGAGGAGGGGATTTATTCATTGTTATTATGAGGGGAAATTGAAAACTGAATTGAACGCTCCGTGTTCGACGGATTTTGCGCGGGGAGCGCAAAACAAACAATGATTACAGATAAACCGCAGAAAGCAGAGCTTTCCATTCAACCATACCCCGTAACACGCCGGGCAATCCCGCAAAACTCCACAGAACGCATAGCGTTCACCCCCTTTTTCCCCCTCCCGATCGGCCAATAAACTATCATTTCATAATTGACAGAATGACAATCGTGTGCTATAATGTAACAGTACACAATCTTTGCAACAAATTACATAAGGAGACAAACATGAAGAAAATTCTTGCACTGCTTCTCGCTCTGCTGATGGTCACGTCAATCGCGCTGACCGCCTGTACGCCCGGCTCGTCTGAAACCGGCACCGAGAAGGGTTCCGAATCTTCCACCAAAGCCCCGGAGGAATCGAAATCGGAGGAATCCACCGAATCTTCCACGGAATCTGCCACAGAATCCGCCACGGAATCCGCCACGGAATCCAAATCCGAATCGGAAAGCGATTCCTCGTCCGCGCTTCCCACCGTTGCCGACGGCAATATTGTCCATGTTCTGATCAACATCCCTGGTTTCGTTGAAAAGGACGGCGATTCGGAAGATGAAAAGAAAACCGTCCGCGAGTACTTCAACGTGACGTTGGAAATCGAGTACAACAAGGCTGACAAGACCTTCCGGCTCGTTGTGTCCAGCGATCAGAACAAAATGACGGATACCGATAAGGATACCGTCCTTGCGGACGCTTATTTTGACGGCACCTATCTGTACATGACCGCAGACGGCAGCATGGTAATCACCACTCCCGAGGTGCTGATCCGTTCCATCCTGAACCAGGCATCCGCTTCCATGGACGCGTCCATGATCGCCATGCTGGAGAGTTACCTGGAAAAGCTCATGAACGGCGATATCGGCGGGATGCCCGAAGTCCCGGACATTGACACGCTTCTCGGCATGCTTCCCGAGAAATATCAGGAACTGGTCCGTCAGATCCTGGATCTGCTTCCCGAAGGCAAGGTCGACGTTCCGGAGCTCCCGCTCCCCGAACTCAAGCCGGAGAAACTGCTCGCCGCGCTTCTCGGTCTTTTTGAAAAGACCGAAGGGGAAGACGGCGGAACCGTTTATACCTTCGACTTCACGACCGTGACCACCACGCTGACCGGCGTGCTCGATCGGGTTTCCGCGCTGTTTGAAATGACTCCCGCCGCACTTATCGATCAGCTGGCAGGAAAAGAGGGCACATACGATCAGCTCTTCCTGCTCCTGTCCACCTCGATCAAGGGCGACACCACGGTCGGTTCCCTGCTCGACAGTCTGTTCCTTGTGCTGAACTCGCAGGGCTTCCGGATCACCGATGAGAAGATCGTGAAGCTCGTAGAAACGATTATCAGTCTGACAAGCGGCACCGACGCACCGGAGGGCTACGTGGCCGGAAAGTACGCCGAACTCCGCAAGATGACGCTGGATGAACTGCTGGCTGCCATGACCGGCGGCGATGGTTCGGACGGCGATGTCGCAACCGATTCCCCGCTCACCGTTGCAAAACTCATGGAAATGCTGAACACCTACATGACCGGCTCCACGTTCGCGGATCTGATTGATATGATCGGTCCCGACATGTCCGACAAGATTCTTGCCGCTGTGGCACAGGTCAAAGAGGCGCTTTCCACGGTTTCCGGTTCCGTCTGCCTCTATGCAGACAAGAACAACGCAATCTTCCGCTTCACGTTTGATCTGACGGTCGGAGAAAATATCCGCGCATCCGCAGAGGTATCGGTTTCCGACACCGCTGTGATGCCCGCTCCCAAGGATCTGCCCGATGTGAGCGGTATTACCGTCACCGAACAGGAAGACGGCAGCCTGAAGTTTGAGGGACTGCCGACCGGCGCGAAGCTTACCGTGGAGCTGGATGGCATGTGGAACTTCCACGCAAACCTCGGCGAGGTGTTTGAGTCCGGAGATTTTTCCGGAATCGACGTCGACAGCTATGTCACGGTTGACGGTTCGACCGCCTCGGTTCGTCTCAAAGATCTGACCAAACTGCCCGAAGGGATTTATGCCGAGCAGATGCAGAAGGCAGGGAATCCGGAAGATGCCATGTTCGGATACAGCCTGATGATCTCCGTGATGATCGAACTGGAAGACGGAACGTTTGTTCTGCTTTACCCCGTTTACCTCGATACCTCGGCTTCCGGCAATATCACCATTCGCTGATTTTCCGGTTCCGAGATGCAGGCAAAAACGCCTGCCGCGGTTCGCCGGTTCTGACGGAAACCGATCCGTGAAACAGTTGCAGGACCTCCCGAACGGGAGGTCCTGCTTTTTGTGTGACGCAGATTTCACGGCGACACAAAACAAAAAAGCCCCGCCCGGGATCTGCCCGAAAACAGGACTTCCGATCCGGAAACAGGTGTCCGGATCTTTTTTTGATCGTTGCGTTCCTTTTTGTCTGACGACGTATCTGTCTGCATGACGTTTCTGCCTGCAGGGCACTTTTGTCCGCATGATGCTTCCGTCTGCGCAATGGCGTTTCTTCTCACATGATGACGTTTGCCCGGAGAAAAACGCTTCTTCCCTTTTACCCCTCCGAGAACAACCGGATCACGCTTTTTGCAAATTCCAGCTTCGTCATGCGGTGATCCATCGCCTGTTTTTCCAGGTACCGGTGCGCGTCCTCTTCGGACAGGTGCATTTGGTCCATCAGCAGGCATTTGGCGCGGGAGGTGATGCGGAGCTCGTCAAGGCGGCGCTCCAGATCCCGCTTTTCCGTTTCGTACCGGCGCAGTTTGGCAAGCACCGATGCAAATACGCTGACCGCTTCCGCGATCTGTGCGCGGGAAACCGGCTTTCCGAGCGTGATGACGCCGTCCCCGCCGGTTGCTTCCGCAACCTGCGCGGCAAGCTCGCCGCGCACGAGCAGGAGCACCCCCGCCGCGGTCGTTTTGCTGATGTCCGACGCCAGCCGGCAACCGGATTCGTCTGCGAGCGGGGCATTGATGAGCACCAGGTCATATCCGGTGCCAAGCAGTTTCTGCCGTGCCTCGTTTGCACTTCCCGCAACGTCGATTACGGGGCACAGGCGGGGATCCAGCATGGCGCGGAGTGCGTCGGCAGATGCTTTTCCCGGCGTTACCAGCAGAGTACGCATGGCGTTTTCGGTTCCCCGCATAGAGCTGTCTCCCCTTTCGTGATTTTTCGGGCTTTTCCCGTAGGAGTTACTTGTACAGTGACCGGACGGCGTATTGCCCGGTGTTGCTGTGTTTTTTGCCGGTCGGATTCCCGCGCGTCGCAGGAAATTTGTCTTTGCCAATCGGCAAGCTCGGATACCGGACTTCCGTCCGTCAGTTCGCCGCGTGGCGGGCGCGGAAAAGTCTTGCGACCGTGTCGCCCGGCAGGATACGGCGGACAAATTCGCTCTCTGTGGCAAGGCGTTCCGCCTCGGTCAGCGTTGTGGGCAGCAGCCGCTCCTCCGGGTAGGATGCTTTCGGATCCGCGCCAACCTCAAACCGTCCGTCCTGCGTCGGGTCCGTCATGCTTCCTGCGCGGTACGCTTCCACGCCGTCAAGTCCCGCATGGATGAGAAGCGCGAAGGCGAGATACGGATTTGCCGTCGGGTCGGGAGAAATGACATTGAAGGTACCGATGCCCATGGCGGCGGGACGGTGGAGTTTGATGAGCTGGTCGCGGTTACATTCGGAGTACCCGATAATGCGCGGCGCTTTTCCTTTTCCGAACCGGCGGTAGCTTTCCTCCGTCGGGTCGAGAAACGCGGTAATCTCCCGGATGTGGGCAAGGATCCCGCCCAGAAATGCGCGGCGGGTCGCCTCACTTTCGTCCTCTCCGGGGGACTTCTCCGTATCCGAGACGGTGAAGGCAACGTGCAGTCCGTTGCCCGCTTCTCCGAGGATGGGCATGGGGGAGAAGTCTGCCCACAGTCCGTATCCTGCCGCCACCGAACGGACGACATTGCAGAACAGCACAAACTGATCCGCGGCGGTCAGCGGGTCGGCGGAGCGGAAGTCGATTTCATTCTGCCCGGGACCGCACTCATGGTGCGAACTTTCGGGGAGAATACCCATTTCCTCCAGCGTCAGGTCAATGTCACGCCGGACGTTTTCGCAGGCGTCGTCGGGAAAGACATCCATAAAGCCCGCGCGGTCTGCGGGGGTGGCAGTCGGCTGTCCGTTTTCGTCCTTGCGGAAGAGGTAGAATTCGCAGAGAGAGCCGACCCGCAGATCCAGTCCCGCTTCCCTTGCCCGCTTTGCCGCGCCCCGCAGGAGCCGGCGGCAGTCCAGCGGGAACGGTTCCCCGTGTACGTCCACAAGCTCGCAGAACACCCGTGCGACGCGTCCTTCGGACGGCCTCCACGGAAGCGTAGCCAGGGTGATGGGGTCGGGCAGGAGCCAGAGGTCGGGCAGATCGGGGGACGCAAAGCCGTCCACGAAGGACGCGTCCACCCGCACCCCCGTGCCGAAGATTTCCTCGGCGCGGGAGGCAAGCACCGAAATGTTGCGCAGTTTTCCCGCCGCATCAAGAAAGGTGCATTTGACGAATTTGACGTCATTTTCCGTAAGATATGCGATTGCTTCCTGTTTGGTACTGCAGAACATATTCACTCCTCCAGATGCATTCCGACAACCAGGTTGCGGACGGTGTCCCGCATGGCGGGAGAGGGCTGAAAGATGACGGCGATCTTTTCGTCTCCGTCATGGGCGAAAAGCAGGCTTGCTTCTTTCGGTTTCATATCGGTACAGTAGAGGTAGCAGCGGATTTTCCGGTTTTTTCGGACGCGGGCGATCTCGTCGATGTCGTCCGTATACCCGGTGATCTGGTTTGCGAAGGACAGGCGGACCGAGACGACCCGTCTCTCTCCCCGCACGTCCACGATGACGAAATCATAGTCGCCGCTCTCCCGTTTTTCCGTCCGGTAGACAAAGGTGCGGAGGACGTATTTCACGGCGATGAAGACTGCCGCGGTGAGGAGCAGGAGCGCACCTGCCTGCAGGATGATCCGATAGGATTTCATCGACAGAGAGGTGATAATCAGCCCTCCCGCAATCAGGAACAGTGCGATGGCGAGCCATTTTGCCAGAGGGTCGGAGGAACGGGCAATCTGTTCGTTTTCAAAGTCTTCCATGAAATTCTCCTTTCGTTGTTCAGACATACGGTGGGGGGGTCAGTTCTGACCGATTTTCAGCATCCGGACATCGGTTCCGGAAAAGATCAGGGGGCGGAATTCGCCGCACAGGCGGCTGGCGATGCGGTCGCCGTAGGTTTCCTTCAGCTTGATCGGGTCGAGGTTGGTGCTGATGATGGTCGGGAGCAGGCGGTTGATGCGTTCGTTCATGAGGCGGTAGAGGTTGGATACCGTGAGTTTGGTCTGGACTTCCGTGCCGAGGTCGTCGAGGATGAGCAGATCGCAGTCAAAATACCGGTCGATGTCGGTCTCTGTCGTGCGCGAACGGAAGCGGTCGTCGTCGAATTCGGCGAACAGGTCGATGGCGCTGACGTATACCACGTCATATCCGTGGTCAATGACGGTTTTGGCGACGGCGGTGGACAGATGGGTTTTGCCGAGTCCGGTTCCGCCGATCAGGGTCAGGCTGGGGGAGGGCTTTTGGTCGGACGCACCGACGGAAAAGTTCTCCGCGTAGGTCTTGAGGGTTTCGAAATTGAACTTCATGAGGTCATACGCGCCTTTGACGGAGCGGTAATAATCGAGCCGGAAGTTGTCAAAGCTCTGGGTTTTCATGAGGTTTCCGACACCGGAGCTTTCGTACCCCGCTTCGACCAGCCGGCGGCGCATGCAGGCGCACATCCGGTAGCCGACGTATCCGGAATCATGGCAGATGGGGCAGTCGTACTTTGGGTCGGTGTAGTCCGCGGGGTAACCGGCAATGGCGAGCAGGCGCGTCCGTTCGGCGGCAAGCGCTTCGTTCTCCCGCCGGATGTCGCCGATCGGTTTGCCGTCGATTGCCGCGCGGAACACGTCAAGACCCGTTCCCGCCATTTTGCGGTCGATTTCGGCGATCCGGGGATATTTCTCCCAGATTTCTTTTCTGCGGGCATCCGCCGCGCCCTCGGCGACGAGGTGTTTTTTTTCGTATTCTTCCCGGATGCGGATAAAGTTGTTTCGGTTGAATCCCATAATTCTCTCCATGCCGCCTCCGGCGGCTTCAATAGATTTTCGTGTAATGCGTGTTCCGGCTGAATCCCTCATGGCGGATTCCGGGGGACAAGCGCGGGGTGGCGAGGTGGACGTTTTGCCGCTGACGCGGTGGGGCGGCGGAAGTCCTCGCCGCGGCGCGGATGTGCCGTCGGCGGGGGCGGAAGTCGCCCCACACGTTAGCGGAGGATGGTTCACTCCCCGACGGAGGAACGGCACATTTTCCTGACGGCAGAAGTTGCCCCGCGCGCGGATAGCGGTTATCGCGGCGTAATCAGTGATCGGATGGACCCTTTTCGCTCTGCGCGGCACCGGATTTTTCTTCCGTGTTTCCCGGCTGTGCGGAACCGAGCCCGAGGCGGGCAAAATCTTTTCCGTAGCTTGCGCGGACTGCGGCTTCCCAGAAGCTGTCGCCGGGTTCCGCAAGGGTTGCGGCATCCATGACGTTTTTCGCGTTCTTTTCCTGCCGTTCCGTCTCCGCCCGGTCGATCTTTTCTACGGTATCCAGTCCCGCTTCGTACCAACGCTTGAGAATGCCGCCGGCGTAATTGACGCTCGGCTTGCTCTTGACGTTGACGGTGATCTCATAGGCGCGACGGATGATGTCCTCCGGGAAACGGTAGGTGTTGATCCAGAGATCGATCTGCGCCTTTTCTTTTTCGGTGAGCGATCGGGAGCCGATGCCGAACATGGAACGGATCATACCCTCCGCGCCGTGCGCGGCTTCCATGCGGCAGAGTTTTTCCCGGAGGGCGTCCACGGTGACGGTTCCCTCGTCGTGCATCCGGTAGGCGAGCCGTTCCGCCGAGTGGAGCGAGCGAACGTTCAGTTTGGCGCAGTAACTGAGAAGGAGCAGAATGTATTCGCCGTCAAAGCCGAGGTATTCGATCAGCCCGATGACGATGTTTGCCTCGTGGGTGTTGAAGACCTTGCCCCACGCCCTTTGACATTCTTCGAGCAGCATGGCGAGGTCGCGGCGCTTTTCCAGCAGTGCGGCAAGTTCCGCAGTGGTATAATCGGGCAGTTCTTCCGCGCGGCGGAGCGGTGTATTTCCGGTCCCGGCATCGTCGGGTGACGGTTTTTCCGCTTTTTTTTCGTTACCTTTTTGTGCGGAGACAATTTCCGCGGGGGAATTCTGCCCGTCGGCGGCAACGTCCCGCGCGACTGTTTTGGCGGGAACCGGTTTATCCGGAGAGGAGCAAACCGGTTTCTTTTTGGCGGCAGACGCTTCGTTTTCGGTGGAAACCGCTTCTCTTCCGGCGGAAGTTTCACTGTTCGCGGCGGAACCCCGTGATGTGGGATGTTCTTCTCTTTTTACGGGATTGGAAACCGAGAGGATTCCGGCATCTGCGAAGAACGCGACGGCGCGGCGGACGCGCGCGGCGGTGCAGCCGGCGTGCCGGGCGATGGTTTCCTCGTCGGTTTCCCCGCCTGCGAGGAGCAGGAGGACGCGAAGGTCTTCCGCTGACGCGCTGTCGAGCAGGCGGAGGGTATCTTTGGGCAGGGTCAGGACACCGCTGCCGTACTGAAAGGTGATGTTCATGAGGGCTACTCCTTTGGTTTTCCCGCTTGCGGGGGGCTTTTAATTGAACGCTGCGCGTTCTGTGGGTTTTGTGCGGGATTCCCTGCGTGCAGGGTTACTTTAATTGAACACTCCGTGTTCTACGGGTTTTGCAGGGTTGCCTGTTTGCAGGAAATATCTGAATTGAAAGTTTTGCTTTCTACTGTTTATCTGTAATAATTTTTTTATTTTGCTCCGCCGGGACGACTTTCCCCAACGAAGTGGAAACAGTTTTCGTGAACGAAAACAGAAAAGGTTCGCCCGGAGGAGGGCTCAGCCTCGCAAGCTCGGCGCAGGATTTGCTGGCGCAAACTTGCAGCCCCTACCGGGAATACCCCTACCCACCCCGACTGGGGGTGAATGTCGTGGCGGGAGAAAACGGTTCCCTCGTGCTTGGCGCGCGATGTTTGTGCGGCGATAATCCGAAGAATCTCCCCCGCGCGAGCCGGGTTACGGATAGTTCCGGGAGCCGGGCGGAGCGGGATTTTCCCAATGAAGAAAAGCGAAAATGGGTTTGTTCCCCCGCCCGCGTGCCGCGCGGAGCGCGGCGGAAGGGGCGCAGCCTCCGGCTGCGCCCCCAAGGCGGGCGACGCGTTTCGCGGAGGGGTGGAATGATCCGTCCCCGTGGCGCGGAACTTCCGGGGGAAACACAGCACTCCCCCTAACAACTTTCCGCGAATCGCGTCCTGCCCGCCCCGCGGGCGGGGGGCTTCCCCGGTTTTGCAGACTTCCCGGGGTATACCCGCTCCGCCCGGCATAGGAACATCTTGCGCGGGATGTTGATTTCAGAGGTTCTTCACCCCAAACAGGTTTACTTTATATGCCTGCACAAAGAACTTCTGCATAAAACATTTCATTCAGATATTCTTCACGTCGCCTACCCGTGTTTGTCTGCCCGACATAAAGATACCCCCTCCCCCGCCGGGGGAGGTGTCGGCGGAGCCGCCGGAGGGGGCACCCGACCCGCGCGGGTGATATGCAATCAAATTTCAAGGTATCCCCTGCGCGGAGAGCGCATAAGAAAAAATTATTACAGATAATCCGTAGAACACGGAGTGTTCAATTAAAGTAACCCTGCACACGGGTAATCCCGCAAAAAACCACCGAACGCGGAGCGTTCAACTGAACCGCTTTCCCCGCCGGGAGTTTTCCGACCGGATGCGGGAAACAGACGGAAAGGTTCGCGCCCCAAGGGGATTTGCCTCCTTGAGGCGCGGATCGGTTCCCCCTGCCCTGTCACGGAAACCGACTTCCGAAACGGCGGAGCACATAGAATACAGCCGCGCTCATCCGGCGGTATCGGTTATTTCCCCTTCGCCTTCCCGCCGGTCGCGCGCTTTGCGTGCAGTTCGTAATTGAGAATCATCAGGGAATCGCCGAGGTGGACGTTTTCGGTCACCAAAGAGGGGAACTGCCGCTCCAGCTCCATGCCCGTAAAGTTCCAGAGCCCACGCACCCCCGCCAGGGACAGTCGCTCCGCCGCGGACACCGCCTGATCCTTTGGCAGCGTCAGAACGGCAATGTCAATGTGCCGCCGGCGGCAGAAGCTCTCCAGCTCCTCCATGGAATGGACGGGGACACCGTATTTTTCGGTTCCGATGACCTCCGGGTCCACGTCAAACATGGCGAGAATGTCAACGCCGCGCTTCTCAAACATGGCACTGCCGACCAGCGCGCTTCCGAGGTTTCCGGCGCCGATGATGACGGCGCGCAACCCGGCGCTGACGCCGAGCAGTTCGCCGATTTTGGTGTATAGATAATTGATGTTGTAGCCGTACCCCTGCTGGCCGAACCCGCCGAAACAGTTGAGGTCCTGACGGATCTGCGATGCGGTGACATTCATCAGTTCGGACAATTCTCCCGAGCTGACGCGCGACTTCCCTTCCCGGATCAGTTCCCGCAGATAACGGTAGTAGCGCGGCAGCCGGCGGATGACCGCTTTGGACACGCGGGCGTGAATGACATCCTCCGCGGCGGTGTCTTCCGCGGCGGTGTGGGGTGCTTCCCCGGTCACGGCGTCGGTTTCGTCTTTCGGAAAACGGGTATCGGACTTTTCGGACAGATCTTTTTTCATATTCTTTACCAGGGCTTTCTCCGGTGATGTGAAAGCGTCCTTTCTTGCGGATGGCGGCGGTTCCGGGAGGGACAGAAGTTCCTTGCTTTCCCGGAATGTGTCGCGATCGGTGGATTTTATTTTTTGGCAAATGATGCGTGCCGGAAGGAAAAAATCATTTGCTTTTTTATCAATTTTGTAGAGAATGACGAATGAATGACGGGAACGGATTATGCGGGATTTTCCGCGGATCCGGGGGACATCGGAGTTTTCCACCGTGGAAAAACGACCCGGAGTTTTCCACAATTTCAACAGGGTTCTCCACAGATCTGTGGTTTTGCAGGGGTATTTTCGCTTCTTTTCGTCAAAAAACGGTGGAAAACTATGTTTGAAGGTGGGGAGAGCAAGAGAGTTTTCCACAGGCGGTGGAAAAGTCGGTGGAAAACCGGTGCCGCGCGTAAAATTAACAAATTTCGGTTAAATTCGTGTAAAACGCCGAATTTGGCGACACGGAGTCGGATTTTCTGAAAAGTACTTGACTTTTTGACGAAGGGCGTTCCACGGGGGAAATTTTGCCGGAAAGAAAGGCTCGGAACGGAAGAACGAGCGGGATCCGTTCCCTTATTCCACCGCGTCGCACGCCGAAGCGTTGAGCGAGGTATCGGCAAAGTTTCCGCGCAGGTATTCAAAATATCCCGCGGCGGCGATCATGGCGGCATTGTCGCCGCAAAGCGAACGGTCGGGCACGATGAACCGGACTCCGCGTTTTTTGCAAAGCTCCGAGAGAGCGCTTCTCAAATGGGAGTTTGCCGCAACTCCTCCCGCAAGGACGAGCGTTTTCCGCCCGGTGCGGTCAAGCGCCATGGCGGTCTTCTTTGCGATCGCGTCGGCAATGACCCCCGTGTAGGACGCGGCGAGGTCCTCGCGCGGAACCGGGATTCCCCGCTGTTCGCAGTTGTGTATGTAATTGAGCGCGGCGGTTTTCAGTCCGCTGAAGGAAAAATCCAATGTGTCGCCGGAAAGCGCGGGAGACGGAAGCGGAATTGCTTTGGGATTTCCCTCATAGGCGAGCTTGTCCAGCGCCGCCCCGCCCGGGTACGGCATACCGATCACGCGCGCGATCTTGTCAAACGCTTCGCCTGCCGCGTCGTCGCGGGTCGATCCGACCATGTGGAAGGTTGTTTCGTCCGGAATGTCGTAAAACGCCGTGTGACCGCCCGACACGCAGAGCCCGAGGAACGGGGGACGCAGATCCGGTTCGGCAAGGTATGCCGCGGAAAGGTGCCCGTGCACGTGGTTGACTGCAATGAGCGGGATGCCGTTCGAAAAGGCAAGCGATTTGGCAAAATTGACACCGACCAGGAGGGCACCGATCAGTCCCGGAAACGCCGTGACCGCGACCGCGCCGATGTCGGAAAGCGTTACGCCCGCTTCGTCGAGCGCCTGACGGGTGATCCCGGAAATTGCCTCAATGTGTGCGCGGCTGGCGATTTCGGGAACGACCCCGCCGTAAAGACGGTGTACGTCGATCTGCGACGCGACGATGTCGGAGCGGATGACCCGCTTTTCCGCGTCCATTTCGACAACGGAGGCGGAGGTTTCGTCGCAGGAACTTTCAAGTCCGAGAATTAACATTTGTTTCTTTGTTCTCCGTGGAATCGTGTATTTTGAAGGAGTGTCTGCCGCGGCGGGTATTCCGCACGACAGGGGCGTCCGATCTTTCCGCGTTTCTGTCTTATTACCGGGAGACGGACAGGAGAATGGCGGTTTCGTCCGGGAAGGAGTAGAAATGGGGGCGTTTTCCGACCTCGGTGAAGCCGAGCGAACGGTACAAGGACAGGGCGGCGGCATTGGACGCGCGGACCTCCAGGGTTACCCGGTCGAGTTTGTTCTGCCATGCGTCGGCAAGCAGTGCGCGGACGATCGCCCTGCCGAAGCCGAGGCGGCGGTATTCGGGGCGCACGCCGATGTTGGTGATCTGACCTTCATCGACGGTATAGAGCATTCCGCCGTAGGCGGCGACGTTTCCATGGTTGTCGAGCACGGCGTACCCGGTTCCGATTCCGCCCGTGAGCAGTTTCAGGGACTCCACGCTCCAGGGGTTCCGGAAGCAGAGTTTTTCGATCTCGTGGCAGCCTTCCAGAAGCGCGGGGGTCAGCCGAACCGTGACGGGGCGTTTGGGCTTTGTTTTCGGGGCGGCGGGTTGCGGTTCTGTCGCCGGTATCTGATGATGAGGGGGGGCTTTTGTCTTTTCGGAATCCATTGCGGCTCCTTTCGGGGGAATTTCGGTTAAATTTTTCGTTTGGGGATAGCTGAACTGAAAGTTCCGCGTTCTGCGGATTATAAGCAATTATTATTTGTTCCGCAGGGTTACTTCTATTGAACACACCGCGTTCGATGAAAGTCTTCCCGCGGAGCCCCCGGATCAATTGCTCTCCGTTTCGCTTTCCGTACCCGTATCCGGTTCCGTCTCCGTTTCGGATTCGTTTCCGCCCACATAAGGGGCAAGCAGATCCCAAACGGGCACGGGACGCCCGCTTTCCCGGTCGGAAATAAAGTATTTCCCGTAGTCGTAGATCACATCCCACTCAACAGCCTCGGTCCCGTCAGACGCCGTGTAGGTATATTTTTCAAGCGTGATCTTCACCCGTTTGTCACGGGTCAGCGGCTCGTAGTTGTCGGGCAGCTCCGGGACCGGAACAACGCCGGCTTCCCGCTCTTCGTCGGTCAGCGCGGCTTCTGCGTCGGCAAGCGCCTTTTCCACTGCCGCCGCTTGCTCGTCGGAGAGCTTGTCGTATGCTTTCAGTCCGTTTTCATAGCAGGACAGAATGATGGAAAAACAGATTCCCGACCATTCCGACGACTCAAATTTCAGCCGCCAGCTTTCGGAGCTGCCGATGACGGTCAGCTGCGGTACTTCACCGTGAAACAGCGCGTCCGTGACTGCCTCCACAACCGTTTTGTCGGTGACGGTGGCGATCGGCAGGGTCAGCGCCTTGGTGCGGCAGACGGAAAGTGCGTCAAAACGGAGTTCTTCTGCCGGGGGGAAGCGGACGGTTGCGGCGTGATACAGCGTTCCGCTGTCGGTGACCAGCCATTCCTTCGGCGAAAGCCCTTCCACGCAGTAGAGCGGGATCACGCGGGTCCCGGCGTGCAATTCTCCGTACTGCTCCCCGATGTTCACCGCCTCAAAGCGGATGTCATCAACCATGCGGTAGGTCACGCCGTTCTGACGACAGACGTAGTCGTCGCCGTCCGGTAAGAGAATATTGGTTTTCTTTGCACAGGAACCGAGAATTCCCGCAACGAGGAGTACCGCGACGAAGATCGCGGCGGGGCGAAAGATCTTTTTCATGGCAATCGGTATCCTTTTTCTGGCGGTGGCAGCTATGTGCGGCGGAGTCGGTGCGGGTCCCCCCTTTTTGTCAGTAGCCGAACACGATTTTGTCGGAATCATCGTCCCGTACCCAGTCTTCGACTGCCACCGTTCGGTACTCTTCTTCCGAATCCCGGATGACGACCTGCGAAATTCCCGCGTTGATGACCATCCGCTTGCACATCATGCAGGAGGAGGTTCCCTGAATGATCTCGCCCGTTTCCGGAGAGACGCACACCATATAGAGGGTTGCGCCGAGCATTTGTTCCCGCGGCGCCGCAATAATGGCGTTTGCCTCGGCATGGACCGAGCGGCAGAGCTCATACCTTTCCCCGCGCGGGATACCGAGCTTGTTGCGGATGCAGGTTCCCATGTCCGTACAGTTTTTTCTGCCTCTGGGGGCGCCGTTGTAGCCGGTGGAAATGATGACATCGTTCTTGACGATGATTGCGCCGAATCTGCGGCGCAGGCAGGTGCTCCGTTCTGCGACGGTCTCTGCAATATCGAGGTAATAGTTATCTTTTGTGACGCGGTCCATAACAGGCCTCCGAATATCTGGAATGAACTGGGACAAGGCGGGTACAATCCCCCACCATATACTTAATTCTATTATATTACATAATGGAAGAAAAATCAAGATGTCTGTGAATTTTTTGCTGATGTGCGGGGGCATGCCCGTCAGGGGCAAAAAACAAAGCGGCTCCTTCCGGGAAAGAAGCCGCTTTCGCGCATGTGTTTTTCAGTTTTCTCCGGCAAGGCGCTGCTTGTCCTTTGCCCCGAGAGATTCGTAAATGTTTTCTCCGTCCCACGAATAGATGCACAGGGTGCCGTAGGCGTCGGTCAGATAGTTCACGTCGTCCTTGTAGTAAATATCCACGAAAACGCCCTCCGTGTCGTTGGTGACACTGACTCCCTTCACCGTGACGCGGTAATAGGTGTAGAGCGTTGTTTCCGCGCGGACCGGATCCGCTTCGGCGTGATACCGCCGGCTTGTCCCCGACTTGTCCTTCACCACGACGGAAAGGTCAAACCAGTCGCCGCTCTTTTCGGGGAGCGCATCGAGATGGTAGTCCTCCTTCAGGTGTTCAAGCGTCGAATTGTTGTAACGGAAGATGAACTGTACCTCGTTCGCGTCGGGGTAGAAATACGCACGGGTGACGGTGAAATACCCGCGGTTGCGGTCCGCCGTCGTCGTGGGGTACTGATCCTGACGGAAAATGCGGAGATCGTCGCCCTTTTCCCGGTACGCGGCGACCAGTGCCTCATCGGGGGTGATTTCCGCGATCTTTCCCGGCGTGTTTGCCGAGAAGAACACGCGCCAGAGGATGACACCGACGGTCAGTCCCACCAGCGCGGCGACCAGCAGTTTCAGAACGATTCCGGCGATCCGGACGGGGAGACTTCTTCTGACCATCGGTAACTCCTTTTTAGAGCGGATTTCAGTGACCGCTGCGGATTTTCCGAACCTGCGGGAGCCGCGCGGAACGCGTCCGTCACAGCCCCCGCTTTTTTCGGATTTATCTGCCGAAGCGCGGTTTTATAAGCCTGCCCGCAGGGCTGCATGAGAGCCGGCTTGCCGGCTTACTTGCGTTCAATGCTCCACGAATGGGTTTCGCGGAAGAACTTGCCGAAGATGTACTTGTTGCTTGCGGACTCGTACATGGTGTAGATTCTGCCGTTCACGTACACGATCTCTTCCAGCATGGGAGCCGTGTTGACGGTCTCCTTCAGGTTGGACGAATCGAGGTAGGTCACGGGGATTTCCTTGCCGGCAACCGTCATGGTCGTGTCGGATTTGTTGCCGGAAAGCTCATAGATATAGATGTGCGAGGTCGAGGGACCCCAGGACTCGGACAGGCAGATTCTGCCGGTGTCGGTCACGCACATGCCCTGAATCTGATCCGTGACGGAGTACGCGAAGTCGGGAGTTTCCGCACTCAGACCCAGTTCCGCGTCGGGACTCAGGCGGTACGCGAGGATGACGGCGCGGTTCTCGTCGCCGGTGCCCGTTTTGAAGTGGTGGGACGCATCGGTCTCATAGTTCCCCGCGCGGTAGAATTCGCCGACGTACAGAACGCCGTCCGAAACGTTCAGGTAAGCGGCGTTGCAGTTTGCGGCAATTCTGCCGATCGCCTTGACCTTTGCGCCGTTCTCCGCCTCAAGCACTGCGGACAGCTCGTACACCAGGATGTGGTCGCCGTCGGCGAAGTACAGGAAGTCGCGGTAGACCGTCAGCCCGCCCGCGTGGGAAAAACTCTCTTCCCCGTCGGTCCTGCAGGCGCGGACAAACTTTTCGTCGCCCGAGCGCGGGTCGATCACATAGATGCGGGAAGCCTCGTCCTTTGCAAAGTAGCCGCAGGCGAGGAACTTTTCCGAAGCCTCGTCATAGGAAATACCCTGGGGGATGTAGCCCTCGTGAATGCCGGGAATCGCGAATTCGCGTCTTGCTTCCTTGAAGAAGCTGTCGTCATAGCGGACGTGACCGATGATGGTCAGAACGCCGATGAGGAGTGCAAACAGGACGGCGATTACGATGAGAATGAGAATCAGGGTTCTTAAAATTTTCGCCATGAGATTCCTCCGTATTTCTGCCGAGCTTGGTCAGCGGATATTTTTGAGTTTATCGAGCGCGTTTTGCAGGATGATCTGTGCCGAGAGCGTGTCGATCACGCCCTTGCGTTTTTTGCCGTGGGTGCCGGTTTCGCCGAGGTATCTGGACGCTTCCATGGTGGACATTCTCTCGTCGTAGAGCACGACGGGGATGCCGTCAAGGCGTGCGCGGAGCAGGTCGGCGAATTCCTTTACGCGTTCCGAGCGGAAGCCGAGCGAGCCGTCCATGTTGACGGGCAGTCCGACGACCACCGCGCCGACGCGCTGTTCCTTTGCGACCTCTGCAACCTTGTCGGCGTTTTTTTCGATGCCGCCGGGGGAGACGTAATACAATCCCGACGCAAGGAATCTGGTCGGGTCGGACACGGCAAGCCCCGTGCGGACGTCGCCGAAGTCCACGCCGAGGATTTTTCCTTTGGTATTTTTCAGTTCGGTGACATCGGTCATGGGGACTCCTTTCGTGGGGGGGCAGCGGGAAACGCGCGGTCAAAGCTGTCCGCTTGTCAGGCGGATGAGCAGCTTTATGTCGTCGGGCTGGACCTTTGCGGGGTACGCCGCGCGGTTGCGGCGGAGCTCCCCGCACTTCGTACAGCGGTGAATGATGACGTATCCCTTGCGCGGATCGGGTTCCACACGAACGGGTTCCATCAGTCCCCCGCACTCCGCGGCGCGGTCGCCGGGGTTGACGTCCACGTGGAGCGACCAGAGGCAGAAGGGGCAATGGTTTCTTGATGTGAAGCCGAGCGGCTCCACCGTCTTTCCGCAGTGCCCGCAGACAAAGCCGTTGTCGTTTTTCCGGAATCGCTTGGTTTCCTGTTCCATTGTGAGTTTACTTCTTCATCCCGACTGCCGCTTTTGCCTTTTCCGCGATGGCAGCAGGGGTCAGACCGTAAGCCTCAAGCAGGGCGGGAACCGTGCCGGAATGTCCGAAGGTATCGCGGATACCGACGCGCAGAACGGGAACGGGGAGTGTTTCCGCGAGGACTTCCGCGACGGCGGAGCCGAGTCCGCCGATGATGTTATGCTCCTCTGCGGTGACGATTGCGCCGGTGTTCTTTGCCGCGTCGATGAGGATTTCCCGGTCGATCGGTTTGATGGTGTGGATATTGATGACGCGGGCGGAAATTCCGTCAGCCGCAAGCAGATTACGGGCTTCGAGTGCCATAGCGACGGTGATGCCGGTGGCGACGATGGTCACGTCCTTTCCCTCTGCGAGGTTCACGCCCCTGCCGATTTCCATACGGTAGGCGGCGGGGTCATTGATGACCGGGACGGCGAAGCGTCCGAAGCGCATATAGAAGGGCCCCTTGGTTTCGAGGGCAAGGCGGACGGCTTCCCGTGCCTCCACTGCGTCCGAGGGGTTGATGACCGTCATGCCGGGGATGACCCGCATGAGCGCGAGGTCTTCGAGGCACTGGTGGGTTGCGCCGTCCTCGCCGACGGTGATGCCGGCATGGGTTGCGCCGATCTTGACGTTCAGGTGGGGGTATCCGACCGAGTTGCGGACCTGTTCGAAGGCGCGTCCCGCCGCGAACATGGCAAAGGTCGAGCAGAAGACGGTCTTTCCCGCGGCGGCGATGCCTGCGGCGGTGCTGACCATGTTGCCCTCCGCGATGCCGCAGTCAAAGAAGCGGTCGGGGCAAGCCTTCTTGAATTTGACGGTCTTGGTTGCTTCCGCGAGGTCGGCATCCATGACCACAAAGTCGTATTTTTCCGCAAATTCGACGAGAGCCGAGCCGTAGGCTTCTCTTGTTGCGATCTTTTCTCCGAGTTCCATTGTATCCCCTCCTTAAATGCTTTCGAGCGTCCGGGTCAGTTCTGCCATGGCTTCTTCGTACTGCGCGTCGTTCGGCGCGGTGCCGTGCCAGTTGACCTTGTTTTCCATGAAGGAAACGCCCTTGCCCTTGGTCGTTTTTGCGACGATGGCGGTGGGCTGACCCTTGGTTTCTCTTGCTTCCCGGAAAGCCCGTTCGATCTCTCCGAAGTCATGTCCGTCGATGGTGATGACGTGGAAGCCGAACGCGCGGAGCTTGTCCTCGTGGGGAGCGGGACCGATGACGTCGGCGACGGGGCCGTCGATCTGGAGTCCGTTGGAGTCGAGGACGACGGTGAGGTTATCAAGCCCGTAATGTGCGGCGAACATGAGGGCTTCATAGACCTGACCCTCTTCGCTTTCTCCGTCGCCGATGACGGTATAGACGCGGTAATCTTTCTTGTCGATCTTGCCGACGAGCGCCATGCCGCAGGCGGAGGAGATACCGAGACCGAGCGAGCCGGACGACATATCCACGCCGGGGGTGAGCGTCATATCAGGGTGACCCTGGAGGCGGGAGCCGTACTTGCGGAGGGTAATCAGCTCCTCCCGCGGGAAGTATCCGCGTTCTGCGAGCGCGGCATAGAGGGCGGGGGCGCAGTGACCCTTGGAGAGGACGAAGCGGTCGCGCTCCTCCCACCTGGGGTCCTCGGGGCGGATGTTCAGTTCCTCAAAATAGAGGTAGGTCATCACGTCCGCGATCGAGAGCGATCCGCCGGGGTGACCGGATTTTGCTGCGTGGGTCTCTTCCACGATGTCCATGCGGATACGGGCAGCGGTTCTTTTCAGTTCACGGAGTCTGGATTCTTCCATGATCATTCTCCTTTTTGTATCTTGGGACTTATGCCGGGCAAACGGGTGCGACCCGTTGGGGGTACGTTTCTTGGGGAAACAACGACGCTGCCCCGCCCCGCCTGTCGGCGGGGCACCCGCGAAGCGGGGATCCGACGGCGGGGCGGGGGGTGCAGGGGGACGGCGGTTGTCAAGCGGGATCCGGGAAAGCGGCGCCTGCCGGCGGGTACCGACCGGAGGTTGGGATCCGGCGGCGCCGCGGGCGATCAGTTCTTGAGGCTGTGGATCGGCGCGGGGATGCGACCGCCGCGGGAAATGAACTTCTGCGGGGAGTAAGAATTCAGCTTCATGACGGGAGCGGAGCCGAGCAGCCCACCGAATTCCACGCTGTCGCCGACGGTCTTGCCGACGGCGGGGATGACTCTGACGGCGGTCGTCTTGGTGTTGGCAACGCCGATGGAGATTTCGTCGGCGATGAGGCCCGAAATGACCTCCTCCGGGGTATCTCCGGGAACGGCGATCATGTCCAGACCGACCGAGCAGACGGCGGTCATGGCTTCGAGCTTTTCGATGGAGAGCGCGCCGCGTTCGACCGCGGCGATCATGCCCGCGTCCTCGGAGACCGGGATAAACGCGCCGGACAGTCCGCCGACGTGGGAGGACGCCATGACGCCGCCCTTCTTGACCGCATCGTTGAGCATGGCGAGGCAGGCGGTGGTGCCGCACGCGCCGCAGGATTCAAGCCCCATCTCTTCGAGAATGTGCGCGACGGAATCGCCGACGGCGGGGGTGGGGGCAAGAGACAGGTCGATGATGCCGAACGGGGTATTCAGCCGTCTTGACGCTTCGCTTGCGACAAGCTGACCGACTCTCGTGATCTTGAACGCGGTACGTTTGATGATTTCCGCAAGCATGGAGAGGTCGCAGTCGCCCGCGCGGCGGATGGCGGAAGCCACGACACCGGGGCCGGACACGCCGACGTTGATGACGGTATCGGGTTCGCTGACGCCGTGGAATGCGCCCGCCATGAACGGGTTGTCCTCGGGGACGTTGGCGAAGACGACGAGCTTGGCGCAGCCGATCGACCCCTTGTCCGCGGTGAGGAGCGCGGCGCGCCTGATGGTGGAGCCCATCAGCTTCACTGCGTCCATGTTGATGCCCGCCTTGGTGGAGGCGACGTTGACGGAGGAGCAGACAATGTCGGTTTCGGCAAGCGCTTCGGGGATGACCGAAATGAGGTTGCGGTCGGCTTGCGTCATGCCCTTCTGCACGAGCGCGGAAAAGCCGCCGATGAAGTTGATTCCGATGGTGTCAGCCGCCCTCTGGAGCGTTTTGGCGATCTTCACATATCCGTCAGGGGTGGCTCTGCCGCCGATGAGCGCGATGGGTGTGACCGATACGCGCTTGTTGACGATCGGAACGCCGTACTGCTTTTCAATATCTTCGCCGGTGCGGACGAGGTTTTCCGCCTTTTTTGTGATCTTGTCATAGATGTTTTCGCACAGCCGGTCGGTGTCGTCACTGACGCAGTCGAGGAGCGAAATGCCCATGGTGATGGTACGGATGTCGAGGTTTTCCTCCCGGATCATCCCGATGGTTTCCAGAATATCCTGTGTATTTAACATGCCGGCACCGCCTTAAATATGATGCATGGTGTTGAAGATGTCTTCGTGCATGGCGCGGATATCAAGTCCGCGTTGCTTGCCGAGCGCCGCGAGCGAGTCCGCGAAGTCCGAGAAGGGGACATTGAGTCCGCGGATGTCCGCCAGCATGATCATGGCGAAATAGTCGTCGAGGACGGTCTGGGTGATGTCCTGAATGTTGACGCCGTGCTCGGCACAGACGGTTGCGACAAGCGCGATGATACCGACGCTGTCTTTTCCGGTAACGGTGATGACTGCTTTCATGAAATACCTCCGGGGGTTACAGAATAATACACTCTATTATAACGCATATTTCCCGGTTCCGCAAGGGCAGACGGCGATTTTCTCGGGAATCGGGCAAATTTTTATCGGGGCATTGCAAAGCGGGGGCGGATATGGTACAATATGGTATACATCTGTTATGACCGGAGGGGTGGCGCGTGGATAATGATTTTACTTTTGCGGAATATGCGGTAAAACCGAAAGGTGACCGGCAGGTGACCGGCAGGCGATTGTTTTTCATTCTTCTGAATGTTGCGCTGGATGTCGTGGGGGTCTTTCTTTGCATCCGCTTCAACGTCACGCTCATTGCCGCCGTGGCGCTTGTCGCCGTACCGCTGTGGTTTTACACCATGAAGATTGCGGGGACCGAGTACGAATACACGATTGAAGCGGGCGACCTGACGCTTTGCGTACTGCACGGCAACTGGAGGCACACGCTGTTCTCCGTCCCCCTGACCGCGGTTTCGGCGGTGTTTCCGGACACGGAGGAGTATGCGGAAAAGATCCTCCGTTTCGCGCCCGAGGAGGAGTTTGTCGCGCTCTCTTCTCCGGATTCTCCCGACCGCTACGCCGCGCTCTTCACCGACGGGGACAAGCGGCACCTGCTTTTCCGCTTTGACGCGACCGACCGTATGCTCCGAGTTCTTCGCCGCGCGCTCGGAAACGTTGTTACGGTGAGGAAAACGGCAACCCCCGACGAAGAAACCGGAATCTGAACCGGACGCAAAGTCTGACACGAACCCGGGACGGAACTGACACGAACCCGGACCCGGACCGGAAATTCAAAGAAAACGAGGAAGAATCCATGAAACAGCAATATGAAATCGGCATCCGCCTGTCGGACGACCTGCTCCGCCGGCTGCTTTACATTTCGGAGGCGGAGAACCGTTCTCCGTCCGCGGAGATCGCGTTTCTCTTGCGCAACAACGCGGCATATTTTGAACGCGCCAAGGGAAAAATTGATACCAAGAAGCTCGCGTCCTACGACCTGACTCCCTACCGGGCGGAGGAACGTCCCCGGACGGGGGAGACGGACGGGAAAATGCCCGGAGACGCAGCCGGCGCGGAAACGGCAAACGGAAAAGCTCCCGCGGATGTTACCGGGACGGAGTCAACGACCGGGAAAGCGACCGCGAACACCCCCGGCGCGTTCGGAGAACGGGAGGACGGCAATGGAAATCCGTGAGATCCTTTCAAGGGTGGACCACACCTGCCTCTCCGTTGACGCAACGTGGGAGGACATCCGCCGCGTGACCGACGAGGCGATCCGCTACGGGACCGCGTCGGTCTGCATCCCTCCGTGCTTTGTCGGGCGCGCATCGGAATACGCCGCGGGACGGACAAAAATCTGTACCGTCATCGGTTTTCCGAACGGCTACGCGGAAACGGAAATCAAATGTGCCGAGACTGCCGCGGCAGTGCGGAACGGTGCGGACGAGATCGACATGGTCATCCGCATCGGCTGGGTCAAGGAGGAAAAATACGATCTTCTCTTTGACGAGATCAACCGCGTCAAGTGCGCGGCGGACGGGCGGTTAGTCAAGGTCATCATTGAGACCTGCAGGCTGACCGATGAGGAAAAGATCCGGATGTGCGACGTCGTTTCCCTGTCGGAGGCGGATTTCATCAAAACCTCGACCGGCTTCGGCGGGGGAGGTGCGACCTTTCATGACGTGGAACTGATGGCGGCGCATTCGTCGCCGCGGCTCGGAATCAAGGCAGCCGGAGGCATCTCGTCGCTTGCCGACGCGGAGCGGTTTCTTACGCTCGGCGCGACGCGTCTCGGTACCAGCCGGATCGTCAGAATCGTAAAGGACGAGGAACTGCTCTGACCGTTGCCGGAGACCGGAATCCTCCGGGTACGGAGTCGTCGGGGCATTGGGATCGCGGGTGCCGGAATTCCGGGGCATGCGCCTGCCGCACGTCGGAGCCGCCGAAACCGGAAAAGTACCGGGTACGGAGTCGCCGGGATCGGGCGTACCGGATTCCCGGAATTGTGGGCAGAGCTTGCCCGGAAAGGAATCATTATGTCCGAAAAACCAATTTATCATACCCCGCATATCGTTGCCGAACCGGGGGATTTCGCAGATACGGTCCTCATGCCCGGCGACCCGCTCCGTGCAAAATTCATCGCGGAGGAGTTTTTTGACGGGGCGAAGCTGGTCAACAACATCCGCGGCGTGCAGGGCTACACGGGGTTCTACCGCGGTGTGCGCGTTTCGGTGATGGCGAGCGGCATGGGTATCCCGTCTATCGGGATCTATTCCAACGAGCTGTTCCGCCTGTACGGCGTGAAAAATATTATCCGCGTGGGCACGGCGGGCGCGATCCGGGAGGATGTGAGGCTCGGTGACATCGTGCTCGGCATGGGCGCCTGCACCAACTCGGATTTTGCCCGCCATCTGGGGCTTCCCGGGACGTTTGCGCCCATTGCGGATTTCTCGCTTCTCTCGTTTGCCGTTTCCGCGGCAGAGGCGCGGGGGCTTCCCGTGAAGGTCGGGAACCTGTTCTCCACGGATAATTTTTATACCGAGGTACCCGGCGGCG
The DNA here is from genome assembly GCA_934525675.1 of uncultured Eubacteriales bacterium. Classification (GTDB taxonomy): domain Bacteria; phylum Bacillota; class Clostridia; order Oscillospirales; family CAG-272; genus CAKVOU01. The sequence goes on from CAKSZH010000009.1 coordinate 76,266, forward strand.
ATCTCGTCTTTGGCGAAAAGATGGGCGTGCTCGCCGTGGAAATGGAGGCGGCGGGGCTGTACGTGAATGCCGCGCGGCTGGGAGCGAGAGCGCTCGCGGTCTGCTCGGTCGCGGATCAGCTTGTTACGCATGAGACGGTGTCTGCCGAAAAGCGGCGGACGCAGTTCTCCGATATGATCTTATTGGCGCTTGATACCGCGGTCGCGGCGGAGAAGCTGCCGTAACATTTCCGGGAGCCGGCGAGGGACGGGCGACTTCCGCCACCGGCGCACCAACTCCGGCGGTGCGCCCCGGCGACTTGCGGGTTTGCGGAGCAAATCCCGCGTTTTCCGCGAAGCGAAAACTCCCGCCTGCCCGTCCCGCTCCCGCCTGCTTTCCGCGTTTTGCAGGGAGCGGAAACTCCCGCCGCTTCCCGCCGGGCGAACCTGCCCGAAACACGGCAAAGACGCCGAAACACGGCAAAGACGGAAAATCCTGCGTCCGTTCCGGAATTCCGGCACAACGAACGCCGTAAAAAATCTGCGCAAGGAGGAAACGCCATGGACCCGCAAAAGAATTCCGCGTATCCGGGAAAAGCCCGCCGCGTCTTTCTCATCGTGCTCGACAGCGTCGGCGCCGGGGAAGCGCCGGATGCCGCGCGGTTCGGAGATGTCGGCGCGCATACGCTCCTCAGTGTGAGTGCGTCCCCGGAGTTCCGTATCCCGAACCTTGTGTCCATGGGGCTTGGCAACGTGCCGGGGCTTGACTTTCTCGGGGTGACCGCTTCCCCCACGGCGGCGTGCGGCAAATGCGCCGAGGCGTCGATGGGAAAGGACACGACCACGGGACACTGGGAGATCGCAGGTGTCGTCTCTCCCTCCCCCATGCCGACCTTCCCCCACGGGTTCCCGGAGGAGGTGCTGGACGCTTTCCGGCGGGCGACCGGGCGCGGGGTGCTCTGTAACCTTCCCTATTCCGGTACCGAGGTCATCAAGGATTACGGGGAGGAACATCTCCGCACCGGAAATCTCATCGTTTACACCTCGGCGGACAGCGTGTTCCAGATTGCCGCGCATACGGAGATTGTCCCGCTTGACGACCTGTACGCGTACTGCCGTGCGGCAAGAGAAATCCTCACGGGAAAGTATGCGGTCGGCAGAGTCATCGCCCGTCCGTTTACGGGAACGCCCGGCAATTTCACCCGCACGGCGGACCGCCGGGATTTCTCGCTTGTGCCGCCCGGCGTGACGCTCCCCGACGCAGTGAAGCGCGCGGGGCTTGACATGATCGCCGTCGGCAAGATCACGGATATTTTTGCGGGGCGCGGTATGACCGAGAGCATCTTCACCCACGGCAACCGCGAGGGCATGGAGGCGACCGCCGCGCTCGCGGAACGGAGCTTCCGGGGGCTTTACTTTGTCAATCTGGTGGATTTCGATATGCTTTACGGGCACCGCAACGACCGCGACGGGTACGCGCGGGCACTCTCGGAATTCGATACCTGGCTTGCCTCGTTTCTGCCCCGGCTCGGCGAGGGTGACGTGCTCTTTATCACCGCCGACCACGGCTGCGACCCGTGCGACAAAAGTACCGACCACTCGAGGGAATATGTCCCGCTCGTCGTATACGGAAAAAACATCCGCCCCGTTTCCCTTGGTATCCGGAAAACCTACGCGGACATCGGGAAAACCGTGGCGGAGATGCTCGGCGTTCCCTTCTCCGAGGGCGCGGGCGTGTCGCTTGCAAAAGAATTGTACTGATCCTGCCATCCGGCGCGCGGGGGCGGGGCGACTTCCGCCACTGACACGTCAACTCCGGCGACGTGTCAGTGCCTTCCGCCGCCCCGTTCCCCGCTTGGCTCCCGCGTTTTCCGCGAAGCGAAAACTCCCGCCCTGCCCTGCCCCGCTTCCCGCTTGGCAAAATCCGCGCAATGCGGAAAACTCCCGCCCCGGAAACACATTCCCTGCCGGACAAAGCGTTTCATCAGCCCCGACAACAAATTCAACGTACCATTTCACAGAAACCCGGAGGTATTTATGCAGGAAAACGGTTTTGGTTCCATCCCCCAATGTAAGACTCCCTTCCGCGACTTTGTATCGAAACACGCGCTCGGCATCGGCTTTTTTGCCCTCACCGTCGTCAGCTTTCTGCTCCGGATCTCGCTCTGGGACGCGATCACGGGCGACTATTCCTGGTTCCTCACCAACTGGATCCGGGAACTCGGTAAATACCCCGGCATCTCGGGAATCGGGCAGAACATCGGGGAATACAACGTCCCCTATATGCTCTTCCTCGCCGTTGTCGGCAGGACCCCCGCGAACAACCTCTATGAGATCAAGGCGTTCTCGGTGTTTTTCGACTACCTCGGCGCGTTCTTTGCCATCAAGATCGTGTCCTTCCTCCGGGGAACCAGGCTGATCACCACGCGCAACCTGTTTTTGTACGCGGCGATTCTGTTCTCCCCCGCCATTTTCCTGGATTCCGCATTCTGGGCGCAGTGCGACATGATCTACTCCGCGATCTGCCTTGTCTGCCTTTACGAGATGTTCCGCGAACGCTACAACAGCGCGATGTGCTTCTTCGGGCTGGCGCTCGCCTTCAAATTGCAGGCGCTGTTCTTTTTGCCCGTCATTCTCATTTATTTCTTCTCGACAAAGAAAATGAAGGCGCGCAGCTTCCTGTTTGCCCCCGCCATCTTCCTCCTCTGCGATCTCCCCGCCATCCTCGCGGGCAGAAGTATTTCGGATACGCTGCTCATTTATGTGAAGCAGACGGGCATTTACAAGGAGCTGACCAAGAACTGCCCCAACCTCTACTACATCATCGGAAACCCCGGTAACCAGAAGGAGTTCTACGATCTCTTACATACCGCGGGAATTCTGCTGACACTCGCGGTGCTCGGCATCGCCGCGGTGATTATCATCCGCCGCCGGTCGCTGACAAAGCAGAAAACGGTCCTGCTTGCGACCTGGTGCGCGCTTGCCGTCGCGTGGCTGCTGCCCGGTATGCACGAGCGGTATACCTTCATGGCGTGTGTGTTCGCCATTGTCTGGGCGGCGCTGACGCCCCGCGACTGGTGGGTCGCGCTCGGCATCAATCTGGTGACGCTGTGCAGCTACACGCCCTACCTGTTCCACGGAACCTCGGTGGATATGCGCTGGCTGGCGCTCTTCAATCTCGCGTTCCTCGTGTACCTCACCATCCGCCTCTTCGGGGAGGATAAGGTGACTGACGGGGCGGACGGCAATGCTTGCGGAAACGGTGTGTCCGATTCGACCGGAGCGCCCGGTGTGTCCGCTTCTCCGCGTACAGCCGGAAACAGCCCGGATGACGCGACGGTCGTCTGCCCGGCGGAGGCGTTTTCCTGCGGCGGGTGCCCGGATTCCTCCCGCGCCGTCTGTGCGGCTTCGGAAATCTGCGTGTCCGGAGCGACCGGTGCGACCGGTGCGGACTGGGACGCCGGGAACCAAAATGCCGGCGGCGCGGTACCCGGTACCGGAACGGAAATTTCTCAGGAGGATTCCGCCGACGAGGGCGGACGAGCCCGCGGAAAATTCTGCGTGATGTGCTCGACGGGCAAGCGGCAACTGGTAGTGCCGGTGCGTTGCGTCTCGGTATCGTTTACCCTGCCGTTCGGGAAAAAGCACAAGGAGACAAAGGAAAAGAAAGAGGAAGAAAAGAAGGAAAAGAAACTAAAAAAAGCCCGGGCGGAAAAGAAGCGGGAAAAGCAGGGCAGGTAACACGGGCAATGCCGGGGAGCGAGCGGAGGTCAGGCGGACAAATATCAATCTGACGGACAACCAAAGGCCCAGCGGACAAACGGAGTCCGCCGGCGAGCGGCGACGTGAGGGCGGCGGAAGTCATCGCAGCACCGCCGGAGTTGGTGCTGCGGTGGCGGAAGTCGCCCCGCGGAGCCGCGTGAAGCAGGTATTCAACGCGCCCGCTCCGGTTTCCCCGCGCCGCGAACCAAAAAGTCCCACAGCCGACAGGCTGTGGGACTTTTTATGCAGTATAAGAATCGTTTACGCCTTCGCCGCTTCCTTTGCCTTGCGCCTGGCTTCCGCCTTGGCGGTGCGCGCGGTGTAGGAGTTCACGGCAAGCACGGTCTCGCCGTCGATCTGGAGCGCGTTGGGACGGTCAAATTCCACCGTGATCTCATCGCCCACGAAGAAATCCACCATCTTGCGGTACTTTGCGTGCTCGCCCTTGAAAATCTTGGGGAAACGCATGAGCGTGAGGAGTCTCGGTGCGTCGTGCCAGACCGCGCAGGTCAGCTTGCCCGACGTGCGGTCCTGCATGGGGGCTGCGTTCATGCCGCCGCCGTAGTATCTGCCCTTCATCGCGGAGGCGAGCCAGACGTGCTTGTAGACATGCGTCACGCCGTCCACCGTAATTTTTGCGGAGGGGCACTTGTAGGAGCCGAGCAGCAGCTTGACGGAGATCGCTGTGTAGTCGATGTCGGTCTTGCCTGCGGCTCTCTGTTGGTCAGCAACCTCGCAGGCGGTTCCGTCGATGCCGTAACCGATGCCGTTGAGATATTTTGTGGTCTTGCCCTTGACCGTGACGGTCGGCAGGTCCTTCAGATAGGGGTTGATGAGGCACAGACCGTCCTGCGCCTTGTCCGCAACGTCGCGGAGGAAGTCGTTTCCGGTGCCTGCCTTCCACAGATAAATGTCACAGGGAAGCTCGCGGTCGCCGAGGTCATTGGCAAAGCGGTTGAGTGTTCCGTCGCCGCCGGAGAGTACCACGATGTCGTTCGGACGGAGTGATCCGAAAAACTTTCCGATGTCCAGTCCCACATAGTCCACGCGGGTGGATTCCATGTCGGGGAATCTTGCTTCCGCTTCGGGAAGCACCGCCGCGCCGTGACCGTTGTTGGCTAAGGCATTGTAAAGAAAATATACCATATCTGTCCCCTTTTCTCCCCGGAGCGGCGGATTTTTTCCGCACGCAAAACGGAGTTGACAAATTGTTTCAAATGTATTATAATTCCTTTACGAATAAAAGTCAAGTCCGGCGCGAAAAAAGGCGTAAATCTGCGTTTTTTGTGCGGCGGTACCAAAGAAGCCGGGAGCCGGAGAAGGAGAACACATGACCGTGACGGAACGTGAAGTTGACAGACTGCTCGGCGACACGCTGAGGCTGGGGCGGCAGATGGTCGAGAGCGGTGCGGAGATCCGCCGGGTGGAGGACACCATGACGCGGATTGCGACCGCTTACGGGCTCACGGTCGAAAATTCGTTTGCGATTCTTTCCATGGTGCAATTGACCGTCCGCACGCCGGAGGGTGCCCTGCACACCCAGTCCGCGCGCGTGGGGCAGATCGTGACCGACCTCGGCGAGATCGAGCGGCTCAATGCCGACGCACGGAAGCTCTGCCGGGACACCCCGTCGCTTGCGGAAACGGAGGAACTGCTTGCCCCGCCCGGGAAGCATCGGCTCGCGTGGCTCTCAGAGATGATCGGATATGTTCTCACCACCTTCTGCTTCTGCGTGTTTTTCGGCGGCGGCTGGCGGGACGGCATTGCGTCCGCCCTCATCAGCCTTGTGATCTTTTTCATGGATCACTTCTTCCAATTGCGCCGCCAGAACCGGATCATCTACACGCTCATTGCCTGCCTTGCCGCGGGGTGTCTTGCTGAGCTTTCGGTGCTTGCGGGACTTGCACTCAGTGCAGACAAGGTAATGATCGGGAACGTCATGCTGTTCATCCCGTCGGTAGCGATCGTCAACGGGGTCAAGGAAATGTTCTACCGCGACATTACGACGGGGCTTTGCCGGTTTACCGAGGCGATCATCGTTGCCGCCGCGATCGCGGGCGGATTTGCGACGGCGTTTCTGCTCTTCGGCTTCAAGTCACCGGATACCTCGGTGCAGACCCCGGTGATCCAGATGATCATGGCGCCCCTCAGCGTACTCGGCTTTGCTCTGATGGCGAATGTCCGCCTCCGCCTGATCCCCGCCGCCATTATCGGCGGAACGCTCGGCTGGGGTATCTACCTGTATGCTTTTGACCTGACCGCAAACGTCTTTCTGGCGACATTGCTCGCGGCGACGGCAGTCAGTATCTGGTCGGAGATCGCGGCGCGGGTGTTCAAGGCGCCGGCAACGGTCTTTACAATCCCGGGGCTGATTCCCCTGCTTCCCGGCGCAAACCTGTACTACACCATGCTTTCCATGATCCGCGGGGACGGCGACATGGTTGCGGAGCGCGGGACGGCGACGCTGTATGCCGTAATCGGCATTGTGGTCGGCATTGTCGCGTCCTCCATCTTCTTTGTCTTCCTGCTCGGGCTGATTACCTCGCACAGGCAGTCGCGCGGAAAGAGTGGCGGCACGGGCAATCCTTCCTGAATGCCGCCGGTCCTTCGTGCGATGCGGGAAGAAAGTTCATTTTCCGGACGGTGATCCGGTTGCATTTCAGTCTGAATCCATTTGAATCTGAAAAGGAGAATTTCATCATGAACAGAACAAGCCGGAGAATTGTCAGTGTCCTGACGCTTGCCGCCATCCTTTGCCTCGCGCTTCTGACCTTTGCATCCTGCGCGACCACAAAAAAGGAGCTGATCGGGAACACCTATGTCGGCGGCGGGGTGACGATGACGTTTGACAAAAAGACCGTGACCATCAAGAACGAAAGATACTCGGGGACGGCGACCTATTCCTTCAAGACCAAGACGGTGAACAAAGAACAGAAGACCTATCTGTACCTGACGTTTGCCGAGGGCGAATACGATTTTGATCTGGAGGACCATTACCGCTTTGAGGACGGCGAGGACGGTTTTACGCTCGGCGGGCAGAAATTCGTGTTACAGAAGTAAGTTGTCGGAAAACGTTTTTTCTGACGTAAGATGTTACAAATCGCTTGACAATTGTGACGGAACCGTGTATACTATGTGTTGAGGCGGAAACGCCAAAATTCAAACAAGGAGTTTGTTATGAAGAAGAACATTCTCAGAGTTACCGCGCTGGCAGTTCTGCTGGTCATGGCGGTAGCGGTCCTCGCTTCCTGCGGAAGCAAACTGTCCGGCACGTATGTAAGAGACGATTCGGACGCAGTCTCCCTGACCTTCAAAGACGACAAGGTATCGGCTGAAGGCAAGATCCTGGGTGTCTCCCTGAAAGTGGAGGGTACTTACAAGATTGAGAAGGACAAGATCACGATCTCCTTCGGCGACGACAAGTTCAAGCTCGGCGGCGAGAAGTCCTTTGCCAAGGACGGCAAGACCATCACCATCGACGGTGTGAAGTACACCAAGCAGTAATCTGAAAAGAAAACAAAAAACCGTCTCCCGTATGGGGGGCGGTTTTTTGTTTTGCGGTCCCTGCGGGGAGCGCCAAACAAACACAATCGTAAAAATCGGAAGAGAAACCTCAGCTTCCCTTCTCTATCCTCTCCTTCAATTCCCGTATCGCCCGCGCGTACCCCGGAATTCCCTCTCCGATGACGCGGACGCCGGCAATGGGGGCAATATACGAGTGGCGGCGGAATTCCTCCCGCTCGTTCACGTCCGAAATATGCACCTCGGCGACGGGGATGCCGACCGCCTTGAGTGCGTCGAGAATGGCGACACTCGTGTGGGTATAGGCGGCGGGATTGATGACAATGCCGTCTGCCCTGCCGTATGCCTCCTGAATTTTATCGACGATCGCTCCCTCGTGATTGGATTGGAACAGTTCGCACTCCACGCCCGCGTCACGGCACGCGTCACGGCAGACACGGCAGAGCGTTTCGTAGGTATCCTTCCCGTAAATTGCAGGCTCCCTGATTCCGAGCAGATTGAGGTTCGGACCGTTGATGATGAGGAATTTCAGCTTTGCCGCAGGGTTTCCGGACGATTTTTTTGGTTCAGCTGCGCTCTTTGCGGGGCTTTCTGTCTCCACGGAAACTCCGGTGCCGTCCTCGATTCTCTTTGCGCCGTTCTCTGTTCCCACAGAACCCACGGCTCTGTTCCCGATGTCGGTTCCCTGTACGGTATTCTTGTTCAGGTCAGTCTGTTGCATTTGCGTATGCCTCCAATACTTTTTTGACCGTGTCGCGCACATCTGGCTGGCTTTGTGCCGTCCCGTCCGCGAATCTGCGGTAGAGCGGGTCCCGTACCCGGAGCAGTTCCCCGAGATCGCCCGCGGAGAGCGGCCTGTTCTTGCGTGGGAGCGCGGACGGGTCTCGCATGAGGTAAATGATTCTTCCGTTCTGGCACAGCGGCGCGTGGTTTTCTTCCCTTGTGACCACCCCGCCGCCGGTCGCAATGACGACCCCGGTCTGCTTCCCCGCTTCGCGGACACAGTCTGCCTCGATCCGGCGGAACGTCCCCTCCCCGTCCGAGGTGATGATCTCGCCCGGCGTGCGTCCGGTGCGCTCCCGGATCATGTCGTCGGTGTCAAGGAACCGCTTTCCGAGCGCGTCCGCACAGCGTTTTCCGACGGTGGATTTTCCGGAACCCGGCATTCCGACCAGTACGAGGTTTGCCGTCTCCCCGGCAATTTCCCGCGTGACGAGGTCGGTCTCCCCGTCCGGAACGGATTCTTCCGTGAACAGCTCGGCGGCGCGCTTTGCCTGTGCGACCAGCATGGGAAGACCGTTCATGTACGGGATTCCGCGCCTCTCCGCCTCCAGAAGCAGGGCGGTTTTTGCGGGATTGTAGATGACGTCGAGCACGCCCGAAAGCCGCGGGAATCCGTCAAGCGGGAGCGGTGTTTCGCCGTTGTGCGGGTACATCCCGACGGGGGTGGTATTGACGATGACATCCACGTCGGCGTGCCGGCCGAGATTGCCGTAATTGTCTTCTCCGCCGCGGGAGATGACGATGATCTCGCGGGCGCACAGGTCGTGCAGCACCGTGACTACGGTCTTCGACGCGCCGCCGGAGCCGAGTACCAGGACCTTCTTGTCCGCGACGCGGATTTCCGACCGGCGGACGAGATACAGAAATCCGTCGTAGTCGGTGTTGTCCCCGAAGAGGCTTCCGTCGCTCCTGCGAAGGATGGTATTGACTGCACCGATGCGGCGGGCACGGTCGGAAAGCCCCGACAGGTACGGAATGACTGCCTGCTTATAGGGGATGGTGACATTGAGCGCGTGAAAGCCGCCCGACCGGAGAAATCCGCCGAGCTCGTCCTCCGCGACCTCGAAAAGGCGGTAATCGTAATCGGCAAACGCGGCGTGGATCCGCGGGGAGAAGCTGTGTCCGAGCGTTTTACCGAGAAGCCCGCAGACGGTTCCCTCTTTTGTATGAATCATCAGACCACCTCCCGATAGGAGCCGAGGAAGCGGAACTGTTCGCACTCCGCTTCCATTTCGGAGAGGAGGAGCGGGAGCTTGTCCGAGACGGCGGGAACCTCAATTTCAAAATAGAACATGGATTCGAAATCGCGCTCGGGAATGGGGCGGGATTCGAGCTTTGTTAGGTTGACATCCAGCTCCGAGAAGCGGGCGAGGATGCGGTAAAGCGCGCCCGGGCGGTTGCCGGTGACCGCCATGAGGGCGGCGCGGTCGGCACCGGGATAGATTTCCGGCGTTCCCGAGATGCAGAGGAAGCGGGTATGGTTGTTTCCCGCGTCCTGCACGCCCTCCGAGAGGGTTTCCAGTCCGTAAAGCCCGGCGCAGAAGCGGGAGGACAGCGCCGCCGCGTCGTGCCGTCCGGATTCGGCAAGCTGTTTTGCCGCGGCGGCGGTATTGGCGGCGGGGGTGATTTTCAGGCTGCCGTTCTGTTCTTCCAGCGTGCGGAGGAAGCCCGCGGACTGGCTGATCGCCTGTTCGTGGGAAAAGACCTCGCGGATGTTCTCCCGCCTTGTGCCGGGATTGACAAGCAGGCAGTGGTCGATCTTGATGCGGGTCGAGCGGACGATATAGAAATGATGGCGGACCATGAGGTCATAGACCTGTCTGACCGAACCGGCGGTACTGTTTTCGATGGGAAGCACGCCGTAGCGGCACGCTCCGGACGAAATGGCATCGAACACGTCGGAGAAGGAGGTATAAAAGGAGATTTCCGGGGCTTTGAAGAGGCGTTCCGCGGCAATCTGGGAATAGGCGCCCTCGACTCCCTGGCAGGCGACGGCAGCGCGATCCGGAAATATTTGCGGTGTTCTGTCCAGCATATCGCGGATGGTGTCCGACGTGCCGGAGAAGTCGTTCAGGCATTTGTGCTGATAGGCGCGGGACAGACCCATGATGGTTGCGTACAGCACGCGGGTATACTCCTCGAATTCCCTGCCGGACAGTTGCGAGACGCGGGAGATGAGTGCACGCTCGCGCGCGGCGTCAAAGACGGGCTTTCCGTTTTCTCTTTTCCATTCCGCGACGGCGGCGGAGGTATGCATCCGTTCCACAAAAAGGCGGACGAGTTCCCGGTCGACGGAGTCGATCCGGTTCCGGAGGTCTTGGAGAGAGGTGAATTCTTTGTCGTTCATGAGGGTGCCTCGCTTTTGTTTGTTTTGCTCCGCCGGAGCATTGAAGTTTTACTTCTGATTTTTTGTAAGCCAAAATTGTTTCTTATGCGCTCCGCGCGGGGGATACCTTTCCCTTCGTCGGGAAAGGTATCCGAAAGGTTCGCCCTGAGGGGGGGACTCAGCCTCGCAAGCTCGGCGCAAGATTTGCTGGCGCAAACTTGCAGTCTCCCTACGGGAATATCCTCTGCCCGCATCCCGGGAGAACACCGTTCTCCCGTCCCTCGCGAGCCGCGGATAAGCGATTCCGTCTAACCAGCCCCCGCGCCCCCGCTATAAAAGACGAGCGCTTTCTACTACACAAACATCCCGTTTCAACTTACCCGCTTCTGCTTTTGCAGGCGTTTTTGCGAAAATTCATTTCCCACGAAATAAGCGCCATTCCCCGCCCCTGCCTCAAAAAAGCAGGGGCGGAGGGGAGGGGCATTCCCTTGGGGAGGGTCTGCCCTCCCCGAAGGGCGAACCTTTTCCGCCCTCTTTTCCTTTCGTCAGGAAAAGAGGTCCCTGCGGAGCAAAAACAAATAAATTATAGCAAATAAACCGTCGAACGCGGAGCGTTCAATTCAAACGCCCCCCTGCACGCGGGTAATCCCGCAAAAAAATTCTTAGAACGCGGAACGTTCCATTAAAACCTTCCCCTGTTCCCCTTACCGCTTTCTCTTCAGCAAGCTGTTCGCCGCCAGCGCAACCGTCGGAAAGATCAGCGCGAACAGGAACGCGTTACGGAGGTCCCCGCCCGTCCATTCCGCGATTTTTCCGGCGACGGACGGTCCCGCAAGGCAGCCGAGATCTCCGAAAAAGGCAAGCAGAGCGAACATTGTCATCCCCCCGCCGCGAAGCGAAGGCGTTGCCGCCGCGGTCGAGAAGGTTCCGGGCCACAGCACGCCGACCGAGAATCCGCACAGGGCGCATCCGGCAAGCCCCAGCGCCGGAATGCCCGAAAACGCCGCGAGCAGGTAGGAAACGATACACAGAAGCAGAGAAACCGTCATCATCCGGTGGGTGGGGATCGTTTTTGATAATTTTGCCGATAACAGCCGTGCCACGCCCATGAGTGCCGCAAACAGGCAGGGACCCGCAAGGTCGCCGAGCGCCTTGTTGACGCCAAGCCCAGTCTCCGCAAAGGTAGAAGCCCACTGGCTCATGACCATTTCGGCAGCACCCGCGCAGGTCATCATGACCGCGAGCAGCCAGAACGCACGCGAACGGAACAGAAGCCCGTAGGACGGCTTTCCGTCATCGCCGGGAAGCGTATAGATGGGGACGAGGGTGAAAAGGACTGCGCCGGTTGCGGGCACCGCTGCCCAGAGTACGGGCAGGATCCGCCAGTTTTCAATCCCCGCCGCGAAGAAGAACAGCGTGGACAGAAGAATAACCGCCGCCTGCCCCCAGCAGTAGAAGGAATGGAGCAGACTCATGTGCGCGCTCTTTTCATCGGCAGGAGTCGGGCAAGCCTCGATCATGGGGCTGATGAGTACCTCGATCAGCCCGCCGCCCACGCCGCACAGCACGACGGAAATGATCAGTCCCGCGTAAGGGGGCAGGAGGAACGGCAGAAACGCGTACCCGCAAAGCCCGAGTGCTGCGGTGATGTGTGCGCCGACCGTCGCGCTCCGGTAGCCGACTTTCCCGACCAGAAAGGACGACAGTGCGTCGGTGAGGAACTGGGTCCCGAAATTGATGGCAATGAGCAGACTGATCTGCCCGAGCGTCAGCCCAAACTGATTGCGGAAGGTGACATAAAGCAGGGGGGACAGATTGATCGCTACCGCCTGCGTGAAATACCCGAGGAAACAGGAGGTGACCGTTGCGCGGTAGGTTAGATGATGTTTCATGATGGACCTTTCAAGAGAAATATTCAGTACCGGTCAGGAAACCGGCGGGAGGTGACCCGCGTCAAGGAAAAGATCCGTCACGGCGACCGCGGCGGCGGCTTCCAGAACGGGAATGACGCGCGGCAGGATGCACGGGTCGTGCCTGCCTTTTACAGCCAGAGTGACATTCTCCATCCGGGAGAGCGAAACACTCTTCTGCGGGAGCGAGATGGACGGCGTCGGCTTGACGGCGACGCGGAAGAGGACCGGCATTCCGTCGGTCATGCCGCCGAGGATTCCGCCTGCGTGGTTGGTTCCGGTACGGACGGTCTTTCCGTCGGTGTAAAACGGGTCGTTGAAGCGGGAGCCGCACAGCGTCGAAACGCCCTCAAAGCCCGCGCCGAACTCAATGCCCTTGATGGCGGGAATGCCGAACACAATTGCCGAAATGCGGTTTTCCACCCCGTCGAACAGGTGTTCGCCAAGCCCCACGGGAAGTCCCGTCACGGCGCATTCCGCAATGCCGCCGACCGAGTCGCCCGCCGCTCTTGCGCTTTCTATTATTTTACGCATGTCTTCCCCTGCCCGTTCGTCAAGCGTGGGGAAATCTGCCTGCCGGACGCGGGAAAAGTCGTCTTCCGAGACCAAAACGGGATCGAACGGCGTATCCTTCACGCCGCCGAGCGAAAAGATGTGCGCGCCGATACGGATACCGCGGCGACAAAGCGCGGACAGGCAGATTCCGCCGGCGATGGTGAGGGGCGCGGTCAGTCTGCCCGAAAAGTGCCCGCCGCCGCGAAGATCAACCTCCTCGCCGTATTTTATCCGTGCGGGGTAATCGGCGTGGGAGGGGCGCGGAACATCCGAAAGATTGTCATAATCCCCGGAGCGGACGTTGGTGTTGTAAATGACCGCCTCGATGCGCCCGCCCGTGGTTACTCCGTCCGAGACGCCCGAAAGAAAGACGGGTTCGTCCGCTTCTTTTCTTGCGGTGGACCATGCATTTCTTCCAGGCGCGCGGCGGGAGAGCAGATTGCGGAGCGAGTCTGCGTCGATTGCCTCCCCGGCGGGGAAGCCGTCCAGCGTCATGCCGATTTTCTCGTCATGCGAACCGCCCCAGACGGCGAGCTTCAGATTTTTTCCGTAGGTTCCGTCAAACATATTCCACCTCCGCAAAGCGTTTCATCTGTTCAAAGAAGTCGGGCGCGGATTTTTCCACTGCCCCTGCGTCCGTCACGGTGACGGGCGAATTTGCCGCGAGCGCCGCGACGGCGGCGGACATGGCGATGCGGTGATCGCCGAAGGAGGAAACGGTGCCGCCGGTGATTCCGCCCCGGTTGCCGGTGACGGTGAGGGTCTCGTTGTCCCCGGAAATCTGTACCGTCACGCCGAGGGTTCCGAGCAGCTCCCGGACGGCTTCCAGGCGGTCGGATTCCTTGATGCGGAGCCGCCCGACGCCACGGAGGACGGTGATTCCGTCCGCGCACGCGCCGAGGACGGCGAGAACGGGGACGAGGTCGGGGATGTCCGACGCGTCGGTTTCCAGTGCGCAGAGGCGCGACGGGAAGACCGTGACCCGATCCCCGGAAACCTCGCATCGAGCGCCCATTTTCCGGAGGAGCGGCAGGATGGCGCGGTCGCCCTGCGCCGACTCCGTGTCCAGTCCCGTCACGGTGACGGGCGCGTTTCCGACGGCGCCGGCGGCGAGATAAAACGCGGCTCCCGACCAGTCCCCGCCGACGGGGATGACGGCGTCCGCGGAAGAGCGGTAGGGGCGGTTTCCGGGGATGCGGAAGAGGGTTCCCCCTTCCTCTTCCCGGACGTTCACCGAAAAGCGGCGGAGCGCGTCAAGTGTCAGGCGGATATAGGGGACGGATTCCGCGTGTCCCGTGACGCGCAGGGTGCTGTCGCCGTCCGCAAGCGGGAGGGCGAAGAGCAGTCCGCTGACAAACTGGGAGGACACGCCGCCGTCGATCTCATAGTTCCCGGCGGGGAGCTTCCCGCGTATGGTGAGGGTATCCGCGCGGCGTTCCGGCGTGATACCGCGGTCCCGGAGCACCCGGTCGAGGGGCGCGAGGGGACGTTCGGGGAGCCTTCCGTGCATGGTGATCTCCGCGTCGATCCCGAGGGCGGGGAGGACGGGGAGCAGGAAGCGGAGGGTGGAGCCGGATTCACCGACGTCGAGCTTCAGCGGGGAGGTCTCCGAAGCCGGGGCGGTTCCGTTCTGCGGCAGACCGGCGTTCATCGCCGCTGTCGTGGTTTCTCCGATGCCCTCTGCGCTCCTCCCGGAGTCCGGATGTTCTGCCCGGTCGGGAGCCGCTGTTTTTTGTTCTTTGTTTTCGTTTTTCCCGTCGGCAAAGACGTCTGCCCGTCCGGTGCCGGGAGCGGAATCGCTTTCCGGATGTTCCGGAATGGGGGTGACGCAGAAGCCGTCCGCGGTGCGGGTGATCCCGGCGCCCATGCGGGAAAGGCAGTCCGCCGTGGCGAGCATATCCGCGTTTTGCCGGGAGCATAGGATCCCGGTTTCCCGGTCGGAGAGTGCGGCGGCGATGAGCAGGCGGTGCGCCTCGGATTTCGAGGGAAATGCGGGGATGGTGACCTCGCGGGGCGGCGTTGTTTTTCTTCCGATGCGGGCGGTTTTCACGGCGTTTGGCTCCTTTCGGGGAATTTTTGGGGCATGAGAATGCCGGGGACGGGGAGAAGCGTGGGCGGGGGATTCCGGTGATTTCCGGAAAGTCACGTGCGAGGGGAGAGCTGCGGCAAAAAGGAATTCCGGAGGACCGGGAGGCTATGGCGGGGGGAGAAAGTACGCTGCCGGGGATCCGCCGGCTCCGCGGCGGCGAAGCCTGACGCGGAGCCTGGCGGCGGGCACCCGGAAGCGGCGGAGTAAGGGAAACTTTCCCGCGCTCTCTTTTTTGCAAAAGAATTGTCCGTTCCCCGGGGACGGTGAATACATACCGGGAGAGAATTCCGTTTTGCCGGAGTGCGGCAGGATAGCTCGGTGACCTCCCCGGCAGGGTATGCGGCAAGACCCCCTTGCCCGACTCGCCCGGCACTTTTCCGGCAAAGAATCCCGGCAAACGGTTGCGTCGGGTTATCCGTGTACTCCGGTCACATTCCCTTCCGGAAAAACTCCGCGAGCGAGTCGGCGGGGCGGGAAAACACCTCGCACTTTCCGGGGGCGGTGGGGAGAATCAGCGCGATTCCGTCACCGGTGCGCTTTTTGTCGCCCGCCGCCGCGCGGGCAAGCGCGTCGGGGGAAAAGCCGTATTTCTCCGGGAGCACGGTCGGAAGCCCGAAGCGGGTGAGCAGGTTCTCCAGCCTTGCCGGGAGCTCGGGGGGACAGATTCCCTCCTCTTTTGCCGCGCGGGTCATGAGCGCCATGCCCATGGCGACCGCTTCCCCATGCGTGACGCGGAAATCCGAGAGACGCTCGATCGCGTGTCCCGGCGTGTGTCCGAAATTGAGCAGACGACGGATACCGTGGTCGGTCTCGTCCGCCTCCACCGCGTCCCGTTTGTCCGAAACGCAGGCGGCGATCACCTCGGCGCGGGGAAACCGGGGTCCTTTGTCTTCGAGAAGCGAGAGCAGTTCCGGGTCGGAAATCATGCCGTATTTGATGACCTCGGCGCAGCCGTCCCGGAAGATTTTCCCGGGAAGCGTTCCGAGCGTGTCGGTATCGGCAAGCACGAGCGAGGGCTGATAAAAGCTGCCGGCGAGGTTCTTTCCCGCCGCAAGATCGACCGCCGTTTTGCCGCCGACCGAGGAATCGACCATGGCAAGCAGGGTCGTGGGGATCTGGATATACGGGACGCCGCGCAGATAAACCGAGGCGGCAAATCCCGTGAGGTCGCCGACGACTCCTCCGCCGAGCGCGACAAACGCGTCGGTGCGGGTGAGAGGGATCCCGGCTGCAAATTCGAGCAGGTCCCCGAGCGTGGAAAGATTTTTGGAGGCTTCCCCCATCGGGAACACAAAGCGGCTGACTTCAAAGCCCGCATCCCGGAGCGAGCTTTCGCATCTGTCGCCCCGGAGCGCATTCACGCAGTCGTCGGTGACGAGCAGAAGTTTCTTTGTGCCGCCGGGGGAGAGCAGTCCCTGCAGGTAAACGCCGGCTTTATCCGTCAGCCCAGCGCCGATCATTACGTCATAGGAGCGCGAGGCGTTGACCCGGATGACGCGGATTTTTCCGTCGTCCCGCGGTTCTTTGCCGGTTTCATTCACCCTGTCGGTTCCGGTTTCCCCGGTCACTTTGTCCGGCGGGAGATTCTCCCCTGCCGCCGTTGTCTTTTCGTGTCCGGCAAATCCGTTCATTCCGTCTGTTCTCATTTTCCGTCCACCTGTTCCTTTGCAATACGTCCGTCGCGGAGAAGCGCACAGAGCTTCTTTTCGTCGCCGTCCCGGATGGCGTCGCGGTATTCTCCGAGCGAGTGAATGATGGTGTCGATCTCAAAGAGAAGCGGGTCGCGGTTCTCGAGAAACAACTCCGTCCACATCTGCTCGTTGAGCCACGCCACGCGCGTCAGGTCCTTGTAGGAGCCTGCGGAAAAGCCCTTGTGCGCACGGGCGGTGGGGCTTTTGATGTATGCGTTGGAAACGACGTGCGCGAGCTGGGAGGTAAAGGCGATCTGGCGGTCATGGTAGTCCGCCGTGGTGACGGTGAATCTGCCGAAGCCGACCGGCGCGAGCATTCCCTTCACGCGGGGAATGAGTCCGTCGTCGTAGACCTCCGGCGGCACGATGACCATGGGTGCGTTCCGGAAGAGATTGGCGCGCGAATGCTCATAGCCGGAGTACTGGGTGCCAGCCATGGGATGCCCGCCGACGTAGGTGTAGCCGTACTGCTCCGCGAGGGAAAAGCCGATCTCGCAGATGTGCTTCTTGGTGCCGCAAAGGTCGATGACCACAGCCTCCGGGGGAAGCATGGGTGCAATCTTTTTCATGTATTCCGCCGCCGCTTCGGGGCGGAGCGCGATGAGAATGAGGTCGCAGAGAGGGACTGTTTCGTCGTCGAGAATGCCGTCCAGCACCTCGGTGCGAGCCGTTTTCATGGTTGCCTCGTCGCGGTCATAGCCGTACAGGTAGAGGTCCGGGTTCTCCCCGCGCGCCTCCGCGTATGCCTTTGCCATCGAGCCGCCGATCAGCCCGAGTCCGCAGATCCCGATCTTCATAACAGTTTCCTCTTTTCTCCCGCATCGCGGGCAGGTTGATTTCTTCCGTGCAGATGCCGGGAAGCCGGTCGGAGTTCTCCGGAAGAACAGAGAAGCCGCCCGGTAGCTTTCCGTGCGGCTTGCTTTACATCTTCATTGACTGCAATGTGCAACACAAAGTACCCTTATTCTCTTTCCGGCGAAAGAAAATAAAGGAATCCGTAGTGGTTGATTGCAGAAAATGTCATGCTTTTCATGGTTTTCGACTCCATATCCGATAATATTTATATTATATCACGGGTGCGTGGGGCTGTCAACCCTTTTTTGTGCGGGCTGGGCGCCGTTTGGTTGACACGGGGCGGCGTGGGTGCTATAATCGGAAGTATAACGAATGAAAACCGGAAAGGAGGAACGGCGGTGGAAGACAGAGGCCAAAACGGTCGGAGGGACCCGGATATTGCGCAGGACCGGGGCAGACAGAGCAGCCGGGGTAACCCGGACGGTCAGAGCGACCAAAACAGTCTGAGCGGTCGCGGCGATCGGAACTGCCGTGGTGAAGAGAGCGGCAACCCGGACAGTTGCGGCGAAGAGCGCGGCACCGGCGCGCGGCGGTTTTTTCCCCGGTGGCTGTCCGTTGCCCTGTTTACCCTTTCCGCGCTCTGCCTGTGCGTGTATCTTTATTCCGACGCGCGCGGCGGACTGACGGTCGCCCGCCGGTTCCTGTTTCTCGGCGTGTTTGTCGCCCTGTCCTATCCCGCCGCGCGGCTGTATCTTCGGGGGAAGGCGCGGGGGCAGGACAAAAGGTGTGCGGAGCGGGTATTGCTTCCCCTTTTCGGGGTGTACTTTGCCCTCTACCTGCACCTGCTTCTGACGCTGACCCTGCTTGACCCGTCGCTCGGCAGAGATCTCATCTGGGCGGAGAATTCCCGCGCGTACTATCTCGAATGGTACGTCAACCTCCGGCCGTTTCACACCATCTGGAACGTATATATCGTCGGCGGGCTTAGTAAGGGGCTTCTGTCCCACGCGAGCATTGTTTTCAATCTGCTCGGCAATCTCGCGGTGCTGTCTCCGCTTGCCGTGTTTCTTCCGCTTTTCTTCCGTCCCATGCGGCGTTTTTATGTCTTTCTGCCGACCGTCCTTTTTGTAACCGCTCTGATCGAAGCGCTTCAGTTCTGCTTCATGCGCGGCTCCTGCGACATTGACGATCTTCTTCTCAACGCCGGCGGCGCGTTTCTCTTCTTTTTGTTTCTGAAGCTGCCGCCCGTCAGCCGCATTGCGGATTTTCTCACGGCGGGACTGTGGACGGAGACGGCGGATTCCCGAAAACCGACCGGCTTTGGTCGGAACTGATATCCGGAGGATTTTATGAAACCATCAATTCATCATATTGCACTGATCGCGTCGTCCCGGAGGACGGTGCAATTTTACGAACAACTCGGTTTCTCTGTGGAGCGCGTCATTTTGCGGGAAGCAAAGGGCGACACGGTCGTGCTGATGTCCTCGGACGGGGGATGGCTGGAGATCTTCATTGACCCGTCGCATCCGCCGCGCCCGGAGGGGAAAGAGCCGCTCGGCATCCGCCATTTTGCGCTTTCCGTGGACGATCTGGATTCTGCGGCGGCGCGCTTCGGCGGTCAGCCGGTCGGGCGGGACTGGGCAGGCGTGCGGTACACGGTGATCCGCGACCCGGACGGTGTGGCGGTGGAGCTGCGCGAGGCAAAGCCTGTTCCGGAAGTCCCGAAGAGACCGGGAGAACCAAAGAATAGCTGAACGAAGGCATTTTGAAGCATTCACGTCATTTGCCGGTTGCCCGGTATTCCGACCGTAAAAAAGCGGCGGAGCGGATGCCGTATCATCAGTACAGAAGGGGGCAACCTTGTGTTGCTCCCGTTTTTTTGACCGGGTGCCGTACTCCGAAAAACGACGGCAAAAATCATGGTTTTCCGTCGGGAAAAATAACGGTTTCCGGGATAATTTATGACGAAACGACTAACAATACCCTGTGTAGGCTTCGGCAACACGCCGTCACTTCGGCGAAACGCCGTTACTTCGGCTGAACGCCGGGAGCCGCAAGCACTCACAAGTGTATTCAAGGAGTAACAGTCATGAAAGCTACCGGAATTGTAAGAAGAATAGATGATCTCGGACGCGTGGTCATTCCCAAGGAGATCCGCCGCACGATGCGGATCCGCGAGGGCGACCCGCTTGAAATTTACACCGACCGCGAGGGCGAAGTCATTTTCAAGAAGTATTCCCCCATCGGCGAGCTGGCGGCGTTTGCCGCACAGTACGCGGAAACCCTGCACAAGACCTGCAACATGGCGGTCGTCATCTGCGACCGGGACGCGGTGATTGCGTCGGCGGGCGTTCCGCGCAAGGAATTTACCGACAAGTCGCTGTCGGACGAGTTTGAGGCGATCATCGGCGCCCGGTCTCTGTATCTTTACCGCGAGGGCGCGGACAGGTTGCCTGTGACGCCGGACGGCACGAGCCATTATATCAGCTGCGCCATGCCGATTTTAAGCGAGGGCGACCTGGTCGGCTGTGTGGCGTCGGTCGCGGCGGAGTCGGACGAACATCCGCACGATGCGGTGACCGCGGACGTGGAAGCCAAATTGGTACAGACGGCGGCAGGGTTTCTCGGAAAGCAGCTGGAAAGCTGATGCCGGGTGCGTCCGCCGGACGTGGAAGCCAAATTGGTGCAGACGGCGGAGTTTGTGACAGACAGCGGAGGGGACACCGTATATTCTCGGATATTTTCAGGGACTTCCCGGGGCGGAGGTCCCTTTATTGTTTAAATTTTTGAAAATTCATATTCAATTCACAATTACAGGATATAATAGATACGGTATCGAAAACCATATCAAAAGGTGAGTGAAACAATATGTATGAAATTGTAACGGAGGTTGCCTCCAATCTGAACAAACAGGATCTGACGGGAGGGTTGACCATCCTTCCCTTCACTTTTACCGTGAACGGGGAAAGCGTCACGACGGGCGCGGATCTGTCCCCGGAGGACGCACTGGAATTCTACGCGCGGATGCGCAAAAAGCAGACGATCACGACCTCGCAGATCAATCTGACGGAATTTGCGAAGGTGTTCGAGGAGCTGGCGGCATCCGGGCGTGATGTGCTCTATATCGGTCTTTCCTCCGGTGTCAGCGGGACTTACCGTCAGGCTCAGCTTGCTGCGGAGGAAGCGGCGGAAAAGTATCCGGAGCGGAAATTCCTGACGGTGGATTCGAGAAATGCGGGATTCGCGGTAGGGTTGCTCGTGCACCGGGCGATGGACAACCGTGCCGCGGGAATGTCAATCAAAGAAAACGCGGCGGACATTGAGGCGCAGGTGCCCCACACGCGCGGCGTTTTCGTGGTGGATGATCTGATCCACCTGCACCGCACGGGACGGGTTTCCGGCGTGGTTGCGCTGGCAGGCTCGGTACTCGGGATCAAGCCTCTGCTCAAAGGGGACGACTCGGGGCACATTGCGATTACGGGCAAGGCGCGCGGGAAGAAGGCGGCGCTTGACAAGCTGGCAAGCGAGATGGCGGAGCACATTCTTCCCGAGAAGCAGTTGGTATGCATTTCTCATGCGGACGCACCGGAGGACGCGCAGTATCTGGCGGAGAAGATTCGGAGCAATCCTTATGTTGCGGATCTGCGGGTGGAATTGCACGAGCCGATGACAGGCTCTCATCTGGGGCCGGGCGCCGTGGCGCTCTTCTACCGGGCGGACAAGAGATAAAAGAATCAAAATGACAAAAAAGCCGTCGCGTTTCACGCGACGGATTTTTTGGAATATCCGGGTTTTCCGGCGGCGGAAAAGTGCGGCGGGTTTACGGGTAAGGGGGAGGTGAAGTCGGCGCGGGGGGCGGAAGTCACGTGCGCGGCGCCGGAGTTGACGCGCGCGCGGCGGAAGTCCCCCACGCCGGCGGAGTCAGCGGCTGACTGCCGTGACGATACGTCCTGCGGCAAACAGCACCACGGCAAGTGAAAGTGCGATCAGCACAAACCAGTTGACCTGCTCCTTCCACCGGAACCAGATGAGAAACGCATCACCGACGGCGGCGACGAGGATCGGTACCCAGGTAAACAGGAACTCCGCTTCGCCGGTGAAGACCGCGCGGAGCATCAGGGTAAAGAGTACGACCAGTGCGGCGGATACGATTGCTTCAACGATATGGAAGACTGCCGCGTGGGGAAGCGCCGAGCGATACATGACGGGGATCGCCATGGAGAAAGCGATCAGGTAGACGAGCGACAGCCAGAGCGACACGGGACGCGCCGCGCTTCCGCTGTTCTTCACGGTTTCGAGGATCATCGCGATGATCAGAGCGCCGTAGGCGCCGAACTGCACCGGCGCGATCGTGTATTCGGTGTGTACCATGCCGGAGAGCAGCAGAATGCCTGCGGCGACCGAAAGTCCCGCGTAGTCTGCGGCAGCTCCCGTGAAGAGCGCCGGGAAGAAGCTGCGTTCTCTTGCAAGGAGAAACACGACCGTTGCGGCAAGAGATAATGCGGCAAGCAGATTGACATATCCGGAAAACGGGGTGGCAAACAGGCTCCCGAAGCCGTCCTTCGCCGAGCGGACAAGACTTTGCGCACGTTCGGCCAAAAGAATGAGAAAATACAGAAGGAACATCCAGTTGATTGCGTAGTTCATAGATTTCTTCCTTTCAATCGGCAGATGGTCTGTCATGATGAAGCTCCTTTTTTTGAGGTTTGTATCGGGCAAGCCGGTTCGCTTTTCTCTCCGCGCGATTCGCCCCCCAGGGCGACTTCCGCCCCCGCCGACGGCACATCCCGCGCCGCGCCGGGGACTTCCGCCGCCCCGCGGGGGCGAGCCGCTACTCTTTCCGGCTTCATTGAACTTTTTATTATGTTCGTTGTAACCTGCTTCGTTGTTATTGTTTCGGATATTTTTTCATGTTCAAAAACTGCTATTTTAATGCTACCCGATTGAATTTATTAAAACTCATTAAACTTTATTAGCAATTTTCTATCTTTAAATTTACATTACATACGATATCATATTTTAATTGAAAATTCAATTAAATATCAGTATTTTTTCAAAAACGGTATTTTAAAAAACAGAGTTAATCTTTTCAATTTCTTTTTCCTTAAATTCATGAAATACACTTGTATATATTTTATTGTTCGCTATATTCATAAGTTTAGCTAATATTATGCTTAATCCAATTACCAGAATAGCATATAAATAATCAACTCTACAATAAAAACGAGGATTTCTCAATAAATACATAACTAATCCATGATATAAATAAATTTCAAAAGATATATTTCCCAAAAAAGTAAA
>CAKSZH010000010.1 GCA_934525675.1 uncultured Eubacteriales bacterium
AACGCGAGAAAAACCCCCGAAATCGTGAGATTTCGGGGGTTCGAAGCCATGATATCTTTTTTGGCTTCACTATATGGTTGCGGGGGTGGGACTTGAACCTCACGGCCTCCGGGTTATGAGCCCGACGAGCTACCAACTGCTCTACCCCGCGATATATGGTGCCGGAAACCGGGCTTGAACCGGTACGATGCTTGCGCATCACGGGATTTTAAGTCCCGGGCGTCTGCCAATTCCGCCATTCCGGCAACTTGGCGTTTACGGGACTTGGATCGGCTTCCGTAACTGAATACTTGAATAGTATACCACTGTTCCGGTGCTTTGTCAATAGCTTTTTTGAAAAAATCTCTGTTGACATTTTCTTACAAATGTGATATACTATGTATGTCTATAAAACGACAGAAATGTGCAGGATTTCTCCGAAACAGGAATGCCGGCATTTCCGGAACCGAACCTTTTCGTTCTGATGAACCCCGGCGACGGTCTTGTGGATTCCGGAACGGAATCGGTCAGAGATATTCACGGAATGTAAAGGAAGTGGAAGATATGCGGGATCAGGAAACCGGAAGCACCGAACGTCTTGTGAACCGGACGCCCGGCGCATATTGTGATTTTGCGCTGTTTGAAGCCGACGGTACCTGCCGGGTGATTGCGGCTCATTCCAAACGGGCGAAGCTGCAACCGGGGATGGAATTCTTTCCGGGTGTCGGAGCGTCGGGAAGCGAGGTGCAGTTTGCCCTGCATGCGCTGCTTGATCTGCGGGAGCATTATGTTCTGATCCGGTCCGATGCCGGACCCGTTCTGCTTTCCGATTACTTTTATCTCTCAGTCCGCCTGATCTGCGCCGTGATTCCGCATGTCAGAACAGAGAGCGCGGCAAGAGTTTCGCACAACTGCTTTTCCGAAATCGTCCTGTCTCCGGCGCTGTCCGCGCTGAAAATGGAGCCGGTGGCGGGTGATGAGAATACATACGTGCTTCTGCAACATATCCGAAGCTGTCTGCGGGACGGATTCCCGCGTGCGACCGCCAATGAAACCTGTCCGGCGCAGGAGGCGATCCGGAGCGTGTACCGCTCCGCCCAGATGCTGACCGAACTGGTCGGAAGCAGATTTCACATGACATATCCAGAAACGGATCGTAAGTACCGGATCCAATACGATCCGGTCATCGGAACGCTCTGCCTGCTGGTTTATTTCTGCTACGTAGATCGGGTCGTGGGGAACAGCAACATTCTGCTTTCCGTGCTTCCGTCCGACGGGGCGGTCCGCATGGAGTTGAGCAAAGAGGTACCGGGAAGGGAAGAGCCGATTCCGGAACTGGCGGGGTTGCGTGATCTGGAGCGGTATTCCAGACAGACGCTTGACTTTGTACGCGTCGGCGACCGGGTGACGCTGAGACTGTTCCTCTCCCCGTCGGAGGACCCGGACCTGCTGGGACTGAAATGCTTTTCGCCGGCCGAACGCGCGGCGCAGCCGGTTCTCGTGTTCGACCTGTCTATATTCGAATAAAACAGAGGGATTTCCGCTGTGCTGATTTCCGGTCTGGATCCGCCCTGCGGCCGTGCCGGACGGATCCCGGAAATGCCGGCAGCCCGCAGGGCTGGCGGAAAAACGGGTAGGTTCACCGATCGTTTGCGCGGTGCGGCAAAAGCCGGCGCAAAAGAACAGGGGGTGTAAAAACGATCGTTTTTACACCCCCTGTTCTGTACTTCACCGACTGCTTATTTCCAATTTTCGGGATACGAAACGGAATCGTTGTCATCGGCGGCAGTGTGGGTGAATGCGTACTTTCCGACCACGCTGACCGAACCCGGCAGTGTGACGGCGGCAAGCGCCGTGCACTGATAGAATGCGTAGTCTCCGATGGTTTCAAGACCTGCGGGGAGCGTGACGGTCCCGAGTTTTTCGCACTTGTAGAAGGCGGCGGACGGAATTTCTTTCAGGTTGTTTCCGGAAAAGGAAACAGCGGTCAGGTTCCCGCATTCATAGAACGCGTTTTTGCCGAGCGTGGTCAGGGTCGCGGGAAGCGAGACGGAGGTCAGCCCGCTCTGATAAAATGCACACTCTCCGATCCCGGTCAGTGCGGAGGAGAAGTGGATTTCCGTCAGATAGTCACAACCGGCAAAGGCATAGTCGCCGATTTCGGTGACGGTGTCGGGCAACGTGATACCCGTGATTGCGTTGTTGTCCTTGAACGCTTCGTTGCCGATGCGGGCAACGGTCTTCCCGTCAATCTCGGAGGGAACGGTGACTTTGTGGAAGGCGTCGCTTCCGGAATAACCGATAATCTCCACCGAGTCGCTCGTGTAAGCATTATAAAGGAAGGTGTCCCCGGTCTGACCGTCGCGATACGCGGTACTCGATTCTCCGCCCGAAATCGGAGCGGTGGTTTCCTTGTCGCCGCCGGAACAGGAAGTCAGGACGCAAACAAGAAGAAGCGCGACGGCAAAGAGACATAATCCGATTTTTTTCATAAAAGGTACCCTCCGGATCAACACAAGATATAGTAGTATTTTACAACTTTTTCTTGCGGATGTCAAGCGCGGTGGCGTGTCGATTGTAAATTAATTGTGTCGATTGCGGAACAAAACGTCGGGGCGGGGGATTGCAACCGGCGGGAAAATATGCTATACTGTATAAAATCAGGCTTGCTTTGCAAAGTCTTTGAAAAAGGAACGGCGGCAGGCGATCCGGAAAAGAGGACGAACATATGTTTTCAACCGTATATACGGCGGGACTGTCGGGGATCGACGGATTTCTCGTCACGGTAGAGACCAACGCACAGAACAAGATCCCCCGGTATGACCTGGTCGGACTTCCCGACCTGGCGGTCAAGGAAGCCAAGGAGCGGGTGCGTGCCGCCTGCGAGAACAGCGGTTTCCTGTTTCCCGCCGCGGAACTGACTCAGAACCTTGCGCCCGCGGACCGGAGAAAAGAAGGTTCGTCGTTTGACGCGGCGATCCTGATGGGAATCCTGTACTGTACCGGCGTTCTCCGTTCCGATCTTGATCTGTCAAAGAAGTGTATCATCGGAGAGCTTTCCCTGACGGGGAGCATCCGCGCGGTGCGCGGCGTACTCTGTATGTGTGCCGCGGCGAGGGATGCGGGCATGACGGAGTGCTATGTGCCCCTCAAAAACGCGAAGGAAGCGGCGGCGATCGAAGGGATCACCGTGTACGCAGTCCCCGACGTGACCTCGCTTGTACGCCATCTCAACGGGGAAGAGCTGCTTCCCGCCGTCCCGCACGATACGGGACTGTTCCAGAAGGAAGCGGTCAGCTACGACATTGATTTCTCGGACATCCGCGGGCAGGCGGCGGCAAAGCGTGCGATGGAGGTCGCCGCAGCGGGCGGACACAATATCCTTTTGATCGGACCTCCCGGCACGGGAAAATCCATGCTTGCAAAGCGGCTTCCCACTATTCTGCCGCCGCTCTCGGTCGGCGAAGCGATTGAAACCACAAAAATTCACTCGGTTGCGGGAACGCTTCCAGACGGTTCGTCGCTCCTTTCGCACCGTCCGTTCCGCTCTCCGCATCACACTATGTCGGCGGTCAGCCTGGTCGGTGGAGGCATCAACCCGATGCCGGGCGAGGTGTCGCTTGCGGATAACGGCGTTCTGTTCCTCGACGAGCTTCCCGAGTTTCCGAAGCAGGTGACGGACGCGCTCCGCCAGCCGCTCGAAGACCGGCAGGTTACCATTACAAGAGCCAACGGGCGCGTGACCTATCCCTGTACCTTCATGCTGGTGGCGGCGATGAATCCCTGCCGTTGCGGATATTTCGGGCACCCGACGCGCCCCTGTACCTGCCATCCGGGTGATGTACAGCGCTACATCTCCCGCATCAGCGGACCCATGCTTGACCGCATGGACATTGAGGTGGAACTGCCGTCGCTGTCTTTTGACGAGTTGTCCTCCGAGGGCGTGCAGTCGGAGACCTCCGCTGCGGTCCGGGAGAGAGTTACCCGCGCGCGGGAATTTGCCCGCCGGCGGATGGGGGAGGACAGCCGCATTTTCTGCAACGCCCAGCTCGATGCCGCGGAAATCCGGAAATACTGTCAGACTGCCCCGGAGGCAGAAGCGTTGCTCCGCGACGCGTATAATTCATTGGGACTGTCCGCGCGCGGATACGACCGCGTGATGCGTGTGGCGAGAACCATTGCCGACCTTGACGGATCGGAGATCATCCGCGCCGAGCACGTGGCGGAGGCGATCGGGTACCGTTCACTTGACCGAAAATACTGGAAATCAGACAGAGGGTGATTGTTTGTCAACGTTCTTTGCACGGTTGTTCGTAAAAAACTGGGAGAAGACCGGGGACCCCGCGGTACGCCGCGCTTACGGAACCATGGTCAGCGTCATCGGAGTCATCGTAAATCTCCTGCTCGCGTCCGGTAAAATCATCGCGGGACTTCTGTTCTCCACGGTCTCCGTGACGGCGGACGGCCTCAATAACCTCTCCGACGCAGGCTCCCAACTCATTTCGCTCATCAGCTTCAAGATTTCCGCAAAACCCGCAGACCGCGGACACCCCTTCGGTCACGCAAGAATCGAATATGTTTCTTCCATGATCGTTTCCATGATTATCGTGGTCATCGGCGTTCAGCTCTTCCGCGATTCCCTTGACAAGATTTTGCACCCCGAAACGCCCGATACCAACTGGGTGGTCATCGTCGTGCTTGCCGTGTCGATTGCCGCGAAACTGTTTTTGTTCTGCCTCAACCGCGCGACGGGTAAGCGTATCGGCTCCTCCGTTATGCGGGCGACCGCGACCGACAGCCTTTCCGATATGGCGGCGACGGGGGCAGTGCTTCTGTCCACCGTTCTGTTCCTTGTGACCGGGATCAACCTGGACGCATGGATGGGGCTTGCGGTCTCCGTGATGATCGTGATCGCGGGGCTGAAGATCATGAACGAGACCAAAAATTCCATTCTCGGCGAAGCGCCGTCCGAGGAGATCGTTGACCGCATCCGCAGTGTGATCGCAGAGTATCCGGAGGCGCTCGGACTGCATGATCTGGTCGTCCACAATTACGGTCCCGGCAAGGTCATCGCGTCCATGCACATCGAGGTGGACGGCGCAGTGGATATCTACGCATCGCATGATATGATCGACAATATTGAAAAGCGGCTTCGGGCGGACTGCGGGATCGAAGCGACCATTCACATGGATCCCATCGTAACCGACGACACGCAGGCAAGAGCTCTTCGTGAGGCTACCGAGGCGGCGGTGCGTTCCATCGACGATCGGATCCGTATTCACGATTTCCGTTTTGTCCGGGGGACCACTCACTCCAATCTGATCTTCGACGTTGCCGTTCCGTTTGAAGTGCCTCTGTCCGAGGACGAGGTAAAGAGCGCCGTCTCGGAGAAGGTCGGGGAGCTCGGCAGAGGGTACTGTGCTGTGGTGACCATTGACCGGATCTGACCGGAAGATGACGGATTTCCGTCTTCAAAATGCAGCTGCAAAAATGCGGCTGCATTTTTTGTCGCATATTGCTGGAGAATGTGTGTCCGAATTGTAACAATTATGAAAGTTTGAAAAATCATATTGCAAAAATACCGGGGCAGATGATATAATAAATACCTATGCTATAATCACTTGCGAATGGAGGACAATTGACAACGATGAATATGCATATATATCCTGCCAAGAATTTTGATGAATCCGCATACGACGCAAACAGTGCATTCCGGGAGCTTCTCGAATCCGCGCGTCCGTCCTATGTGATTCCGAGCCGTGCATTTGAAAGCTATCGCGTCAAGAAGGGTCTCCGCGAGGCGGACGGCACCGGCGTGATGGCGGGCGTGACCCGGATCGGTAACGCGCACGGCTATATGGTGTACGAGGGCGAAAGAATCCCCGACGAGGGAATTCTCACCTACCGCGGTTATGACATCAAGGACCTCATCACGCATTTCACAAGTGAGGGCAGATTCGGCTTTGAGGAATGCGTGTATCTTCTGTTTTTCGGGCGGCTTCCCACCGAGGATCAGTTGCTCAATTTCAATGAACTTCTTGCCATTTCCAGAAAGCTCCCGCCGCGCTTTACCGAGGACATCCTGCTCCGCGCCCCGTCGCGTTCCATCATGAACAAGATGGCGAGCGGCGTACTTGCGCTTTACGCCTACGATGACAATCCCGACGACCTGAGTCTTGACAATATGCTCCGCCAGTCGGTAGAGATTCTTGCGCGCGTTCCCGTCATCGCGGCGCACGCTTATGCGATCTACCGCAGTACGTTTTTTGAAAAGAGCCTCAATCTGCATCATCCGCATGAAGAGCTTTGCACGGCGGAAAACTTCCTCCGGGTGCTTCGTCCCAACAAATCCTACACCGAGGAAGAGGCGCGCCTTCTTGACATCTGCCTTGTAGCGCACGCCGAGCACGGCGGCGGTAACAACTCGGCGTTTGCCTGTCGCGTCCTGTCCTCGTCCGGAACAGATACTTATTCCGCGATCAGCGCGGCAATCGGCGCGCTCAAAGGCCCCCGGCACGGCGGTGCGAACATCAAGGTACAGGAAATGTTCGACTGCATGAAGGAGAATATTTCCAACACCCACAGCGACGCCGAGGTTTCGGATTATATCATGAAGCTGCTCCGCGGCGAGGCGTATGACCGCTCGGGCCTTGTTTACGGTATGGGGCACGCGATCTACACCAAGTCCGACCCCCGCGCCGTCATGCTCAAGCAATATGCCCGCAAGCTGGCGTATGAAAAGGGCTACGGCGACGATTTTGAATTACTGGAATCCATTGAGCGCCTGACTCCCGACCTGTTCCGCGAGTACAAGGGGCTTTCGCAGGAAATGTGTGCAAATGTGGACCTGTATTCCGGACTGGTTTACCGGATGCTCGGCATCCCGCAGGAAATGTACACGCCGCTCTTTGCCATTGCCCGCGTTGCCGGCTGGTGCGCACATCGCATGGAGGAGTACATGACGGCGAAGAAGATCATCCGCCCGGCTTACAAGTGCATTACCAAGCCGCAGGAGTATGTTGCAATCACCGACAGAAAAGAGAACTGACCAGGTCGCCCCGCGGCTTTGCCGCGGGGCGCTTTTTGAATGACTGCCGGTTGCATTGGATGTCGTGCCCGTCCGACATCGCTCGTTTTCCGCCCGGCTCCCGTGCCCCCGGACATATTATTCCGATGCGGGTCCCGGTGGGTATTTCCCCGCTGACTTTCCCGGCGGCGGTTGACATTCCGGCGTCGGAGTGGTATAATCATTTCAAACAGAATGAAGCAAAAAGCGGGTTTTGCGAATGCCCGCGTGTGCCCGGAAACGGTTCCGGCACACGGTAAAAGAGGGATCAGAATGTTTATCACGAATTATCACACGCACACCATGCGTTGTCATCACGCGGTCGGACTGGACCGCGAATATGTTGAGGCGGCGATTGCCGCAGGCTTTTCTGAAATCGGGTTTTCCGATCACGCGCCCTGCTGGTTCCCGGGGGACTATTACTCGGATTTCCGCATGGAGCGCGAAAAGCTCCCGGATTATATGGCGTCCATGCTGGCGCTCCGGCAGGAATACGCCGGCAGGATCCGCATCCTCATCGGTTTTGAACTGGAGTATTACCCGGATTGCTTCCGGAAGACGCTGGATCTGCTCGCGCCCTATCCTTACGATTACCTGATCCTCGGTCAGCACGTTCTCGGAAACGAGCAGGGGGCTCCCGCGTCCGGCGCTCCGACCGAGGACGAGGAGCGACTGGCGCGCTATACGGAACAGGTGTGTGAAGGACTGAACACGGGAAAGTTTTCTTACCTTGCGCACCCCGACCTGATTCATTTTCTCGGAGACGGCGCGGTGTGGGAGCGGTATATGCGTAAGATCTGCGAGTGTGCCAACCAAAACGAAGTACCGCTGGAGATCAACTTCCTCGGTCTGCGCGGTCATCGCGCCTATCCGAGAGAGGAATTCTTCCGCATTGCGGGCGAATGCGGCTGCCGCGTCGTATTCGGCAGTGACGCGCATGACCCACGCGATGTCGGGGATTTTGCGTCGGCGAAAATTGCGGAGGAGTGGTGCCGGAAGTATCACCTTCCCGTCGTGGAGCGCCCGGAGTGGAAGAATCCCCGCGCGTAAGCGCGATGGCTCTCCGGTTTTGGGGACACCCGAGAGAAACAGGGGAGAAGACCCCGCGCATAAGCGCGCCGATTCTCCGGTTTCGGGAAACCCGTGAGAAACAGGGCGGGAGTTTCCGCAAGCCTTGCCTGTAAACCTTCACCGGCTTTGCACCCCAATGTTCCATGAGACAGAATTTCAGCGATTCCGACCCGCGCCCCCCGCTTTCGGGACGCGGGTCATCTTAACCGTCCGGAAAGGAGGAGACATGATGGAGCCGAATACAAATACCGCCGTCCCGGCGGAGCCGGAAAAGGGATCTGCGGCGGCACGCGGAAGCGGATTTTTCCGGTTTGCGCATACACTTTCCCGCGTGATGACCTCCCGCGCGGCGTGTCTTTCCTGGCTCATCGTTACGTGTATTCTCACGGCGATCGGTCAACCGATTATCGGTGCGATGGTATTCGTCTGGGGGATACTTGTCCTGCTTGTCTTCTCGGACGATGTGCTCACGACCACTCTGCCGTTTCTTCTCCTCTGCGTGTTCGTCCTGCCGAATTACAATAGCTATGATCTCTTTATCCCGTATTGGTGGATGGCAATCCCCGCCGCCGTCGCGCTTGTCGTGCATTTTGTGCTGTACCACCGTCCCGTCCGCATCGGTAAAACCTTCTTCGGCGTACTCGCGGTTGCGGTCGCCGTTTCGGCGGCGGGTCTGTTCAGCGGTGCCGGATACAGTCCCACGGTCATCTTCTACACGATATCCCTCGGTGTCGGGATGGTGCTTGCATATCTGCTCATTGCGTCCGACCTGTCGTCGCCGCGCGAGTATGACGTTGCGGAAGCGTTTTCCGGGATGATGATCTCGGTCGGGTTCTATGCAACACTGCTTCTGCTGTTGCTCTGGATCCGGGATCTGCGTCATGCCGGCTTTGCGGAAATGTACATTCAGCCGGCAAACAATCTGGGAACCTTTCTGCTGTTTGCCCTGCCGTTTCCCCTGTATTTTGTCTGGCGCGCGGAGGGACGGCGGAAACTGCTTCCCGCATTCCTGTTTCTTCTGTTCTTTGCCGCGCTCCTTCTGTCCACCAGCCGGGGTGCCATGGTGTTGGCTCCGGTACTTGCCCTTGTATCGCTGGTTCTCTTTGCCATTGTGGATGAAGAGCACCGTCGGGGGTGGATCGTGTCGTCGGTCGTGCTCGGCGTGGTTTGCGTCGGTGCGGCGGGGGTCGCCCTGCGGTTTCTCGTTCCCGATTCGCCGGGGGCAAACGTGTTTGACGATCTGAGCCGCCTTCGCCTGATCCGCGCATCCATGCTGGATTTCCGGGAGTGTCCCGTGTTCGGGGCAGGGCTTGCGGGATCGCGCAACACCAGCGCCTACCAGCCTGTCGCGGGGGCGATGCGGTGGTATCACATGATGATTCCCCAGATCATCGGAAGCATGGGGAGCGTCGGTGTGCTTGCTTACGGGTATCAGATCTTCACGCGTGTGCGGGCGTACCTTTCCCGGATCGGGGGGTTTTCCTCGGTGTTGCTTCTCTCCTATTTCGGAGTGCTTTTCATGTCGCAGGTCAACCCCGGCGAGTTCTGCCCGCTTCCGTATGAGCTGCTCACCGTGATGCTGTTCATTCTGATGGAGCGGATCCCGCAAAACGGGAAAGCGCCGTCCGTCACATCCTCCGCGGAGAATGCGGGGAGGGGAACGGAGCCGACGCTTTGAAGACGCAAGGGGTCAAAAACTGATTTGTTCCTGCCGGCAGTCCGACGGTGTATCCGGAAAACGGTATCACGGACGGACGTGAGCCGGACAACAGTCAAGGAGGCGCAGATGCAAACAAAAATCACTCAGAAGACGGCAGTGGAAATTTTTCTCGGGATCCTGCTTTTTCTTGCGGTGATCGCTGTCGTGGTCGCGGCATGGGCGGGAGCGAATACCCCCGAGCCGGACCTGTTTGAAGGCTTTGTCACGGACGGAGAGGGAACCCGGTACTACGACACCGGCGTCTATCGCACGGGGTGGCAGGTGATCGACGGAGCGCATTATTATTTCCGCCTGGAGACGGGGTACATGGTGACGGGCGTGCTTTCAATCCGCGGCGAGAAATTTGCTTTCCGCGAGGACGGTACGCAGATCCGGGACGGCTTTGTCCGGGACACGGAAGGAACTCTGTATTTTGACGGCGGCAGGCACGTGACCGGCTGGCAGGAGATTGACGGGAACCGCTACTACTTCTTCCTTGACAACGGTTACATGGCGACCGGGACGGTAAAGATTTCCGGCGTGACCTGCACATTTTCTCCGGACGGGGTGCTTTTGTCAGAGGGACAGCCGTAACGGACGGAAATGAGGTCGTCGTGCAACACTTTCGCTTATATCCGGAAATATCGGATCTGTGTCGGCAGGGGTGTGCTTTTGAACGTGACCGACCGGGATAATATCGCGGATGATTCCGAAAATGTAAAGGATGCTGTCACCTGCATATAAAAACCCGGCTGCCTTGGCAGCCGGGTTTTTGTTGTAAAGGACAGAAAATTCAGTTTCCGTCGGGCGAAGTCGTCTCCCCGTTTCCGGTTCCGCTTGCTTTGCCGAGCGCGGCAAGCAGTTTTGCGAATTCCTCGGTCCCGAAATAGGTTTCGGGCAGTTTACCGTCCCACTGCTGGACGTAGTAGTAATTGATGAGGTTCTTTGCGCCCTCTTTCAGCTCTTCGTCCGTGACCGCATTGCCGTCAGGCTTGAACAGCTTGTTGACCCCGTTTTCTTCCCTG
This sequence comes from uncultured Eubacteriales bacterium, assembly GCA_934525675.1. Lineage (GTDB taxonomy): Bacteria > Bacillota > Clostridia > Oscillospirales > CAG-272 > CAKVOU01. Next base: position 10,841 of record CAKSZH010000010.1, read on the forward strand.
ACCGTCCAGCCGTTGATGCTTGCCAGCTTCTGAAGCGCGATGGCAGCTTCCTTTTTGCCCTGATACTCCGCGCTGTCTGCACCGATCTCCGCGACCTTCTTGTCCGCTTCTGCGGTGATCTTTGCAATCTCCGCATCGGCGTTTGCCTTGGTTACGGCAATCTCCTTTTCGTTCTGCGCCTGGAGCAGTGCCTGCTCCTGTTCAATGATCGCCTGCTTTTTCTTCTGCTCGGCGACCTGCTTTGCCTCTACCGCGTCGGTAAAGGCATCGGTGAAGTCCATGTCCTCGATCGCGGTCGTTGAGACCTTGATGTTATATTTTCCGAGGCTTTCTGCCAGCATGGATTCAATACCGCTTGCGAGCGCTTCGCGCGTTTGTACCAGCTGTTCCGCTGTGTACTGTGCCGCCACGACCTTGACCGCTTCCGCGATGGACGGCTTGACAATGACCTCGTAATATTCGCTGCCGATGTCCTTGTAAATCTTCTTGGCGTTGTTCTTGTCGATCTGATAGTTCAGGGTGTAGACGACCTTGACCTCCTGAATGTCGCTGGAGAAGCATCCGAGCTCGACCGTGACCTTCTGGACGCGGTTGTCCATCTGCACAACGCTTTCCCACGGTGCTTTGAAGTGGAAGCCCGCTTCATATTGCTTGTCTTCCACACTGCCGAATATGGTGACGATTCCCGTATGTCCGGTGTCCACCGAGCAGGCACAGCCGAGAAACACAGAGACAAACGCAAGTACAAAACAGACAGGTGCGAGAATTTTTCCGAGTTGCCTTACTCCGTTGCCGGAGGCCTTGCTTCTCATCAGTAAGATGCCGATGATAGCTCCGAGTAACAGAAGAATGCCGATAATGAGTCCGAACATAGTTTCTCCTTTGCGGTTCTTTGTTGTGGAAAGTGATTGGTACGGGCGGAATTTTTGATTACCCGACACCGGTAACAGTATAGCATATCCTGCCGAAAAAGACAAGGGGCGCGCGGAAAATTGCCGGGCCTTTGGTACGAGAAACGGGACGTTGAACATCCTCGGCAGCTTTGCCGCCTCGGGGCAAGTTGCATTTTTGCCCGCAAAAGCCGCAACTCTTCCGCGCAACTTGCAACGGTTTCTTCACCCGAATCGTCAGACCTCCGGTGCGGGAAACGGTCTTACGAACCCCGTTTTGCGCCGGAATTTGCAAAAGCGGTATGCCCGGTGCCGCAAAACAATCCTTCCCGAAGGGAAGGAGGGGTTCTGCGAGATTTTACACAGCGACAAAAAGGGCACAGGCATGAAGCCTGTGCCCTTTTTGTGGTGCGAGAAACGGGACGTTGAACATCCTCGGCGGCTTTGCCGCCTCGGGGCAAGTTGCATTTTTGCCCGCAAAAGCCGCAACTCTTCCGCGCAACTTGCAACGGTTTCTTCACCCGAATCGTCAGACCAACAAAAAAGCCCATCCGGATGGATGGGCTTTTTTGTTGGTGCGAGAAACGGGACTTGAACCCGTACGGTGTGAACCACACGCCCCTCAAACGTGCGCGTCTGCCAGTTCCGCCACTCTCGCATTCGTATCGGAAACCGATCTTTTCGGATCGGCTCGGACGCGACATAAGCTATTATACACGAAAAAATCCGTTTGTCAAGGCTTTTCCCGAAAAAAATCTGACACGGCGGGAAGTTTTTCACACGCCGTTTTCCCAAGCCGCCCTTGACAGCGCGTCCATAAAGGAATATAATAATATATTATATATTTATCGGGGAACAGTATGATCGGAAAACATCTCCTTCCGGCTTCGGAAACGGAAAAACAAAACGAATACATAAAAAAGGTCCGTGCGTGGAACGACCGTCACGCAGAAGAGACCGGGAAGCGCCGCCGCGCTTACGTCCTGACGCTCGGTTGCCAGCAGAACGAGGCGGACAGCGAAAAAATCGCCGGGATGCTCTGCGCCATGGGGTACGAAATGACGCGCGACGAAAACGAGGCGTCCTTCCTTGCGGTCAACACCTGCGCCGTGAGAGAACACGCGGAAAAGCGCGCGCTTTCCTTCATCGGGCAATACAAGCATCTGAAGGCAAAAGACCCGGAGGTCATCATCGCGGTGTTTGGCTGTATGGTCGCGCAGGAGCACCGCGCCGAGGCAATCAAAAAAAGCAATCCGTATGTGGATCTCGTGTTCGGCACCTCATCGCTCTACCGCCTGCCGGAACTGCTTCTTGACCACCTTGAACGCGGAAAGCGACTCTTCTGCACGGGCGAGACAGAGTACACGGTCGCGGAGGGAATCCCGGTGCGGAGGGAGAGCACCTACCGCGCGTGGGTGTCGGTCATGTACGGCTGCGACAATTTCTGCTCCTACTGCATCGTCCCGTATGTCCGCGGCAGGGAACGCAGCCGGGAAAAATCCGAGATTATCAAAGAAGTGAGGGAATTGGTGAATGCGGGTTACCGCGACATCACCCTGCTCGGGCAGAACGTCAATTCCTACGGCAGGACCGACGGTTTCCCGTATGATTTTGCCGACCTGCTCGAAGAGCTTGACCGCATCGAGGGCGATTATCTCATCCGCTTTATGACCAGTCACCCGAAGGATGCGTCGCACAAACTCATCGACGTGATGGCAACGTCAAAGCATATCGCGCACCAGTTCCACCTCCCGCTCCAGTCGGGAAGCGACCGCCTGCTGCGTGTCATGAACCGCCATTACGATCTTGCCAAGTATTTCGATTCGCTTGACTACATCAAGGATAAAATGCCCGACTGCGCGCTGTCCACGGACATCATCGTCGGGTTCCCCGGCGAGACCGAGGAGGACTTCTCCGCAACGCTTGCGGCGCTCGGACGCGCAAGATACGACATGATCTTTTCCTTCCTCTACTCTCCGCGCAAGGGAACGCCCGCCGCGGAAATGGAGGATCAGATTCCCGAGGCGGTCAAGAGCGAGCGGTACGGGCGGATGCTGAAATTGCAGAACGCGATCTCCCTTGAAAAGAATCAGCCGCTTGTCGGAAAAACCGTGCGGATCCTTTCGGACGGAATCAGCAAGAATAACGACGAGGTCTGTTCGGGCAGAACCGAGGGCAACAAGATCGTATTTTACCACGGCACCGGGAGCGACGCGGGAAAATGGCTCTTTGTCAAGATCGACCGCGCGGAGGCGTTCGCCCTGTACGGCGAGGTCGTCCCGGACGGGGAAACCGTGTAAGTCCGGTGTGACGGGGTAAAAAACAAAACCAAAAAGGAGACGGGATTATTCCCGTGTGAAAAATATGGAAAACAGCGAAGTATTCCGCCTTGCGACAGAACTCGGAAAGGCATTGAAAGAGGACGAACGTCTCATCCGTCTTGCCGACGCGAAGAAGGCGTACCAGAACGACGAAGCGGTGCAGTCCGCGCTCCGCGAGTACGAAGCAGACCAGCAGGCGATTCAGGATGAATTGGTCAAGCCCGACAAGGATATGCTGCTTGTGGACAGACTCCAGACGCGCACCGAGGAACTTTACCGCCAGATTACCGGAGCGGAGTCCTTTCTTGCTCTGAACGAAGCGCAGAAGACCGTCAACGACCTGATGAACGCAGTCAACAATACCATCACCTTCACGGTGACAGGGGAGATGCCCGCCTGCACGCATGACTGCTCGTCCTGCGGCGGAGGATGCCATTCGTAATGCTTCATCCGGCAGGGAAGCCGTTCTCATTTGTGAAAGAGTAAGGAGAGAGACATCATGACTCCGATGATGCAACAGTATTTCAAGGTCAAAGAGCAGTATCCGGACCATCTTCTGTTTTACCGCCTCGGCGATTTCTATGAAATGTTCTTTGACGACGCGATCACCGCGTCCCGCGCACTCGACCTGACCCTGACCGGAAGGGATTGCGGCGAGGCGGAACGTGCGCCGATGTGCGGCGTGCCGTTCCACGCGGCGGATGTCTATATCGGCAAGCTGATCGAAAAGGGCTTCAAGATTGCCATCTGCGAGCAGATGGAGGATCCCGCGCTTGCCAAGGATCTGGTCAAAAGAGAAGTCGTCCGCGTGGTCACGCCGGGCACGCTCATCGAAACCGATCTTTTGCCCGAACAGAAAAACAACTACCTTGCGGCGGTCTGCTTCGGCACGGGGGAGATCGGCGTGTGTTTTGCCGACATTTCCACGGCGGAGGTCAGCGCGACCTCGTTTTCGGGCGCGGATGCGGAGATCAAATTGCAGAACGAGCTTGGGACCTATGCTCCGCGCGAGATTCTCATGAACCTCGGACGCGACAAGGTGCCGGCAACCTCGGAGTTTCTTGCGGGACGGATGCCGGACGCCATGGTTTCGGACGGTCAGCTTGCCCGCTTTGACCCGGAAGACGCAAAGCGCGCCGTCGGGGAACAGTTCGGCGACACGGTCAGACCGGAGACCTATGACGACAAGCCGCTGGTCGCCGCAGTCGGTGCGCTGCTTTCCTATATCCGTGAAACACAGAAGTCGGATATGTCTTACATCCGCGAGCTTCGCGTATATTCCGACGGACAGTATCTGGACATGGACGTCAACACGCGCCGTAACCTTGAGTTGACCGAGACCCTGCGTTCCAAAGAGAAGAAGGGTTCGCTCCTCTGGGTGCTTGACAAGACCCGTACCGCTCCCGGCGCGCGGCTTCTCCGCCGTTGGGTGGAGCATCCTCTGCTCCGGACGGACGAGATTGTCAGACGGCAGGGCGCGGTGGAGGAATTCGTCGGGGACTATATGCTCCGCGAGGAACTGTCGGCTCTGCTCGATCATGTGCTCGATCTGGAACGTCTCATCACCAAGGTGGTGTACGGTTCGGCAAACGGCAAGGACCTTCGCGCCATTGCCGCAACGACGGCGGTGCTGCCCGATATCCGGAAGCTGCTGGAGGGACGTTCCTCCGAAAAGCTCCGCGAGCTGTTTGCGGGCTTTGATCTGCTCACGGACATTAACACGCTCATTTCTTCCGCCATCGCGGAGGATGCGCCCTTCTCGGTCAGGGAAGGCGGGATCATTGCCGCAGGTTACAACGAGGATGTGGACAAGCTGCGCTCGGTCATGACGGACAGCCGCGGCTGGCTCGACCGGATGCTGGAAACCGAAAAGCAGGCGACCGGTATCAAGACCCTCAAGATCGGCTACAATCGTGTATTCGGGTACTACCTGGAGGTCAGCAAATCCATGACGGATCAGGTGCCCGACCGCTATATCCGCAAGCAGACGCTTGTGAACGGCGAGCGGTATATTACCGAGGAACTCAAGGAAATGGAGGCAACCATCCTCGGTGCTTCCGACCGCGTCTGCGCGCTGGAATACGAACTGTTCCAGAAGGTACGCACGACGGTTGCCGACGCGTCCGACCGCATTCAGAAGACTGCGGCGCTTCTCTCGGAGCTTGACGTGTATCTGTCGCTTGCGACGGTTGCCGCGCGCAACAATTACATTCGTCCGGAGATGGCGAAGGACGATGTGATTTCGATTAAGGACGGCAGACACCCCGTGGTCGAGCAGTTCGTGAAGGATTCCTATTTCGTTCCGAACGACGCGTATCTCGATACGGGCGACAACCGCCTCATGCTGATCACGGGGCCCAACATGGCGGGTAAATCGACCTATATGCGTCAGGTCGCGCTCATCACCGTCATGGCGCAGATTGGGTCGTTTGTCCCCGCGAAGGAAGCACACATCGGCGTGGTGGACAAGGTGTTCACCCGCGTCGGCGCGTCGGACGACCTTGCGTCGGGGCAGTCCACCTTCATGCTGGAAATGAACGAGGTCGCCTACATATTGCACAACGCGACCAAGAAGAGCCTCATCATTTACGACGAGGTCGGGCGCGGCACCTCCACCTATGACGGCATGAGCATTGCCCGCGCCATCGTGGAATACACGGCGGGACGCAAGATCGGCGCCAAGACGCTGTTTGCGACCCACTATCATGAGCTGACCTCCATGGAGGGCGAGTACGACGGCGTGGTGAATTATCACATTGCTGCCCGCAAACGCGGAGACAGCATCACCTTCCTTCGTAAGATCGTGCGCGGCTCGACCGACGACAGCTTCGGCATTGAGGTCGCAAAACTGGCGGGACTTCCGAACGAGGTCATTACAAGAGCCAAGCAGGTGCTCCGCTCCGTGGAGGATACCGCGAAGGCGGTACGCGAGGCGACCGACGGAGGAGAAACCAAGAAACAGAACGAACCGGATGACGGGCAGATCACCTTTGAGGAAACGGCGTCGGATATGGTCATTGCGGAACTGAAGGCGGCGGATCTCAATACGCTCTCACCGTTTGAGTGTATGTCGTTTCTGTTCGATCTGCAGAAGCGGCTGAAGTAACGGACTTCCCGGCAAGCCCGGGGAACGGAAAGTGCCGGACAGAGAAAAAGAGAAAAGGGGAAAACCATGCACAAGGTCAATTTGATCGGGTATCAGGTGCGGGAATTTCATCTCGTGCAGAACATTCAGCCCGGAAACAAACTACGGTTTGAAAACAGCTATTCCTATCATGCGACCTACGGACAGGATCAGGTCGGCAGAGGAGAGATGAAGGTCACGGTGCGTGACGGCGAGGACGAAAAGCGGTTCCGCCTGGACCTGACCATCGGCGGGATTTTCCGTTTTGATCCCTCGGCGGAAAAAGAGGAGATTCACGCGGAATCCTTCAAGCAGCTGTTCCCGTATGCGAAGGCGTATATTTCCGCAGTGACGGCGGCGGGCGGGCTGGCTCCCGTCATGATCCCGCCGATCGATATTGACGACAAGACCGTGTACCGGGTGGACCTGCACCCGGAGGATAAATGACAGAAAGAGAGAAACGGAGGGACGCATATGGGAAAAATCAATGTCCTGTCTTTTGCGGTCGCCAACCTGATCGCCGCGGGCGAGGTCGTTGACCGTCCTGCGTCGGTTGTCAAGGAACTGATGGAGAATTCCATTGACGCGGGCGCGAAGCGTATCACGGTGGAGATTCAGAACGGCGGCGTGACCTTTCTCCGCGTGACCGACGACGGATGCGGCATGGAAAAGGACGATTTGCCGGTTGCCATCCGCCGCCACGCGACCAGTAAGATCAAGGACGCGTCCGATCTTGACACCATCATCACGCTCGGTTTCCGCGGCGAGGCGCTCGCGGCGACCTGCGCCGTGTCAAAGGTGCGGATCATTTCCAAACCGCACGACGCGCCGATCGGTGCCATGCTGGAGGTGAACGCCGGAAACATCGTTTCTCTTTCCGAACGGGGTGCGTCGGACGGCACGACCGTCATCGTCGAGGACCTCTTCATGAACGTCCCCGCCCGCCGCAAGTTCCTCAAAAAGGACGTGACCGAGGCGATGGCGGTGACCTCCGTCGTGGAAAAGGTCGCGGTGTCGCACCCCGAGATCGCTTTCTCGCTCATTGTGGACGGCAGACTCAAGGTGGAGACCTCCGGCGACGGGAACCTGAAAAGCGCGATCTTCGCGGTGTTCGGGCGGGATTTTGCCACCCGCATGATCCCGGTCGAAGGGGAATTCGAAAATGTAAAGGTCAGTGGCTTCATCGGCAGGACCGACAATGTAAAAGCCAACCGCACCTATGAAAATTTCTTCATCAATCAGCGCTACGTCCGTTCCAAGACGGCAATGGCGGCGGTGGAGCAGGCGTATGTTTCCTACCTGCCGCAGGAGCGGTTTCCCGCCTGCGTGCTGTTTCTCACGATTGACCCCCGCCGGGTGGACGTCAATGTGCATCCCGCGAAGCTGGAGGTTAAGTTTTCCAACGAAAAGCCGGTCTTCGAGGCGATTTATTACGCGGTACGGACCGCTCTGGAGCAGAACGTCACCCGTCCCGAGGTGAAGCTCGGGACTACCTCCGGACCCCGGATGTCGGACAACCCGTTCCCCGTGAACAACGGGCGGGGGGAGTCGGTAAGGAATCTTCAGCTCCGTATGACAGACGCTCCCGCTTCCTCCCCGCAGATGTCCTCCGCCGCGTCCGGCGCGTCCGCGTTTGATCGCGTGTCGGCGGAGGAATACCGCAGGAAATACCTCGGCGAAACGGTTTCCGGGAACAATGCCGTATCCGCCGGGAAAACGATGCCGGCTTCCGGGAATGCGGTTACCGCAACGTCGGTACAGGCAAGCGGAACTGTCGGTCATCCGTTCCCCGGAATGTCCGGGACGGCTGGAGGCGGAACTGCCGCTTCGCCGGAGGACTTCCGGATGGGAACGACGGGAGCCGCGGGTACATCCGCTCCGGTTGCCGGTACTCCCGGTCCGACTGCCGCACCGCGGGTGCCGGAGTCCCTGACTGCGGAGCAGTACCTGACGGGTCTGGATGAAAACCGCAAAGCGTACGGTGCGGAGGAGACTCCGGAGCACCCGGGTGTCATCCCGGACGCGATTGCCGCCATGCCCGAGACAGGACGGACGGTGCCGGGAGACGGGCAGACGTTCGCCGGGAATTTTGCAACAGACGACGAGGAGAAGGGAGTGTATTCCGTGAGACCCGAAGAAGAATCGGTGGTTGCCGCACAGTCCCACCCGGAGGACCTGCCGGAGAATCCGCCGGAACGCAAGAATTACCGGATCATCGGCGAAGCGTTTTATTCTTACGTGCTGGTGGAAACCGGCGAAAAACTGCTCATCATCGACAAACACGCGGCGCATGAGCGGCTTATCTTCGAGCGGCTCAAGACCAATATGCGGTCGATGGAGGTTCCGTCGCAGATGCTCATGCTCCCCGTTGAGGTCATGCTGATGACCGACGAGGTGGGGCTGGTGGAAGCCTACCGGCAGGAGCTGGAATCCGTCGGATTTGCTTTTACCACGGCGCGCAACACGGTGTCCGTCAGCGCGATTCCGGACGGGATCGAGCAGTCGGCGATTCCCGATATGCTGACCGCGATCGTGGGACGTATCAAGTCCGCCACCGGTTCGGCGAAACTCACGCGGGATATTCTCTTTGAAAAAGCCCTGTATCAGGCGTCCTGCAAGGCGGCGATCAAGGCGGGCAGAGAATACCCGGAGGAGCACATCGAATGGCTCGTGGACGAGATGATGAAGCTCCCTGATATCACCTTCTGCCCGCACGGCAGACCTGTTGCTTTGGAATTGACCAAGAAGAATCTCGATCATCAGTTTGAAAGAACATAACGGGAACGCCTTGCGCGTCGAAAGCGCGGGAGTCCCGTATCTTACCGAAACCTCACGGGAACGCTCTGCGTGACCCGCGAAAATAACATACACAAAGGCGGCGCGCTGCTTTCGCGTTAGCCCGAAAAGGAGATTTACTCATGTACGAAGTAAAGAAAAAGGACGGTCGCGCACGCCGCGGCGTTCTGCACACGGTTCACGGCGATATTGAAACGCCGGTATTCATGAACGTCGGCACCTGTGCCGCGATCAAGGGCGGTGTTTCCACGGTGGAACTCAAAGAAATCAACTGCCGCGTGGAACTCTCCAATACCTATCACCTGCACCTGCGTCCCGGCGACCGCCTCATCCACGATCTCGGCGGTATCCGCAAATTTATGAACTGGGACGGACCCGTCCTCACGGATTCGGGCGGATTTCAGGTCTTTTCCCTGGCACAGCTCCGTAAAATCACGGAGGAGGGCGTGAAGTTTGCTTCTCACATCGACGGCAAGCGCATTTTCATGGGTCCCGAGGAAAGCATGCAGATCCAGTCCAACCTCGCCTCCACCATTGCCATGGCGTTTGACGAGTGTATCGAGAATCCCGCGCCCTATGATTACGTCAAGCAATCCAGCGAGCGCACGGTGAGATGGCTTGCCCGCTGCAAGGCGGAAATGGCAAGGCTCAATTCGCTTCCGGATACCATCAACAAGCATCAGCTGCTCTTCGGCATCAACCAGGGCGGCACTTACGAAGACCTCCGCATTGCCAACATGAAGGCAATCGCCGAAATGGACCTGGACGGCTACGCAATCGGCGGACTTGCCGTCGGCGAGGAGACTTCGGAAATGTACCGCATCATCGACGCGGTGGAGCCGCATATGCCCGAGAACAAGCCGCGGTATCTGATGGGCGTCGGCACGCCGTGCAACATCCTGGAGGCGGTGCACCTCGGCGTGGACTTCTTCGATTGCGTGATGCCAAGTCGCAATGCCCGCCACGGAAACCTGTTCACGTGGGAGGGCAAGATGAATCTGCTCAATGAAAAATACCTGAAGGACGAGCGCCCCATCAGCGTGTCCTGCCAGTGCCCGACCTGCCGGAATTACAGCCGGGCCTACATCCGTCACCTGCTCAAGGCAAAGGAATCGCTCGGTATGCGCCTTGCCGTGACCCACAACCTCTACTTCTACAACGACCTGACCCAGAAGATCCGCGACGCGCTGGACGGGGACTATTTCGAGAGCTTCTACCAGAAGTACCATGTGGCTCTCGGCGAGCGCAATCCGGACTGAAACGGAGCGGGTCTGCATATGAAGAGAGCAGTCGTATTTGACATGGACGGTGTTGTTTTCGACACCGAACGCATCTACCGCATGGCGTGGCGCCGGGCGGCGGACGACCTCGGCGGAATCCCGGAAATTGACGCGGACATCCGCGTCTGCACGGGCAGAAACAACGCGGACATCGGCACGTATTTTCACGGGAAATACGGGAAAGAGTTTCCCTATGAAACGCTTATGGCGCGCCGCTCGGTACACATTGATGAGTATATCCGGGCAAACGGACTCCCCTTCAAGCCCGGCGTGCCTGAGATCTTTTCGTGGCTGCACGGAAACGGCTTTCTCGTCGCCCTTGCCACCTCCACCAATCAGAAGAGAGCGGGGGAGTATCTGGAACGTGCAGGACTCGGGGATTCGTTTGACCGCGTTGTCACGGGCAACATGGTCGCCCACAGCAAGCCCAGCCCCGATATTTATCTGAAGGCTTGCGAGGAGCTCGGTGTTCTGCCGGAGGAGAGCGTTGCGGTGGAGGATTCCCCCAACGGGCTTCTGTCGGGGCACGCCGCAGGTATGACGACCGTCATGATTCCCGATCTCATTTCGCCAAAGGAGGTTCCCGCGGAAGCGGTTTCCTTCGTCTGCCGCGATATGGAAGCGCTCAAATCGGTGCTTCTGAAGCTGAATTGCAAATAGCCAAATCACACCATAGAAAGGAACTGACCACCATGATACTTGCAGAAAAGCTGTGCGAAGAGGTCCTCGGCGTTGCCGTGTCCACGGGCGCGGACTTTGCCGAGATCTATGCCGAGCACACCAGAAACGGGGTCGTACACTTCATTGACGGCAAAATCGACCAGATCGGCGATAATGTGTTGTCGGGCGTCGGCATCCGTGCGTTCCTCGGGACCAGAACCGTCTTTGCCTCCACCTCCGACCTTTCGCGCGAGGGACTTCTTGCCTGTGCCGCGTCGGTCGCCGGGGTCATCGGAGAATCGAAAAAACAGGTGCAGATCCACCTGACCGAGCGCATTTTTCCGAACATTCACCCCGTGAAGATCGTTCCCGGGAGCGCGGACATGAAACAGAAGATCGACCTGCTCAAGAGCGGTTGCTTTGCCGCAAAAGAGTACAGCTCCGAGATCAGCCAGGTCTCCGGCAACCTTGTGACGGTCGATCACACCATTCTTGTTGCCAACACCGAGGGACTTTACACCTCCGACCGGCATATCCGCACCCGGATGGGCATCAGCGCAGTCGCGTCTGCCGGCGGAGAGGAGCAGACCGGTTTTGAGGCGCCCGGCAGAGGTATGGGACTTGAGGTGTTCGATCTCATTTCCCCCGCAGAGATCGGAAAGACCGCCGCGGCGCAGGCGGTGACCAACCTGCATGCCGCATACTGCCCCGCGGGACAGATGACGGTCGCCATTGACAACGGTTTCGGCGGTGTCATTTTCCACGAGGCTTGCGGACATTCGCTGGAGGCGACGGCGGTCGGCGTCGGCGCATCCCAGATGTGCGGCAAGATGGGACAGATGATCGCAAATCCCAAGGTGACCGCCGTGGACGACGGCACCATCCCCGGTGCGTGGGGTTCGGTCAACATCGACGACGAAGGGCACCCGACCGAGAGGAACGTCCTCATCGAAAACGGCGTTCTGAAGAGCTATCTGGTTGACCGCCTCGGCTCCCGCCGCATGGGAATGCCCATGACGGGAAGCGGCAGACGGCAGGGCTACCTCTATGAGGCGACCTCGCGTATGACCAATACCTTCATCTGCCCCGGAACCGACCGGAACGAAGACATCATCGCGTCGATGGAGAACGGACTTTACTGCAAGTCCATGGGCGGCGGCTCGGTCAATCCGCTGACGGGTGAATTCAACTTTGCCGTCACCGAGGGCTACCTCGTCAAAAACGGAAAGATTACGGAGGCGGTACGCGGCGCATCGCTGATCGGCACCGGCTCTCAGATTCTCAAGGACATCGACATGGTCGGCACGGAGCTTGCAACCGGGCAGGGCATGTGCGGCTCGACTTCGGGCAGTGTACCGACCGACGTCGGTCAGCCCCTGATCCGCGTTTCCAAAATCACGGTGGGAGGTCGTTCATAATGGATATCAGAATTCTGAAGGACGCGCTGGTGCGCGCCGCAAAAGAAGCGGGAATCACAGAATATGAGCTTTACTATGCCGAATCCGCAGACCTTTCCGCCGAGGCGCTGAAGGATGAAATCAGCAATTTTTCGTCGGGCGCCTCTGCCGGAATCAGCTTCCGGTGTAAAGTAGACGGGAAGATGGGCTACGCTTCCACGGAGCTTCTGACCGAGGAAGAGATGACGGAATTGGTCAGTCGCGCCGCCGCGAACGCAAGGAATATCGAAAACGAGGATGAGGTGTTCATTTTCCCCGGCTCTCCGAAGTACGGTACTCCGAATGCAAAGTTCTCAGAACCGGCGACTGCTGCCGAAGTCCGGGAGAACGTACTTTCGCTCCAGAAACAGCAGTACGGCGCATCCGACATGGTGACGGACGGTACCAAATCCGGTGCATTTACCGGCACAACGGAGATCTATCTGTACAATTCCTACGGCTTGGAGCTTTCAAACCGGGTTGGCGTCAGCGCGGCTTATGTTGCTCCGGTGCTTAAAAACGGAGAAGAGTCCGACAACGACTTTGATTTCGCCGTCGGTAAAACCGCCGCGGAGATGGGCGACCTTGCTGCGCGCACAGTCGGACGCGTCAAGGAAAAATTCGGTGCCGGCAGCGTGGAATCCGGAAAGTACAATGTCGTATTCGACGGCGAATCCATGCGCGACCTGCTTGCAACCTTCTTCTCCGGATTCTCCGCGAAGAGCGCGCAGATGGGCTTGTCCCGCCTTGCGGGCAAGGAGGGGGAAAAGGTTGCCGCCGATTGCGTGACGATCACCGACGACCCCATGCGGGAAGGTTATCCCGCCCAGACCTCCTTTGACGGCGAGGGTGTCGCGGCATTCCGCAAGAACGTCATCGAAAACGGCGTTCTCAAGACGCTCCTCTATGACCTGACGACCGCGAAGAAGGCGGGCAGGGAATCGACGGGCAACGGACTTCGCGGAAGCTACACCTCTTCGGTCAATATCAGTCCCTTCTGCTTCTGTCTCGAGCCCGGCAACAAGAGTGAGGAGCAACTGTTCTCCGCGGCTGGGGATGGTATCCTCATCACCGAATTGAACGGACTTCATGCGGGAGCCGACGGTGTGACGGGCGATTTCTCGCTTCAGAGCGCCGGCTATCGTATCCGCGGAGGCAAGAAGGCGGAGTACGTCAAGGGCTTCACCGTTGCCGGCAACTTCTATGAACTGCTTCTCGGAATCACGGCGGTCGGCAACAAATTGAAATTCGGCATTCCCGCCTCCGTGACCGCGTTTGCCGCGCCGCCCGTGCTGGTTCCCGGCATGAGCATTGCGGGAAAGTAAATTATTTTGGTGTATCCCCACGGTGCGCCGCGCGTTCTGACGCGCGGCGCACTTTTGCGGATTCTTTTGGAAGTCTCGGTCAAAAATCTTGCGTTTCGTACTTGATAATAAAAAATATTTGTGATATAATCAATGAAGATTGTGTTCACGGAGCGGCATTTTCCGAAGAAGTGCGGCACCGCGCAAAGCATAACCCCGCATTCATGCGGGACGGCGGCTTTCCGCCGGGATACAGATACACGGAGGCTCTTTTGTGGAAAACTCAATGAAGCTCCGGTCCGGGAAAGTAATCCCGCAGGTCCGGAAGACAGATGCCGAGAAAAAGAATTATCTGACGGGCGCCATGCTCGATATGATGCACCTGATGCCGAAGGGTGACCCGATCGGCTACGATCTTTCGGAGAGCGGAGAAACCGAATTCTTTTATGATCCGGAGCGCGTCACCGTTGCGCCGGTCGGTCGCTGGAACCGTCCCGAGCCCGCCGTGGCAGAGCCGGAGGAGGAACCGCTCCCCGAGCTTCCCATGAATGACCCCATCACATTGGAATCCGGAAATGAGATCGGCAGACTGAACGTCCGCCGCGCGGCGCAACTGGGGCTTTACTCGGGGGAGCGCCTTGCCGCCATGCACTACGAGACGGCGGAGGAGCCGCGCGCGTATTACAAAAAGAGCGACGGAACGCTCGTATACCTCTACGACCGCCGCACGGCGTCCCGCCTGCCGCTTCCGTGCGCCAAGTGCGGAAAGGGCGAGCGCTACCGCCACAAGCTCTGCCGCGCCTGCTATGAGGAAGAAATGGCGGTCCGCCGTGCCGAGGGCGACGCGCACCGCGCGGAGCATTACCACATGCAAAGAGAGCGTGTGCTCTTCTTTGACCTTGAACTGACGGGTATTTACGACCACGACGAGATCCTTTCCATTTCCATTGTGGACGCGACCGGAAAGGTCATCATGGATACCCTGATCCGTCCGACGCACAATAAGCGCTGGAAGCGTACCGAGAAAATCCACGGTATCACCCCCGATATGGTGGTCGATGCTCCCACGCTTGCCGAGGTCACTCCCCGCGTCAAGGAGATCTTCGCCGGTGCGGACAACCTCATTGCTTACGGCGTTTCCACGGATTACAGCCACATCAAGTACATCTACGATACCGAAGCGGAAAGGGAAGCGCTCCATCGTAAGACGCGTTGCTGCGCCAATGAATTCGTCCGCTATGCCCACGAGCATTGCCCCGATCTCATGCATATGTCCCTGACCGACGCCATGGCGCATTTTGAGGTCGCGTGGGACGGCGTTGCCCATTCCTCAATCGCCGACACCATCGGCTGTATGAAGGTCTGGGAGAAGCTGTTCCCCAATTACTACGACAACTGATATCCGGCGGACGGGTCTCCCTTTGCCCCGAATCCGTCAGAAGACAAGGAGGATACGCCAATGCCGTTTGATTATCTGTTCGGACTTGATTCCGCTCCCCGTTCCGACGAGGAAAACGAGCTTCTCATCACCGTGTTTGACAATGTTCAGCTTTGCATGATCCGAGGGATTCTGGAAGCCGAAAAGATTCCGTATCTCGTCAGAGAGCGGGGAAGCGGAAGCGCGGTCAAGATCATCTCCGGCTTTTCTCTGTACGGCTCCGACGTGTTTGTGGAAAAGAGTTGTATCGAGCGCGCAAGAGATCTGATCGACGCATATGTGAGCGCACCGGACGCGGAAGAGACGGACGTGCTTCCGGAAACGGATCCGGAAGAGTTTCCGGATGGGGAGGACACCCCTTCCGACGAAGAAGAAAACCGATAACGGATCGGAAACAGATATATGAAAGAAATTCTGCTTTGCAAATACGGGGAGATCGTGCTCAAGGGCGCGAACCGCTCCTACTTTGAGGACGCGCTCTGCCGCGAGGTCCGCCGCCATGTTGCCCCTTACGGCAATTTTGAGGTGCGCCGTGCCCAGAGTACCGTTTATATTGAACCGCTTGAAGATGACGCGGACATTGACGGCGCACTGGCGTCCGCCTGCCGCGTGTTCGGCATTGTCGGCGTGGACCGCTGTGCGGTTGCCGAAAAGAATATGGAAGACATCCGCCGCGTTGCCGGGGAATATCTGCCCGCGTTCCTCCGCGGCTACCGCACCTTCAAGGTGGAGGCGAAGCGGTCGGATAAGCTGTTCCCGCTTGACTCCATGCAGATTTCCGCCGACATCGGCGGCGTTCTGCTCGGCGCCTGCCCGTGGCTCCGTGTCAATGTACACGAACCGGACGTGACGGTGCGCGTGGAGATCCGCGAGTACGGCGCTTATCTGCACGCGGGTCAGTTCAAGGGCGCCGGCGGTATGCCAGCGGGAACCAACGGACGGGGACTTCTGCTTCTGTCCGGCGGCATTGATTCGCCCGTTGCCGGATACATGATGGCAAAGCGCGGCGTGCGTGTGGAGGCGATCCACTTTGAATCTTTTCCCTATACCAGCGAACGCGCGAGGGAAAAGGTCCTGTCGCTTGCAAAACTGCTGACACCGTATACGGGGGACATGGACGTTCACGTCGTGTCGCTTACCCATATCCAGGAGGTGCTGGTCAAAACCTGCAACGAGGATTACTTCACACTGCTCCTCCGCCGCTTCATGATGACCATTGCCGACCGGATCGCCAAGAGACGCGGTTGCCGCGCCCTCATCACTGGCGAGAGCCTCGGGCAGGTCGCTTCCCAGACCATGCAGGCAATCGGTGTGACCGACTGTATGACCACGCTCCCCGTGTTCCGTCCGTGCATCGGAATGGACAAGGAAGAGATCGTACAGATTGCCAGGAAGATCGGCACCTATGATACCTCGATCCTGCCGTTTGAGGACTGCTGTACCGTCTTTACGCCCAAACACCCCAAAACCAAGCCCGACCCCGAGAAGGTTGAGGCGGAAGAACAGAAGCTGGATTTTGAGGCGCTCGTCGAGGAAGCGCTGGAGACCAGATACTCCCACCACATCGACGCGCAGTACTGACCGACCGTTATATTCAGAAGGAGTGAACCTGATGAAATATTACCATATGACCATTGCGGGACTGGAACGCGACCTGCCGCTCTGCCCCCTCAACGAGAATCTGATGATCGCGGGATTCGTGATCTTCGGCGATCCCGAGCTTACCACTGCCTGCGCCCGCCAGCTGCTTGACCGCGCACCGGCATACGATTACCTCCTGACCGCCGAGGCAAAGGGGATTCCGCTCATTCACGAAATGGCGCGTCTTGCCGGCAACCAGAAGTATTTTCTCGCGCGCAAGGCTCCCAAACTGTACATGACCGACTCGCTGCATGTCGCCGTCAAGTCCATCACCACGGCGAGAGAACAGCACCTGTACCTTGACGGCGCGGATGCCGCGCTGATGAAGGGCAAGCGCATCCTGCTTGTCGATGACGTGATTTCCACGGGAGAATCGCTTGCGGCGCTTGAGAAACTGGTGGATGCCGCCGGCGGAAGTGTTGCCGGGCGCATGACCATCCTTGCCGAGGGCGACGCGCAGGAGAGAAAAGACATCATTTACCTTGAGAAACTTCCGCTGTTCGACAAAAACGGCGTGGCGATTCAGTAAAGCGAAAAGAAGAGACCATAGAAGAACGGAGAGAAAACATGGAAAGAACCTATATTTCCGATATCGTACCCGGTTCGCGTTACCGCGTTTCCGGTTTTGTGGAAAACCTGCGCAACAAGCGCACGATGGCGTTCCTTGTCATCAAGGACATGAGCGGTAAGCTCCAGGTCACGGTGGAAAAGGAGAGCCATCCCGAGATTGCCGCGCTCATCGACACCCTGACCATTCAGTCGGTCATCACGGTCGAGGGCGAGGTCGTCAAGAACGAATACGTCAAGATGGGCGGCATGGAAATGCTTCCCGATACCCTGATTGTGGAATCCATTGCCGATGCAATTCCGATCAAGGACGACTCCGAGATCGACTCCAAGATGGACTTCCGCTGGATCGATATGCGCCGCGATCAGAATCACCTGATGATTAAGCTCCAGACGACCCTGACTGCCGCATTCCGCGAATTCCTGCTTGCACATCGCTTTGTCGAGATCCATACGCCGAAGCTCATCGGCGCGGCAAGCGAATCCGGCTCCGAGGTGTTTGAGGTCAAGTACTTTGATACCAAGGCGTACCTTGCGCAGTCGCCGCAGTTCTACAAACAGATGGCAATGGCATCGGGACTTGATCGTATTTTTGAGTCCGGTCCCGTGTTCCGTGCTGAAAAATCCTACACCAACAAGCATGCGACCGAGTTTACCGGCTTTGACCTGGAATTCAGCTATGTGTACTCCTGCGAGGAGGTTATGCACATGGAGGAAGAGCTTCTCGCTTACGCGTTCGCGAAGGTCGCAGAAGCGCACGGTGAAGAGGTGGAACGCCTGTTCGGCAAAAAGGTCATCGTTCCGACGGTTCCGTTTCCGCGTATTAAACTGAAGGACCTTTATGCAGAGCTGGAAGCGCGTTACGGCTACACCGTTTCCGACGAGGCAAAGGGCGACCTGACCACCGATGCCGAGCATCTGTGCGAAAAGTTCGCAATGGAGAAATACGGCAGTGAGTTTTTGTTCGTGACCGATTACGACGCCAAGGAGCGTGCGTTCTACCATATGCGCGACAAGGACGGCGTGCCGATGGGCTACGACCTGATCTGGCGTGGCTGTGAAATCACGACCGGCGCGGTCCGAGAACACCGCTATGAGGTGCTCAAGAAACAGGCGGAGGAGAAGGGGCTTTCAAATGACGTTGCGTTCTACCTCCAGTTCTTCCGTTACGGCTGCCCGCCGCACGGTGGCTTCGGTCTCGGTCTTGACCGCCTGACCATGCTCTTCTTAGGGCTTTCCATCAAGGAAGCGGAATTCCTCTTCCGGGGCCCTAATCGCCTGACTCCGTAATTTTCGGGACTGCCGCTATGCGGCAGTCCTTTTGTGTTTTTTAGTTTCCCCGCGGCGGCTTGGGGGTGCCCGCCGCCAGTCCCCTCCGCAGGCTTCGCCGCGTCGGGGACGGCGGATCCCCCCCGCGCCGCCGTTGTTTTTCCTCCGAAACGATGTATTTTTCGGTTATCATATTGACGAATTGAAAATATAGTACTATAATGAAATCGTTGACCGGGAAACCGGCGCAAAAATATGGAGGTTATGGTTATGACATCAAATTCTGAGCTTCGCGCAAGAGCGCGTCAGCAGCTTGGCGGAAACATCTTCAGTACGAACTGGCTGATGGGTCTCGTCGTGGTATTGATTTCCGGTGCAATTCTCGGCGCACTGTCCTTTACCGTCGTCGGTTCTCTGATCCTGACAGGTCCGATTATGGTCGGTGTCAGTCTTGTGTTTGTGTCCCTCGCACGCGGCAAGGGCAAGGTGGATTTCATGGATCTGTTTGTCGGCTTCCGCGAAAGCGACAGCATCGGCAACCGCATTCTGACCGGTCTTCTGACCTCGGTTTTCACTTTCCTGTGGTCTCTCCTTTTCGTGATCCCGGGTATCGTGAAGTTTTACTCTTACTCCATGGCACTGTACATCAGCATGGATCATCCCGATTGGGACTGGAAGAGATGCATTGACGCAAGCAAGAAGGTCATGAATGGCAAGAAGGGCAAACTCTTCTGCCTCGATCTCAGCTTCATCGGCTGGATGATCGTCGGCTCCCTTGCGTTCGGTGTCGGTACCCTGTGGGTCGCCGCTTATATGCAAAGCGCACGTGCAAACTTCTACGAGGACATCAAGGCGGAGATCGCCTGAATCCATTTTGAAAACCCTGCCGCCTTCTGGCGGCAGGGTTTTGTTTTGACGGTTTAATGCCATAATCTTCCTGATCGTTCCAGATATTACCGTCTTCGGAAATCGGGTAAATGATTGACAGCCCTCCCGCCCGTGTTATATAATGGTTACACAAGAAAATCACAACCGGTGTGAGCAAACTTGTAAGTCCGCCCGGGTGTCCCCGCGTTGTCTGCCGGATTCCGGAAGCCATGCGGCACCGGGCGGCTCCAAGGAAAGGAATCTTCCCATTTCGGAAGGTACAGGTACTCTCAGTGCAACAACACAGTTATTTCCGACGACGCCTGACGGCAGTCGTCCTTACCGCCGCCATCGCGCTGGCGATGACGCTTCCGGGGTTTGCAGTCCCCTATCAGGGGTCTGCCTCGTATATGTCGGGTAAATACTACGCCGCGCTGTCCGCTGTCACGCTGACCGGAAACGCAAGAACGGATATCGTAAACATCGCCGCCTCCCAGATCGGTTACCGCGAAAGCGGAAGCAACTCCAATCTCTCCGGCACGGCAACGAGCGGTTCCGATTATACCGAATACGGCAGATGGTATGGGCTTCAGGATATGTGGTGCCAGATGTTTGTCTCCTTCTGCGCCGCGCTTGCCGGTGTCCCCGAAACGGTCATTCCCAAGACTGCAAGTACCGTGACGGCTTTGAATTTCTTCCGTTCAGCCGGAAGAGCATATTCCCGTGCAACCGTTGCCGCGGGCGGGTATACTCCGCAGGCAGGCGACCTTGTGTATTTCAGGTTCCCGCATAACCAGAACATCACCAATCATGTCGGCATTGTCACCGGTTACCGGAACGGTACTCTTTCCACGATTGAGGGAAATACCAGCTCCGGGGACGGCTCCGGGGATACCGGCTATGTCCGCGCCAAAAGCTATTCCATCAGCAGTACATACATCGTCAGTATCTGTTCGCCGGACTACCCGGACCCGCCGGAAACGGATCACGTTCCCGGAGTTTATGCGGTAAAAGCAACCGCGCTCAACGTCCGCTCCGGTCCCGGTACCTCCTATGCCCGGATCGGAAGCCTCGCAAACGGGGCGGAGGTCCGGGTGACCGGCTTCCGCGGCGGTTGGGGACAGATCACCTACGACGGGAAAACGGGGTATGTATCCATGGATTATCTGGATTTCCGTTCGCTTCTGCCCGGCGGGACTCTGTATACGGTGACGGCATCCAGCCTGAACATCCGTGCGGGGGCGGGAACCTCCTATGCTTCGGTCGGATACCTTCTTTCCGGCGAGCGGGTGACCGTCACCGCCACGTCGGCGGACGGGAGTTGGGGGCTGATTGCATATGCGAATGAAACCGGCTATGGTTGGGTTTCCATGCACTACCTTGCCGCCGTCCCCGATGTTCCCGACACCCCAGATACCCCCGAAACACCGGATACACCGGACACCCCCGACACACCGGAACACCCCGGTCAGTGGATCGGCGGGCGCTATTACCTGTGGGACGGCACCGACTATGCCCCCGCAAGCGGCTTCGTCCGGGAAGAGGCGGGAACCGTCTGCTTTGAAAACGGTTACCGCGTGACGGGCTGGCGGCATTCCGACGGTTCTTCCGTAACCGTGACGGACGGCGTTTCCGAACAATACAGTACGAATCCGGAAGGGTTGTACTATTTTCTCTCGGATACCGGATATATGGTGACGGACGAAAGCTATATGCTCGGCGGCTACCGAAGGGAATTCAACGCGAACCATACCGTGAAGCCGCTTGACGGCTTGCAGAACCGTTACGGTGTGCTCTACTACTACAAAAACGGCGTCCTGCAGACCGGCTGGCAAACCGTGAACGGAGAGACCTATTACTTTCAGGCTTCCGCCGCGGTGTACGGTCAGGCGGCAAGTATGTGGATGGTCATCGGCGGCAGGGTGTATTATTTCTACGCCTCCACCTCGGACACGCCCTATGCGCTCAAGACCTCCGGCACGATCGGCGGGGTTGCGTACTCCTATGATCCCGACGACGGGCACATCCTCTATGACGGATTCCTTAACTGCGCCTATGCGAACGGGCAGCACGAGAATTCCCCCGCGACGGTCACCCACCGCGACGCGACCGCAAGATACTTCATCGGCGGCGTGATGCAGTACGGCTGGATTACCGTTGGAGGGGAGAAGTATTACCTCTATCTGAACGGTTCGTCCAACGGTCCGGGGTTCCTTTGCGTGACCTCCCGTACCATCGGCGGCGTGTGGCACTCCTTCCGCGAGGACGGTGTCTGCACGGACGAAACTTAATATGAAAATGACCGGGACATTACACTTTCGTAATGTTCCGGTTTTTTCTTGACAGGGTACGCGCGGGGGATTATAATAAAGAGGATGAAACCAGGGTCTGCGCGTTGTATGCACGGCGCGCGGAAAAAGATACGAGAGAAAAGTACATCGCATGACGCGCGGGATGGCGCGTGTGCCGGAAGGAGAACGGGATGCCGGAGCTTTTGTCCCCCGCGGGGAATTTTGAAAAATTGGAGGCGGCGCTGCGCTATGGCGCGGACGCAGTCTATCTTGCCGGCAAGCAGTTCGGAATGCGTTCGGCGGCGGACAACTTCACGGTGGAGGAGATCTATCGCGCCGCAGAGCTGGTACACTCGCTCGGAAAGAAGCTGTACCTGACGGTCAACACCATGCCGCGCACCGATGAGTACCCGGCGCTCCGCCGGTTCCTCTCGGACATCCGTGACGCGGGAATCGACGCGATGATCGTCGCGGATATGGGTGTGATTTCTGTTGTGAAGCAGCTGCTTCCCGACATGGAGATTCACATTTCCACGCAGGCAAGCATCGTCAGCCCGGAAGCCGCGCTTGCCTGGGCTTCGCTCGGCGCCAAGCGGCTGGTGCTCGCAAGAGAACTTCGCTTTTCCGAGATCCGCGCCATCCGCGACGCTCTGCCGAAGGAGGTGGAGCTGGAAGCCTTCATCCACGGCTCCATGTGCGTGTCATACAGCGGCAGATGCCTGCTTGCCAACCTCATGAACGGGCGCGACGGCAATCGCGGTACCTGCTCCCAGCCCTGCCGCTGGAACTATGTCCTGTACGAGGAAAAGCATCCCGATATGCCCATTCCGATCGAGGAGACCGAGCTTGGCACCTTCATCATGTCCTCCAAGGATATGTGTACCATCGGCATTATCCCGGAGCTGATGAAGAGCGGTATTGATTCCTTCAAAATTGAGGGGCGCATGAAGAGCGCGTATTATACCGCCGTTGTGACCAATACCTACCGAATGGCAATGGATGCGTACCTCCGCGATCCGGAGCATTATGCCTTTGATCCCCGCTGGATGGACGAGCTGGACAGCGTTTCCCACCGAGAGTACGCGACGGGCTTTTATCTCGATAATCCGATGGAGAATCCCCAGATCGTCAGCGCCTGCGGCTACCTCCGCGAAAAGGCATACTTTGCAACCGCGACCGAATATACTGATGCAAAGATGCCGCAGCTGCCCGTTCCGATCGTGACGGAGGAGGGAAGAATCTATCGGTTCCGCCAGAAAAACAAGGTGGCCGTCGGGGATACCGCGGAGATCATTTCTCCCGGGCTTGTCGGGCGGGCGTTTCCCGTGACCGGGCTGTACGCGGAGGACGGTACTCCCATTCCGGCGGCGCCGCATCCGTCCATGATCTTTTTCTGCCGCGTGCCGTTTGACGTGCATCCCGGCGACATTCTACGCGCAGGCGACGCAAAAGGGTTTACCCCGCGCGCGCCGGAGCCGAAAAAATGCTGACAAACGAATGAACCGCCTGGGCGGATTCCGAATCATGCGAACCGAAAGGGGAAAACCTTTGCATGGATAAACTGTTTGAGATACTCAAATGCATGGATAAACTGTTTGAGATACTCAAAGCCGTGCTGTACGGCATCATCGAAGGAATTACAGAATGGCTCCCCGTGTCGTCCACGGGGCACCTCATCCTCATCGGAGACCTGCTTCCGTTCCGGCTCGGCGACGAGACCTTCAACGCGGAATTCTCCGAAATGTTTGAGGTCGTCATCCAGCTCGGCGCGATCCTTGCGGTCGTCGTGCTGTTCTTTCATAAGCTCTGGCCGTTTTCTCCGTCCAAGACCCGGGAAGAGAAAAAGAGTACATGGGTTCTCTGGGGCAAGGTGCTCATCGCCAGTATCCCCGCGGGACTGATCGGCGTGGTCGGCGACAAGCTGCTTGAAAAGATTACCGGCAAGGACATCAACGGATGGCTGTATAACAGTGTCGTCGTTGCCGTTGCCCTCATTGTGTACGGGATCCTGTTCATTGTGATCGAGAAGCTGCGGAAGGGGAAGGCGAACCGCGTCGAGACCGTGGACGGAGTGACCTGCCGCCACGCGCTCGGCATGGGAGCGTTTCAGGCGCTGTCCATGATTCCCGGCACCTCGCGTTCGGGCTCCACCATCCTCGGCGGTATGTGCATGGGGCTTTCCCGTACTGCCGCGGCGGAGTTCTCTTTCTTTATGGCGATTCCCGTCATGGCAGGCGCAAGCCTTGTCAAGGCGCTCGGCTTCTTCAGATACGTTTCCGGGGAGGGCGTTTCGGTTCCGGGACTTGCATGGGCGGTCCTTCTCGTCGGCTGTATCGTTTCTTTTGCGGTCTCCATGATCGCCATCCGTTTCCTTATGGATTTTGTCAGAAAGCATTCCTTCTCCGCGTTCGGTATTTACCGCATCGCGCTCGGTCTGCTGGTGCTCGGATTCTTCCTCTTCTCCCGCGCCTGACAGGAGGAAACTATGAAAGAAAAACTCAAATTGCCGTATCCCGTTATCGTGGAGGGAAAGTACGATTGTCTTCGCCTCCTTTCGGTCGCGGATTGCCGCGTGATCCGGACGGACGGCTTTGGCGTGTTCAATCAGAAGGAAAAACTCGCGGTCATCCGCGCGCTTGCAAAATCCACGCCCCTGATCCTGCTCACCGACAGCGACGGGGCGGGGAAGCTGATCCGGTCGTATATTACCCGCGCACTGCCGGGCGACCGACTGATTCAGCTGTACATTCCCCAGATCAAGGGGAAGGAAAAGCGCAAGGAAGCCCCCTCTGCCGACGGCTACCTCGGCGTGG
Organism: uncultured Eubacteriales bacterium; assembly: GCA_934525675.1. Taxonomy (GTDB): domain Bacteria; phylum Bacillota; class Clostridia; order Oscillospirales; family CAG-272; genus CAKVOU01. The sequence continues at coordinate 35,538 of CAKSZH010000010.1, forward strand.
AGGGCATGGGAAACGACCTGCTCTACGACCTGCTCAAGCCGTACTGTGACCCGGAGAAGTACCGCGCCTATGCAGAGAATCCGCTTTCCAAAACGGATTTTTACATTGACGGACTGACCGGCGGGGAAAACAGCACCAAGCGGCGGGACGAGATTGCCGCGAAATTCGACCTGCCCGCGGGCATGACCCCGAACGCGCTTCTTGCGGCGCTCCGTACCGTGACGGATTATAGCGGTTATCTTGCCGCAGTCGGAAGGGAACCCGCACCGGACAAACACGCGGACGGCACGGCAAAGGACCCGCCCGACCGGGCTTTCTGCGAACCGGAAAACGGGTAAAGCCGATCATACAAAAAAATTATCAGAAATTTTGAAAAAAGTCTTGCATTCCGGCGATTGATGTGATATAATACAAAAGTCGCCGAAATCCGGCCCCTTAGTCAAACGGTTAAGACGTCGCCCTCTCACGGCGAAGATATGGGTTCGATTCCCGTAGGGGTCACCAAAAAGCCCTGCCACCCTTTTGGGTGGCAGGGCTTTTTGCAACCCGTACCAATAAGCGACCCGGCGCAAGCGAAGAGAACTTCAAAATCCACAAAATAAACCCGCTTGCGCATGGGTTCGGAACATTCGGACTGCCGGTGGCAGTCCGAATGCCAGTTTGCGTCAGCAAATCTTGCGTCGGAGCGAAGCGGAGACTGTTCCCGTAGGCGACATCCCGTACATTTGAATTTTCACACTTTCCATTCGGAAGGCGTTTTTGTTTTTTGCCGGCGCGGCAATACACATTTCGCTTGCCCGGAAATCACCTGCAAGACTTTTTGGAAAATCACATTTCCGTAATCCGATCAATCTTTTCCTGTTCTTCTTTGGAAAAAGAAGTATTCTCCAACGCCTTGATATTGTCCAGAATCTGAGACGGCTTGGATGCGCCGATCAGGACACTTGTCACGATCCCGTCGCGCAGAATCCAGCTGAGTGCCATTTCGGCAAGTGTCTGTCCGCGGGCGGATGCAATTTCATTGAGGGCGCTGATCTGGTGCAGGCGCTTTTCCGTCAGATCTGCCGCGTGCAGGAAACGTCCGTCCGTTCTGATGCGGCTGTCTTCCGGAATGCCGTGCAGATACCGGTCCGTCAGCATTCCCTGCGCCAGGGGACTGAAGGCAATGATGCCCTTTTCAAGCCGGGCGGCGGTTTCCTTCAGACCGTTTTGCTCGATGGTACGGTCAAAAATGGAGTAGCGGTTCTGGTTGATGATGAACGGGCAGTGAAGCTCGTTCAGAATTTTGCAGGCTTTCTCCATGGTCTCGCCGTCATAATTGGAGAGACCGACGTACAGAGCCTTGCCTGCCGCGACCGCCTGCGCGAGCGCGCCCATGGTCTCCTCGAGCGGGGTTTCGGGGTCCATGCGGTGGTGATAGAAGATATCCACATAAGGAAGCCCCATGCGCTGTAAGCTCTGGTCAAGGCTTGCGAGAAGATATTTTCTGCTGCCCCAGTTTCCGTAAGGCCCGTCCCACATCTCGTAGCCAGCCTTCGTGGTGATGATCAGCTCGTCGCGGTAGGCACCAAGCTCCTCGCGGAGAATGCGCCCCAGGTTCCGTTCGGCACTCCCGGGGTTCGGTCCGTAGTTGTTTGCCAGATCGAAATGCGTGATTCCGTGGTCGAAGGCAGTGAAGCAGAGCTGTTTCATGTTCTCATAGAGCGACGAATCGCCGAAGTTGTGCCAGAAGCCGAGTGAAACGGCAGGAAGCTGCAGTCCGCTCTTTCCGCAGTGCGAATATTGCATGGACTGATAGCGCGTGTCCTGTGCCTGATACATGATGATTCCTCCCCATATAAAAATCGTTCTTTACAAATTCTATCACTTCAAGTATACTTGAAGTCAAGAGGATTTTTCAAAAAATTTCGGGAGGAACGGAAAGATGAAAGAATATACGATCCGGGAAATTTCAAAACTGTTCGGGCTCCCCGCATCGACCATCCGGTATTACGAAGACGAGGGGATCCTGACCGACGTTGCCAGAACCGCGTCCGGGCAACGTATTTTCACGGACGGTCATGTCAACCGAATCAAAACCATCTGCTGCTTTAAGAACACGGGGATGACGATCGCCGAACTCAAACAGTTCTTTGCATATGAAACGGATGAATCGGTGCACCTGGATGACATCCTGGCACTCTTACGGCAGCGCAGGGATTGTGCGGCGGCGCAGATCAGGCAACTGAAAGAGAACTATGCCCACGTACTGCGGAAAATCCATTATTATGAGGATATCCGGGAAAGCCTGACCGATCACCTGCCGCTTCCGCGGTGGGAGGATTATAAAGAGAGAACGTACGACGAGTAAAACAGATCTGCTTGCAGGAAGAATCTGCCGGCTGCTACCGGCGGTCGACGGACCGTATGTCCTTTTGCGTGAGCCGGTCCACACCGGTTGTCCCGGTAGATACTCTTCACCGGAATCTTTACCGCCGCCCTCCCGGGCGGCGTTTTTTTGTCTGTCATAGTTTCACCCCTCACCTGCATATATTTTTCCGATGTCCCCGGAACGACAGATTTCCCGGACAAGGTGTGCTATGCTGAAGCGGGGGTGAGAAAATGTACGGAACCGATGTTTATGCGGATATTCTGTTTTTAGTCAACCTCAGCATGGATTATCTGTGCTTCTACCTGACAAACGGAATCCTGCACCGAAAACCCCGCGCCTTCCGGATGCTGCTTGCGTCGGTGCTGGGCGCGTTTTACGCGGTCGCGGCGGTCTTTCTGCCGGTCGGGAAGGTCACGGCGTTCCTTGCCGATATCACAGTTTGTGCCGTTATGTGCGCGATCGTGTACGCAAAGCGCGGCGAGGCGTTCCGCAATTATCTGGTTTCCACCGGCGTGTATTTCGGCATTTCCGCATTGCTCGGCGGACTGATGACCGCATTCTGTTCACTTCTCAATCACCTCGGTCTGCCGCTTGAAGTGATCGGAAAAGACGGGTTGTCCGCGTGGCTGTTCGCGCTTCTCGCCGCGGTTTCGGCGACAGTTGCCGGAACGGTCGGGAAGTTCTTCCGCAAAAGCGCCGGGGAACAGACGGCGACGGTCGGGATCAACTGCCGGGGAAGAGAAGTCAGCCTGCGCGCCAAGGTGGACAGCGGAAACCTGCTCCGCGATCCAGTCAGCGGGAAGCCCGTGATTCTGACCGCGCTTCACCCGGTTTCGGTGCTTCTTCCGCCGGGGCTTGCCGGCGTGATCCGCCGCGGGGACTTTACCTCGGAGGATTTCCGATCCGCGTGCGGCGGCCTGCGTATCCGGCTGATTCCGTCACACACGGCGACCGGGGACGGAATGCTGATCGGGATTCTTCCCGAACGCGTCACCGTGACCGATTCGCGCGGAACGCGGGAGATCGACGCGCTGTTTGCCCCGACGGATCTTCGTGTCCCCGGTTATGAAGCCCTGCTTCCGCCGGAAACCGATCTGTGAGTACCGAAAAGTAACGGAAGGAGCTTTGTGCATATGAAAATCATTGAAAAGCTGAAAAACTTGTTTGAGGCATGGTTTCTCCGTCGGAAGCGGAAGGGCATTTTTTATGTCAACGGTCCGGACGTGCTCCCGGCGCCGCTGTCGCACGAGGAGGAGAGCGAGGCGATCTCCCGCCTGCCGGACGACGAGCGGGCAAGAAATCTTCTGGTCGAACACAACCTCCGTCTGGTGGTCTACATCGCCAAGCGGTTTGAAAATACCGGCGTCGGAATCGAGGACCTGATCTCCATCGGAACGCTCGGACTGGTCAAGGCAATCAACACATTCCGCGCAGACAAGAACATCAAACTCGCGACCTACGCATCCCGCTGTATCGAAAACGAAATCCTCATGTTTCTGCGCAAAAAGGGCGGAAGCCGGTGCGAGGTCTCCATCGACGAGCCGCTCAATGTGGATTGGGACGGAAACGAACTGCTCCTCTCCGATGTGCTCGGAACCGATGAGGAAAACATCTCTTATGAATTGGAAAAGAGAGAGGAACGCCGCGTGATCCGGGAGGCGGTGGCGGGACTTGAGGAGCGCGAGCGCCTGATTATCGAGCTTCGTTACGGGCTGTCCGGCAGACGGGAGATGACCCAGAAGGAGATCGCCGATCTCATGGGGATCTCCCAATCCTATATTTCCCGCCTTGAAAAAAAGATCCTCGCGGGTCTGCGCCGCGAGGTTGCGGGGAAGATCTGATGCGTGCCGCCTCTCCGCATTGACCGGCGATGGCGGGAACATGACGGGACTGCGGTTTTTCTGACAAATTTCCGAAAACCTCTTGCAATCTGAGAAAACCTGTGATATAATATCTTCTCGTGTACCGATGCCAACTTACATCGGAATTCATCGAACGAGGTAAAATGTGTCATGAAAGACGGAATCCATCCCAGCTACGAAAAGTGCATCATCAAGTGCGCGTGCGGCGAAACGGTTGAGACCAGATCCACCAAGGGCGGAGAGATCCGCGTTGAAATTTGCTCGAAGTGCCATCCGTTCTTCACCGGCAAGCAGAAGTTTGTCGATGTCGGCGGTAAGGTTGATCGGTTCAAGAGAAGACTTGCAGCTTCCCAGAAGCAGTAATTTTTTCGGGGGAACCGGAGCATAGGACAGGTCGTGCTGGGCGCGGTCTGTCCTTTTTCGTATGCGCGGGAAACGTGACCGCACGGCGGTCGGACCTGCGGGCGGTGAAATATCATCCACCGTTGCCCGCATGACGGCAAACGAGAGAAAGGCGGAATTTTTCATGACGGAAACAATTCAGAATAAAAATACCGAAAACAAAATGACCGAGGGAAGCCGCGCGGTGCTGGTAGGCGCCGTCACACAGGGAACGACTACGGACGAAGTGGAAGCCGAACTGGAGGAGCTTTCGGGACTGCTTGACACCGCAGGCGGAATCGCCGTCGCGCGGGTGATCCAGAACCTGCAAACGCCCGATCCGCGAACCCTGATCGGCTCCGGCAAGGTCAAAGAAATTGCCGGACTCTGCAAAAACGAGGAGGCAGACCTCGTTGTCTTTGACGTGGAATTGTCTCCTTCGCAGATCAGAAATCTGGAAGAGGAGATCGGCGGGGATGTCCGCGTGATCGACCGCAGTATGCTGATCCTCGACATTTTCGCGCTCCACGCGACGACGGGCGAGGGCAAAATGCAGGTGGAACTGGCACAGCTCCAGTACACCGCGCCGCGTCTGACCGGAAACGGTAAAGATCTGTCGCGTCTCGGCGGCGGAATCGGCACGAGAGGCCCCGGCGAATCCAAGCTGGAGACCGACCGCCGACACATGAAGCGCCGCATGGAGGCGCTCCGCGCGGAACTGGATGATCTCGAACGCACGAGAAAAACCATGCGTGCTTCGCGGGACAAGAGCGGCGTTCCAAAAGTCGCCATTGTCGGGTATACCAACGCTGGCAAGTCCACGCTGCTCAACCGACTGACGGGCGCGGGAATCCTCGCGGAGGATAAACTCTTTGCGACGCTGGACCCGACGACGAGAAAGTACACGCTTCCCGGCGGCGAGCGGATTCTGCTTTCCGACACGGTCGGATTTATCCGCAAACTTCCGCACCATCTCATCAAGGCGTTCCGCTCCACACTCGACGAAGCGGTATATGCCGATATCCTTCTCGTTCTCGTGGACGCGTCCGACCCGGAATACCGGGCGCACCTGAAGGTAACGGAGGAACTGCTTTCCGACCTCGGCGCGGGCGAGAAACCGACGCTGTTCGTCTTCAACAAATGCGACCGGACCAAGGAGCCGCCCGAATGCCCGTTCCCCAAAACCGAGGGCGTGGAGGTTGCGTATATCTCCGCGGCAACGGGAGAGGGCGTGGACGAAATGATCGCAAAGCTGACAACGCTTCTGCACGAGGGCAAGAAAAAGATCGTCTTCCGTATTCCCAACGCGGACGCGGGAGCGCTGAACACGCTTTACCGGAACGCAACGGTGGAAACTGTCGAATATACAGAGGACGGAATGCTTGTCACGGCGACGGTGGACGAAAAGACGCGCGGGATGCTCCGCCGCTTTGATCCGACTTACCCGGAGCCGGAACAATTCTGAGTTTCCCCGATCCGATCGGATACATCCGGATTTCATCCGATCCCGGTCCGGGTTCCTTTGACCCTGTCCCGGTCCGGGTCACCCCCGGTTTTGCCCGGATTTCTTCCGACCCGGTGTGAGCCGGTTCCGGCTCTGCCGCGAATCCAATCCGAACGAGACCTTCCCACTTCCGAAAGGAGAAAACAAGATGGCGGACGAACAGAAACCGGAAACCTATACCACGCTCGGCGGCACCGCGGACGCGGAATATGAAGAAAAACGTTCCCTGTTCATCGGGCACGCGTCTCCCGCGCGTACCGAGGACGAGGCGAACGATTTCATCCGCCGCATGAAGAAGCAGTACGCCGACGCAACGCACAACGTGTCCGCTTATTATATCAAGGATGGAATCTATGCGCGCTACTCGGATGACGGGGAGCCGCAGGGAACATCGGGGATGCCGGTGCTCGATGTGATCCGCAAATCGGGGGTCAATGACGCGGTGATCGTGGTGACCCGGTATTTCGGCGGTACCCTGCTCGGGGCAGGCGGACTGGTACGGGCGTATTCGCACACGGCAAAGCTCGCTATGGAAGCGGCGGGAATCGTGACCTACCAGAAGTACACGACCCTGACGCTCACCTGCTCCTATTCGGATTACGGGCGTTATCAGGCGGAGCTTCCGAAGTTCGGCGCCGTCCTTGACGGAACGGATTTTTCCGACCGCGTGACGCTCTCGTTCGCCGTTCGGGGCACGGTTTTCCCCGCGCTCCGGGACAGAATCCGCGAGATGAGCGGCGGGCGGGACGAGCCGGATGTGACCGGCGAGCGGTACGATTACAGATAAACCCGCACGGCGGGAATGATACACAAACCTGCACGGAACGCGGGGAGAAACGGACTCGACGACACGATGACCGCAACCGAACCCGAAATGATACAAACCTGCACGGGATGTGCGGAGAACGGAGGCGGAATGGACCTGACTTTTCCGACCGACACGGGGAAAGTCAATTATCGTGTGGCGGCGCTGATGCTCCGGGAGAACCGGGTTCTTGCGATGAAAGACGACCGTTCGCCGTACTTTTACCTGCCGGGCGGCAGGGTACATATGGGTGAAGCGGCGGAGGATGCAATACTGCGCGAGCTGTCCGAGGAGCTTGGCGGCGACCGCTCCTTCCGGATTATTCGCCCGGTCTTTCTCGTGCAGCCCTTTTTTACGGACGATACGGACGGTGTGCCGTATCATGAGCTGTGCCTGTATTTTCTGATTGATTTCCGGGAAGCCGACTTTCCGGAGGGACAGTTTACCGGTCGGGAGGGGAATCGGGTTCACACGTTCCGTTGGCTGGCATCCGACCGCCTCGGCGAGGAGTATTTTTATCCGACCTTCCTGCAGAATGAACTTTCCCGACTGCCGGATACGCTGACCCTGTGTACCGAGCGCGGGTAAGTGCAGACACCGCGACAGAGCGTCGCCGGACGGGACACCCGCACCTGAACAATTTCCGTTTTCCCGGATATCCGGATGGGCACGGTATAGAGCACCGACAGTTTCTGCCGGTGCTTTTTTATGCAAAGTATGTTTTTCGGGGGGCTTGCCGGGGACTTTCCGCAACGTGCTTGCGGGTTACCGGGTTTGTCGGCGGACGCGATCGGTGCCTTAGAGCGTGTGCTACGGCTTTTTTGCTTCGCTTCCCGGAATTTTTGCCCGATTTTCTGAAAAAATCAAAATTTTTTCGCAGAAAAAAAGGATTTTGCGATTTTTTTGCGTATCTTATAAGTGTAAAGGCTTTTCGGAATGTGTTTTTTGGGGGGAGGTGACCGGCTGTCGTGGGAAATATCTGTGACGTGTTTTTGGAGCGGGAAAAAGAGTATCTTTCTCCCTATGCGTTTCTGACCTGTAACACGCGGGGCAGGGACAAGCCATACGTCCCCTGTACCAACCGGACGGAGTTTCAGCGCGACCGCGACCGCATCATCCACTCCTCGTCCTTCCGCCGGCTGATGAACAAGACCCAGGTGTTTCTGGCACCCGCGGGGGATCACTATCGTACCCGGCTGACGCACACACTGGAGGTCACGCAGATCGCGCGGATCATCGCGCGCGCGCTCCGGCTCAACGAAGACCTCACCGAAGCGGCGGCGCTCGGGCATGACCTCGGGCATACCCCGTTCGGACATGCGGGCGAGGAAGCCATGCAGCACCTCTATTCGCCGGATTTCACCCACTACAAGCAGAGTCTGCGCGTGGTGGAAAAGCTGGAGAAGGACGGCGAGGGGCTCAACCTGACGTGGGAGGTGCGGGACGGCATTCTCAACCACCAGGGGTCACATATGGCGTCCACCCTGGAAGGTGTGATCGTCAAGTTTGCCGACCGCATTGCGTACATCAACCATGACATCGACGATGCCTGCCGCGCGGGGATCTTAACGGTGGAGGACATCCCGAAGGAACTGCGCGACGTGCTCGGGAACGGGCACAGCGAGCGTATCAATACCATGGTGACCTCGGTCATCGAAGCGAGTACCAATCAGCCGCAGATTGCCATGACCCCGAAGGTACAGGACGCGACGGACAAACTCCGCGAGTTTCTGTTCCGGAGAGTGTATCACGACTCCGCGGCAAAGTCCGAGGATGTCAAGGCAAAGGCTCTGCTCGGCAGACTGTTTGAATATTATGTCGCGCATCCCGAAGAAATGGAAGGAATCTACCGGCGGGAACTGGAATGGGAACCGGTGGAACGCTGTGTGTGCGATTTCGTGTCGGGCATGACCGACCGGTACGCCATCGCAACCTTCAACGAGCTGTTCATTCCCAAGATCTGGAGGGACCGCAATTGATCCCAAGAGAGATTATTGAAGAGATCCGCGACCGGAGCGACATCGAAGAGGTCATCGGCTCCTATGTGCGCCTCAAGCGCGCCGGATCGAATTTTAGCGGGCTTTGCCCGTTTCACAGCGAGAAATCGCCGTCGTTTACCGTGTTCCCGGCAACGAGGAGCTTTTACTGCTTCGGCTGCGGCGCGGGCGGCGATGTCATCACCTTCATCATGAAGGCGGAAAACCTCGATTACCCCGATGCCGTGGAATTTCTTGCGAACCGCGTCGGTGTCCGCATCCCGGAGGATGGTAGCGGACGTGGCGGCGCTGGCATTGAGCGCAAGCGGTTCTTTGAAATGAACCGCGAGGCGGCGAAGTTTTTCCATGCCTGCCTGCTCGATCCCACCATCGGCGCGGAAGGACTGCGGTATTTCCGCGAGGAGAGAAAGCTCTCCATGGCGACGGTCAATCATTTCGGGCTCGGGTACGCGCCGAACGATTTCGGCATGCTCCGGCAGTACCTCGGAAATAAGGGTTTCACCGATGAGGAACTGATTACCGGGTTCCTTTGCGGCAGAAGCAAAAAAACGGGAAAGCCGTTCGATTACTTCCGTAACCGTGTGATCTTCCCGATCATCGACGTGTCCGGAAACGTCATCGCCTTCGGCGGACGCGTGATGGACGATTCCAAGCCCAAGTACCTGAACTCCTCGGATACCCCGGTGTTCAAGAAAAGCCGCAACCTGTTCGCGTTCAACTTTGCGCGCAAGCATTGCGCCGAAACCATGATCCTCTGCGAGGGGTACATGGACGTGATCGCCCTGCACGCCGCCGGCTTTGAAAACGCGGTGGCAACGCTCGGTACCGCAATCACTGAGGAGCAGGCAAGACTGTTTGCCAAGAATACCAAAAAAGTCATCATCACTTATGACAGCGACGCGCCGGGGCAGACCGCGGCAAACCGTGCCCTGCGTCTCCTTGACGATGTCGGCGTTGCGGTGCGCGTGCTCAAATTGCAGGGCGCCAAGGACCCCGACGAATTCATCAAGAAATTCGGCGCGGACAAGTTCCGGCAGGTTCTGGAGGGAAGCCGCACCGAATTTGAATACCGCCTTGACACCGTGCTCGGCAAATACAACGTTTCCGAGCCGGAGGGAAAGATCCGCGCGGCAAACGAGCTTTGCCAGCATATTGCGAATTTTTCGTCCCCCGTGGAACGCGAGGTATATATCGGGCAGGTCGCGGAAAAACTTGGATTGACTTCCGATGTGCTCAAAGCAAGCGTTGACCGGAATGTCAAGGCAAAGTACAAGGAATTCCGGGAAAGGGAAAGCAGAAATCTTCAGATGTCCGCGCTCAATATCGGCGACCGCGTCAACCCCGACGCGGCAAAGAATCTGCGCGCCGCCTCCGCGGAGGAAGCGGTTCTCGGTTTGCTTTTACTCTACCCGGAGTACCGCGACAGCGTCGTGTCCGGCAAACGCGTATTGACCGAGGACGATTTCTTCACCGCGTTTGGCAAGCGTGTCTTTGCCCGGATTATGGAGCTGTGCCGGGAGGCGGGCGGATATTCCGACGTGTCCCTCGGCGAGACCTTCAACCCGGACGAAATGGGACGCATTCAGCGCATGATCCGCAGCCGCGCCGCGCTTTCGGAAAACGGGAGCGAGGTATTTGACGCGGCGATCGCGCTGCTCCGTGGCGAGCGGCAGAAGCGGGAGGAAGCCGAGAGCGGCGACCTTGCGTCCGCCATCGCGCGGTTACGTAAAAAATCACAGAATCAGGATACGGATAAACAACCTACATAAACGGAAAGGGAAAACCAATGAGTGTAAAGAAGCAGGATATGCTGACCGAAGAGGATCGCGACGAGAGCGTCGTCCGCGAGGAAAACGAAGAGGCGGAGATCGCCGCAGAGAACCGCGCGCTTGACGGTGAGGACCGCGACGGAGGAAACGACGCGGACACGGATGTCCGGGAAGACCGCGAAGAGAGTGCCGGAGAAGACACCCCCGCAGAGAAGGAAGAGAAAAAGGTCGATGTGGAGTCGCTGATCGAAAAGGGCAAGAAGGGCAACCTTTCCCCCGACGATCTGGACGAAGCCATCCAGGAGATGGACTACGACGTGGACAGCATCGACAAGCTGTACGAGCGGCTGGAGGACAACGGCATCGTCGTGACCGACAACGCGATCTCCAATGCGGAAATGAACGAAATCGAGTCCGAGGTCGAGAATTTCGGCGGCGGCGAAAATATGGAGCGGATTCTCGAACAGGAAGGTCTCTCCATTGACGACCCCGTGCGCCTTTACCTCAAGGAGATCGGCAGAGTTCCGCTGCTCAAGGGCGACGAAGAACTGGAGCTTGCCAAGCGCATGATGGAAGGCGACGAGGAAGCGAAGAACAAGCTGGTCGAAGCCAACCTCCGTCTCGTGGTCAGTATTGCCAAGCGGTACGTCGGGCGCGGCATGTTCTTCCTCGACCTGATTCAGGAGGGCAACCTCGGTCTGATGAAAGCGGTTGATAAATTCGACTATACCAAGGGCTACAAGTTCTCCACTTATGCCACGTGGTGGATCCGTCAGGCAATCACGAGAGCCATCGCGGATCAGGCGAGAACCATCCGTATCCCCGTACACATGGTGGAAACCATCCATAAGGTGTCCCGTTATTCCCGTCAGATGCTCCAGGAGCTCGGACGTGAGCCTACTCCGGAGGAGATCGGCGAGAAGATGGGCATGGGAGCGGACAAGATCCGCGAGATTCTCAAGATCGCGCAGGACCCCGTGTCCCTGGAAACTCCGATCGGTGAGGAGGAGGACAGCCACCTCGGCGACTTCATTCCCGATGAGGATACTCCCGCTCCCGCGGATGCCGCGTCGGCAACCATTCTCCGCGAGGTCATCGAGCGCGAGCTGCACACCCTGACGCCGCGGGAAGAGCACGTTATCAAGCTGCGTTTCGGGCTTTACGACGGCAGATCCCGCACGCTGGAGGAGGTCGGCAAGGAGTTCAACATCACGCGTGAGCGTATCCGTCAGATCGAGGCGAAGGCGCTCCGCAAACTGCGTCACCCGAGCCGTGCGCGCCATCTGCGCGGATTCTTAGATTAAGATTTGTAAAAAAAATATGACGTACCGCGACCTGTTTTTGTGACATTCACAAAAAACGGATTTTCCCTTTTGGGCATATTGCCGCCTAATTGTGAACGCTGGGTTACGAACTGTTTTTCCCCGCTCCGGCAACCGCCGGAGCGGGGAAAATCTGTCTTGACAGGGCGGGGGAAAAGTTGTAAAATATAATACAGATTGATATATCTGTCCGGTATCGCGGACGGGAACGGGAGGACCGTGTAACCATGAGAAAAAGGCTTTTATGTATCCTGCTTGCCGCAGTGATGCTTTTGTCCGCCGCGGCTTTGTCCGGCTGTGCCGGCACAACCGGTGATGCCAAGGGCAATATCAGCAAAGATGCGTCCGAGAACGCGGTGACGCTTGTCATGTGGCTGGTGACCAACGACACCACAACCCCCGAAGCGGTCGAAAACGTACAGGCGGCGATCAATAAGATCACGCAGGACAAATTCAAGATCCGCCTGTTGCTCAAGTATTACACCGAGGACGAATACTATCAGAAGCTGGAGGACGCGTTCCGCTATCAGGAGAGCAACGGTACCGAGGGCGGCAATGACGACGATAAGGAAAACGAGACCGTCGTCAACGATTACGGCTTCACCGAGATCAAGTATCCCGACCCCACCCCGAATCAGGTAGACATCGTGTATTTCGCGGGTTATGACCGCTATGTTTCCTACAGCCCGTATCTTGCCGCGCTTGACAATATGCTGGAAGATCAGGGCATGAAGATGACCAAGTATATCTCCTCTTCCTACCTGGAAGGCGTCAAGCTGAACGGCACGACCTATGCGATTCCGAACTACAATGTTGCCGGCAAGTACAAATATATGCTCATCGACCGTGAGCTTTACGACAAGTATTATCAGCTGACTCCTCTCAACGAGATCCGCACGGTCTTCGATCTGGAACCCTTCATTCACCGCGTCAATGACTATGAGGATGTCCTCCCCATCGATGCGGATTTTGAGGAACTCAAGAGCCAGCTTGCGTTTTTCTGGTCGGTCAACCCCGACAATCTGGAGGTGACCTCCGATTTCAGTCTGGTCGGGTATACCTACACCGATTACAGCCTGCTCAACCGTGGCGAGACGCTGATGAGTTTCCAGAATCTTTTTGAAAACGACACCTTTACCAAGAACTTCAGAACGCTCATGGAGTATAAGCTCGACTCCTGCTTCGGTACGGCTACGGAAGGCGACCGTGCGGCGGTATCGTTTGTGACCGGCAACGCGTCCACGCTCCGCAAATGCGGTGCGGTGATTGTCAATGAAGATACCGATCCCGAAGCGCTTTACAGAGACCTCAAGGGCGATGAGAGCGTCAGGTATTACGCCGTTGCCGTCGGTTATCCGACTCTGGAGGAGACGGATCTGTTCGGCGATCTGTTCGGTATCTGCCGTTATTCCGCTTCCACCAAGAAGAGCATGACTGTGCTCAATGAACTGAATACCAATCCCTCCCTCCGCAATCTGCTCCAGTACGGTGTGGAAGGCACCAACTACACTTTGACCGACAAGGGACAGGTACATATGCTGAACGACAGTTACAGCATGGATCTGGAAAAAACGGGCAACGTCATGATCGCATACACCTATGAGGGAACCGATCTGACGTGGTATGATTCGGCACTGAAACAGAACCGCGATACGGTCGTACATCCGCTCTATCAGTTCTCCTTCTACCTGAACGATACCGCGGTCTCCAAGGATTATTCCTTCATGGAGTATGTGTCTGTGCCCGAAGAGGATCAGGCAAACTGGAGCGTGGCGCACACAAAGTATTACACCTTCGAGGAAACCGGGAAAGGTGTGGGCGAGTATACCCAGGCGACCGAAGAGTATGACGACATGAAGGATTACTACAGCTGGGAAGCCTCGTACCGCAAGTACGTGTACATCGACGCCGAGGGGCACCGCAGATCCGCTACCGCAGTCTACGACCCGACGGTGACTTACTACACGGATTCCATGGAGCTGACGCCGATCGACGACGCATTCATGACGGAAGTCTCCCTCTCCTCCGACGACGAGGAAACCAAGGGAAGCAAGTGGGATCCCTCCAAGTACTATGTATTTGATGAGGATACCAAGGCGTATGTCAAGGCAACGGGCGAGTTTGACGAGGATACGGTGTATTACAGCTGGACCCTGACCCGCAGTCTGTACGTCATCAAGGACGCGGACGGAAATTACCGCCAGAGCCCCGAAAAATTCGATCCGACGCTCACCTATTATAAGGCAACCATGGACATGGATCTGGTGCGGAGCATTTACGAGTGGTCCGCCGAGGCGTGGAACTCCTTCATGGAATGTACCACGCTGGAGAAGGTCGATCAGCTGATTACCTCCTGCTTGTCCAAGTACAGAGCACTGACCAACCATATCATGAGCAAGGCAACGGATCTGAGTTACAAGCCCGCCGATGGCGTGACCGATTCCGGGCTCAGCGCTCCGTACAAAATTTATTACGAATGGGCAAAGAACAACCACTACATTCCGTAACGGAATGACGGATCAGCCGGGATGGAAACATTCCGGCTTTTCCTGTTTCAAAAAAGACTGTGAGGGGAAGATATGACCTATACCGATCTGATCTGGGACTTCAACGGTACTCTGTACGACGACGTGCAGGCGTGCCTTGACAGCATTGATACACTGCTTGTCCGGTACGGCAAACCGCCGCTCGGTACCAAGGAACGGTACCGCGAGGTATTCGGTTTTCCCATTGAGGAGTATTACCGCCGCGCCGGATTTGATTTTGATGAGGCGCCGTTTGAAAAGCTCGCACACGAGTGGGTGGAACTGTACTTTACAAACAGCATCCATTCCGGACTGTATCCCGGTGCCGGGGATGCGCTTGGAGCGTTCCGTTCCATGGGATACCGCCATACGCTGCTTTCGGCAACCGAACTCGGAATGCTGCAAGGGCAGGTGGGGGCGCTCGGCATTGGCGGATACTTTGACAAAATACTGGGACGCGGCGACATTTACGCGCACAGCAAGACCGAACTCGGACGGATGTGGAAGAAACAGCACCCCGACCGCCGCCCGCTCTTTATCGGGGATACCGTACACGACGCGGAGACTGCCGACGCCATGGGGGCAGACTGTGTGCTGATTGCCGCGGGGCATCAGTCTGGGCAGGTGCTTCTTGCCACGGGAAAGCCGGTGCTCGACAGCATTCGGGAACTTGTTCCGTTTGTCGGCGCGACCTGATTTTTGTCCATGTGAAATTTCCCGCGGATTTGCGGGAAAATCTTGAAATCTTTTCGGGTTTGGTGTACAATATAAAGGATTATATGGGCGTTACAGCCGGGAAGCGGGGTGAGTGGTCATGGAGAACGATCAGAAAGTCATCGGGCGCGCGGGGACCCTGCGCGTTTTTCCGACAAATCGCTTCAAGACCGGTATGCTGTCCGTCCTGACCGTGCTTCCGCCCGATCCCGTCCGGACCCCTCTGGAGCGGCTTCTGTTCTCGGTTTTGTGCCGCGGTACGGAAAAGTATCCGACCGTCGCGTCGCTCAACCGCCGTATGGATGCATTGTATGCGTCGGGACTCAGCGTCCGCTCGACGCGCTACGGCAATTATCAGCTGTTCGGCTTCCGTGCGGATTTTCTGGAAGAACGGTACATTCCGGACGGCTGTGACGTGACAGACGGGATGCTGGAGATTGTGGAACAGCTTCTGTTTCACCCGCTTCTGGAGAACGGACGCTTTTCGGAAGCCTATCTCGCAAGCGAAAAGAAGATTCAGTGTGACGCCATCCGCGCGTCGCAAAGCAACCCGCAGGCATACGCCGTGCGCCGCTGTCAGGAAATGCTGTACGGGGATGACCCGTTTGTTGTCTCCCAGCTTGGCACGGAGGAATTGGTAAAAGGTTTTACGGGGGATGACCTGCTTGCGGAATCGGTCCGGCTGTTCGGAAGTGCGGAACGCCACGGCGTGCCGTTTCAATTTGTCTATGTCGGAAGTATGTCACCGGACGCCATGGCGCACCGCCTGGAGAATCGTTTCGGTTCGTATACGGCGGGGGAGCGCGTGTCTGTCGGAACACCGGTCCCGCAGTTTGGCGGAACGCTCCGTTCGGCGACGGAGGAGATGCCCGTGGCGCAGAGCCGCCTGGTGATTGCCATTCCGACCGGTGTGACGCTGAACTCGCCGGAATTCTATGCTATGCTCGTGCTCAACGAAATGCTCGGCGTGTCGCCCGCATCCAAACTGTTTCTGGAAGTCAGAGAAAAAAAGAGCCTGTGCTATCATTGCGCGTCGTCCTATGATTTCTACAAGGGTGTGATCTATATCACCGCGGGAATCCGTCGGGAGAACCGCGAGGCGGCAACAGAAGGAATCTTCCTGCAATTGGAGGCGCTCCGCCGCGGGGATTTCACGGAGGACGAGTTACAGGTTGCAAAGAAATCGCTTGCCAATTCCTATCGTCAGATCCCGGATAATCCCGGCGCCATTGAGGGGTACGCATTCGGGCGAGCGCTTTACGGTGTCCGCACCACGGTGGAGGAGACCATGGCGCATTTCGGAAACGTCACGCGGGAAGACCTGATTGCCGCGGCGGGGCGGCTGAACCCGGAGGTTCTGTTCTTCCTGGACGGCACGGGAAAAGGCGGAGAGGAGGACGACGATGAGAACTGACGGCGGAGCACAATACGAAAAGACAGAGTTTTCGTCGGAATTCCTCGGGGAACACTATTGCCGTGTGCGGCATCCGAGCGGGCTTTCGGTTTATGTGTTTCCGAAGAGAATGTCCACGTCCTACGCGTTGTTGGCTACCCGCTACGGCGCGGCGGACAATTGTTTCTGCTTTGAAGGAGAAAAAGAATTTGTCCGGTTGCCCGCAGGCGTCGCGCATTTTCTGGAGCACAAACTTTTTGATAACCCGGATGGGAGCGACGCGATCATGCGCCTGTCCGCGCTGGGAGCCGACGCAAACGCTTACACCGATTACGACCGCACTGCGTATCTTTTCAGCGCGACCGACCACGTTTACGAAGCGCTCGCGGAGCTGATTGGCTTTGTGACAAACCCGTATTTCACGGAGGAAACCGTGAAAAAGGAGCAGGGGATCATTGCCGAGGAGATCCGGATGTACGAGGACCATCCCGGCGACCGTTGCTTCCGCGGTATGCTGACAGGGCTTTATGAAAACGCGGAACTGCGGGAGAACATCTGCGGCACCGAACAGTCCATTGCCGCGATCACGCCGGAAATTCTGTACCGCGCATATCACACCTTTTACCGTCCCTCCAACATGGTGCTGATCGTGACGGGGGACGTGACGGAGGAAGGCGTGATGGAGGTCTGTGACCGGGTGCTTCCGAAGACGGAGCCGGACCGCCGCAGGATTCTCCGGGAACCGGCTCGGGAACCCGCCCGCGCATTCCGCAAAAGAACGGAATACAGGATGCAGACAGGCAAAACCCAGTTCTGCCTTGCCATGAAGGACCCCGTGACGGGGCTTTCCCCCGGGGAACGCTTCGCCCGCACGACTGCGGTCTCCCTGCTTGACGATATGCTTTTTTCCATGGCGGAGCCGTTTTACAACCGCCTGTTTGAAGCGGGGCTGGTTTCACCGCTCTGGTCATACGGATACAATACCTACGGCACGTATGCGTTCAACGGCATTTCCGGCGAGGCGGACGACCCCGACCGGGTCCTTGAGGAGTGGCACCGCTACCTCGGTGAGGTGCGGCGGGACGGACTTTCCCCGGAAAGCTTTCTCCGCAATCAGCGTGCGTCGGTGGCGGAGTTCATCAAGCTGTTTGATTCCACCGAGGACATCGGCGAGGCACTGCTTCAGTCCGCACTGGACGGCGTGGATCTCTTCCGCAACATGGATGCCGTGGAGAGTGTTACCATGGAAGAGCTGAATGCGCTTCTTGACACGCTTTTCCGGGAAGAATACGAAACCTTATCGGTCGTAAGACCGCTTGAATAAACAGAAAGAAAAGGAGTGATACAAATGATCGATCCGACCACAATTTCGTTCCCCGGTATCGGAATCGGGGAATTCACGGTGGACAAGGTTGCCTTCTCCATCGGAAAACTTGAGGTGCGCTGGTATGGCGTTTTCATTACGCTCGGCATCATCTGCGCCTTCATCGTTGCGTATCTGCATACGAGGGACGACGGGCTTGTGCCGGACGACCTGCTTGACATCGGACTGGTTTCGGTGATTGCGGGAATCGTCGGCGCGCGGCTGTATTACGTCATCACCTCCGCGTCGAGCGGGCGTGACACCTACAACAGTTTTCTTGACGTGATCGCCGTCTGGAACGGCGGACTTGCCATTTACGGCGGTGTGATCGGCGGATGTCTGGCGGTCTATCTGATGTGCCGCTACAAAAAGATCAACTGGCAGAAGCTGCTTGACGCCATTGTGCCCGGCATAATGATTGCGCAGGTCATCGGCAGATGGGGCAATTTCATCAACGGGGAAGCGCACGGTGGCATCGTCATGGAGGGAAGCCCGCTTTATTTCCTTCGCATGGGGCTTTACGAGGGCGGGACCTTTGCCTGCTATCACCCCACCTTCTTTTATGAATCTCTCTGGAACCTGATCGGCTTTGTCCTCATTCAGGTGTTCTACAAGAAAAAGAAATTCGACGGACAGATTCTCCTTGAATACGTTACCTGGTACGGCTTCGGCAGAATGTTCATTGAGGGACTCCGTACCGACAGTCTGTATCTCGGTCACACGGGGATCCGCGTGTCGCAGCTGGTCGGATTCCTCTGCTTCCTCATCGGCGGCGGACTGCTTGTCGCAGGTCTGATTGCGGCAAAGAAGGGGAAACTCTGCGTCGCGGACAACGTCTATTATCCCGGCGCCAAGAGACTGCTTCTTCAGGAAAAGGAGCGTTTTGTGGAAGAGGCGATTGCGGAGAAAGCCGCAAGAGAGGCTGCTGCGAATGCGGAGCATGAGGACGGAGCGGACGGTGCCTCCGAAACCGATGATGCCGATGCGGGCAAAGCCGACGGGCAGGAAATGGAGCAAACCGACGCGGACGCTGTAACCTCAGATGTCAATGAAAAGGACCCTGCTACCAAAACGGCGGATACGACCTCCGGAAAGCCGGAATCCGCAGAAACGGAAGAGGCAACGGCGGACAAGGATGCAGACAAAGCGTCCGAAGAAACGAATGACGACACAAAGAAAGATGAGAGCAACCATGGCTGAAGCAGAACGCATTGACGGGAAAGCCGTATCGGCAAAGCTCCGCGCCGATCTCCGGAGGGAAACCGAGGAGTTTACCAGTAAGACCGGAATCGTTCCCGGGCTTGCGGTCGTTCTCGTCGGCAACAATCCGGCATCGGAAGTGTATGTGCGCAACAAGAAGAAAGCCGCTCTGGATTGCGGATTCTATTCCGAGGAGCACGATCTGCCTGCGGATACGACAAAGGAGCAGCTGGACGACCTGATCAGAGGGCTCAACCGTGACCCGAAGATTCACGGAATTTTAGTTCAGCTCCCGCTTCCCGCGGGGCTGGATGAGCGGGATGTCATTCTCGGCATCGATCCGTCCAAGGATGTGGATGCGTTTCACCCCTACAATGCGGGAAAGATCATGATCGGTGAGCCGGACTTTCTGCCATGTACTCCTGCCGGCGTGATGGAGTTGCTCCGCGCATACGGGGTAGAGATTGCAGGCAAGGAATGTGTCGTGGTCGGACGGTCGAACATTGTCGGCAAGCCGCAGGCGATGCTTCTGCTCGCCGGGGACGGCACCGTGACCGTTTGCCACAGCAAGACAAAGAACCTCTGTGAGATTACCCGTCGTGCGGACATTCTGGTCGTTGCCGTCGGACGTGCGGATTTTATCCGGGGCGACATGGTGAAGGACGGTGCGGTTGTCATCGACGTTGGCATGAACCGCCGCGCGGACGGAAAGCTGTGCGGGGACGTGTGCTTTGACGAGGTAAAGGAAAAAGCGTCCCTGATTACGCCGGTGCCCGGCGGGGTCGGACCCATGACCATCACCATGCTGATGAAAAATACGCTGACTGCCGCCCGTCGAGCGGCGGAAAAGAGAAAAGAATGAGCTTTGAACCCGAACACAATCAAGGAAAAAACGCGGATGCCGCAAGAAGCGGGAGATCTGTGCCTTTCGCGTGGATTCTGGTTCTTCTTCTGGCGGTCACACTTCTGCTCGTTTTTCTGGTGACGATCCGTTCCTGCCAGGTGGCGCCCCCCGGAGGACATACCGACGGCAAGGAAACCGGGAGCGGGGGAGAGAGTATCACCGATTCCGGAGATACCGCGCCGCGGGAAACCGAAACTTCCGATGAGTCCGTCGCGGTTACATATCCATACGCTATCGTGCTCCGCCGGGATTCTTATCTTCCCACGACGGGAACGGGAACCTATCACTTGTCCACCGGAGCTATCGGCTCCACCAACGCGATTATTGTGGATTTGGATACACTTGTCGCCTCCGCAGAACTTGGTGCGGACGAGCGGATTTATCCCGCCTCCATGACCAAAATCATGACGCTGATGGTCGCCTGCGACGCGATCTCCGACCTGAAAGCAAAGGTCACCGTTTCCAAAGAATCCATTGAATTCGCGCAGTCGCACGGCGCGTCCATGGCAGGGTTTATATATGCGGGGGAGACCTGCACGGTGGAGGACCTCCTGTACGGCGTGGCGGTCAAGTCCGGCGCGGAGGCGACCTATATGCTGGTGCAGTATACCGCGGGCAGTGAGGAAGCATTCGTGGAGCGCATGAATGCCAAGTGCCGCGAGCTGGGGCTGACCAAAACACATTTCTCCAATTCGGTCGGGCTTCACAGCACGGAGAATTATACGACAGTCCGGGAAATGGCGGCGATTTTTGCCTGTGCGCTCGATAACGAGCTTTGCCGCAAGCTCCTGTCAACCGATGTTTACCGCGCCGAGGTCGGATACGTCAAGGACGACGGTACCCCCGCGACCTACCCCGTGACCATGTACAACACGCTGATGGTCCGCATGGAAAACCTCAATACGCTGTACGGCAAGAATACCTACAAAAAGGAACTGCCGAACGGCATGACGGTGACGGGCAGCAAGACCGGGTATATTGATTATACCGACGCCGGCGGATACCATAAAAATTTTACGCTTGCGACCTACGCCACAGACGGGAAAAAGACCTATCTGGTGGTGACCGCGGGCGCGACGGCGACTAAGGTGCCGCTTGACGATTATCAGTATCTTTACAAGAATTTCACCGATTGACGGGTCGGCAGAACCGGTGCCGGAATTTTGGGGTCGGACGCCGGACTGCCGGGACGCCGAAGCCGGGCACCGGAACGTCCAAGCCATACGAAAACCGGGAGCCGCACGGAGAAAGCCGTGCGGCTCCCGGTTTTCGTTTTCGGTTGCCGG
Organism: uncultured Eubacteriales bacterium; assembly: GCA_934525675.1. Taxonomy (GTDB): domain Bacteria; phylum Bacillota; class Clostridia; order Oscillospirales; family CAG-272; genus CAKVOU01. The sequence continues at coordinate 56,934 of CAKSZH010000010.1, forward strand.
CGGGCGCGTGTCGGCATGCGTTATGACAGAACGATTGCTTTCTTTGGGCGTCCTCCTTCGCCCGGCGGTCGGGAGCCTGCGATACGTTATGACAGAGTGACGGCTTTTCGGTGACACCCGCACCCAGCGGTTGCGCGTTCGCGGCACATCATTACAGAACGACGGTTCCCCGGAGTTTTTTCCCCCGTCGGCTATTCACACGTGCCACGTCAGTTATATTCTTGTTATGGAATTAAAATGCAGATAAGATTCCCTTGACATAGGCATGATTTCATGATATAATTCCAATAAAGGAATTATCGAAGCGAAGAGGAGTGGCGATGATGAAACGAATCCGGATTCCGCTGGCAGTGGAGGCTGTGTTCCGCACGGACGGCAGTCTTTTGCCGAGGAGACTGTTTGTGGACGGGCAGAGCTTCCGGATCGGACGGGTGCTCCGCGTTATGCCGTTCTGTCCGCCGGGGGTCGGTTGCATTGCACCCATCCGCTACACCGTAGAGGTGGATGGACGGGAAAAGGAACTGTACTACGAGCCAGAGACGGGAACGTGGTTTTCGGTCCGGGAGAGGCGCGGAGAAACACGGTACAGAAACGACCGGTAACGGCGGAAATCGACAAACGATGAGAATCGGGACAGAAAAAAGCAACGTAAAAATCCGGGACCGGTCGGGATGGTGCGGAAACGGAAAACAAGGTGGCGCGCCGGACTATAAGAACGGATCGGACGAGCGATTCGTGCTGACCGCGGATCGGCGGGAATCCCGGTGCGCATGAGCGAAATCATAGAATTGCCCGGCGCCAGCTGCGCTCCGGTGGCGTGAGACTGTAAGACGGTATACAAACATTCAAAGAAGGGAGGACGGCTGATGAAATCTGAAAAAACAATGCAGGACCGCGTGATCCTGCACAGCGATTTCAACTGTTTCTACGCTTCCGTCGAAACGGCGCTCCACCCGGAGTACCGCGGACAGCCGATTGCCGTCTGCGGGAGTACCGAGGAGCGGCACGGAATCGTCCTTGCCAAATCCGAACCCGCCAAGCGGGCGGGGGTGAAAACGGGAATGACCAATGCCGAAGCATTGTCTCTTTGTCCCGGGCTTCTCATCGTTCCGCCGCACTTCGAGGTTTACGCAAAATTCTCCCGCATGGCGCGGAAGATCTACGCGCGCTATACCGATCTGATTGAGCCGTTCGGCATGGACGAGTGCTGGCTGGATGTGACAGGCAGTACGCGCCTGTTCGGGAGCGGTGAGGAGATCGCCGAGAATATCCGCAGGACCATCCGGGAGGAGCTGGGGCTGACGGTCAGCGTCGGCGTGTCCTTCAATAAGGTGTTCGCAAAGCTCGCGTCGGACTTGAAGAAGCCGGACGCGGTGAGCGTCGTGTCGCGCGAGAATTTTCGGGACATGCTGTACCCCCTCCCGGTTTCGGCTCTTCTGTACGTCGGGCGGGCGACGCTTGGCCGGCTGAACGTGTGGGGCATCCGTACCATCGGAGACCTTGCCGCGACAGACCCGGCACTGCTCCGCGAGCTGCTCGGTGTCAACGGGCTGTCGCTCTGGAATGCCGCGAACGGACTGGATTCCTCTCCCGTGGCACACATGGATGACCGTACCCCCGCCAAAAGTCTCAGCCACGGCGTGACCTGCAGTGCGGACCTGACAGACGCGGACGCGGTGCGCCATGTGATTCTGGAGCTTTCGCAAAGTCTTACGGGGCGGCTTCGGGATGAGAAAATGTCGGCGCTCGGTGTCGAGTTGTATGTAAAGAACAGCGACCTCGGCGGGGAGCGGTTCAGTACCCGGTTGCCGGAGCCGACGCAGAGCCCGTCGGCAATCACCCGCGCCGCCGATGAGATCTTCCGTAAAAATTACCGTTGGCGAAAAAATGTCCGTGCTGTGACGGTGGCGCTTACGCCGCTCTGCCCGGAGGATCAGCCGTTTCAGCCGGACCTGTTCCGTGACGAAGCGGCGATTGCAAAGCGGGACAAAATGGACGGTACGGTAGACGTGATCCGGCGGAAATTCGGCTCGCGCTCCATTCTGCCGGCGGAACTGCTCCGGCCCTCGCCGGTCCCCGAGGATAGTGACAGGGAAACGGTTCTTCCCGGCGGCGGACACCGGTGAGGTAAGCGATACGCCTGCCCGATGTTTCCGGTTGCAATGCCGCCGGACCCGTTTTTCAACTCCGCCCGGCTTGCGGCGGGAGAATCCGTGCGTTTTTGCGGTTTTTCGCGCTTTCTCTGCGCCCGCCCGGCTTGCGCCGATCTGTGGATCCGCCCGGGCTGCAGCCCCGTCACCCGCATTTTCTTCCCGCATATACTGGGAACATACGGAGGTGACGGCATGATCGTTGAGAAACCTTATGACCGCGAACGGGCGGTCGAATACGCGAGGCGCTGGGCACTGTCGCGCAACCCATTGTTCATTGATTTCACCGGAATCGGCGGGAACTGTACCAATTTTGTCTCCCAGGCAATCTACGCGGGGCTTTGCTCGATGAACTATACCCCCGATTTCGGTTGGTATTACATTACAAGCACCGATCGCGCCCCCGCCTGGGCGGGCGTGGATTACTTTTACGATTATTTCACCGGGAATCCCGAATTCACTGCCGCCAACGGCGGGGTCGGTCCTTATGGGATGGAGGTTCCGCGCGAGGCGGTCATGCCCGGCGACGCGGCACAGCTCGCCCGCGAGGACGGTACCTTTTATCACACGGTCATCGTCATCGGTTTCCGCGGGGACGAGATCCTTGTTGCGGCGCAGTCGGACAACGCGCTTGACCGCCCGCTGTCCACCTATACCGCCGCGGCGTCCATGCGCTACATTCATATTCTCGGCGCTCGCATTGACCTGTCCGAGAACGATTGCTTTGAGAATCTGATCAACGGCGTCTCGCTCTGACGCGCGGTATTTTTTACCGAAAGTTTTGTAAAAAACGTGACAAACCAAGGAAAGTGTGATAAAATGAGGAAGGCGGTCTCAAAGCCGCCTATCTGCAATGATAAAAAGGGGACAGTTACTTATGAAACTTGAAAATATCAAGGCTAATTTCCTTGGTGACAGCATCACGGAGGGTTGCGGCGTTGCGGACATAGAAAATGTGTTCTGGAATCGCCTGAAAAAGACCTATCACATGGCAGAAGCGCGCGGTTACGGCATCGGCGGCACCCGCATTGCCCGTCAGGGAACCGACCGCACGCCCGGCTGGGACCTTGACTTTTGCTCCCGCGTGGACGATCTGGATCCCGATGCAGATCTGGTCGTGGTGTTCGGCGGGACCAACGACTTCGGTCACGGCGACGTTTCTCTCGGCAGCTTCTGCGACCGCGAAAATACCTCGTTTTACGGTGCCTGCCGCCTGATGATGGAAAAGCTGATCACCAAATATCCCGGAAAGCCGATCGTGATTCTGACGCCTCTCCACCGACTTGGCGAAGAGGGCTTCCACGGCGACGGAAGCAAGGCGCAGCTGAGCGAGCCGCTGATTGCTTATGTGCGGGCGATCCGCGAGGTTGCGGAACACTATTCGCTTCCCGTGCTTGACCTGTGGTCGGTCAGCGGGCTGCAGCCCGCAGTTCCCGCGATCAAAGAAAATTTTGTTCCCGACGGATTGCATCCCAACGACAGGGGACACGAAATTCTTGCCGCTCGCATCGGCGCGTTCCTCGAAAGTCTCTGATCCGGTGTTTGTTCCGGAGTACAATTGATCCGTTGTTCCCGATTGCAAAAGCCCGGCGTTTGCCGGGCTTTTGCCTGGAAAGCGGTTCCTTTTTTTGCGGCAGATGCGTGTTTCCTGTGTCGCTTGTCGCCGGTTTTAGCCGCTTCCGGATACGGCTTTTGCATGATCCTTCCATAATTTGTTTGTGGCTTGACAAAAGTCGACGGACGTGCTATAATACAGTCGCGTCTGAAGAGAGCGCAATTGTTCGGGAAAACCGACGGAGAGGAGAGTGTCATTGACGATGGATCTCGGCGTTTTGTTCCTCGGGCTGATTTATCTGGTCGCGGGCATTGCGACAATGTGGTTCCTGAAGAAATCCGGTATGACGCTCGCCGCCATGGTCTATGCGGTTGCCTTTGCGGTTCTTGCTCTCTACATTCCCGTTGCTGCCGGCTGTAACCTGATGGTCCGGCTGGTGCAGCTTTTTGCAGACTCTTCGACCGCAACCTATTTCGCGGAGTTCATCAACGAGCCGCTCGGAATGCTGAATTCCTATGTCACCGTTTCCTATGTGGCGGCACTGGCACTCTCCCTGTTTGTAACGTTTTCAACGGTATTTCTGGCGATCAAGGTCGTCGGAGTCGTTCGTCGTTTCTTTTGCCGCGAACCCGCGACCTTCTCCGGGAGAGGGAAGCGTAAAACGGAATCCTTTGCGAAGCGTTCGCTTTATACAAGCGTTCCGTTTCGCTATGTGTTCTGCAGATATAATTGTTGATCCGAAGCGCATCAACGCCTGACGGCATTCCGGGAATCACGGAGTGTCTTGTTTTGCCGCGGTCATGACCGATGACCGGGTTTTGGCGGTATGCGTTTTTTGTGCGTCCGGATTTTCCGCGGTACTCCCGACAGGGGACAGACAGAAAGCGGAACGCGCAAGCAAAGGTCAAAGTTATATTCAAAAAACACAGAAATAAGGAGATTATTATCCTATGCTGAATCGCAAAAAGCACGGCTTTACCGTGGTAGAGCTTGTCATCGTGATCGCAGTGATCGCAATTCTTGCGGCAGTGCTGATCCCCACCTTTATCGGAATCGTCAACAGCGCGAAGATGTCCGCTGACACCACGCTCATCCGCAATCTGAACACCGCCCTGAAAATGGATAAGCCGAACGAAAAGCACGTGAATATGTCCGAAGCACTGGCGGCTGTTGAGAAAAATGGCTATGATGTCGGAAAAATCAACGCCTCCAAGACCGGCAATGAGATCCTTTGGGACAGCGTGAACGACTGTTTCGTTTACCTCAAGAAGAATACGGATGGCAGTGAAGAACTGATTTACGCTCCGGAAAACAAAAATCCGGAGAAAGCCGAAAAGTATCAGTACTGGGTCATCGCAAGCGAGCCGAGCACAACCTATTCGACGTATCTGAACAGTGAATATACCGCCGCTACCGTAACCGTTCCCGACGGTGTCGGTCTGGATGTCGGTGCCGCTCCCAATGTTACCGAAGTTACATACAGCAGTGAATCGGGTAACACCGTTGTGCTTTATACCCATGGCGGAGCGATGACCGTCAACGCTGCCAACGCAACCGTTCACCACTACGGCGAAGCGGAGCAGGCTACCATCACCGCAGTCAAGAATGAATCCTATCACGAATTCGGTGTGGTTACTATTCTTAAGATCGAAGCAGGTCGTGTCGTTGTGGAGAACTCCGCAACCGTTTCTGCTCTGATTGCAACTTCCGACACCGTCAAGGTGGAAGTCCCGAAGGATTCCAAGACCGCTGTTTTCGCACCCGAAGGCACCGATGTCGGTGAAGCAACAATCAAGGGCGATCCCAATGACATGAAGGCATCCGGTATCGGTTCCGGCACCAAAGACGATCCTTTCCTGATCGCAACTCCCGAACAGGCGCTGGATATGGAGAATATGAAGAATTCGAAGGGCTTCTTCAAGCTCGTTGCGGACATTGTCGTGCCGGATGAGATCTATCTTGCCGGTAAGACCTATACCATCGACCTGAACGGTCACAGCCTCAAGCTGGTATATGGTGAGGGCGTGAAGCCGAACAACGGTTCGGTTCTGTATATCGGCGGTAAGAAAGGAAATTTGACCATCAACGACAGCAGTGAGGCCCAGACAGGCGCAGTGATCGGTTCTGATAAAACCTATCCCAATAAGGTCACAAGTGCGGTGCGCGCCGGTAACTATGGCAAACTGACTATCAACGGCGGACATTTTTACGGTATGTCGGAGGGCACTTCCTGCATATTTGTATATACGAATATGTCTTCCAGTTCCAAGGCAACGGTAGTAATCAACGGCGGTACTTTTGAAACCGCTTCGCCGAGTAATGGTACTTATTTTGTTCTGAACCATCAGGATAGTGCAACCGGTGGCTGCACAATCACCGTCAACGGCGGCAGATTCAAGAACTACAATCCCGGTGTTACCGTAGTCGATCCCGTTAATGCCAAAACCGGCAAAATCGTTCTTGGCGCAGGTTGCACCACAAACGAAGAAAAGGACGGCTCCGACACCTGGTATGTCGTTTCCAAATAAGCCGGACCTTTGCTGAAACAAGCATTGACTGTGTGAAAACACCGTCAGTCAAAAATCCCCCGTGGAGTTCATCTCCACGGGGGATTTTTCTCTGTTATGTTCCTGTCCGCCGGGCGAAGTCTGCAAGCAAGACAGGGCGCTGTTACATCCTTACGTCGTCCCGCGGTATCTTCCTCCAGTCAAATTCCGGGAGCAGTTCGTGAAGTGTCAGCGGCTCGGGGCGGTCAATGAGATTCACTGCGCACGCAAGCTGCCCGATGAGCGCCTCCGGCGTGCCGTAGCGTTCCCGCAGGGCGCCGGCATCCGTGTCGCCGTCGCGCTTGGACAGCCGTTTCCCATCGGGGGAGAGCAGGAGCGGAATGTGGTAAAACTTCGGGACAGGAAAGCCGAACATCCGGTACAGCCAGATCTGCCGCGGGGTGGAGGAGAGCAGATCCCTGCCGCGCACCACTTCGCTGACGTGTGATAAACCGTCGTCCACGACGACGGCAAGCTGATAAGCGTACACGCCGTCCGCGCGCCTGACCACAAAATCCGTGCAGTCACGTGCGAGGTTTTCCCGATAGTTTCCCTGTACGCCGTCCGAAAACGCAATGTCCGTGTCCGGTACCATCACGCGGTATGCGGGGGCACGGTCGGAGTCCGGCTTTTGCCCCGAAAGAAAGAGCTTCCGGCACCTCCCGTCATAGAGCACCTGCCCGTCGCTTCCGTGCGGTGCGGTGGCGGCATGGAGCGCGGCGCGGGAGCAATAGCAGGGATAGATCAGCCCCGCGTCGCAAAGCCGTTTGTAATAGGTTTCGTAAACAGGGAAGCGATTTGACTGAAAGCTGTCACGGTCGCCGCCGCGGTCCCAGTCGATCCCGAACCACGAGAGGTCTTCCATGAGAATACGGCTGTTGTCGCCGAACCGGCAGCGTTCCTCGTCGAGGTCTTCAATGCGGAGAACGAATTCGCCGCCCTGCTTCCTTGCCGAGAGCCACGCGAGCATCGCGGTGAGCAGATTCCCGGCGTGCATTCTGCCGGACGGGGTGGGGGCAAATCTGCCGACAACCTGACTCATAGGATTCCTTTCCGCGGTACCGGGCAAAGATTCAGGGTACTGCATTTTGGGGTGATGTTCGGGAGGGATATTTCCCGGGTACCGCATATTACGGGTGATACCGGGGCTGTATTCTTAAGGACTTTCCGGGAGGCGGTCGTTCTGCGAAGCTCAGAACCTCACTTCCGCGTTTCTGTCAACGGCGCCCGCGTTCTTCCCGTGTGCGATGACGTGCATCGGGCAGACGTCCGCGCACGCGCCGCAGCTGGTACACTTGTCGTAGTCGATCACGGCGAGGTTGTTGACCACGTGAATGGCATCCGCAATGCAGGCGCTCTCGCACTTCCTGCACCCGATACAGCCGTTGCGGCACGCCTTGCGCGTCAGTACGCCTTTTTCGTGATTGGAGCACTCTACCTTGACGTAGGAAACGTCGGGGAAGAGCGAAATGATGTGGCGGGGACAGGTCTTGACGCACAGCCCGCAGCCGATGCAGTCCGCCGGGTTGATCTCGGCGATCCCGTCGTGGCAGGTGATGGCGTTTTTGGGGCAGACGGCGGCACAGTCGCCGAAGCCGAGACAGCCCTCGGTACAGATGCCGGGTCCACCGTAAAGTCCCGCTGCGGCGGCGCAGGAGGGAATACCGACATAATTGTGCTTGTCGCCCGCCGCGTCGCAGGTGCCCTTGCAATGGACAACAGCGACCTGCTCGACCACGTCCTCGAATCTGACTCCGAGCAGATTTGCAATGCTTTTGGCTGCCGCATCGGCACCGGGTGTACAGAGATTGGTTTTTGTGCCGGGAACCGTCGCAAGCGCGTGTGCGTATCCGTCACAGCCGGAGAAGCCGCAGGAGCCGCAGTTGGCACCGGGGAGGCAGTCGCGGATTTTTTCCTCGGTTTCGTCCATGGGGACGTCGAATTTGGTCGAAGCGACCGCGAGAATGATCCCGCAGAGAAGTCCGAGTACCGTCACAACGAGGACGGCAAGCAGAATGTTTTTGGGGGACGCTTCGGCACCCGAGATGTGGGAGAAGTTGCCCGTGTACGCGTCCGCGATCCCGCCGAAACCGAGAAACGCAAGCGACACAATGGACGCGGCGACCAGCGTCAGGGGAAGTCCGCGGAAGGCGCGGGGCGGGTTTGCCTCCTCCATCCGGGAGCGTACTCCGGAGAAGAGCAGCATGGCAAGCAGGAATCCGACGCCCGCACCGAACGACGCGACCATCGCCTCTGCAAAGTTGTAGCCGCCGGAAATGACATCAATGGTGATGCCGAGCACGGCGCAGTTGGTCGTGATGAGCGGCAGATAAACGCCGAGCGCACGGTGCAGGGAGGGCAGGAATTTCTTCAGCACAATCTCCACAAACTGCACAAGCGTGGCGATCACGAGGATGAAGACAACGGTCTGGAGATATCCGAGTCCGTTCGGGTCAAGCAGATAGGACTGGATGGGCCAGGTCGCAAGCGTGGAAAGTACCATGACGAAGATGACGGCAAGCCCCATGCCGAGCGCCTGGTCGATCTTTTTGGAGACGCCGAGGAAGGGACAGATGCCGATGGTCTGCGCAAGGACGTAGTTGTTGACGAGAACGGTGGAAAGCAGAATCAGAAGAAAGATATTCATGCCGATTTGCCCTCCTTGTCACAGCTTTCATTCCGGAGCGAGCAGGCGGCGGCAGACGGGCAACCCGCACAGCCGAATTCCTGCTTTTTCACGCCCTTTCCCTTGGTCAGGCGGTTGACAAGCGCGATGAGGCAACCGAACACGAAGAATCCGCCGGGCGCAAACAGAAGAACGCCGATGGTGAAATCCGATATGCCGGGAATCTCTATGTTGAAGAAGGTTCCGCCGCCGAGCACCTCGCGGACAAGTCCCATGCAAAGGAGCGCGAAGGTGAAGCCGAGTCCCATGCCGATGCCGTCCAGTGCGGAATCGAGGACCGTGTTGTTGCGGGCGAACATTTCGGCTCTGCCGAGAATGATGCAGTTGACCACGAGCAGGTCGAGATAGACACCGAGCAGGTTGTAGATTTCGGGTACATACGCGTTCATGACCATTTTGACGAGCGTGACGAACGCGGCGATAATGACAATGTAGCAGGGAATCCGCACCTTGTCGGGAATCACCCGGCGGAGCGCGGAGATGACGACGTTGGAGCAAAGCAGAACGCAGGTTGCGGCAAGCCCCATGCTGAGTGAGCCGACGAGGCTTCCCGTGACCGCAAGCGTCGGGCAGGTGCCGAGCACCAGTGCAAGCACGGGGTTTTCCTTGATCAGCCCTTTGGTAAATTGCCTGACGTGTGATATCTTTTCCGCCATCAGTTTTCACCTCCCGTCAGAATTCCGAAGGCGTTCAGCGCGTCGGATACCGCATTCCGGTACGCCTCGGAGGTCTTGGTTGCGCCGGCAATGCCGTCCACCTGTCCGAGCTGCCCCCCGGCAAGCCCGATGTATTGTTCCCGGTACGCGTCCCGGTCGGTCTTGCCGCCGAGCGACGGGGTTTCCGAGGAGGAAACGGTTTTGGTGCCGGTGATCTTGCCGTCCTTGTCAACGCCGCACATGAGGACAAGCCCGGTCGCATATCCCTTGGTTTCCATCTGGAAGACGTAGGAAACCGTCTCACCGTTCTGCTGTGCCTCCCATGCGGCAGTCACCGAGGAATCGCCGAGTGCGGAAATGTCCGCCTCACGGAAGGTGTATTCCCCGTCCGGGAGAACCGCGGAACGCGCTTCGGTTCGTGTTTTTTCCGCGTTTTCCGCAATCTTTGCGGCGGTAAAATAGTTGGCGGTGCCGAGGATTGCCGCGACCACGGCACAGAGAATCGTCAGGACAAGCACCGCCTTGATGGATTGTTTTTTCATTTGCGGACACCTCCGAACGGTCTTCTCAGCGTGAAGCGATCGATGTACGGCGTGAGAATATTCATGAGCAGAATGGAGAAGGAAACGCCCTCCGGATAACTGCTGCTGAACAGCCGGATGACGCAGGTGACAAGCCCGCAGCCGACTCCGAAGATGAAGTGACCGAGATGGGTGGTCGGCGTGGTGGTGTAGTCGGTCGCCATGAAGACGGCGCCGAGTACAAGCCCGCCGGAGAGGATTTCATAAAGCGCAAAGACGGGACTGCCGCCGGCAATCCACATGACAAGGAAGACCGTGCCGATAAAGGCGACGGGCGTGTGCCAGGTGATGACGCGGCGCACGAGAAGATAAACAAAGCCGATGAGCAGGGCGATGATGTGACCCTCTCCGATGGATCCGCCGCGCAGACCGAACAGCATTTCGGGAATGGAGGGAAGCCCCGCCGTCGTGCCGCTCTTGAGGATGGCGAGCGGTGTTGCGCCCGTCACCAGATCAACGGAGTTTCCGATAAAGGAGGGAAGCACGGGAAAACACTTTGCCGTCACGGTCGCGGAGAACGCGATAAGCATGACGATGCGTGCGGTGATGGCGGGATTTGCGAAGTTGTGCCCGATGCCGCCGAACAGACCCTTGACGATGATGACGGCGATGAGGGAGCCGAGCGCCGCCTGCCAGAGCGGCACGGAGGCAGGCAGATTCAGGGCAAGGAGAAGCCCCGTCACCACGGCGGACAGGTCGCCGACCGTGTTTGCCCGCCGGCAGATCTTCTGGAACGCCCATTCGCCGAGGACGGAGAACGCCACGCATACCGCGATGAGAAGCGCGGCGGACAGGCGGAAGAGGGCGACCGAAAGTACCGTTGTCGGGAGCAGGGCGAGGAGGACGTCCAGCATGATGCCGCGTGTGTCGGTACTGCCGAAAATGTGCGGCGACGCGGAAACCGTGAGCGGAGAGGAAATGTCGCAGGAACCTGTGACGGCGCCCGCGCCGTTTTCGGCTTTTACGTCCGGCGTGTCCTTTTTTGCAACCGTTTCGTTCTTTTTAATTTCGGAGGTATCTTTTGTCATTTTGCGGCTCCCTCCTTCTTTCCGTTTTGCTGTTCCTGTAGCTTTTGCTGTTGTTGATAAGCGCGGAGTACGCCTTTGGCAAGGCGGTTGCGCTGTACAATGTGTCTTCTTGCCGGACAGCGGAACGCGCACGCGCCGCACTCCATGCATAGGTTGACTTTGAGCCTTGCAAGCATCGCCCCGTCGCGTTCCTCGTAAGCCTTGGCGATCGCGGGGGGATTGAGCTGCATCGGGCAGTGATTGACACACCTTCCGCAGTGCAGACAGGCGGTTTCCGGCGGTACTGCGGCATCCTCCCGGTCAAAAGCGAGGATCGCGTTTGTGTTCTTGAGGACCGGGACAGACAGGTCGGGAACGGCAATGCCCATCATGGGCCCGCCGTAGAGGATCTTGCCCGGTTCCCTTACGAAGCCGCCGCAGAATGCAAATACGTCGCGGATGGGTGTTCCGATGGGGACAATGACGTTCTGCGGATTCCTCACCGCCGAGCCGTTCACGGTGACGCATTTTTCGACGAGCGGCATGCCGGTCTGGATGTAGTCCGCAAGCGCGGCAACGGTCGTGCAGTTGAGCACGATTACGCCCACGTCAATCGGCAGTTTGCCCTCCGGGACGATTCGTCCTGTCGTGCGGTGGATGAGCACCTTTTCCGCGCCCTGCGGATAAACGGGGGGCAGAACCTTTACACGGAAGTCCGCACCCTCGATCTTGACCTCCCGGAAATAGCGGATGCAGTCCGGCTTGTTTGCCTCGATGCCGATGATGAAGTGCCGGACACCGAGATAGTCGCGGAGCAGTTCCAGCCCGCAAATGATTTCGTCGGGACGGTCAAGCATGGTGCGGGTGTCGCTCGTGATGAACGGTTCGCACTCCGCACCGTTGATGATGACCGTATCCGGAGCGGCGGTTTCCGGGAATGTCAGCTTGCCGATGGTGGGGAACCCCGCGCCGCCGAGTCCGACGATTCCGCTGTCTTTCACCGCGCGGAGAAAATCTTCTTTTGAGGCGATGAACTGCTTCTGTGCGTATTTTGCGCGGCTCGGTGTCATTTTGCCGTCCGATTCAATCCAGACGGCGGGGACCCGGTTGCCGTTGGAAAGCAGCACCGGATCCAGCTTTTTGACGACCCCGGAAACGCTTGCGTGTACCGGCGACGAAATGAACCCGGACGAGTCGGCAACCTTTTCGCCGACTCTCACCGTGTCGCCCACTTTGACGGTCGGCACGGCGGGGGCGCCGATGTGCATGACCATCGGCAAAACAACCATGGCAGGGGGCGGCATCCTGACCGGCTCCGCCCCTGCTGTGTTCTTATGGTGGGGGACTGCAACCCCTTTCATATGTAAAAACGACATGAGATACCTCTCGGTTTTTATTCTGAAAAGCTTATTATATTGTACAATGTGTAACACATTTTGTCAAGGATAATGAATAATTTGCACGTTTTCTCTATATTTTTTGCGTTTTTTCTATATATGAACTGTTTGCAAAGAAATCAAGTCTGTGAAATTTTCTCTGCTTCCCTTGACATTACGCACATACCGTCTATAATAGAATAAAAGGAACGAAGGGAGGCTGTGTGATGAAACTGAAGGATCGTTTTGCCGCGTTTATGTACGGCAGAAACGGAAACGACGAATTTTATACATTTCTGATGTGGGTCGCGCTGGCGCTCCTCATTGTCGCGTGGATCTTCATGATCGCGGGTCTCCATGTGGTGTACATCATCCTGTACGCGCTCGATCTTCTGATCCTGTGGTACGGAATGTTCCGCTGTATGTCGCGCAACAAGGAAAAGCGTTCCCGCGAAAACCGGGCGTTTCTCCGCAAATGGAATGCGTTCAAGGGCTTTTTTAAGCTGCAGGGGAATCGCGTCCGCGACCGCAAAACGTACGTGTACCGCCGTTGCCCCGGATGCCGGGTGACGCTCCGCCTGCCCAAGCGCAAAGGAAAGCACACCGTCGTCTGCCCCAAGTGCGGAAGACGGTTTGAAGTGAAGATCTGATCGGAGAATCGAAAAATGAAGCAGCCGCGTATTCTGACCGTGCAGGACATTTCCTGCGTGGGGCAATGCTCCCTGACCGTTGCATTGCCGATTATTTCCGCCTGCGGCGTGGAGACCTGCGTGCTCCCGTCTGCGGTCTTGTCCACCCATACCGGCGGATTCACCGGGTATACTTTCCGCGATCTGACGGACGACATCCCCGGGATTCTCGCGCATTGGAAGAAGGAAGGCATTCTGTTTGATGCGGTATATACCGGCTACCTCGGCAGTGCGCGCCAGATTGAACTGGTGGAGGAGATATTCAGTACAATGCTGACGGAGGGTGGGCTGAAAATCGTCGATCCCGCGATGGCGGACGGCGGAAAGCTGTACCCCGGCTTTGATATGGCGTTTGCGGAGCGGATGCGCAGACTTTGTGCTCACGCGGACATTCTTCTGCCGAACATCACCGAGGCGTGCCTCCTGACCGGAACGGAATACCGGGAGACCTTTGACGAGGTGTATATCAACGCGCTGTCCGATCGGCTGTTGAGCCTTGGTGTCGGAACGGTCGTCCTGACCGGTGTCGGGTATCGTCCGGGGAAAACGGGCGTTTTTGTCCGGGGGAAGAGCGGCACCCATTATTATGAACACGAAAAGATGGAGAATGGCTGCCACGGGACCGGGGACGTGTACGCCTCCGCGTTTACGGGTGCGCTCATGAACGGTTTTTCCGTCAATGATGCGGCAAGGATCGCCGCGGATTATACGCTTCTCTGTATCCGCCGCACGGCGGGAGACCCGTCGCACTGGTACGGAGTCCGGTTTGAGCCGGTAATTCCGGACCTTGTCCGGATGCTCGGGAAGTAAACAAAAATAAGCAACTCCCGCCGCGCAAAGCGCGGCGGGAGTTTTTGTGTTCTTCCGGCAGGTCAGTCCACCGCGACAAAGTGCAGCTTGTCGGACGCGCCGTCGGGACGGCTGAAGTTGACCATGTTGTACCCGGCGTTCATGAGGAGTGCGCCGGAATACACCTCACCGGAGGTCTCTTCGCGGTAGTAGCGGTTCGGGTCGAGTCCCTTGAAGCGCGGCATATATTTGGGATTGTTGACGATCCGGATGATCACAAAGGTGAAGAGCATTTCGCTCTTGTCCGGGGAGACGAACTCCCACGCACAGCGGCAGGGATTCTCGGTCGGGGTTTCAATGCGGTACAGGTCGCCCTTGTGGATGAGGTCGTAGTACTTGTGATATTCCGCAATCTGGCGGCGGATGAGGTCACAGGTCTCCTCGCTCAGCTTGAGCGGGTCCAGCTCGTAGCCGAAGGAGCCCCACAGCGCGACGTTGCCCTTGGTTTCATAACTTGCGCGGGTGGACGCGGAAACGTGTGCGCCCATGGAGGATGCGGGGTAGCAGAGCGAGGTGCCGAACTGTATGGTGAGGCGTTCGATCGGGTCGGTATTGTCGCTTGCCCAGATCTGAGGAGAGAAATACAGCATGGCAGGGTCATACCGTCCGCCGCCGCCCGAGCAGTTTTCCAGCAGGATGTGCGGGAATGCCTTGGTGATGCGGTCCATCAGGTCGTAGGTGCCGAGCACAAAGCGGTGGTAAATCTCGGTCTGCCGTTCGGGGGGAAGCCCCTCGGAGCCGACCTCGGTCAGGTTGCGGTTGAAGTCCCACTTGAGGTAGTCGATGTCGTTTTCCGACAGCACCTTGTACATCTGATCGAAGATGTTGTCCCGCACTTCCTTGCGCGTCATGTCAAGCACGTACTGATTGCGGCAGTTGCTCTGCTCGCGTCCCTTTATGTGCAGGCACCAGTCGGGATGTGCGCGGTAGAGATCCGAATCCTCGGAGATCATCTCCGGCTCGTACCAGATGCCGAATTTCAGCCCCAGCGCCTTGACGCGGGAAATGAGCGAGGACAGCCCGCCCTTCAGTTTCTTTTCATTGACGTACCAGTCGCCGAGCGAGGTGTGGTCGTCGTTGCGGTGTCCGAACCAGCCGTCGTCCATCACGAGCATTTCGATGCCAAGTTTCTTGGCGCGCTCCGCGAAGGCGACCAGCTTGTCGTCGTCAAAGTTGAAATACGCAGCTTCCCACGAGTTGATGAGCACGGGGCGCACCTTGTCCCGCCATTCGCCGCGGATGAGGTTTTTGTTGTAAAGGCGATGATAGATCCGGCTCATTTCGCCGATGCCCTCGGCCGTGTAGACCATGACCACTTCGGGCGCCTGGAACCCTTCGCCGGGCTTCAGAAGCCAGCTGAAATCCTTGTAGTTGATACCCACATTGACGCGGGTGTTGTCGTAGGAATCCGCCTGCGCCTCGATCGAAAAGCTGCCGCTCCAGACGAGATTGAAGCCGTAGACCTCGCCGTAGTCCTCCGAGGCGTTGTTCTTTGCGAACGCCGCAAAGGGATTGTACTCATGACTTGACGAGCCGCGGCGGGATTCAAAACCCTGAATGCCGTGGTGCAGGGGCTGTTCCGTGTAGGTACGCTCCTTGCCGTAGCGTCCCCAGAGATGGATCATGCGGAAGTCCGCGCCGTTCAGTTCGACCGACGCGCTCATGACGGTTTTCAGCTCCACCGGTGCCTTGCCCGTGTTGCGGACGTAGGCGGACCGCGTCATCGCTCCCGTGTTGTTGAACACCGTGTAGGAAACCGTTACGACAACGCCGGTCAGTCTGTCGATCAGATCGACCTCCAGCGTGTCCGCCTCGTCGTCGGAGTTGACGTACAGGGCGGGGATCCCTTCGAGCGGTTTTTTGCCCTTAAGTATGCGGTGCGTGAGATACCGCAGGTCGGTCGCCGTGTTGCCCTCGGGCGCCTTGACCGTAAACGCGGGGATGCGGAAGTCGCCGGTGCCCGATGCGGGATATTCCAGCGGCGAGATCGTGGGGGAGAATTCCCAGCTTTTGACCCGCGCGTTATTCGGCTCGAACGCGGAATGGTCGAACGCCACAATGCGGAGCTCGGTCAGGTTGTCGTCGGGGATTCTCGCACCGTAGTACAGATGAATCAGATACCCTTCCTCAAATACCTGCAAAATGTAGGACGAGGTCGCCGTGTCCAGCTTGAACAGCTTCTTTTCCTGATTGTATGTGATCGGCATAGCATTTCCTCACTTGAAAAGATTTATACTCCCATTATACAATAAGCGGAACGGGATTGCAAGCGGGAAATGAGGATTCCGGGGAGAATTACGTCACCCGGTGTGCCGTGATTGCCGGAAGATAACCGGAATGATTTGAGGGCAGAGAATTTGGTTGCTGTTTTTGAAACGGATTGTCGAAAACACTTGACTTCGGCAAAAAAACGAATTACAATGAAGGTACCCCAATAAATACCATCTGGAGGAATTGCAATGAAAAAGTGCATGTCGGTGTTATTGATCGGTCTTTTGCTTTTCTGTTGTGTAGTACTTGTGTCCTGCAATGGCAATAAATCACAGGAAACGACCCGCGAATCCGCCACGGATACGTCTCACACACATACCTTCGGCGATTGGAAGATCGTAAAAGAGGCAACCTGCACCGAGGACGGTGAGGAAGCACGTTCCTGTGCCTGCGGGGAAACGGAAACGAGAAAGATTGACGCAAAGGGGCATATTTATGTTGATAATGTAGTTCCGCCGACCAAGAAAGATCAGGGCTACACAGAACATACCTGTTCCGTCTGCGGCGATTTTTACCGGGACGCCTATACGAATCCGCTCGGGTCCGACGGGTTGTCGTTCCGCGTTCATGAAAAGGAACAGACCGCCGAAGTATTGGGTATGGGTACCTGCAGGGATACGGATGTCGTGATTCCGTCGGTTTATGAAGGCTTGCCGGTGACGAGTATTGGCGATTATGCGTTCACCGGTTGCGAAAGCATCACAAGCATCACGATTCCGGACAGCGTGACGAGCATTGGCGGTGATGCATTTTACGGTTGCGAGGCTCTCAAAAGTATCACGATTCCGGACAGCGTGACGAGCATTGGCGATTATGCGTTCTCCGGCACGGGGTATTACAACGATTCAAACAATTGGGAGAACGGAGTTCTATACATCGGGAAGTATCTGATTGACACAAAAAACGATATATCCGGTTCCTATGTTGTGAAAGACGGAACAAAACTGCTTGCTTCTTCTGCATTCAAAGATTGCTGGGAACTCACAGAAATTACGGTTCCCGATAGTGTGAAGGGCTTTGGAAGCAGTGTTTTTGCAGGATGTTCAGGACTTACCCGGATGACGATTCCGTTTGTCGGTGCAAACCAAGACGGATCAGGGAAAAAGTATCTGGCATACTTTTTCTCCTATTGCGACGTTCGGGATCAACAGTATAATGTCCCATTCAGCTTGCGGGAGATCGTGGTTACGAATGCATCCGCAATCTGGAGTTATACATTCTATCAGTGCAAATACCTTCAAAGCATAACGCTCCCGGATACCGTTACAAGAATTGGCTTTGCCGCATTTGAGGGGTGTGAGGGTCTGAAGAGCATCACGCTTCCGGACAGCGTGACGAGCATTGGCGATTCTGCGTTCTACGGTTGCACAAGCCTCACAAGCATCACAATTCCGGACAGCGTGACGAGTATCGGTGAGTGGGCGTTCAGTAAATGCACATACCTTGAGAGCATTACGATCCCGGATGGTGTGACGAGCATTGGCGATTCTGCGTTCTACGGTTGCATAAGCCTCACAAGCATCACAATTCCGGACAGCGTGACGAGCATTGGCAGTTCTGCGTTCCAGAATTGCATAAGCCTCACAAGTATCACGATTCCGGACAGCGTGACGGAAATCGGCGAGGAAATGTTTTACAGATGTTCTGCTCTTTCCGGGGTTACAATTCCGGAGAGTGTGACGAGAATCGGTAACAGGGCATTTTCCTATTGCGTGAGCCTGACCGCTATTATGATTCCTGACAGCGTAACGAGCATCGGGTCCGACGTGTTTGCGGGTTGTACGGGTCTTGTGAAAATCACAATTCCGTTTATCGGCGCTACCGGGGATGAGACTGCACAAGCGAATCTCGGGTATTTCTTCGGTTCGGAGGATTCAAGCGCTGTCCCGCAGTCCTTGCAGGAAGTCGTGGTCACGGGCGGAACAGTCATTGCCGATTCCGCATTCTCCGATTGCAACGGACTGACAAAGATTGTTCTTCCCGACAGTGTGACAAACATTGGTGCAAGTGCGTTTTACCGTTGTGCAAAACTGACGTATATCCGGATTTCCGCCGGCTTGACTTCCATTGCAGACAATGCGTTTGCGTGGTGCCGGAATCTGACGGAGATTGAATTCGGGGGAACCATGGCAGAGTGGGAAGCAATCGCAAAGGCAGATCAATGGGATCTCAATGACACCGCCTACACTGTCCACTGTACCGACGGGGACATCAAAAAGTAATTTTCGATTCCTTCCGTTTCAAATCTTCCAGCCGCCCTTCGGGGCGGCTTTTTTAAGTTTCCGTTATTCAATCGTCCGGTCGGAATTACAAGCGAAATTGAGAATTCCGGGGAGAAAGTTATGTTACCCGATCTGCCGTCATGGCAGGAAAATAAACGGGATTTTTGAGGGCGGAAAATTTGTTCGCTTTTTTTGAAACGGATTGTCGAAAACCCTTGACAGATACATAAATATGAATTACAATAAAAGTATCCCAATAAATACCATTTGGAGGAATTGTAATGAAAAAGTGCTTGTCGTTGCTATTGATCGGTCTTTTGCTTTTCTGTTGTGTAGTGCTTGTGTCCTGTAACGGAAACAAGCCGCAGGAAACGACCCGCGAATCCGCCACGGATACGTCTCACACGCACACCTTCGGCGATTGGAAGATCGCAAAAGAGGCAACCTGCACCGAGGACGGCGAGGAGGAGCACGTGTGCTCCGACTGCGGCAAAAAGGAAACGCGCAAGATTGACGCAAAGGGGCATATTTATGTTGATAATGTAGTTCCACCGACCAAGAAAGATCAGGGCTACACAGAACATACCTGTTCCGTCTGCGGCGATTCTTATCGGGATACCCTGACCGAGCCAATCGGATCGGCAGGATTGGAATTTTCTCTGAATGCCGATGGGACAACCTGTACGCTGGTCGGCATGGGAACCTGTATCGACACGGAAGTGGTGATTCCCAAACATAGTCCTGACGGTTATACCGTCACGGCAATCGGCGAACGCGCATTTTCCGGTTGCGGGAATCTGACCGGAGTTATCATTCCGGACAGCGTAACGAGCATCGGCAAAGGGGCGTTTGACGCTTGCGCGCTGAAAAGCATTACGATTCCGGACAGTGTGACGGACATCGGAGGCGGCGCATTCTTCTTCTGCCGCAATCTGACAAACGTTTATATAACAGACCTTGCCAAATGGTGTGCCATCAGATTTGAGGATTATGCATTCGATCCGTCGGGCGATACGTTCAATCTGTATCTGAACGGACAGTTGATTACCGAGCTTGTGATTCCGGACGGTGTGACCGGCATCGGCAATTATGCATTCAGTTTTTGCAATCATATCACAAGCGTCTCAATCCCGGACGGTGTGACGAGTATCGGCAATGGGGCGTTTGACAATTGCGCAAGCATGGTAAGCATCACAATCCCGGAGAGCGTGACAAGCATCGGTGCCGGAGCGTTTGAAGGCTGTTCCCGCCTTGCAGGCATTACCATTCCGGATGGTGTGACGAGCATTGGCGACCATACGTTTTACGCCTGCGTGGGGCTGACCGGTATCACGATTCCGGACAGCGTGACGAGTATCGGCGAATATGCGTTCTATGGCTGCACGGGGCTGACCGGCATCACGATCCCGGACGGGGTGACGGGTATTGGCGTGGGAGCGTTCTGCGGATGTACGAACCTCGCAAGTGTCACGATTGGAGACGGTGTGACGCGTATCGGTATGAAGGCGTTTTACGACTGCATGGGCCTTGTAAGTGTTACGCTCGGAAAGAGCGTGGAGAGGATCGACAGTGAAGCGTTCTCCAGATGCAGGAGCCTTACTGATATCACGATTCCGGACAGCGTGACGTATATTGGTAACGAAGTGTTTTCCGGTTGTGCGGGCCTTGTCGGTATTGTGATCCCGTATGGAGTAATCAGCATCGGCGACGGTGTGTTCTCCGGTTGCACGAGCCTTACAAGCATCACGTTTAAGGGAACGATGGCACAGTGGGGCGCAGTGGCAAAAGCATCCGGTTGGGATACCGATACGGGTCCCTATACCATTCACTGCACCGACGGGGATATTGTGAAGTAATCTTCGCCGTCTCAATTTCAGATTTCCAAGCCGCCCTTCGGGGCGGCTTTCTTTTGTCCGCTCTCTTCTTTTTTCGCCCCGCGCTATTTTGTTCCTCCGAGTATTTTCTTCCCCTCAATCTCCGGTATTTCCCTTGACAAAGATCGTTATTTTTCTTATAATTGGGATAGATGTGCCGCGCGGTTCCGCGGCACCCGATTCAACCGAAATTTATATCCGAAAAGGAGATTGTTATGGAATATTTTGCAAACGTTCCCGTTATCAAGTACGAGGGACCCAAGTCGAAAAATCCGTTCGCTTTCCGTTACTATAACCCCGACGAGATGATCGGCGGCAAGAAGATGCGCGAGCAGCTCCGGTTCGCCCTTTCCTGGTGGCACACCATGTGCGCCGACGGCACCGATATGTTTGGCCGCGGCACCTTTGTCAAGAATTTCGGTGAGAGCGACCCCATGGCGATCTCCAAGGCGAGAGCGGATGCGGCGTTTGAACTGATGAACAAGCTGTCCGTCGATTATTTCTGCTTCCATGACCGCGACATTGCGCCCGAGGCGGCAACGCTGAAGGAAACCAATGCCAACATCGACGTGATGCGTGATTACATCAAGGCGGGTATGGAGAAGAACGGCAAGAAGCTCCTCTGGGGCACCGCAAACTGCTTCAATCATCCGCGTTATATGCACGGCGCAGGAACCTCTCCCTATGCAGACGTGTTCGCGTTCGCGGCGGCGCAGATCAAGAAGGCGCTGGAAACCACGGTCGCTCTCGGCGGCAACGGATATGTGTTCTGGGGCGGACGCGAGGGCTATGAGACCCTGCTCAATACCGATATGGGACTGGAGCTGGACAACATGGCGCGCCTCATGCACCTGGCGGTCGATTACGGCAGAAAGATCGGCTTTACGGGCGATTTCTACATCGAACCCAAGCCGAAGGAACCCACCAAGCATCAGTACGATTTCGACGCGGCAACCGTGCTCGGCTTCCTGCGCAAGTACGGACTTGACAAGGATTTCAAGCTCAACATCGAAGCCAACCACGCAACGCTTGCGGCACACACCTTCCAGCATGAGCTGGCGACCGCGCGGGTGAACGGCGCGTTCGGTTCCATCGACGCAAACCAGGGCGACCCCAACCTCGGCTGGGACACCGATCAGTTCCCGACCAATGTCTACGACGCAACGCTCTGTATGCTCGAAGTGCTCCGTGCGGGCGGCTTTACCAACGGCGGTCTCAACTTTGACGCCAAGACCCGCCGCGGCTCCTTTACGCCGGAGGACATCGTGCTCTCCTATATCGCGGGTATGGATACCTTCGCGCTCGGCCTGCGCAAGGCGATGGAGATCATGGAAGACGGCACCATTGACAAGTTTGTCGGGGAACGCTACGCAAGCTACAAGACCGGCATCGGCAAGAAGATCGTGGACGGAAACGTGACCATGGAAGAGCTGGAAGCATACGCGCTCGAGAAGGGCGAGGTCGTTTCCTCTGTGGCAAGCGGCAGACAGGAATATCTGGAGAACACGGTCAACTCGATCCTGTTCGGTAACTGAGGATCGCTATGACGAAGAAATATTATATCGGTATCGACATCGGTACCTCCGGAACCAAGGTCATGCTGACCGACGTTCTGGGAAAGAAGCTCGCGTCGCACACGGAGGAGTATCCTCTGTATCAGCCAAAGAACGGCTGGGCAGAGCAGGACCCCGCCGATTGGTGGCGTGCCGTCAGAGAGGGCATCCGTGCCGTCACGGCGGAAATCGACGCAAATGAAATCGGCGGCATCGGGCTTTCCGGGCAGATGCACGGACTTGTGATGCTCGACAAGAACGGGAATGTTCTGCGCCGCTCCATCATCTGGTGCGATCAGCGCACGGCAGAGGAGTGTGCGGAGATCACCCGTCTTGTGGGCGCGGATCGCCTGATGGACATCACGCTTGCTCCCGCACTGACCGGCTTTACCGCGTCAAAGATCCTCTGGGTGAGAAACCACGAGCCGGAGGTGTTCGACAAGTGCGTGACCATCCTGCTCCCCAAGGATTATATCCGGTTTATGCTGACCGGCGAAAAGGCGACCGAGGTCTCCGACGCGTCGGGAATGCAGCTGCTCGACATTGCAGCGCGCGACTGGTCAGACGAGGTGCTGTCGGCACTATCCCTGGATAAATCGCTTCTCGGAAAAGTATATGAGTCCAGCGAGGTCACCGGCATCGTGACGGGCGCGGCGGCAGAGGCGTGCGGCATTGTGGCAGGCATCCCCGTCGTCGGCGGCGCTGGCGACAACGCGGCAAGCGCGGTCGGCTGCGGCGTCGTGACCGCAGGCAAAGCCTTTACTACCATCGGCACGTCGGGTGTCGTGTTTGCGCATACTCCCGCGCTCTGCCGCGACCCGAAGGGCAGAATTCACAGCTTCTGCTCGGCGGTGAAGGGCGAATGGCACGTCATGGGCGTGACGCAGGCGGCGGGACTTTCGCTCAAATGGTTCCGCGATAATTTCTGTGACACGGAAAAGACGCAGGCAAGCGCTGCCGGTGTTGACCCGTATCAGATTATGGACGGGGAAGCGGCAGAGGTGCCGATCGGCTCCGACCGGCTTCTGTATCTCCCGTACCTCATGGGCGAGAGAACGCCGCACCTCGATCCGTTTGCGCGCGGCGCGTTTCTGGGGCTTTCCGCAAAGCATACCAAGGCGGATATGCTCCGCGCGGTGATGGAGGGCGTGACCTTCTCGCTCCGCGATTGCCTCACGATCTTCGGAGAATCCGGCATTCGCGCGGACAGCATGATGGCTTGCGGCGGCGGCGCGTCCAGCCCGCTCTGGCGGCAGATGCTTGCCGACGTGTTCGGTTGCACGGTCATCACGCCCCAGTCCAACGACGGCGGCGCGCTCGGCGCGGCACTGCTTGCGGCAACGGGAGCGGGAGCCTACCGCGATGTCCCGGAAGCCTGCGCGGCGGCAATCCGTACCAAGACCGAGCAGAAGCCGGACCCGGCACACACGGCGGAATACGAAAAGTATTACCGCATCTACCGTGATGCGTATGCGGCAATCCGCCCGGTCGTACACGGGCTCTGCGAGCTGTAACGCAGCAGCATCCTCAAAGATGAATCCCCTTTGCCGCACGGCGGCACATATTACCGCACCTGCGGTCAGAGGAGAAGCGTATGATCTATCGTTTTGACAGCCCGACCTGCCTTAACGGCTGGTGGGATTTTTACCCGATCTACAAGGAAACCTATCCCCACAATCAGATTCCGACGGACGGTTGGGAGGAAGGGAAGTATCTCGTGCCCTCCTACTACAACGTCCCCGGTGACGGAATCATGTACGGCGGGGACGAGTTTTTCCACCCGTCGGGACTGTCCCCGAAGAAGTTCATTTCGGACAGATGCGAAAATCTGTTTGACACCTTTCACTATCCCCGCAAGTGGTCTCTTGCCCATGCCGCGTGGGTGAAGAGAAAGCTGACGGTACACAAAACGCCCGGTAAACGGTATTTTCTCGTTTGCGAAGCGCTCGGACCCAAGGCGTGGATCTATCTGAACGGCAGAAACGTGAAGCTCTGCCGGGAGAATATGCTCCCGCAGGAGGTCGATCTCACCGATTACCTCGACGAGGGGGAGAACACCCTCGCCATTCTGCTTGAAGACTACGAACGCAGTGATACGGGGCGGCATCTCTGGCCCTCCGGCAACTTCATTACGGCGGGTTTGTTCGGCATCTGGCAGGACGTGTACCTCATTGAAAAGAACGAGGTCTATCTCGACGACGTGACCATCGTGACCTCTGTCAGAGAAAAAACGCTGACGCTCCGGTATACCGTGAAGAACCTCGGAAAGACCGCCCGTACTGTGACGATTCATCCGACCGTCAGCGGCTGGCGCGACGGAAGCGCCGGCGTGTCGGTCCCCGTTCTTACCGTAACGGTTCCGCGCTTTGACGAAGCACGCGCCGAGGTCACGGTCAGGTGGGAGTCTCCGGAACTCTGGGACGCGTTCCACCCCTACCTCTACCGCCTTGTTTCGACACTTTCCGAAAACGGAGAAACCGTGGATACCATGACCGAGCGGTTCGGTTTCCGCGAGGTGTGGATCGACGGAAAGCACGTCATGCTCAACGGTCACCCCGTCCACCTGTTTGCCGACTGGGGACACACCGTGACCTGCTTCTCCTGTGTGAAGGAATGGATTGAAAAGTGGTTCTCCATGATGAAGGATACGGGGCTGAACGCCTCGCGCCTCCATACCCATCCTCATCCCAAGCTCGTCATGGATCTTGCGGACGAATGGGGTATCTATATTATCGGCGAGACGGGGGCACACGGCTCCGGCGGCATGCAGGCAAGCAGTACCGCGGAGTACTGGGATCACCTCCGCCGCCACATTTCCGATTTTATCAAGCGCGACAAGAACAGCCCGTCGGTGCTTATGTGGAGCTGCGCCAACGAAATGCGTTGGGGCTGCGACGCGGACGACCGGATGCTCCGGATCGAGCTTGACCGTGTGAGACATCAGTTCAACCGCGAGGACCCGACGCGTCCCGCGTACCACGAGGGCGATACCTCGCTCTGGAACGAGAAGGAGCTGGAGGTCATCAGCCGTCACTACGGCAAGGAATGCTCCGGCATCGGCTGGTGGGACGGAACACAGCCGCTCCACTGCGGCGAGGTCGGCAACTTCCACTACGCGGGCCCCAATAACTCTGTGCAGTTTGCCGGCGACCGCGGATACAGCAATTACCGCGATGTCAGCACGGCTTCCGCCAATGACGTGGCATGGATCGACGAGGACGGACGCGCGAACGGGGTGCTTTGCCTCGGGCAGTGGAATGTCTCCTGCCTCATGAACCTGCGGCGCAATGAAGAACACGAGTTTACCTACGATGATTACACCGTGCCCGGCATGAAGCCGCTATACGCGCACGAGGGCGCGTCGGAATTTGAATTCTGGAAGCCGGGGAAGGGCTACTGGACCCAGCCCGGCTGGGAACTGATCCGTCATGCGTTCCGTCCTTTCGCGGCGCTTTGCCTGTCGCGGCGGACGGGTTATCTGGCAGGAGCCGAACACCGGATCTCCCTGACGCTTGTCAACGACACCGCCGCGGATGCGGCGGGGAAGATTACCGTCGGCTTCCGCAAGGACGGCGCGGTGCTTGCTTCCGCCAAGGCGGATTTCTCGGTCGCAAGGGGGTATACCTCGGATGTGACCCTGACCGTTCCCGCGTCGGATGCAGGCGGGGAGTGCGAGCTGTTTGTCACGGCGCTTTCTTCCGATGGCAGGGTGCTTGACGACTGGAATAAGACGGTCTGGCTCGAAGCCCCCGTGCTTGCGCCTGTTTCTTCTTCGGTCTGCGTAATCGGCGCCGGATACTTCCGCGAGCTTTTCCGCTCGGCGGGAATCCATGCGGATTACCGTAACGAAACCGACGATCTGTCCGCTTATCGCCTGCTTGTCGTGGAAAAGAATGCAGTCACCGAGGGCAGCCGCCTCAACACGGCAGCGCGCGAATTTGCGTCGCGCGGCGGACGCGTGCTCGTCTTTGAACAGCGTGTGTCGCTCTTCCCGGGACTGGTGCTCGAACCGAAGCAGATGCAGACGGCGTTCTTCCGTGCAGACGGACATCCCGTATTCCGCGGAATTGACGAGAAGGAACTGGGCTTCTGGTCGGACGATCCGTATTCGCTCCTGTCCGGTGACGGCTATGTAACCACCTTCATGTACCGCAAGGATGACGGCTCCTACATGAAGCCGCTCCTCGATGCGGGTGAGGGCGGCTTCGGCACGGGCGACCTCGAATCCACGCCGCTCTTTGAAGCAAGAGAGGGCAAGG
Organism: uncultured Eubacteriales bacterium; assembly: GCA_934525675.1. Lineage (GTDB taxonomy): Bacteria > Bacillota > Clostridia > Oscillospirales > CAG-272 > CAKVOU01. Next base: position 83,208 of record CAKSZH010000010.1, read on the forward strand.
GACTCATCGTCTCCTGCCAGATGAATGTTTCCGACCGCTTCCGCACCATTCCCGCGGCAATGAAGCTCATCCGCAATCTGCTGGCTTATGCAGATGGCTGGAGCGCGGAAAAATATCCTGCACCCGTAAAGTGCGTGTTTGCCGACAGCATAACCGATGCAAAGCTCCGCGCGGCGCTCGGCGCGGCAAAGGACGGGGCGAATGCGCTTGTCTTCCGCGCGTCCCGCCATACACTGGATGTCATCACCGAGGTAACCGGCATCCGCTTCCGCACCCATACGGAACGGCTCGGTACGTGGAACTGCGTGAAGCATGAGAATGACGCGACCAACGCCGGCGTTTCCGACGCGGACCTCTGCGGCTACGAACGCTTTACCTATTGCAAGGCGGGAACGGCGGATCAGACAATTTCGGAATTCGTCATCCGCCCCGCAAAGGTTCTTCATCCTCTTCTTGAAACCTCGCCGGAAAGCTGTATTTACAGTATGTGGCCCGGTTACGGCAGGACCGAAATTCTCCGCGCCTATACCGCGACACGCTTCTGCTACGGCGAAAAACTGCCGCATGAACTGCTTGCCGGCTGGTTTGCTTACGGAAAGGGAAGAGTGTATTTCTCGGCCTTCCACCCGGTGTCCGTGGAGCGTGACCGCTTCCGCCGGTTTGAAAATCAGCTTCGCCGCTCGCTCGGCGACGATCCGATGAAGGGCAAGCAAAGCCCGCTTCACGGCGACGCTGTCGTGGACACCAACCCGTCCGGCAAGGGCTACCCCGAGATTGCGTACTTTTTCTCCGGGAAACTGACCGACGCGGAATTGAAAGAAAAGCTGGAGCTCTGCGCATATCAGACCGAACGGATGGAATATTCCCCGATTCTCTTTGACGGCAGCTTCCACGAGGCGGAAGCCGCTGACGGCGTGTTTGCCGCGGTGTCCGCTGATGGTGCACCCGTGTATATGTACAGCCGACTGAATTCTCCGTCCGTCCGTAAGAACTTCGGTTCCGACCAGGCAATTCCCGACCCCGGCGCGCAGACCTTCCTTGACGTGTATGCCGACGGAGCGACCGACCTGTACATCAACGGGCGGCATATCGGGCACGCAGTCTCCGAGAACGGAAGGGCTACCTACCCCGACATTGAACTGGAATCCGGGCTCAATCACATTCTGCTCGTCTTCCGTCCCGCCACCGGGGATCCGACCGTCAAGACCGCATGGCGGAACATTGTCCGCCACCCCGAAACGGGCTTCCGGTTTGACAGAATGCCGCAGTGGTAAGAGAATATACCGTCACCTGAATTAAAGAATCTTTGAGAGGAAAAACATATGAGCATTCCGAGACCCGAATACCCGCGCCCCGGCGCGGTCAGAGAAAAATGGATGAACCTCAACGGTGCGTGGGACTACGTAACCGACAACGGCAACAGCGGCTACGCCCGCGGGCTGGCGGAAGGGAAACCGGAGGACTTCAAGGGGAAGATCACGGTTCCGTTCTGCCGCGAGAGTGTGCTTTCCGGCATCGGCGACATTGACTACTGCTTCACTTCGTGGTACCGCCGGGAAGTGGAATTCCCGGGAGACTGGCTGGAGAACGAAAACCGCGTGCTTCTGCACGTTGGAGCGTGCGATTACCGTGCCGATGTATTTGTAAACGGAAAACTCGCCGGTACCCATACGGGCGGTTACAGCTCGTTTACCGTTGACCTGACCGATTTTCTCGCGGACGGCAAGGGGCTCCTCGTCATCCATGCGGAAGATTACTCCAAAGACGATCATCAGCCGCGTGGCAAGCAGTCAAACAATTATGCGTCGGCAGGCTGCTTCTATACCCGTACCACGGGCATCTGGCAGACGGTCTGGTGCGAATGTGTCCCGGCCGCCCACATTGTCACAACCAAATTCTATCCCGATATTCACAAGAAGACCCTCTGTGCCGAGGTGTTCACCTGCGGTGCTGTGGACGGTCTGACGGTGAAAGCGACCGCGACCTATCACGGAAAGACGGTCGGCATGGACACGGCGGTTATTGAGAAGTCCCGCGCGGTGCTCACGATTGCACTGGACGAACTTCACCTCTGGGACGTCGGCAAGCCCGAACTGTATGATCTGGTTCTCACGGTCGGGGACGACACCCTGACTTCCTATTTCGGAATGCGCTCTATCGGTCTTGTTGACGGAATCTTGTATCTCAACGACCGTCCCGTGTTCCAGCGTCTTGTGCTGGATCAGGGGTTCTATCCGGACGGCATCTACACCGCTCCGACCGATGAAGCCCTGAAGGGCGATATTCTCCGCTCCATGGAGATGGGCTTCAACGGCGCGCGCCTGCACGAAAAGGTATTCGAGGAACGGTTCCTTTACTATTGCGATACGCTCGGCTATATTGTCTGGGGCGAATTTCCCAACTGGGGCGCCAACATCGGCGCGGATTACGGCTGGGGTGCGATCCTCCCCGAATGGCTGGAGGTCCTGAAGCGCGACTTCAATCATCCCGCCATCATCGGCTGGTGCCCGCTCAATGAAACACAGCCCAACACGCAGGATTCCTTTACCCGGATGCTCGCGGGACTGACCCGCGCCTATGACCCGACGCGCCTGTACATCGACGCCTCCGGCTGGGTACACTCGGACGGCGTGACGGACATTTACGACCTGCACTGCTACGAGCAGGATCCCGAAAAGTTCCGGAAGGAATGGCTGGAGCCGAACGGCGGGGAAAACACTCCCGACCTGCATTGCCTCAATCCCGGTCAGCCCTGCCGCAAGCCGTTCACCTTTGTTTCCGAATACGGCGGAACCTGGTGGGCACCCGAGGCGGGCGAAGCGGGCTGGGGCTACGGCGAGACCCCCAAAGCGCCCGATGAAGTGGTTGCCCGTTTCCGCGGGCTCACCGAGGCACTCCTGAACGATCCCAAAATGGGCGGACTCTGCTACACCCAACTGACCGACGTGGAGCAGGAGAAGAACGGACTTTATACCTATGACCGTCAGCCGAAGTTTGACCCGGAGACCATTGCGGCGATTCTCCGGCAACCCGCGGCGATCGAAAAGAAAGCCTGAATTTGCGGTTTTTGCATGGAAGGAGCTTATATCCTGTGCTCTGAGTTTTTTCAGGTATCCCGTTTTTTGCGGTGTGTACTGAAAGTGTAAAAATATGTCGGACCGGGGGCAAATAGGATTGACAAACGTCCTCCGTCAGGGTATAATGAAACGGGATCGACAGGATCCCGGAGAGGTGAAAAAGTATGTATCGAATCGGTATTGATCTTGGCGGTACCAATATTGCCGTCGGAATCGTCAACGACGAATATCATATCGTGCGCAAGGACAGCGTGCCGACCGGCGCGACCCGTCCCGGCGCTGAAATTGTGAAGGACATGGCGGATCTTTGCCGCAAGGTGGCAGAGGACGCGGGGATTGCGTTCTCCGACATCCTGTCGGTGGGTGTTGCGTCTCCCGGCATGATCAACGCGAAGGAAGGCGTGGTCAAATACGCGAACAACCTGCCGTTCGAGGAATTTCCGATTGCCCGTATGCTTTCGGAACAGCTTGACGGCAAACAGGTTTTTGTGGAGAACGATGCAAACGCCGCGGCATGGGGCGAAGCGATTGCCGGAGCCGGACAGGGAACTGCCGATTCCGTCATGGTTACGCTCGGTACCGGTGTCGGCGGGGGCGTCATCATTGACCATAAGGTCTATTCCGGCTTCAACGGAGCGGGAGCGGAACCCGGTCACACCGTGATTGCGTTCGGCGGGGAAAAATGTACCTGCGGCAGACGCGGCTGCTGGGAAGCGTATTCCTCTGCAACGGCGCTGATCCGCATGACCCGCGAAAAACTGGAGGAGTGCGAAAAGACCGGACGCAAGACCATGATGTCGGATCTTGTGAAAGAGCGCGGCAAGGTAACGGGACGCACGGCGTTCCAGGCGTTCCGTGCCGGTGACGAAGCGGGCAAAGAGGTCGTGGATACCTACATGGATTACCTCGCCTGCGGCGTGACCAACATGATCAACATCTTCCAGCCGGAGGTGATTTCCATCGGCGGAGGGATTTCCGGCGAGGGACAGCTTCTCGTTGATATGCTGACCAAGCGCGTCCGCCGCGAGCAATACGGTGTCGGTCACGCGGAAAACACCGAGATCCGCATTGCCAGACTCGGCAATGATGCGGGCATCGTCGGTGCCGCAGTCCTCGGAATGGAATAATTAGCGTGAAATCCGAAAACCCGCCGCGTCCCTTTGGGACGCGGCGGGTTTTGTGAGTTCGGAAAAAATCCGTCAGGCAACGATCACCGTGGTCAGCACCAGATAGCCGGCATACAGGCAAAGCATGAATACCCCCTGCCAGCGCGAGAATTTTTTTGTGATGAGCGAAGGGGCAACCGCCGCGGCGCAGAGGATCAGCGACGCGGGAAGATCGACCCGCGCGACGGTCTCGGTAACAGGGAGATTCCCGCCGTACACCAGCGCGCAGAGGGGGAGGATCAGCGTGAGGTCGATAATATTCGCGCCGATAATGTTTCCTGCGGACAGCGAGCCCTGCTTTTTGATAATTGCCGTGATTGCGGTCACAAATTCCGGAAGCGAGGTGCCGATCGCTACGATTGTGACAGAGATCACACGATCAGACACTCCCATAAAGCCCGCAAGGAGGCTTGCGTTGTCCACGAGGAGATCCGCGCCGAACACGATCCCGACGGTACCGAGCAGAAATTTGACGATATTGGTGCCGATCTCCTTTTTCCCGGGCTTCGGGCGAATGGCTCCGGTTTCGTTGTCGTTCTGCATTTCCGCTCTTGCAGATCGCACGTTTTCAAAGACGGCGAGCGCAAACAGAATGAGCAGCAGAATGCTCGGAAGGATTCCGAATCCGATCACGCCGTTGTAAGAGAGCAGTCCGAACACGACGATGACTACGGCGGCACCCGACATCAGCGCCATTTTGACGGCGTAGTCTTTTCTTTTGATGATTGCCGGCATACAGACCATGCTGATGCCGAGGATCAGTCCGAGGTTTGCGGTAACGGAACCGACCGCGTTGCCGATCGCCATGTCCACCATGCTGCTTGCCTCTGCCGCGGAGGCACCCGAAAGGAGCATCCGGTGCCCGTCCGCCGCGGCGAACAGGGAAACGAGCAGCTCCGGAAGCGTGGTTGCCAGACTGACAACGGTCGCGCCGACGATCAGCTTCGGGATCCCGGAAATCTCCGCAAACCACGATGCCGCGTCCACGAACCAGTCGCCGCCTTTGATGATCATGACCAGTCCCACGCCAAGGAAAACCAGATAGACCAGAAGCTCCGGCAACCCGGCTCCGGTCAGGGAAGAGGAAATCAGATCTCCGATACCCATGTCAATTCTCCTTACATAAAAAATAAACCCACATGCGGCGTGTGCCACACATGAGTCTCACTGTCAAGAACAAGCCAGACGGTCCCCCGTCAGTATGTTGACTTGTCCGCGCCGAGGCGCCAATTACTCCCTCACGGAATGTACCTGTACATTATAACATACGGGGCAGGGCTTGTCAAGAAAATTTGCAAAAAGTATTTACTTTAGTATGTGAAAGTGTTAGAATGATAAAAGAATAAAGAAATAAAGGAGGGCTCCTATGGCGAGCAAACTGAAGGACGCCGAGATGGACTATCTCTTCCGCGGGATCCTGTCACTCAGGAATGTTGAGGAGTGCTACGACTTTTTTGAAGACCTCTGCACCGTTTCCGAATTGCAGGAAATGTCGAGACGGATGCGCGCGGCAAGAATGCTGCGGGACAATACTGTTTATAATGAGATCGCGGAGAAGACCGGACTCAGTACCGCAACCATCAGCCGTGTCAACCGCAGTCTCAAGTACGGAAACGACGGTTACGCGCAGGTGTTGGATCGTCTTGACGAAGAGGACAGACAGGGCAAATGATCGGCTGTGAAGGGTACCGCGCAATTGCGCGGGTATATGATAAGCTGAACGCGGAGATCGACTACCGGGCTTGGGCGGATCGGATCGAGGCGGCGTTTGACCGTTTTCTTCCCGCGCGCCCGGAGCTGGTGCTGGACCTTGCCTGCGGAACCGGCAGAATGACGCGGGAATTATCCCGCCGTGGGTACGACATGATCGGCGTGGACGGAAGCGGGGAAATGCTGTCCGAGGCGTATGCCCGCGCGGGTGACGAGAAAATGCCGCTGTATCTCTGTCAGGATATGCGGTCGTTTGAGTTGTACGGTACGGTCGGGGCGGTCATCTCCTGCCTTGACAGTGTGAATTATCTGCTCACCGAGGAAGACCTGACCGCGTGCTTTGCCGGAGTCCATAATTATCTGGACCCGGACGGGCTGTTTTTCTTTGACGTCAATTCGCCGGAAAAATTCCGCCGGGTGTACGCGAATAACGCGTATATCCTGGAGGACGAGCTGGACGGCGCCGACATATATTGCGGCTGGCAGAACGAATTTGATGAGAAGACGGGCATCTGCGATTTTTATCTGTCCCTTTTTGAGGAACAGGCGGACGGCGGGTATCGGCGCTCGGACGAGCACCAGAGGGAGCGGTGTTACCCGCTTGAAACCTTGAAGAAATTGCTTGATGTCACCGGTTTTGAATTTCTCGGCGTGTTCGGGGGTAAATCGTTTGACCCGCCGGAGCCGGATGCAGAGCGCTGGTATCTTGCCGCAAGGTGTAAGAAGCCGTGACCGAAATGTTCCCCGCATGGTAAAGGAGTGCCCCGTTTGATGCCGGCTGTCGCCGACCGGACGGAGAATCTCCTGGAATGTGCCGGGAAAAACACAGGTCAAACATATTACAGGGAATGAAATAAAGAGGATAGAGAATGAATCAGCAATCCGTGATTTTACGCGGCATGACGCGGGACGGCAGTGCCCGCATTCATGTCATCAATGCAACGGCAATCGTCAACCGGGCAAGAGAACTGCATCACACCTCGCCGACGGCGACCGCGACGCTCGGTCGTCTTCTGACCGCGACCTCTCTCATGGGCTGTATGCTCGGGGAGAAGCAGGACAGCATTACCGTTTCGCTTCTCGGCGACGGACCTGCGGGACGCGTTGTCGCCGTTTCGGATTACATCGGCAACGTGCGCGGGTATATCCAGAATCCCGCCGTCGATCTTCCGCCAAAGCCCAACGGGAAACTGGACGTCGGCGGCGCGGTCGGCAGAGGAATGCTCCAGATCATCCGTGACACCGGCGGAAAGGAGCCGTACAACGGCTCGGTCGCACTGGTCAGCGGAGAGATCGCGGAGGACATTGCCGCATATTTTGCCAAGAGCGAACAGATCCCGACGGTCTGCGCGCTCGGTGTTCTCGTGGATACAGACGGCTCCTGCCGCGCGGCTGGCGGCGTGCTGATCCAGTTGCTTCCGTTCGCGGACGAGGCGGTGATCTCTCAACTGGAGAAGAATACGGCGGCGCTTTCCAACGTGTCGCACCTGTTCGATGAAGGACTGACCAATGAGCAAATCGCGGAGATCGCGCTCTCCGGGATTCCATATGACCTTTTTGACGAGTTGGACGTGGAATATCGCTGCACCTGTTCGCGCAAGCGCACGGCTGACGCGCTCCGCCTGCTCGGGAAGAAACAGCTTGACGAGCTGCTCCGGGAGCAGGTCGCCGAGGGTAAGCCGGAGGAACTGGAGGTCGTCTGCCGCTTCTGCGGGAAAAAGCAGGTTTTTGACCGCGCACAGATTACGGAATTGCTCCGTGACCGGAAGAGCGGGGCGGAGAATGACAAAGTACAGTAAGCGCCGAAGGCGACCGCTCAAGAGGCTTCGGTAAAAGAAAATATGCCGCAAAGCGGGCGGCACGGGAGAAGAAATGCCGCCGTGCCGCCCGCGTGCAAAACAGGGGACCTTGCCGATAACGCAGGAATTCCGACACGTCACCGATACCGGTATTTTTTGCCGGATAACGGGAGGTGCCGAAGCCGATACGGTTCTGTTCCGGCAGTCTTTCCGGAGACCGGAAATTTTCTCCCGAAAACCTGATTTTTTTGGCGGAAAAAGTATTGACAAACCGATTTTGCTATGATATAATACAATCCGTCGCCGCAAGAAGTAATTATCCGGAATGATTCCGAGTCAAAAGTTTTGAGAAAATTTTGCAAAACATATTGACAAAGAAAAGCTCCTGTGATATAATATGAAAGTCGTCGCGAGAAAGTAATTTCTCCGAATCTGCGATGATGTGTCCATGGGAGCATAGCTCAGCTGGGAGAGCATCTGCCTTACAAGCAGGGGGTCATAGGTTCGAGCCCTATTGTTCCCACCATTTCCGGCCCGGTAGCTCAGTTGGTTAGAGCGCTAGCCTGTCACGCTAGAGGTCAGGGGTTCGAGCCCCCTCCGGGTCGCCATTCTTCAGCATCCCTTGCTGATATGCCTCTGTAGCTCAGTTGGTAGAGCAGGGGACTGAAAATCCCCGTGTCGTTGGTTCGATTCCGACCGGAGGCACCATAGAATCGGCAATCGCCGGTTCGTGCGGATTTAGCTCATTTGGTAGAGCGCGACCTTGCCAAGGTCGAGGTGGCGGGTTCGATCCCCGTAATCCGCTCCAATCAAAAATCCGAGGTTTTTACCTCGGATTTTTGTTTTATATGCACCAATTTGAGCCGCGTATTTGTGAAAAACGAACAACGCAAAAGGTAAAAAATGATTAAAAAAGAATGGTCATATTATTTTTGAACCCACGAGTGAACCCACATTTTGCGCCGGTTTATGCCTGATTCAGGTCAAATTCCGACTTCAAATCGTCGAGTGCTTTCAGTATCATTTTCTGATCGTCTGGGAGCATATGAGAGTATGTGTTCAGCGTTTGTTCTATGCTCGTGTGACCGAGCCGTTTGGACACCGCGACGATTGAAACCCCTTTATGAATCAGAAGAGAAGCGCAATTGTGACGAAGATTGTGAACACGAGCCCGGTTGCCGCCTGCTCCGCGCACTGGGAAAAGAAATTACACATAATATGTAATATAGACTTCTTCCCCTGTGCCGACTGTCTTGCCCGGTTTTTGGTAAAAATGCTTTTCGGAGCGGAATGGATGCGATTCCGACCTGTGTTGCACAATTATTTCGCGGGAGATCATCGCCAAGAGCATTACCCGTCTCCGGAAATCAATCTCCTAAAGACGATTGGTTCGTGAAAAAACATTTTCAAAAAAGCCCAAAAATCTCTTGACAAACGGGGTTGGCTTTGATATAATAAACAAGTACGTCACGGCGCCATGGCCAAGCGGTAAGGCACGGGTCTGCAAAACCCTTATCCCCGGTCCGATTCCGGGTGGCGCCTCCAAAAAAGAACGGATACCTATTCGGGTATCCGTTCTTTTTTGCAGCCATCAACGAATCGCCCGCGCTCGTCGCGCTCCGCGCGGCGATCCGGTTCGGAAGATTCGGAGTGCCGGCGGCACTCCGAAATTCCGGGTGGCGCCGGATACCCATTCGGGTATCCGTTCTTTTTGCAGCCATCATCGAACCGTCCGCGCTCGTCGCGCTCCGCGCGGCGATCCGGTTCGGAGGATTCGGAGTGCCGGCGGCACTCCGAAATTCCGGGTGGCGCCGGATACCCATTCGGGTATCCGTTCTTTTTTGCAGTCATCAACGAATCGCCCGCGCTCGTCGCGTACCGCGCGGCGATCCGGTTCGGAGGATTCGGAGTGCCGGCGGCACTCCGAAATTCCGGGTGGCGCCGGATACCCATTCGGGTATCCGTTCTTTTTTGCAGTCATCAACGAATCGCCCGCGCTCGTCGCGTACCGCGCGGCGATCCGGT
>CAKSZH010000011.1 GCA_934525675.1 uncultured Eubacteriales bacterium
CCTGTTCGGTGCGCCAAAACGAGGGAACCGCCCAACGGCGGTTCCCTCGTTTTGCGTATCGAATGGTTGTGAGAACCTGCTGAAAGAACGCCGGCGGGGAATCCGGCAACCGCGCACTCCACGCGTTCTTTCCGCCCTCGCTTAGCGAGGGCTTGGTTCAGAATCCTGTTCGGTGCGCCAAAACGAGGGAACCGCCCAACGGCGGTTCCCTCGTTTTGCGTATCGAATGGTTGTGAGAACCCGCTGAAAGAACGCCGACGGGGAATCCGGCAACCGCGCACTCCACGCGTTCTTTCCGCCCTCGCTTGGCGAGGGCTTGGTTCAGAATCCTGTTCGGTGCGCAAAACGGCGGTTCCCTCGTTTTGCATATCGGGCAGTGGGGAGAACGGATTCTCTTCGGTGCGCCAAAACCCGCGGGCAGCACAAGCTACCCGCGGGTTTTGTACATTTTATCATCGTACCGGAACGCCTGCGGACTTGCCTTTCCCAACGTATCGTCACACAAAATGCTGATTCGGATGGAATAGTACCGAAAAACGTATATGTTTCCAAAATATGTCGGAGCCGGAATGCGCCTTTGAAAGCGGGTGAATGCGACATCTCTTTCTCCAGAATTTGTATAAGTTGCACAAATTATGCTCTGAAAAATTTACAAGGTCGGTGCAAATGTCGGATTATTATATGTGTAGTTGCAAATTCCATATTGCCATATCGGGGCTTGTGCGGTACCATAATAGTAGAAAAAGTATATTGAAGTGCCCCTCGGCAACCACCCCACCCATCATTTCAGAGGAAAAAGGTGCAGAATATGAACGATCAGGAAATTCGCGAAAAGAAACACGCCGCAAAAGAGGCGGAATTGGAAAGAAAAGAGAAGCAGAAACAGCTTCAGCGCCAGCGCACCAGAATCTATAACGAGATGGTGGCTTATCAGAAGGTCAATCTCAAGCGGATCAAGCGCCCGCCGCAGGATGCCTTCATTTCACTTCAGAACATCAACAAAATATACAGCAACAAGGTGCAGGCGGTCTTCAACCTCAACCTCGACATCAAGCAGCATGAGTTCATCGTGCTGGTTGGGCCCTCCGGCTGCGGCAAGTCCACGACGCTCCGCATGATTGCGGGTCTGGAGGACATCACCGCCGGTGACTTCTACATTGACGGCATATACGCCAACGAGGTACACCCCAAGGACCGCGACATTGCCATGGTCTTCCAGTCCTACGCGCTGTATCCGCACATGACGGTCGCGGGGAATATGGCGTTCGGCATCCAGATCAAGAAGGTTCCGGTGCTCAAGACCGATAAAAACGGTCAGCCGGTCCTGACCATCAATAAGAAGGCGATCCGCATCTACCGCGATCAGATCAAGACGCTGACCGCGTATCTTGCGGAATCCAAGGAGGACCGCGAGAGCATTGAGCGTGAAATCGCCGAACTGCAGGAAAAGATCGCGTTCCTCGAAAAGACCCCTATGAAGACCTACGAGCTCCGTCATCTGCCGAAGGAAGAGATCCGCGAACGCGTGCTGAACGCCGCGCACATTCTTCAGATTGAGGATTATCTGGACCGCAAGCCCAAGGCGCTCTCCGGCGGTCAGTGCCAGCGTGTCGCTCTCGGGCGCGCCATCGTCAAGAAGGCAAAGGTGTTCCTCATGGACGAGCCGCTCTCCAACCTGGACGCAAAGCTCCGCGTGCAGATGCGAAGCGAGATCATCAAGCTCCATAACTCTCTCAAGGCGACGACCATTTACGTCACGCACGACCAGACCGAGGCAATGACCATGGCGACCCGCATTGTGGTCATGAACCGCGGACGGGTACAGCAGATCGGCACGCCGATTGAAATTTACAACCATCCCGCAAACACGTTTGTCGCTTCCTTTATCGGTTCTCCCGCGATGAACTTCCTGAATGTCACCTACGAAAACGGCATTGTCCGCTTTGCAACGGGACTTACCATGGAACTTCCGGAGGACAAGCGGCAGGCGGTGGACGCGTACTACGCGGGCATCGTCGATACCCTCCGCCGCGAACTGGAGGAGTTTGACGCAGCGTTTATCGAAAGACAGGAAGCACTTGCCCGCATCGAAAAGCTGGCAGGAGATCCCGAAAAGAAGGACCTGCTTGCCAAGGAAAAGGAGCAGCTCCGTCTGATCGAGGAATCCTCGGCAGACAGAACGGCACTCATAGAATCCATCGAAAAGCTGTCCGCGCCCGGGCAGAGCGGCAAGCGGGAAATGATCTTCGGTATCCGCCCCGAGGACATCTACGAAGAAGAGAAGGCGCCGGACGGCGAGCCGCTCTCCGCGCCCTATCACACCAAGGTGATTCTGGCGGAACTGCTCGGCAAGGAATACTACATCCACACCGAGTTTGCCGGCTCCGAGATTGTGTCCGAGATCCACACCAAGAAACTGGTGTCCGCGGGCGACGAGATCAATCTGGTATTCGATATGGAGAGTGTCCATCTCTTTGATCCCATCACCACCAAAGCGATCTGACGCACCCTCCGCTTGTATGATCCGCAGGATTGCGGAACGAGGTATGAATGAGAAAACAAACAGGCAATTCCACCCGCGATATTTACCGTAACGACCCGAGGGCGAATCCGCTCCGGCGTATGGTTGCCTATCTGCTTGACGCGCTGTTCTTTTCCGTCGTCGCGTTCGGGCTGATTATGCTTCTTTCGCTGGTCCTTCTGAAGCTTCCCGCTTATAAAGAAAAGGAAGACATCGTCAACGAAAAGATGAAGGAATGTTACCGGATCGAGGAAGAAGCGAAGATTTACCGCTTTGAAGGAGAGGGAGATGATCGGTTCTCCCATCCGGTCGAACTGGAGGATCTGTTTTACGAATACTGCATGGAACACATTCTGTACAGCTATTCGGTCGATCCGAAACCGTTTGAAACTTACGGCGTCATCCCAACGGAACCGGAATACGCCGCCGCTTCCTATGATACCGACCGGCTCGCGTATTTCTACACCCGCTACTGCGCCGCGCATGACGTGGTGGACTATGGCGGTATGAGCCCGGAACTGTATTTCTACAAGGTCCTGAAGGATCTCAGCCCCGTGACGGACATGTGGGTCTTCGACGAAGAAAACCACACGCTTCCATACCTGGACGGCTACTACGCCGTGGATCTTTACCAGTATCTCAAGGACGACAGCCACCAGTCCGGCGTGACCAATTACAACAAGCTCGCGGTGGCATACCGCGACATCTGGGAAGAGCAGGTCAAAGAACTGGTCGCCTCTCCCGAATTCCAGAAGGAATACGTGGTCTACAAAGAAAACTACGCCGCCTGCGCTTACATGGTGGATGTTCTGATTCTCATCGCGTTCGTCCTGACTTACTTCCTTGTCTGGCTGCTCCCGCAATTCATTCAGGGAGATATGCGCACACTCGGCAGACGCATTATGCACATCCGCGTGGTGGACTTTGAGGGGTATCGCGCACTCAGAAGGGAAAAGGTGCTTTCCGGCTTCCTTTCGGCGTTCGGATTGTTCGGCGTCATGATGATCCCCTGCTATTTTGCCATCGGGCTCAACTCCGGATGGATGTATCCGCTCTTTGAGATTTCCGGGGTCGGGGTTTCTCCGTTCACGATCATGGGGGTTCTGGTTCTCATTTCGGTTGTTTCCGGCATTGCGAGCTTCTTCGGTGCCGACAAGCGCTCGCTTGTTGATCGTATCTGCTCCACCATGCAGATCGACGACAGGGAACACGATACCCTGGTGAAATCCTTTGATGCGCTGAGAGAACAGCGGGAACGGGAAAGGGAAGAAGAAACGACCGTTCCCATGACGGAAACGGTCACCTCAAAATTGTTTGAAAGAAACGCGGATCCCGAAAACACGGAATCCGGAAACGGGGAAGCCGGTCACACGGAAGAAGTTCCCGGAAATGAAGAGACCGGGACGACCGGAAGCGAAACTGCCGGAAGCGCCGGAGCCCCCGGTGACGGCAACGCGCCCCCCGCCGTCGCGGATGCGCCGGATACGGGAGCCGGAAGCAGAGCCTCCGGGAACACGGATTCCCCGGACACGGGTCACTGATTCTCCCGGTCGCAGAATTTGGACGGACACACCTTGTAGTATTGCTTGAACTGCTGTGAAAAGTAAAACTGATTGGTGTATCCGAGCGACTGCGCAATCTGCAGGATCGTGAAGCTGCCGTTGTTGAGCAGTTCCGCCGCGCGCTTCATCCGAAGATCGATGAGGTATTTGGACGGCGTGGTCCCCGTGACCTCTTTGAACAGACGCGCCATGTAGGACTGATTGTAGAAGAACATCTTCTCGATGGTGCCGACGTTGATGTCCGGCGATGTGTAGTTGTTGTTGAGATACTCAATGACGGGCAGAATTCTCTGATACTTCTTGCCGAGATGGCGGCTTTTGTCCTCCGGGGAATACCGGTCGGTCAGGCGGGCGAACAGCTGCAAGAACAGCCCCGTGATCCGGGCGTTCTCCGCTCCGGCGTGCGAACAGCGGTTCCGCGGGTCGAAGCTTGCATCGAAGATATCCGCGAAAAACGCAACGTCCTGTGGGGCGAGCGAAAGGATTCCGTCCTTAAACCCGACGGAGCCGGTCAGCTCTCTTGCAAGGATTCCGTTGTACTCGATCCAGTAATAGGTCCACGGGTCTTCCGGATTCTGCACGTAGGTAATGTTAGCGTGCGGGTTCTGGAGAAAGGCAGTGTTCTTTTCAATGCGGACTTTGCTTCCGTCCCTCCGGATGAGCGTACCTTTTCCGGAGATGACGATGTGGAGTACGTAGCAGGTCTTGTCCCGCTTGATCGCGGGTTTGTTCCGGGTACACTCCTCGTAACCGTAAACCATGACCGCAAGATCCTGCGCGGTCTGATCCGGTTTTTCCTGATACATCAGCGGTTGCTTGACGAAATCATCCATTTCTTTCATCCTCCGAAAAGCGAAATTCCGTATCTGTTTTGAGCCTATTCTACTATATTTCGCAAAAAAAGTCAACAGGATATATATAGAACACCCGATCGAAATTCTGAAACCGAAGGTAAACGTATGGACAAAAACAAAGTTTTGAATGAGGCGACCACGCTTCTCACCGTGCCGGCACAGAGGAAATGGTACAACAAAATCAAATATGTGCTGATCCTGATGGTCATTCCCACGGTGCTGTATGTCATCATATTCAATTACCTCCCGCTCGGCGGTCTTGTGATTGCGTTCAAGGACTACACGCCGTTCAAGGGAATATTCGATTCCCCCTGGACGTCCATGGGCGGCTTCAAGCACTTTTATACCTTTGTGACCTCGCCGAACTTCTGGCCGATTATCAAGAATACATTGGTTCTGTCGCTTGCGTCCATTTTCTTCAATTCGCTCTGCCCCATCATTTTTGCACTGCTTGTCAATGAAATCCGCGCTCCCAAGTACAAGCGTCTGGTGCAGACCATCATGTACGCCCCTTACTTCATTTCCGTCAGCGTCCTCGTCGGTATGATGTTTGCGTTCTTCCACTCCGACAGCGGCATCTTTACCAAGCTCTTTGCCGTGTTCGGCTTTGACGCCGCCAACCTGATGGAAAACCCGGATTACTTCTGTATGCTCTATGTCGCATCCGGACTCTGGCAGGGCCTTGGCTGGTGGAGTATTGTTTACATGGGCTCGCTTGCCAATGTGGATCCCAACCTGCACGACGCCGCCATGATGGACGGCGCGGGACGGTTCCGCCGCATCCTCCACATCAACCTGCCGCACATCATTCCGATGGCGACCATCATGCTCATCATGTCCATGGGCAATATCCTGTCGGTCGGATTTGAAAAGGTCAACCTGATGCAACTTGCGACCAACCTGTCAAAATCCGAGATCATATCCACATATGTCTACCGCGTATCCTTCCCCGAATTCGGACCGGCGCAGTTCTCCTACGCGACGGCGATCGGGCTGTTCAACTCGCTGGTCAACATTGTGATTCTCGTTCTCGTGAACTGGATTTCCAAAAAGGTATCCGATAACTCTCTGTGGTAAGGAGGAAAGGCAAATGAACAGAAAAAGTCTCGGTTCGGACAAAGTCTTTGACGTCATCGTCATGATCGTCACCGGCGTGATCGCCTTCCTCTTCCTTTTGCCGCTTATCAACGTGCTGGCAAGCTCCTTCTCCTCGGCGGACGAGATCGTTGCCGGAAACGTCGGTCTCTTCCCGGTGAAGTTCACATTGGAAGGCTACCGCAACGTCCTCAAGGACAAGCAGATCTGGCAGGGCTTCCGCAACTCACTGCTCTACACCCTGATCGGTACCCTCATTCAGGTCACCTGTCAGATGCTCTGCGCCTACCCGCTGTCCCGCAAGGACTTCAAGGGCAGGGGATTTCTCAACCTCATGCTGACGCTGACCATGTTCATCTCGGGCGGCATGATCCCCTCCTACCTGCTCATCACTCAGCTCAAGATGTACGACACCATCTGGGCGATCATCCTTCCCGGATGTATCTCGGTTTTCAACATTATTATTATCCGCACCTACATGAGCAGTTCCATCCCCTACGAGCTCAACGAAGCTGCCATGCTGGACGGCTGCGGCGACTGGAAGCTGTTTGTCAAGATCATTCTTCCGCTCTCCCGCCCCATCCTGCTGGTCATGATTCTGTACGCAATCGTCGGCTATTGGAACTCCTACTTCAACGCCCTCATGTATGTTCAGACCACCTCCAAGCTGCCGCTTCAGAATGTGCTCAACAACATCCTGATTTCCAATGAGTCCTCGCTCGGCTCCGGCATGGATGTCAACGCCGCCCAGCAGCTCAAATACGTCACCATCGTCGTGTCTTCTCTGCCTCTGCTCGTGATTTATCCCTTCTTCCAGAAATACTTCGAGAAGGGCGTCACCATCGGCGGCCTCAAAGGCTGACCCGCAAAATTTCCCGGAAAAGGAGAAAACAAAATGAAAACAAAGCTGTTTACAAGACTGACGACGCTGTTTCTTGCGTGTGTGCTTGCCTTCGGCTGCCTGCTTGCGTTTGCGGGCTGCTCCAAAAAGGACGATGCCTATGATGCAGACAACTTTCTGCCGAACGGCACTGCCGATAACCCCTACCGCATTGTGAAGGAGCCGGTGACCATCACCATCTTCGCTCCCCACAGCGCGGGCAATCCCGAATATGCCGACCTGACCATGTTCAAGTATCTGTCAAAGGTCACCGGGCTGAATTTCAAATTTGTAACGCCCGATACCTCGGCATACAACAACCAGAAGGCAAGCGCCTGGAGCACCGGCGATCTGCCCGACCTGTTCCTCTTCAACAACTCGCTTGCAGAGCAGGTGCAATACGCGGAAAAGGGCTACGACGCGTATGTTCCCTTCAATGACGCCTCTTATTCCTACACTGTGGGCGGTCAGCGCATCGACGTCGGCAACCTGATCGACAACTTCATGCCCAACTACAAGGCAGGACTTGCCTCCAACTTCGGCGTGGATTCCTCCATTCAGGACGCGGTCAAAACCGCGACGCTGAACGACGGCAAGATGTACGTTACCGTGTCCGTCAACGACGTAGCAAGAGACCTGACCTACAAGATGTTCATCAATCAGGAATGGATCGACAACATCAACAAGAATTACGGCGGCTACAACGACAAGCTCCTGCCGAACGCCGATGAGATCAGGACGATCGACGAGTACCTCAACGTGCTCCGTGCGTTCCGCGACCTGGACGCCAACGGCAACGGCAACCCGAACGACGAAATTCCCGTCACCGCGAAGTCCATGGAGTACCTGCGCAACTTCATCCTCCAGAGCTACGGCTACGTCTCGAGCGGCCCCGAGATTACCGAGGACGGCTTTGTCTATGTCCCCTATACCGAGGCATACAGAAAATACCTTCAGTTTGCCAACACTCTTTACAAAGAAGGTCTGCTTCATAAGGATACCTTCTCCATTTCCACCGATAACCAGATGGCGCAGTACGGCAACCAGGGGCGGCTCGGCAGCTTTGTCGCCGCAGCGGCGTACCTGGTCGTCGGCTATGACCGTGAGTCCGAATACACTACCTTCGGACCCCTGACCTCCTCCTATTATACCGGTACCCCCATTCAGTACTGCACCTACTACTTCAAGGCAGACGGTGCCTGCATCCCGACGAGCACCAAATATGTCCGTGAGGTTGCACGACTCATTGATATCATGTACAGCGACCTCGGCACACAGCTCATTGCGTACGGTGTGGAGGGAAGCGACTGGACATGGGACAATGACGAACATACCTCCTGGACCTTCCATGTGCCGGACAACTGGGAAGGGAATCAGGAGCAGTACCGCGCCACCATCACGCCGAATGTCGGCAGTGCATCCGCACTTTACTGGTCGAATGACTTCGTCGGTAAGATGAACGACGAGATCATCACGAGCCTCAACGCGATGTCCGAGCGCTACCGTCCGTATCTCAAGGTCGCGGAGCCGACGGAGATCCGCCTCAATTCCGAGGAGTACAACGAGATCACCACCGTCAAGGCAACGCTTGACCCGCAGCTCAAGTACCTCGAATCCTGCTTTATCCGCGGCGAAAAGGATCCGACAAGCGACAGTGACTGGAATTCCTTCCTCCAGACGCTTGACGGCATCGGCGCCCAGAAGCTCCTGAAGTGCTACAACGACGCGTATGCAAGATACAATTCCAGGTGACGGAGGGGACGTATGAAGAAAAATCTGATCTCCGTTCTTGCCCTCCTGCTTACGGCATTGATGCTTTGCTCCTGTACCGTGAAGCCGGCGGAAACCGATGCCGGCTCCGAGAAGCCGACGGAAGCGCCTTCCCGGGAAACGGATACCAAAGAACCCTCCACCGGTTCCGAGCAGCCGACCGAAACCTCCACCGATCCGGAGGAATCCTCCACCGATCCGGAGATCCCCTCGGGCATTGAGGTCTATGACGATCCGATTGCAATCGGAATGCTCCGGAACTCCTCCTTTGCCGGGGAATTCCGCGCACGCGGCGACATCGGTCTTTCCCGCGTCTGGGACGTCGGTGTGAAAAAAGACCGCTTTGAAAACGAAGAGATCCTGACGATTCCCGCCGACGCGACGGTGTACGAAGCCGCCGATTACGGGATCACCCCCGACGGAAGCTACAACTCCGCAAGGCTCAACAAGCTGCTTGATGAGCTTTCCGGCGTGGAGGGTAAAAAGGTCATTCATTTTGAAGGTGCGACTTATCCGTTCAGCTCCACGATCGAGCTGTTGAAAATCAAGGATTTGTGGCTGGTCGGCGAGAAGGATACCCTGTTCCTCTTCAACGGCTGGGGCTCCTATATCCGCGCGAGCCTGTCGGAGAACATCAACATGAAGAGCATCAGCTTCGACATGAAGTATTCCCCCACCATCGCCGGGACCATTACCAAGGTGGACGAATCCGGCAGCGACCCGGTCATCACCATCCGGGTGCCCGAGGAATTCGACCTGACCGCTTCCGTCTATACGGACCGCCAGAAACAGTATTCTTCCTATATGGAGTGCTACCTTGACGAGAGCACCGGAAAGTATACCCCGGATTATGACGGAAACCTGTTCTACAACACGACAACGTCCAACACCGCACTTTTCGGGATCGGAGATCTTTCCTACAATCACGCGACCCGCGAGCTTTCCATCCCCCTGCTTCGTCAGTTCCCGTGGTGGACCTACCGTACCCCCGAGACCGGCACGATGGTTTCCTTTGCGTACACCATGTACGACAACACCGGCATGGTATTCAAGGATTGCGAACAGGTCACCGTTGAAAACGTGAACGTGTACGTGGCAGGCGGCATGGGTTTCCGCGTGGAGTCGGGCAGGAATTACTACCTCAACCGCTTCAATTTCATGCAGAAGCCGGGATCCGCGCGTATCATGACCTGCACGGCGGACATCATCCACACCATCGCAGTAGAGGGGGATCTCAGGATCACCAACTGCCTGCTGGAATCCAGCCATGACGACGCGCTCAACATCAAGTCCTTCTACACGCAGATCACCGCGACCTCTGCGGCGGAGCGCACCATCACGGTCAGCCAGACGCAGAATGAAGTTGCCGTTTCCTTCGACGTGGGCGACGCCATTGAGATCTATGACCCCTCCATGATGGAACTGCTTGCGTCTTTCACGGTGACCGCGGTCGAAAAGCGGGGAACCAACTACGTCCTCACGCTGGACAAGCGACCGAAATCCGATCTGATCGGGATGTCCTGCGGAAATGTCACCAAATCCACGCACCTTTCGCTGGACAACTGTATCATCCGGAACAAGCGCAACCGCGGGATTCTGCTCCAGTGCCGCGAGTCCGAGATCATCAACTGTACCTTCCAGAATGTCATCATGGGTGCCATTCAGGTGCTCAGCGTGAATGATACGTTCCGCGAGGCAATCCTGCCACACAACATCCGGATTGAAAACTGCAAGTTCCTCAACAATATCATCGACGTCAGCATCTTCTGCTACGGCGACGGAACGACCAACGCCGTTGCGGGAACGCTGAAGGATACCTTCGTGCGCAACTGCTACTTTTACAGCGGCAGTGGTACCCACATCAACCTGCAGGCAACGGGAAATTCGCAGATAGAGCATTGCCTCTTCGATCTTGCGGACAATACCGTTTCCAATGTTCTGAAGCTTTATAAGGCAAAGGACACCGTTTTCTCCGACAACTATGTGTATACGACCTATCGCGGCTACAGGCTGGTCAATCTGACAGACTCTGAATCCGACTGTAAGCAAAGCAACAACGTAGAAACAAAACACTGATGAGGTAAAAAAGTATGGCAAAGAAAAGTATCCGTTTCCTCTCAATGCTTCTGGTGCTCCTCATGGCTGTCTCGGCGCTGATGTCCTGTAAACAGGGTCCCGCCGAAACCACCGGCACCGAAACAGAATCGAAGACAGAGACCTCGACCGATGCGCCGAAGCCTCCGGACGATCCGTCCGACAGGCTCGCGGAGATCGCAAAGATGCTCTCCGGCTCCATGTACGCAAATCCCGACTATGCCGGGAAATCCGAGTTCGGTCTTTCCGACATCGGTAACGTCGGTGTCGTGGAATCCGAAGTCAAAGAGTTGTATCCCGTTCCCGCCGACTCCGAGTACGGAGAGGGCTGCGTTATCCCGGTCGATGAGATCTCGCTCGATGAGGTCAAAGCCTACTATCCCGATGTGACCGTGGCGGACGATTACGACCGCATCCTCACCGCCGTCAGCATGGCGAAGGCGCTCAACGACGCGGGCAAGACCGCCAAGATCAAGTTTTCCCAAAAGACCTATGAGATCGACGGAAAGAGAACCGAATCCAAGGTGCTTGTCATGTCCGGGCTTGACGGAACTGCCTTTGAAGGCAACGGTGCCGTCATCCTCGTACATAACGACGCCACCGCATGGAGAGGTTACATCGACCTGACCGAAAGCAAGAACGTTCTCTTCAACGGACTGACCTTCCGTCAGGAAATTCCCTCTTCCCTCGTCGGGGAAGTGACCGAGGCGAGTGTTTCCGAGAAGACGGTCACCATCAAGGTGGATCCGGAGTTCAACGCGCTTGTGAAGGTGCTTCTGGAAAACCCAAAGACCCGCCTCCGCTCCTATGCGGAATACAACTATGCGACCAAGGCCCCGCTGCTCGGCGGTAACTTCGTTGTGGACGATTTTGCCGGCTACACCGTCGGCGGCAATGAAACGGACGGCTACACCATCACCGTCAGCATGAACGGCAACATCACCCGTCCGAGAAACGGCAGCTTTGTGTCTCTCCAGTATTCGCAGTACGACGTCTCCGGCTTCAATGTGACGTCTTCTTCGGACATCACCTTTGAGAATGTCACCATGAACGACGCGTCCGGCATGGCATTTGTTGCACAGCGCGTGACCAACTTCCATGTCAACCGCTTCAACCTGGTTCCCAAGGAGGGAAGCCAATCCCTCATGACTGCCACCGCCGACGCGATGCACTTCGTCCTCATGCACGGAGATGTCTCCATCACCGGCTCTGTCATCAACGGCAGCCATGACGACGCGCTCAACATCAAATACGGCTATTGGTACAAGCTTACCTCCGCCGAGGGCGGCACAACCAAAAAAATGGTCGTTTCCCGGCTGACCGGCGAAGTCGAGACCCCAAAGGTCGGCGATAAGATCTGCGTGTATAACGAGGATACCTTTGAAGGGCACAACCCGTCCTCCGGGTATTACACCATCGCCTCCGTCACAAAGACCACGAACGGCTGGGAGCTGACCGTCAAGGAAAGAATGTCGAATGTCGGGGAATGGGGCAACTGCCGTGTGACCTTTGTCTCCGACACGCCGAACTTCACCTTCCGGAACAATATCGTTATGAACAAGCGGAATCGCGGTATCCTGATTCAGATCCCCGATGCGCTGGTGGAAAACAACACCTTCATCAACGTCGGACACGGTTCCATTCAGGCGGCGTCCGCAATGGATCGGTTCAACGAAGCCACCGTTCCGCAGGCGATCGTCATCCGCAACAACAAGTTCATCAGCAACTGCACCATCAAGCCCGGTCCGCTCTACGGCGACATCTCCGTGTTTGCCATTGCAAAGAACGGTACGGTCGGACCCGCAGGGACGCTTCATAATGTGTTGATCGAGAACAACTTCATGACCGATAACGGCAATGCATCCGTCTCCATGCGCGGCGTGGGTGCCTCCACGGTCAAGAATAACCTCTTCTATAACTGCTCCTCCAGTCAGCCCTCCGGTGAGACCTGCAACGCAGTCTTCCAGTTCAACAACTGCAACGAGATCACGCTGGACGGCAACTACAATTACTACGACCTGAACCTCGGTCAGGAGGGCATCCTCTGCCAGGGGCTGACCTCCAACGAAATGATCAATCTGATGGATAACAACGTCGGTATCTCCTTCCAGAAGACCGATGAGTCCGGACCTGTGGTCAAGGTTTCCAAGGCGACCGGCAGCATCACGCTGGACGGAAAACTCGACGAATGGGATTCCATCGGCGCGACGAACATCGACATCACCGGGTATTCCGACGCGGAGGGCTCCGAGCGCACGGCAGCAGAGCTTGCCGAAAACTTCGCCATCAGGAAAATGATGCTCACCCACACCGACGACGGTATCTACATCGCCTTTGATATCAAGGATAACCTCATTGAATGCAAGACCGCCAACGACTTCTGGCTCGGCGACTGCATCGAGCTGTTCCTCTCCACCGTCACCTCCTTCCCCAATGCGGATATGCAGGTGTACAAGGAGCAGGGCGCTGTCATGCAGGCAGCCTTTGCACCGACCTGGTCCTCCACGGGCTTCCGGACCGTCGCTTCCGTGCGTACCAACAGCGGCATGGTGGAAAAAGCAAATCTGCTTGAAGCGCAGCTGGTTCTGACCGATGACGGTTACACCGGAGAGATCTTCATTCCCTATGCCATGTCCGAGGACCTTCGTACCGCTGTTGCGGAAGGGAAGCCGGTCGATATGGCGATCGTAGGCGCCGATTGCGAGCGCAAAAACGGACTTAAAAGAGTACAGGCGGGCAATGTGCCGCACTTCGTTGAGGCGTATAAGACGAAGACGGTGCTCATGCCGCAGTACATCTTTGAGTAAATAAAAAAAGGAGAAGTATCATGAAAAAATCAGTAACCATACTTCTGGCGATCCTCCTGGTCGTCGTCATGCTGGCAACCGTTGCCTGCAAGACGGGACCGTCTTCCACGGAGACCAAAGAGCCTTCGTCGACCAAGCCGTCCGAATCCGTGACGGATCCGGTCGCATCCGAGACGAAGCCGTCGGAATCCAAGACCGAGCCCGAGGAATCCGACACCAATCCGCCCCCTCCGGTTGTGAAGGATATCAAGCTGGAGTTCTCCTCCACCGATGACCTCACGGTTGCGGCAGGCGAAAAGCTCACCCTTCCGACCGTCAAGGCGACCGATTATGACGGTACGGATCTGACCGCCTCCGTTTCCGTTGAGGATCCCTATGAAAGCGGTACCGTGAAGGACGGCGTGTTCACGGGAATCATCGCCGGCGAGCACGAGCTCTTCTACTACGTAGAGGTAGAGGACAAGGAGGCTCCCGACGGCTACCGTTCCACAGAGCAGACGATCAAGGTCGTCGTTACCCCCGCTATTGCGAACACCTTCGTGACCGAAGGCTTCAACAGTATTACCCAGATGACCGACTACGGCATCTTCAAGGACGGCTTTGAAGCGGGCAAGAAGTCGGTTCTCGGTGCCGCAATCGGCGACGCGAACGGCGCGACCCACATCTCCGGTACCTCCGAGGCGATTGAAGGCAACTCGCTTGTCATCGATTTCAACAAGACTTCCGGCTCCGCACTCAACGCCGTGTTCCTCCAGGCATTCAACGATGTCTACCACCGCGGAGAGGCAACCACCTACAAGGTGAAGTTCTCCTATAAGATTCTCGCTGCGGACAATAACTATAACGATGTGTACTTCGGACTTTCCTGGGACGGCTTTGACGGCCTCAACAACAGGTTTGTCCAGTCCGGTGCAGAGGTCGGCAAGGTCTATACCTATGAGACCCAGTTCTCCTCCGCAAAGGTTCCCGATGGCGGCAACGCATACTTTATCTTCTTCAAACTCAGCGGCTCCAACAGCGATATCCGCATTGCGGTCGACAACTTTGAGATTGAGACCGTCAAGCTGACGCCCGTCAACGAAGTCAAGCCCGGCGCAGAGCAGCTCGAGAGCGAGAACGGCTTTACCTGGAACTTCGGTGAAAACGGCGCGTTCAGCACCAACGGCGAGACGCTTCCCGTCGGTTCCCTTGCAGACGCAATGAAGGAAGCAATGGCAGGAAACGAGCACTTCCATGACAACGTCATGAAGCTCACCAACGCAGACGGACACCTCTTCTCCGGACTGACTGCCGACGCGCTTGTCGCAGGCAAGAAGCTGATCATTGATATGTACTACTACGCCGTCAATGATAAGGGCTTCCACCTCATCATGATGGGCAGCAGCGGCAACCCCACCCTCGACAAGACGGTGGAAAATGTCACGGATCAGATCAAGCACGTACACGCAGAGGTCGTTGTTCCCGCAGGCTGGTACCAGCTGAATATCTACGGACAGAACAACGGCGATTTCGAAATCTACATCGGCGAGATCACCGTGAAGCTGGTGGACAACGTCGTTGAGGAAAACAAGACGCCCCTTGACCACGTGATCGGCGAATATACCTATACGCAGGACAAGCGTGCGTTCGGCTTCGATACAGATAAGGGCATTACCGAATTCGACGGCTTCGATTTCGGCTCTGTCGCAAACCTCATGGGCGCCGCTCCCTCCAAGTTCTTCTATGAGGGCATCACCGCCGACCGCAACATCGAATGGTTCAACGCCGGCGGCAAGGTCTTCGAGACCGGCTACTGGTACCGCATCACCATGACCTACTACGTGGTGAAGTATGAGGGCGGCAACGGGCTTATGTACAACTTCGACAACGGCGCGTTCATCGCTGCCGGCACGGGCGACTACATGAGCGAGGGCTACCATGTTTCCTCCATCAAGTGGCAGGCAAACTCCAATGTCAACTTCATGTCCATTTATGACAAGGCGGCTGACGGCGAGACGCTGAATGCACATTACTATGTCAAGGACATCAAGATCGCGCTCATCCATGAGGACGATCCGGCAGAAGAAGTGGTGAAGACCCCCAACGGACACGTTGTCGGCGAGTATGCCGTCACCCAGGATAAGCGTCAGTGGGGCACCACCGACAAGGGCTCCTGGAATTGCACTGATTACGACAGCTTCGACTTCGGTGCCGATGCGTCCAAAATGGGTGCGGCTCCGACCAAGTTTGTCTTCAAAGACGCAAAAAATATTACCATGGAATGGTTCCAGCCGGCGGGCAAGGTGCTGGAAAACGGCTACAAGTACCGCATTACCGTGAGATTCTATGTCGAATCCTGGGAAGGCGACCGCTTCATGCTCAACTTCGACAACAACGAATTCCTTCTGATCGACACAAGCCCCGCAGCCGGATATCATGAAGCAACCATCGAGTGGACTGCCAACAGAAACGTTGACTTCTTCAGCTTCTATATTCCCGGTGACACCACCATCAACGGTGTCATCTACATTGCAGACGTAACCATTTCCCTGATCGGCTGATTCCGATAACACAATTCAACATTCGCACTGTGAGGGGCAACCCTCACAGTGCCCCCGGTGATATAATGAAAAGAATAGACGGAAAACTTTATGAAAGAATTCGGATGAGCAGAGACCGCCTCCGCGACAGTCTCTACGGACCCACGGGAGTCTATACAGTGTCCTCCGACTGGCCCGGAGATTTTCCCGGACGCGTGTTGCTTTCGCTTTGCTCCCTTTACGAAGCCTCGGAAGGGCACGACGAAGAGAGAGCCGACATCATGGAACAGATTGCCCGCAATATGGCGACGCTTGATGACCACACCAATCCGGACGGATATTTCGGAGGGATTGTCAGGGATGTTGTCGATGAACAGCAGGTCTCGGGAAACTCCTGGTTCCTCCGCGGACTCTGCAAGGCGTACCGCCTGTTCCACGATACCGATGTTCTTGCGAGAATTGAACGCATCAAAGAAACCTATCTTTCCGCCATTGGTCCCACCTATGCCGCTTACCCCCTGAACTGCCGCCGTGCCGGAGGAGTGGGGGGGGCTCTTGACGGCAATGTCATCAACGGATGGAAGACCTCCACCGATGTCGGCTGTGCATTCATCATGCTGGACGGCATGACGGATGTCTATGACCTGACCGGCGACGAAAAACTCGCCGACATCATCCGTTCGGTCATCGGACGGTTTGCGTCAGCCGACTATGTCAGTCTCAGGTTCCAGACCCACGCAACGCTCTCCTGTGCCCGCGGCATTCTCCGCTTCTATCGCCATACGGGAGAGGAAACCTATCTGCGCCTTGCAGAATCCATTTTTGAAAATTACCGGCAGCTTGGCATGACCTACGACTACGCGAACCTGAACTGGTTCGGCCGTCCCGATACCTGGACGGAACCGTGCGGTGTCGTCGACAGTCTCATTGTTGCCAAGTGGCTGTATCAGATTACCGGAAAAGGGGAGTACCTCCGGTTCTTCAACCGCTGTGCTTCCAACGCGCTCCGCACCATGCAGCGCAACAACGGCGGCGCGGGATGCTCCACCTGCGCGACCGGCGATCATTATATGCTGAAAAACAGTCTCTATGAAGCCTTCTTCTGCTGTTCCCTCCGTCTCGGCGAGCTGTTCTCCGAGATGCATTCCTTCCTGTTCACCCCTGCGGAGGACGGGATTCTTGTTCCCTTTATGGGCGATTGTACCCTGGAGGAGGACGGCATCCGGGTCCGTGTCACGTCGGATTACCCCGCGTCGGCGCCCGTTACCATTGAAACCGGCGCTTTCGCGGAAACCGCGCCGCTTTACGTGTATGTCCCGGACGGCGTTTCGGTCGGGGGCGGGGTGGTTTCCGGCAATCTGCTTCGCGTCACCCCGCGGGCGGGCACGACCTGCTCGTTCCCGGTCACTGCGAAGCCGAGACGGGAAGGCGCCTTCTGCCTGATCGGCGATACCTTCTTAACCCGTAAGCAGGTCCCCGAAGCACCGTTGTTTACGCTGGACGGGGAGGCGTTCTCCCTCATTTACGATAACTCTCGCTTTACGGAATCCGAGCTGAACAGCCATCCGGAATACCTCCGGTAAGCGTGCATGAATTTTGCAAATAAAAAATGAAAACAGGTGAAATGATGAAGGGTGTATGGGTCCGTACGCCCGGCGGAATGAACGAAACGGTCGGGTTTCTTCTGGATCTCGGAGAAACCCGTTCCTTTTCGCTTTCTCTTGTCGCCGGAAGCGTTTTCAAACTTTATGTAGACGGCAAAGCCGGATTTTTCGGTCCCATGCGCGCCGCCCATGGGTATGCGCGCGTCCACCGCATCTCCGGGGAGGGGCGGTATCTTGCTGTCATCGTCAACCATCCGGGGATCCGCACCTTCTGCTGGCTGCGCGAGAACCCGTACTTTGCCTGCACGGTCACGTCGGGGGAGAATACCTGGACGACCGACGACTTTTCCGCATATGCGCTTCCCGAGCGCACAAGGGAAGTGCTCCGGTACGCGTATCAGCGCGCTTTTTCCGAGGTTTACCGGGTGGACGGAAGCACCTCCGCTTTCCTTTCCGGGAAACCGCTTACCGCGCCGCTGGAAAAGAAGCAGGTTCCCTTGCCGGAGCTTCTGGAGTGCCGCACGCACGCCCCGGTGTTAAAGGAACTTTTTCCGCGCACCGAGATCGCGTCCGGGTATATTGCGGACACCGGCTCCCATGAGGTGCCGTACCAACGCTATTTCGATCTGGTCGGCAAGACCCTTGACGGGTTCGGGGCGGATGAGGTTACGGATAATCAGATTGCCGATTACGTTGCCTTCCTGCATACAAAACAGCCGACCGCCACGGGGCTTGCCTATCGGATGTTTGCCATGGACGGCTCAAAAACAGGCTTCCTGAATGTGAAAATCCATGCTCCCGCGGGCGGCACCGTCTATCTTGCCTACGAGGAACTGCTCGACGAAAAGGGCGGAGACATCGTGCTTCACCCCTTGCGCAACGAGACCCTCAATGTTGTCAAATGGACGCTTGAAGGGGGCGGAGACTACGAGCTTTCCACCTTTGAACCCTACACCGCGCAATATGCCGAGGTGATTTTTCCGGTCGGCGCGGAGGTTTCCTTCTCCGTTACCGAATATGTCAATCCCGACGCGGGGAACCTGCGGTTCCGTTGCGCGGACGAGGATATCAACCGGATCGTGAAAGCCGCGCGGGAGAGCTTCCGCTCCAACGCGGTGGACCTGCTCACCGACTGCCCCTCCCGCGAGCGGAGCGGCTGGCTGTCCGACAGCTATTTTTCCGGTACTGCCGAGCGGCTCTTTACGGGAGAGAATCTTGTGGAGAATGCGTTCCTCGAGAATTACGCGCTCTCACGGCGCGACGCGTTCCCCGAGGGGATGATTCCCATGAACTATCCCTCCGACCCCTATGACGGCACCTACATTCCCAACTGGGCAATGTGGTATATCATGGAGATCCTGCGCGTTGCCCGCCGCACCCCCGATTCCGGGACCGTCAGGCAGGCGCGCGGCACCGTGGAAGGGTTGTTTGACTTCTTTGCCCGCTATGAAAACGAATATTCGCTTCTCGAAAACCTCGAATCGTGGGTGTTCGTCGAATGGAGCGCCGCCAATGACGCGGACCACATCTGCGGGGTCAATATTCCCTCCAACATCTGTTACCAGCGGATCCTGACGGACGCGGGCAATCTGTACCACCGCCCCGACTGGGTGGAGAAGGGAATCCGCGTGCGGGAGAATCTGATCCGGCTCGGTTTCGACGGCACCATGTTCGTCGATAACCTCGTCCGTAACGCGGACGGCGGACTGGTCAGGACAAATCACCTCACCGAGGTCTGCCAGTATTACGCGTTCTGGTTCGGCGCGGTCACAAAGGAGAGCCACCCCGCGCTGTATGACCTGCTGATGCACCGTCTGGGACGCAACAAGCAGCCCGGGTTTATGGAAAACGTCGAAAAGCCGAACATGATGTACGGCATCTATATGCGCCTCGACCTGCTCATGCGGGAGGGCAAGCGCGAGGAACTGCTCGATGAGATCCGGTATTACTTTTTGCCCATGGCAAAGACGACCGGAACGCTCTGGGAGCATACCTCCACTCACGCAAGCCTCAATCATGCGTTCGCGTCGTATTCGGTCAAGTGGATTCTCTATGCCACCACGGGATACAACGCCGACACCGACCGCATGGAGCCGATTCCTCCGGAAGCAGCTGTTCCGTATACGGAGTTTACGCTTCCGTTTACCCCCGGAAAATAACCCCAACCGGGCGACCGATCTTCGGTCGCCCGGTTTTTTTGTCGGGAAATATCAGAAACTCTTGCATCCTGTTACAGAATATGGTATACTGTGCATGGTTCCACTGCCTTATGAAAAATACGTATAAGAAGGGAATGTCGTTATGAAAACAGTGACAATCAGGAGAAATAAAACATTTGTCGGTTGTGCGGCAAAGCTGAAGGTGTATCTGGAGGATCCGAACGGAACGGATCTGGAGATCGACAATCATCCGCTCCGGAAGCTGGGAGAACTCAAAAACGGGGAAGAAAAGAGCTTTGAGATCCCGGAGAGCGACCTGGACAGACGGCTGTACATCGCGGTTGACAAGATGAGCCGGGAGATTTGCAACGACTTTTATGTGATCCCGGCAGGGGAGGGCGACCTTTCGCTCAGCGGCAAATGTCATTTCAACCCGGCAATCGGCAACGCGTTCCGCTTTGACGGCAACACCGGTGCAGAAGTAACGGAAAACCGCAAGAGCGCCAAGCGGAAGGGGCTGATGATTCTCCTGATTGCGGTTCTTGTCGGTGCGGTGATCGGCGGGGTCTTCGGTGTTGTCAGAGGAATCAACCGCGCAAAGACACAGCCGAAAGAGTTTGTCACCGGCGAGATGACCGTTACGTTGACGGATTCCTTCAAGAAGGCAGACTATTCGGGTGAGCAGGTCTGCTATGAGTCAGGCGACACACTTGTGATGATTCTGCGGGAGGACTTTGAAATCGGTTCCGATGTGTCGAGGCTGTCGCTGGACGAATACGGCAGAATTGTGATTGAGACGAACAAGTCGAAATTTATCGCCGAACCGCTTCAGCACGAGGACGGATTGACCTATACGGATTACTGCTCCAGAGGCACCGACGGGAAGATCTATGACTATTTCACCGTGTTTTACAAGTCCCGAAATGCGTTCTGGACGGTGCAGTTCATTACAACGAAGGACAACGCCGATAAGCTCCGTCCGCAGTTTATTGATTATGCGAAATCTGTCCGCTTTTCCGACTGAGCATCGGAAGCTCCCCGGTCGCCGCAAATGCGGCGACCGGGGTTTTTGCCTGAAAAACGTTATCGACCCACGATTGACAATCCGCACGGAGTTTGCTATAATAAAAGATCATAGATGCGGGGAGATCATAGATGCGGGGGATTCCGGCAGATGCCGGTCATATGGTTTTTGAGAACCGGGCGGACGGAGTCCTCAGAAAAACGACCCGTTTGTCCCATGATCAGGAAGGTGAATCTCCGATGTCTTTTTTTCAGAAATTGCGGGAAGAGAAAAACCGAATGTACCCGCTCAACCGTTTTCTGACCTACACCGTTGCTCCCATTTATGTCGTCGTCTGCATTCTTTTGTTCGCGGGTGCCGCGATTGTTCTTTCGATTGACGAAAACAGATTTCTCCCGCTCGGCATCGGACTGATGGGCGGGTTCGTGCTGGTCAGCGTCGCCCTGCTTTTTCTGAAGGATGCGGGAATTCCGCCCGTAGGCGAACGGAATTCCGGGAGTGTGTGGGCAAAGAAACAAAAGTCGGAAATCTGAAATGAAAAGGAAAAACAAATGTCAAAAGTACAATGGAAGGGCGGCACGCTGCTCGCCCCCGTTCCCGCGACGCTGGTCACGACGGGAACCATGGAACATCCGGGCATTCTGACCGTCGCATGGACAGGGATCCTTTGCAGCGATCCGCCGAAAACCTATATTTCGGTGCGCCCGTCGAGATATTCCCATCATCTCATCCGCGAGAGCGGGGAATTCGTCATCAACCTGACGACTGCGGAGCTTGCGCGCGTGACCGACGCCTGCGGCGTGCTGACCGGAGCAAAGGTCGATAAGTTCGCAAAATTCGGGCTGCACAAGGAGGCGGCGAACACCGTATCCTGTCCGACGCTTGCCGAGGCGCCCGTGTCGCTTGAATGCCGGGTGACCGATGTCATCCCGCTCGGCTCACACGATATGTTTCTTGCCGATATCACGGCAGTGGACATCGACCCGTCGCTCATCGACGACGGCGGGAAACTGCACCTGGAGCGCGCACACCTGCTTGCATATTCCCACGGCGAATACTTCTCCCTCGGTAAAAAGCTCGGTTCGTTCGGCTTTTCGGTGAAAAAGAAAAAGCCTGCCGGGAACCGCGGGGCGGGGAAGCCGAAAAAGAAATTCCCCTCCCGCTGATACCGCCCCGGATACCGCCCCGGAATTGACAATTTCCGCGGAATATGCTATACTGAATGTTCGGAAGACGCGGCAGAATTGCCCGCTTCCCTCTGTCATAAGGAAAGGAATCCGTCATGCTGCTTTATAATTCCGCGACCAGAAGCCGCGATGAGTTTGTACCGAATACGCCGGGCAAGGTGTCCATGTACACCTGCGGACCGACGGTCTATCACTACGCGCACATCGGCAATCTGCGTACCTATATCATGGAGGACGTGCTGGAAAAGTATCTCCGTTACCTCGGGTACGACGTGACCCGCGTCATGAACATCACCGACGTGGGGCACCTGACCTCCGACGCGGATACGGGCGAGGACAAGATGCTCAAGGGCGCCGAGAGAGAGCACAAGACCGTCATGCAGATCGCGAAGTTTTACACCGACGCGTTCTTTTCCGATTGTGAAAAGCTGAACATCAAGCGCCCCGACGTGGTACAGCCCGCGACGGGCTGCATTGCGGATTTCATCCGCGTCATCGAAAAACTGCTGGAGACCGGGTATGCGTACCGCGCGGGCGGAAACGTGTACTTCGACACGTCCAGACTCAAGCAGTACTATATTTTCAACGATTTCAACGAGGAGGACCTCGCCGTCGGCGTGAGAGAGGGCGTGGAGGCGGACGGAAACAAGCGCAACAAGAACGACTTTGTGCTCTGGTTCACCAAATCCAAGTTTGAAGATCAGGCGCTCAAGTGGGATTCCCCGTGGGGCGTCGGCTATCCCGGCTGGCACATTGAGTGCTCTTCGATTGCCTTGAAATATCTCGGCGAGCGGCTGGACATCCACTGCGGCGGCATTGACAACGCCTTCCCGCACCACACCAACGAGATCGCGCAGTCCGAGTCCTACACGGGGCACAAGTGGTGCAACTGGTGGTTCCACGTGCATCACCTCAACACCTCGTCGGGCAAAATGTCCAAGTCCAAGGGCGAATTCCTCACGGTCAGCCTGCTGGAAGAAAAAGGCTACCGCCCGCTTGCCTACCGCTACTTCTGCCTCCAGTCGCATTACAGAAAGAATCTCGTATTTACATGGGAAAACCTCGACAACGCCGCAGGCGCATATGAAAAACTGCTTCGCCGGATCGCCGCTCTGAGGGCGGGCGACGGGAAGGTCGATCCCGTTGTATTTGCGGAGTACAAAAAGCAGTTCACCGACGCGCTGGACAACGACCTCAATACGTCTCTTGCCGTGACCGCCGTGTTCGACGTGCTCAAGGCAAAGACGGACGACGCGACCAAGCTCGCTCTCATCGCGGATTTTGACCGCGTGCTGTCCCTCGGACTGATTGAGGGCGCGGCGGAGCTTCGTCTTGCGGAAGAGAAGCAGGCGGAGGAAAAGAACGCCGTTCCCGACGTCGATCCCGCGCTCCGCGAAAAGGTGGAGAGCATGATCGCACTCCGTGCCGAGGCGAAAAAGGCAAAGAACTACGCCGAAGCCGACCGCATCCGTGCGGAGCTTTCCCAAATGGGCGTGACCCTGCTCGATACCAAAGAAGGGACAACATGGAGTATCGGCGGCTGATCCGGGCATTTGTTGCCGGCAGCGCAGGATGTTCTGACCGTCCGGGGAACCCGGCAGTCTGACGTGACCCGAAAAAGGAATGTCCGTACAGCGGTGTCGTCGATCCGGCCTGTCCGCGTGCTGCGGCTCCCCGATGCAAACAAAGAAAGGATGCTCCCGGTCTGCCCGGGGGCAGAGGAAAATACTGTGGAAAAGCTCAAAGCCTTTTGCCGGGCGCACCGTGAGATCCTTCTGTATCTCGTGTTCGGCGTGCTGACGACGCTTGTCAGCTGGATCGTGTATTACGGAATCATGATCGGCGGCAGAGCAGTGGTCGGTATCCCCGCGGAGGAAACCACCTCGGCAAGATACCTCATTCTGTACACCGCCGCACAGGTGATCCAGTGGATTGCCGCTGTGCTGTTCGCATTCTTCACCAACAAGAAATGGGTGTTCACCTCGGCGGATCCGTCGGCGTCCACCACCCGCCAGCTCGGAACCTTTGCGGGTTCCCGGCTTGTCACCTTCTTTCTTGATTACGGAATCACCTACGGCGGAACGCTTGCGCTCGGCGCGGTTTTCCCCGGAATGATCTCCGTGTTCCTCCTCGGGAAAAACCGTAACCTTGCGGAGCTGCTTTCCAAAGCGGTTGCCGCTGTCATCGTGGTCATTGCCAACTATGTGTTCAGCAAACTGATCGTCTTCCGCCGGAAGAAGGAAAAGGGAGAATGACCTTTCCGGGATCGGATTTCCGGAAGTGACCTCCCCGCCGCAACACCTTCCCGATCCGTGTTCCGACGAAAAAACAAGAGAAAGGATCATGATTATGAAAGCTCCGTTCCGTACACAACTTCAGAATTCCGTGTTCCTGATTGTATTCCCGCTTTGCTACATTCTCATCGGTGCCATGTTCCAGTTTGTCCCCGACATCAACCCGCGGGTAGTCGCCATCGTGCTTGCAACCTGCGTGATCGTCAGCGGTACCGTCATGATTGCCCGGTATTTCCTGCAGGGATCGTTCCGGGACCTGTATTCCTATGAATTCTCGTTTGGCGCGTTTGCCGTCATCGCGGGTGTCTGCATGATGATCGCCGCGTCGAAGATCGGCGACCTGTTGCTCGTTCTGCTCGGCGTCTGTATGCTTCTGACCTCGATTATCAAGGTGCAGAATTCCATTCAGCTGATCGGCATGAAGAGACGGACCTGGATCCCCGTCATGGTGATCGCGGTACTGCTCATCGCGGCAGATGTCCTTGTTATCATCAATCCGTTCGCGGATAAGGAGAATTTCTACAAGCTGTACACCAATATCCTGCTCATGACCGACGGTGTGCTCAGCTTTGTCATCAATGTGCTCATGCACATCCGTGCGCGCAAGGCGGAAAGGGCGCTGGCGGTGGTTCCCGCGGACGGTGTCCCGACCGCTCCGGAACAGTTTGCCCATGCGGAGAAAGCCGAGAAGGCGGAAAAGTCCGAAAAGTCCGGAAAGACGGACGTTCAGCCGAAGTCCGAAAAGTCCGGAAAGACGGACGTTCAGCCGAAGTCCGAAAAGTCCGGAGAAGGGAAGAAGAACGGAACCGATTCCGCTAAAGACGCAGAGCGTCAGGCGGAAAAGTCCGCGGAGAAACCGGCGGACAAGTCTGCAAAAGCCCCGGAGAAGACATCGGACAAGCCTGCAAAAGCCCCGGAGAAGACATCGGACAAGCCCGCAACCAAGGAAGTTCCTGACGACCGGATCAAAGAACTGTTTGACACGAAGAAATCTTAACATTTGCCCAGCCTGTCGCATACGGCAGGCTGGGCTTTGTATTCATGGGAGCGCCCGCCAAGCGGGGAATACGGAAAATGCTTCGTCGTTATTCCGACAAAAAGGTGTTGTCACCGTCCCCGCAGGCTTGCCGCCTCTCTCCCGATCGGTGTATCCGGCAAATGTGCACCTGTCCGCCGGACTCCTGCATCGCCGCCGGGACAAACAAAAAACCAGAGGTGCTTCCTCTGGTTTATGCTGGCGGAGAAGGCGGGGATTGAACCCGCGCGCCGGTTACCCGACCTAACAGTTTAGCAAACTGCCCCCTTAACCACTTGGGTACTTCTCCATATGAACACAGGCGGTTCAACGAACCACGTTCAATATTATAACGGATTCGGCGGGTGTTGTCAAGGGCTTTTTACAAAAACATCCGGAAAATCGGCGCGGCGTGGGTGCGCGGAAGCATTTCCGGAATCCCGCGGACGGAGTCCGGCAGAAGTCTTTTTGCATTCCTGTCGGGCGGACGGCGGAACCGTCCCTGTGTTTTTGTGCAAAGAAACGGCTGTCGTGTATCCCTGCGGTAACCTTTACAGAGTTTCTCAGTTCTGCTATACTTCAGGTAGAGAGATCCCACTCCCGGACGTAACCCGCCGCCGGGACCGGAACGGGCTGCGGCGGCACGCCGGACAGGCTGTCTGACCGGTACATCGGCACATCGGGGGACAATTGCGCTGCCCCGGCAGGTGCCAACGCGACCGGTGCCTTCCGGGATGTTTCCCCGGCGGCAGAAGCCTTTACGGGCAAAAGAAACATATGCAGGAATGAGGGGTGGTGAAGGATTTGTGCAATCAATCTTCAACGGAAGAACAACAGAATCAGTTCTGGAGTAATTATCGGAAAAATACCCGCGCAAATCTGAAAAAGAATTTGGTAGTTGTCTTTTGTGTCGTCTGTCTTGTGCCGATTGTGATGTATATTTCTTCGGGGCTTGATGACGAGTATGTCTTTGATGCCTCGGTTTGTCAGCAAAACGGGGACATTGCAATTGTCGTTCGGACGGATGAATTGCATATTATCGTTTTTGACCGTGACGGAAATGAAAAACAACGTATTCGTGTGGATTCTTCCGGAGGCGGGTATGCACATGTGGATTACATTGGGACAGAACTGTATCTTTATGTTTTACGAGAGCAATCCGTTTACAAGGTGACAACGGAAGGAGAACTGGTTACGCCGGACTCTGTTCCGGAGGGTGTTTGTAAGGACAGCTGGAACGAAAACTGGGAAAATACCTATTATACAAAGCAATGGTCGGCGGAAAAATTATTTATTTGCATCGGTCATGTGATTTAATCTGCATAGGCATCGATTTGCCGGATCATACGTTAGTTCGTTTTCACATTCAGACTCTCATGCGAATCATACAAAAGTCAAAAGTGATTCTGTCATCGGAAGATATGTACGTGTGCGGATTCGAAGAAAAAGGTAACGATTTTCAGTGGGATAAACCCGGGGATTCCCTCTATGATCTTACCCTTAAACAGATTTCCCCGCTGTTATTAAAATCTCCAATAGTGAGGGTATGCCCCAAAAAGACAATGGACTTGTTTGTCTATCTGGAAAACGGTCTTTGCCTGCAGGTGTTGAATTACACCGTGAGGGACGTGGAACGATATCGGATTTTTGACGATTATGTCGACCACGACATCATTGTCCCCGACTTGTGGGAATGAATGTCATGCCGGATCTCATCCGGCGGCTTGTACCGATCAAAGGAGGATTTCATACATATGGATGCAAGGGCAAATAAGGTTCTGAGAATACTGCAGGGCATTTTTCTGGTGCCGTTGGCGTTCGGCTGTATCATGCTGACCCTGTATGAACTGGTGGGAACCCCCGGGATGGATGCCTTTCTTCTGCGGATTCATATCCCGATTACTTATCATTTTGTCATAATCTTTTCTGCCGTTTCATTTGTCTGTGAGGCGATCATCATTGTGTTGCGCCGGAAACTTGCAAAACGATTTACAGAAGGAACCGACAGGGCGGGGGAGGTACTGCCATCCGGGGAGAACCATGCAGACGGTCCCGAAAAACGGTGAACCGTCTGATCGTAACGACCGAAGGTGTGAAATGAAGAAAGAAATTCCCGAGAAACGCATTGCGGTTCTCTGTATGATCGGTATTGCCCTGGTTGTTGTCGGAGCCAGCCTCGGTTCCAACTACGGTAAGTTTCAGCGTATCGGTGACGCGGCTGTCGACCCCGGAACCGGCGATATTGCATTCGGGTATGCGGAGAGAAACGGATATGTTATTTCGGTTTACGAAAACGACGGAACCAAAAAGTTTTCCAAACGGATTAACGCAACCGGAGATGTCATCAGATTGTGTTACCGGGACGAAATTCTGTATGCCAAAGTGGGCAGAGAAAAACTTCTCCCGGCATTTGACCGTTCCGGGGAAGTGGTATCTTACGGGCAGGAACCGGAAGGCGGGTTTGCATATGGTACATTTGACGGTTGGACACAGAAAAACGGGGATTCTTCTTTCCGGTTCGGTACCACGGGTTACCGGTATTCGGAATCTTCCGTGTTCGTCAAATGCTTTGCCGGAAAGGGTGTGAACCGCCTGTACCTCGTGACGGAATCGGGAGAAGAAATCGAATTGTTCCGGAATGAAGGTCATTCCTGACGGTCAGCCGTTTTCCCGGTTTCGGGTTTCTGACGGACAGATTTTAATTACTTTTTTGGGGGCATTATGGAACAGAAATTTCGTTCTTTTGACGAATTGTTTGAAACAATGACCAGAGGAAATGAGGTTGTATTCGAGTGGGACGGTCGCAGGTACTGCTTATTTGCGGAATTCGAGGGGCAACGGCAGACAGGGTATCTGATCGGACCGACTTACAGTGAAGAGATGACTTTTTGTAAAAACAAGCAGGAACTGAGCCAATACCGGATCGGCGGTCGGAGTTTTTGCGATATTGTTCCGGAAATTTGTGTGATTGAACGGACCATATAGATTTCTGATATCGGGAAGTGATGGGACGGGAACCGCGGAATGCTCCTTGCGCTACGGCGGATCCGATGACATGAAAACGGAGGACGACTTATGCAGAAAACAAAACATCTCGCTTTGAAGATTACGCTGATCGTACTTGCGTGCTTGCTCCTGGCAATTATCATCTGGGTGTCAGATATTCTGATTTATACTTATAATCATTTTGTTGTTCCGACGGAAATGGAATGCGAACATTGTCATCAGGTAAAAACCAGCCGTTGGTATCATGACGAGCTCGGATTAAGAATGTGCGAAGATTGCCACAAGGCTTACAATCGGGGAGAGTGGGGCGACGATTCCGGGACCACTGTACCCGGTATGACCGAACGGGGGAACTGATGCGATCCGTGGAGGAGATAAAAGAGATGATACACGCCAATCGTAAAATGCAGGAGATTTTGTCCCGGCGCGACAGCGCCCCGGCGTCCTTGTCTTTTATCCGGGAAATAGATGACTTTGTCGCAGGTTCCGGGGAACGGGTGGGGTGTATCCTTGCAACCGACTGCAATCCGGAGTATTCTTTGACGGATATACGGAAAGTGTATCAGGACCAGACCGGTTATGAATGCTGTTGCAATGAATTTTACATTTGCCCGGAAGAAATAGATGGTCATTACGCCTGGACAATCCGGACATTGTTGGATCGGTTCGTCCGGAATCTGGAAAAGAAATACCCGGGCGAAATTTTTTGCCTGATATGCTCTGTTGGCATTCAGGAGGAGCTTGACGGAATTACGGCACGCTTCCATTTGTACCGCGAGGGCGAATTCTACATCTGCAAAGATCTGGAGGGTTTCCCCGAACCGGTTCTGTATTGTATATTCGGAGCCCCGGAAGTTTCGCCGCGTGAACATGAGTCCCGGAAACCGTCAGAGGTGGATGCCGATGGAGAATCAAGCGGGGAAGCTTTCCGTGCGTCGGGACCGGGAAGCATCCGCAGCACTTCCCGGCAGGAACTGACCGGACATCCCTCCCGCCCTTGTAAAACGTCCCGCGCTGTGGTATACTGGAAACAGAAGCGGCAGCGCGGTACGATAACCCGCGCTTTGCCATAGAGACACGAACAAAGGAGGCAGAAATGGAACTTTCCCGTCTTACTTCCGCCCGCGACGGTTTGTCGCTTGAGGTTGCCTGGCTCGCCCCCGCAGGGGAGCCGCGGGGAATCGTACAGCTTTCCCACGGCATGGCGGAGCACAAGGAACGCTATTTCCCGTTTATGGAATATCTTTCGGCACACGGCTATGTGACCGTCATCCATGACCACAGAGGACACGGCGCGAGCGTAAAAGACAAGGGCGACCTCGGTTACTTTTACACCGAACGTCCCGCGGACATTGCGGAAGACCTGTATCAGGTCAACCGGTGGGCGCACGAACGGTATCCGGACCTGCCGATCCTGCTCTTTTCCCACAGCATGGGAACGCTGGTCGCGCGGGTGTTCCTCGAAAGTCACGATGACGCGGTGGCGAAGGCGGTGCTCTGCGGTCCTCCGACCGAAAACAAACTCGCGCCCGTCGGGATTGCTCTGGCGAAGCTCAACGCGTGCTTTTTCGGCATGAACCACCGGAGTGCGTTTCTCAACCGTCTGACCTTCGGCACCTACACGAACCGCGGAGAAGCGGAAAACGCGTGGGTCTGCTCCAACCCGGAGGTGCTCGCCGCATACGGGGAGGATGATCTTTGCGGCTATATCTTCACGGACAACGGCTTTCTCAATCTTTACCGCCTCATGCGGGAAGCCTTCCGCAAGAGTGCATGGCAGGTGAAGAATCCGTCGCTCCCGCTTCTGCTCATTGCCGGGGAAGAGGACCCCGTGATCGGAAACCGGAAAAAGTTTGACGCGCTGGTCGCGTTCCTCCGCGCGCGGGGGTACACCGACGTCGGGTCGCGCCTGTATTCCGG
This sequence comes from uncultured Eubacteriales bacterium, assembly GCA_934525675.1. Taxonomy (GTDB): domain Bacteria; phylum Bacillota; class Clostridia; order Oscillospirales; family CAG-272; genus CAKVOU01. The sequence goes on from CAKSZH010000011.1 coordinate 30,312, forward strand.
ACTGCGGCACGAATTGCTCAATGAGATCGGCAAGGAGAAGATCTGGGAGGACGTGCTCGGATTTTTGGAATAAACGGCATGGCGATGTCTGTTTCTCTCGTTGCCCGGTATTTTGTGAACGAGCGTACAAAACCGCGCGGATCCCCGGACGGAATTTGTCGTTTTCATAGAAAAATCAAAGAAACCGCATCCGCCGTCCGAAACCCTCTTGACTTTCGGCGGCGGATGTGGTATCCTGTATACAGATGTGAGGTCTGCCGCGTCATCACGGCGACCGGCTTTCGGACGCGTCCGGGCAGTTGGCGGGCGTTTTCCGGGTGAAAGACGGTCTTACCGGGCGGTTGCGGACCAAACAAAAAACATTCTGCCGAGGCAGTCGGTTGGCAGGAGTACAGGTGCGCCGGGCGTTTTGTGCCCGCGCAAGATCTGCTGTCCGCCGCGGGACAGTTTTTTTATACTGCGACGCGGTGCAGACGAAAAACAACAGATGTTCCGGACCCGGCTCCGGACAGAATACGAAATACAATACAGAGGACAGAAAATGCAGATGATTTTCAAGGATGCCCGTATTTACGAAAACGGCGGATTCACCCGTGGGGACGTAACCGTGACCGACGGTGTTTTGCGCGTTTTCGGGGCGGATACCCCTCATATGAATCAGGACGGCGGATCGGATACCGCCGTTTTCCGGAATTGTATCATTTTACCCGGCTTTTGCGATGTACACGTACATTTGCGGGAGCCGGGCTTTTCTTACAAGGAGACCATCGGGACGGGAACTGCCGCCGCCGCGCACGGCGGGTACACGGCGGTGTGTGCCATGCCGAACCTCGACCCCGTGCCGGACAGCCGGGAGCATCTGGAAAAAGAGCTTGCCCTCATCCGGGAGTCGGCGCACATTCCGGTCTACCCCTACGGCGCGCTGACGGTCGGCGAAAAGGGGGAGATCCCCGCGGCGCTGGAAGAGCTGTTCCCCGACGTCATCGCGTTCTCGGACGACGGGCGCGGCGTGCAGGACGAGGGGCTCATGCGCGAGCTGATGCGCCGCGTTGCGGCGCTCGGCGGAATCGTCACGGCGCACTGCGAGGACAACCGCCTGCTTCACGGCGGATACATTCACGACGGGGAGTACGCGCGCCTGCACGGGCATAAGGGGATTCCCTCCGAGAGCGAATGGCGACCAATTGAGCGCGACCTCCGCCTTGCCCGTGAGACCGGGTGCGCCTACCACGTCTGCCACATCTCCGCAAAGGAGAGCGTTTCGCTTATCCGCGAAGCAAAGAAGAGCGGCGTGAATGTGACTGCGGAAACCGCGCCGCACTACCTGCTCATGGACGACTCCATGCTGGGGGAGGACGGCAGATTCAAGATGAACCCGCCGGTGCGGGACAAGAGTGACCGCGAGGCGCTGGTTGCGGGACTGCTTGACGGCACGATCGACATGATCGCCACCGACCATGCCCCGCATGCAAAAGAGGAAAAGTCGCGTGGGCTTGCGGGCAGCGCGATGGGAATCGTGGGTCTTGAGACCGCGTTCCCGCTGCTTTACACGGGACTTGTCCGGACGGGAATTCTTCCTGCGGAACGGCTGGTTGAACTCATGGCAATCGCCCCGCGCAAGCGCTTCGGAATCCCGCTGGAGCCGGGCAGCTATTGCGTATTTGACACGGAAACGGAATATACGATCGACCCGGAGACGTTTTTGTCACAGGGAAGAGCCACGCCCTTTGCGGGATGGCGGGTACACGGAAAATGTCTTCTTACGGTATACGGAGGAAAAACGGTATGGCAAACGAAATAAACGCAAAACTGGTACTGGAGGACGGAAGCGTCTATCCGGGAACGCTCTTCGGAGACGAAGGTCAGCTCGGACGCGTCGCGGAGCTGGTGTTCAACACGTCCATGGTCGGCTATCAGGAGATCCTGTCCGACCAGTCCTACACCGATCAGTTCGTGGTGATGACCTATCCGCTCATCGGCAACTACGGCATGACCGACGAGGACTACGAGACCCACAACCTGACCATCGGCGGCATGATCGTGCGGGAATATAACGATCAACCCTCCAACTTCCGCTACACCAAAACGCTCTCGGAGGTCATGATCGAATATCACATCCCGGGACTCTGTGGCATTGACACCAGAAAGCTGACGCGCAGTATCCGCGACCACGGCAGCCGCCGCGCGGCGCTGGTTCCGATCGATATGCCCGTTGAGGAGGCAATCGCCCTCATTGAAGCGACCCCCGTGCCGCACGATCAGGTCAGCCGGGTCAGCTGTAAGAAGCGCTGGTATTCCCGCACGGCGAACGCAGCGTACAACGTAGTGGCAATCGACTGCGGCATCAAGCTCAACATCATCCGGTCGCTCAACGCGCGCGGCTGCAACGTAACGGTGGTGCCGTACAACACGCCCGCCGAGGAGATCGAGCGCATGAAGCCCGACGGGCTGTTCCTCTCCAACGGTCCCGGCGACCCGGAGGACGTGACCGAGGTCATTTCGACCGTCCGGTCGCTCGTCGGCAAGTATCCGCTCTTCGGTATCTGCCTCGGGCATCAGATCCTGTCGCTTGCCCTCGGTGCCAAGACCTACAAGCTGAAATTCGGTCACCGTGGCGGCAACCATCCCGTCCGCGACCTGACGACGGGGCGGGTGGAGATCACCTCCCAGAATCATTCCTATGCGGTGGACGAATCCACGCTTCCGGGGACCGGGCTGACGGTCACCCACGTCAACCTGCTTGACGGTACGGTGGAGGGCGTCGCCTGTCCGGAGAAGCGCGCGTTTTCCGTGCAGTATCACCCCGAAAGCGCGCCGGGACCGCAGGACAGCTCCTACCTGTTCGACCGGTTCCTTGACAGCATGAAGAAAAACTGAGGAGGGCGGAGAAATGCCGAAGAGAACGGATCTGAAGAAAATACTGGTCATCGGTTCGGGACCGATTGTCATCGGTCAGGCGGCGGAGTTTGACTACGCCGGAACCCAGGCGTGCCTTGCCCTCAAGGAAGAGGGGTACGAGGTGGTGCTCTGCAACTCCAACCCCGCGACCATCATGACGGATACCTCCATCGCCGACAAGGTGTACATGGAGCCGCTGACGCTGGAATATCTTGCCCGCGTCATCCGCTTTGAGCGGCCCGACGCAATTGTCCCCGGCATCGGCGGGCAGACGGGGCTGAACCTCGCCATGCAGCTGGACAAGAAGGGAATTCTGAAGGAATGCCGCACCGAACTGCTCGGTACCTCCGGCGAGAGCATCGAGCGGGCGGAGGACAGAGAGCTGTTCAAAAAACTGTGCGAGGAGCTGGGCGAGCCGGTGCTTCCGTCGGTCACGGTACACGAGCTGGAGGAAGGCGTCCGCGCGGCGGAAGAGATCGGCTACCCGGTCGTCCTGCGTCCTGCGTTCACGCTCGGCGGAACCGGCGGCGGATTTGCCGACAACGAGGCGGAATGCCGCACGCTTCTCAAGAATGCCCTGAAACTTTCCCCCGTCCACGAGGTACTGGTGGAGAAGAGCATCCGCGGCTACAAGGAGATCGAATACGAGGTGATCCGCGACGCGGCGGATACCGCCATCACCGTCTGCAACATGGAGAATCTGGATCCCGTCGGCGTGCATACCGGCGACTCCATCGTGGTCTGCCCGTCCCAGACGCTGACCAACAAGGAATACCAGATGCTCCGCGACAGTGCGCTCCGCATCATCCGTGCCCTGAAAATCGAGGGCGGGTGCAACGTGCAGTTTGCGCTGGACCCCCATTCCTTCCGTTACTACGTGATCGAGGTCAACCCCCGCGTGTCGCGTTCCTCCGCGCTTGCCTCCAAGGCGAGCGGTTATCCCATTGCCCGTGTGTCCGCCAAGATCGCGGTCGGCATGCATCTCGACGAGATCCGCATTGCCAACACGCCCGCGGCGTTTGAGCCGACGCTTGACTACGTGGTCACCAAAATGCCTCGCTTCCCGTTTGATAAATTCGCCACGGCAAACAACAAGCTCTCCACCCAGATGAAAGCGACGGGTGAGGTCATGAGCGTGGGCAGAACCTTTGAAGAGAGCCTGCTCAAGGCAACGCGGTCGCTGGAGATCGGCGTGTGCCACCTCTATATGGAGAAGTTCAACTCCTACTCCTATGACGAGCTGCTCGACTACATCTCCGAGAGCCGCGACGACCGCATCTACGCCATCGCCGAGCTGATCTGGCACGGCGCCGACCTCGGCGTGATCTGGGACAAGACCAGGATCGATATGTTCTTCCTTGAAAAGATCCGCAACATCATCGAAACCGAGACGCGGGTCAAAGCCGCGCCGCGCGATCTTGAAATTCTGAAGGAAGCAAAACGTATGGGATTTTCCGACGCGTACATCGCTCATCTGTGGGGATGCGACGAGGAGGAGGTTTACCGGATGCGGGAGGCGCACGAAATATTCCCGGTCTATAAAATGATCGACACCTGCGCGTCCGAGTTTGAAAGCTATATCCCCTATTTCTACTCCACCTACGAAGAGGAAAACGAATCGGTCGTTTCCGATAAGAAGAAGGTCGTGGTGCTCGGCTCGGGACCCATCCGCATCGGGCAGGGCGTGGAATTCGACTATTCGACGGTCCATGCGGTCAAGGCAATCCGCGAGGCGGGGTATGAGGCGATCATTATCAACAACAACCCCGAAACGGTCTCCACCGACTACACGACCACCGATAAGCTGTATTTCGAGCCGCTCTGCACCGAGGATGTCATGAATATCCTGCACCTTGAGAAGCCGGAGGGCGTCATCGCGTCGCTCGGCGGGCAGACTGCCATCAATCTGGCGGCGCCGCTCACCGCGCGGGGTGTCCACCTGATCGGCACCGACTGCGATGCAATCGAAAAGGCGGAAAACCGCGACGCATTTGAAAAGGTCCTGCTTGCCCTCGGTATTCCCCAGCCCAAGGGCGAGGCGGTTACCAGGATCGAGGACGGCGTGCGGGCGGCAAAAGAGATCGGCTACCCCGTGCTGGTGCGCCCCTCCTTCGTGCTCGGCGGCCGCGCCATGCAGATCGTCGCCGATGAGGAACAGCTCCGCCATTACCTCCGTACCGCCGTTGAGATCGACGAAAAGAAGCCCGTGCTTGTGGACAAGTACATCCAGGGCAAAGAGGTCGAGGTGGATGCGGTGTGCGACGGGTGCGACGTGTTCGTCCCCGGCATCATGGAGCTGGTCGAGCGCACGGGCGTGCATTCCGGCGACTCCATCAGCGTGTACCCCTCCTTCAGCCTGTCGGATAAGGTCAAAAAGACCATTCTGGATTACACAAAGAAGCTCGGACTCGGCATCGGCATCCGCGGACTCTTCAACATCCAGTTCATCGTGGATAAGGACGAAAAGGTGTACATCATCGAGGTCAACCCGCGCTCGTCCCGTACCGTGCCGTTCCTCTCCAAGGCGACGGGATACAGCCTTGCCGATATCGGCACCCTCGTCATGCTCGGCAAGACGCTCCGCGAGCAGGGGCTGTCCTCCGCATACCCCGCGGAAAAGAAGCGCTACTACGTCAAGGCGCCCGCGTTCTCCTTCTCCAAGCTGCACGGGCTGGACGCCTACCTCTCCCCGGAAATGAAATCCACGGGCGAGGCGATCGGATATGACAGAAGTCTGACCCGCGCACTCTACAAGGCGCTCCGCGCCTGCGGCATGAACGTGGTCAACTACGGCACCGTGCTTGCGACCATTGCCGACAAGGACAAAGAAGAGGCACTGCCACTCATCCGCCGCTTCTACAACATGGGCTTCAACATTCAGGCGACAGCCGGAACCGCCGCGTTTCTCAAGGCACACGGTATCCGTACCCACGCGCTCGGCAAGATCAGCGACGGAAGCGAAGAGATCCCCGACGCGATCCGCGGCGGGTACGTGACCTATGTCATCAACACACGGGACATGAATTCCTCCGGCGTTTTGTCGGACGGCTACGAAATCCGCCAGTGCGCGGTGGAAAACAACGTGACCATGTTCACGGCGCTGGACACCGTCAAGGTTCTTTTGGACGTTTTGGAGGAGATGACCATCGGGATCTCCACCATTGACGGAGAGTGACGCCCCGCAGGAAGACCGGAAACACGGGAAAAGCAACAACAAACCGGCAGATCCGGACAGCCGGCAGACGCCGGCTCCGGAATATACAAGGAAAGGACAAAGGGTATACCGTATGAAACAGGGCTTCTTCCGGGTGACGGAAAACCGTCCCCTGACTAACCCCGGAGGGGGTGGACAGATTTTTCTGATGAAGCTGGAGGGCGACACACAGGCGATCACGCGCCCCGGGCAGTTCGTCAACCTGAAGATCGACGGGCTGTATCTCCGCCGCCCGATCTCGGTATGCGACTGTGAGGGCGATACGCTGACGCTCATCTACCGCGTGGTCGGCAAGGGAACCGAACGCATGGCGGCGGCTGTCCCCGGCGACCGCTTCGACCTTCTGACGGGTCTCGGCAACGGATACGATACACAAAAGAGCGGCGACCGTCCGCTGCTCATCGGCGGCGGAGTCGGCATCCCTCCGCTCTACCTGCTCGCAAAAAGGCTGATCGCAGAGGGCAAACACGTTTCGGTTATCCTCGGCTTCAATTCGGCGGACGAAATGTTTTTCCGCGAAGAGTTTTCCGCCCTCGGCGCGGACGTGACCGTCGCCACGGCGGACGGCTCTTACGGAGTGCGCGGCTTTGTGACCGACGCAATGCCGAAGGACGGGTACACCTACTTTTACACCTGCGGACCCGAGCCGATGGAAAAGGCGATCGACCGCGTCGCCGTGACGGGCGGACAGTTCAGCTTTGAGGAGCGCATGGGTTGCGGCTTCGGCGCCTGCATGGGCTGTTCCTGCAAGACCAAATACGGAAACAAACGCATCTGCCGCGACGGACCGGTGCTGGAAAGGGAGGAGATCATATGGTGAACACAAGCGTTACGCTGTCGGGCATCCGGCTCGACAACCCCGTGATCCCCGCGTCGGGCACCTTCGGATACGGATACGAATTCGCGGAGCTGTATGACATCAACTGTCTCGGCAGTCTCAGCTTCAAGGGCACGACGCGGGAAGCGCGCTTCGGCAACCCAACGCCGCGCATTGCCGACTGCGAGGCGGGAATGCTCAACTCGGTCGGGCTTCAGAATCCCGGCGTGGAGGCGGTGCTCTCCCGGGAGTTGCCGCGCCTGCGTGCCTGCTTTCACAAGCCGGTCGTGGCAAACGTCAGCGGCTTTTCGGTGGACGAATACACAGAGACCTGCCGCCTCCTTGACGGGGAAGACTGTATCGGCTGGTTTGAGGTCAATATCTCCTGCCCCAATGTTCACGGCGGCGGAATGAGCTTCGGCACCTCGCCGGGAGCCGCGGCAGAGGTGACAAGAGCCGTCCGTGCGGCGGTGACAAAGCCGGTCTACATCAAGCTGTCCCCCAATGTAACCGACATTGTTGCAATCGCAAAAGCGTGCGAGGATGCCGGCGCCGACGGGATCAGCATGATCAATACCCTGATGGGAATGCGGATCGACTTTGCCCGGCGCAAGCCGGTGCTGGCAAACCGTTCGGGCGGATATTCCGGTCCCGCGATCAAGCCGGTCGCCCTGTCCATGGTGTACCGCGTTTACGAAGCGGTGCGCATCCCGATCATCGGAATGGGCGGGATTTCGACGGCGGAGGACGTGATCGAAATGATGCTTGCCGGTGCGACGGCGGTGGAGGTCGGTGCGGCGAATCTCGTCGATCCCTTTGCCTCTAAGAAGATCGTGGACGATTTGCCCCGCGTCATGGAAAAGTACGGAATCGAACATCTTACGGATATCATAGGAGGAGCACACTGATGGGAAAAGACGTAATCATTGCCTGCGATTTTGCGGGCAGGGAAGAAACCATGCGCTTCCTCAGCCGGTTCGGCGAGGAAAAGCCGTTTCTCAAGATCGGCATGGAGCTGTTTTACGCTGCGGGACCGGATATGGTAAGGGAAATCAAGAGCCTCGGATACCGCGTGTTTCTGGATCTCAAGCTGCACGATATTCCGAATACCGTCAAAAAGGCGATGGCGGTGCTCTCGGAGCTTCGGGTGGATATGTGCAACCTGCACGCGGCGGGAACCCGCGCCATGATGGAAGCGGCGCTCGAAGGGCTGACCCGTCCCGACGGTAGCCGTCCGTTGCTCATCGCCGTGACCCAGCTGACCTCGACGAGCGAGGAGCGTATGAAGAACGAACTGCTCATCGACGCGCCCATTGACGAGGTGGTCATGCGCTACGCGGAAAACGCTCGCGCGGCGGGGCTGGACGGTGTGGTCTGCTCACCTCTGGAATCCCCCAAGGTACACGCCGCCTGCGGGAAGGATTTTCTCACCGTTACGCCGGGGATCCGGTTTGCCGCGGCGGGCGGGTTCTCCAATGTCGGCGATCAGGTGCGGGTGACCACGCCTGCCGACGCGAAGAAGCTCGGCTCGGATTACATTGTGGTCGGCAGACCCATTACCGCCGCCGAGGATCCTGTCACCGCATACCGCCGCGCGATCGCGGAGTTTACCGACTGACACGCCGGGAAACGGATTGCCGGACGGTTCGGGAGCCGGATCCCAAAAAATAAAATCTGTACTGAAACGACAAAGGAGTATCAAGATATGGAAGCACGGGAAATGAAAATTGCGGAAGACCTTCTTTCGATCCGGGCGGTATTCTTCCGTCCCAACGAGCCGTTTACATGGGCGAGCGGCATCAAAAGCCCCGTCTATTGCGACAACCGCCTCACCCTGACCGCTCCCGCCGTCCGGAACGACGTGGAGACCGGGCTTGCGGAGCTGATCCGCGAAAATTACCCCACCGCCGAGGTGCTGATGGGTACCTCCACCGCGGGCATCGCGCACGCCGCGATCACCGCACATCTGCTCGGAATGCCGATGGGATACGTCCGCTCGGGTGCAAAGGACCATGGCAGAGGAAATCAGATTGAGGGCAAGCTGGAAAAGGGACAGCGCGTTGTGGTGGTGGAGGACCTCATTTCCACCGGCGGCAGTGTGCTGGAGGTCGTCAATGTCCTCAGAGAAGCGGGTGCCGAGGTGCTCGGCATCGTGTCCATCTTCACCTACGGCATGAAGAAGGGCAGGGAACGCCTTGCCGCCGCCGGTGTCCGGAACATCAGCCTGACCAATTTCGACTGCGTTGCCGAGGTCGCCGCGAAGACGGGCTACATCCGCCCCGAGGACGTGAAGCGTCTCATCGCGTTCCGCAACAATCCCTCCGACGAATCCTGGATCGGAGGCGGCAGATGAGAAGCCTCACGGACATCCGCGAGCTGTCCGCGGACGAGCTTGACGGACTGATCGCGGTCGCAAACGATATCATTGAAAACCCAAAGAAGTACAGCGAGGCGTGCCGCGGCAAAAAGCTGGCAACGCTGTTCTTCGAGCCGTCCACCAGAACCCGCCTCAGCTTCGAGGCGGCAATGTACGAGCTCGGCGGAAATGTGCTGTCGGTCGCGTCCGCCGCGTCCTCCTCCGCTTCAAAGGGGGAGAGCGTCGCGGATACGGCAAGGGTCGTTTCCTGTTACGCGGACATCATCGCCATGCGTCACCCAAAAGAGGGCGCGCCGCTGGTCGCCTCCATGCATGCGACGGTGCCGGTCATCAACGCCGGGGACGGCGGTCACAACCACCCGACTCAGACGCTTGCCGATCTTCTGACCATTCAGCGTGAGAAGGGAAGGCTCGGAAATCTGACCGTCGGGCTTTGCGGCGACCTCAAGTTCGGCAGAACGGTGCATTCTCTTATCGCAGCCCTGTCGCGCTACGAGGGTGTGCGCTTTGTGCTCATTTCGCCCGACGAGCTGAAGCTTCCGAGCTATGTCAAGAAGGATATTCTGAAGAAAAACAACATTGACTACGTGCAGACCTCCGATCTTTCCTCCGTCATGCCGGAGCTTGACGTGCTCTACATGACGCGGGTCCAGAGGGAACGCTTCTTCAACGAGGAGGATTACCTCCGTCTGCGCGACAGCTACATCCTGACACCCGACAAGCTGAAGAATGCAAAATCCGATCTCGCCATTCTGCATCCGCTTCCGCGTGTCAACGAGATTGCGGTCGCCATCGACGACGATCCCCGTGCCTGCTATTTCAAGCAGGTGCTCTACGGCAAGTATATGCGTATGGCTCTGATCCTCAAACTTTTGGACATCCGCGTGCCGGATGCCGCCGACGGGAAGGAGGTGCGCGCATGAATATCGACGCGATCAGAAACGGAATCGTCATCGATCACATCACCGCGGGACGCGGGATGGAAATTTACCGTCTGCTTCATCTGGATTCGCTTGACTGTTCGGTTGCCATCATCAAGAACGTGACGAGCGCCAAGATGGGGAAAAAGGACATCATCAAAATTGATGCCGACCTGCCGCTTGACATGGACATCCTCGGCTACGTCGATCCCGGCATTACGGTGGACATCATCCGGAACGGAGAGCTTGCCGAAAAGCGCCGCATGGATCTGCCCGAACGTCTGACCAATGTCATCTTCTGCAAGAATCCCCGCTGTATCACCTCTACGGAGCAGGAATTGCCTCACGTATTCCGCCTCTCCGACAGAGAGGGGCGCGTCTACCGCTGTCTGTACTGCGAAACCAAGGCGAAGACCGCGGAATCATAAAACTTATGTTTATCCGCCGCGGCGGCGCGGTGCCCGCCGGGAGGCTCGCGAAGCCCGTGCCGGGCGCCGCTTCGCCCCCGGATCCCGCGCCGTTCCGCGGCTCCCCCGTATTCCTCAATAAAAAACGCCCGTACCTCTTTTTTCGGAGGTACGGGTTCTTTAATTCTCTTGTTTGCCTGTATCGTTTCTTTATTTGTTCGCCGGCTCCGGCTTGACATCCACGTTCCCGAGACGCTCCTCGCAGGCGACCATCAGCTCTCTTGCCGCCGCACTGATTTCACGGTCGTTGTGCGTGCGGATAAATTCCTCGTCAAAGGTGCCGAGAATGTCCATACGTACCCGCGTCGCTCTCCACGGTCCCCGGCGGTGTACATCCCGGGAGCCCGACATATGTACAACAACGACCGGTACCTTCGCCCGCTTCGCGGCAAAGAATACGCCGTCGTGGAAGGGAAGCAGTTCCCCGGTGCGGCTTCTCGTCCCCTCCGGAAAAATACTGTAGGACAGTTCCCCCGCCTCCATTGCAAGAGATGCGTTGCGGATGGTGCGTACCGCGTTCATCGCGTTTTCCCGGTCGATCGGCAAAAACGCGCTTTCCTGCAGATACCTGCCGATCACCGGGATCGCATAGTTCTCCGGCTTGGAAATGAACGCGAGTTTGTGGCGGCGCAGTTTAACCATCATGGTCATGTGATCGTAATTGGAAAGATGATTGGATACAAGCAGGAACGTCTTTCCGGGCTTCGGCAGATGCTCGGTTCCCGTCACTGTTACCCGGACCCGCATGAAGCGGAGGGCAATGGAGTACGCCTCAATCAAAAGAAACCGGTAGAACGGGTTCTGCGGGCGGCGATCCGGCGAGGGCGGATCCACCTTTTTAATCGCAAGCGACGCAATGATCGCAAAAAGGAAAAACAGTGTACAAAACGCGACAACGTACCCGAAAAACAAGGGGATGGCATACAGAAAATGCATATGCGTGCAAAGCACGGTGACCGCTGCCCCCACAAGGGACAGAACGGGAATCAGAACGGAAATCATGACATCCTCCTCATTGAACGTTGCTCTCCGGGTGGAACAGCTGCGGAATCACCCGGATTCCCTCCAGCATCAGCCCGGTAATCAGGCGCGAAACCTCGTCAAACGGCAGCTGTTTGCCCTCCCGGATCCAATCCACGTAAACGGCGGCGGCGCCGCCGATGAAATATTCCAGCGCGGCGGATGCGGCGCTTTCCCTGCCTTCCGGGACGACGATGGAGTGCAGGATCTGATCCTTGAGCACCTTTTTAAGCTTGTCCGCAATAAAAGTATAATTGCGCATGGAGACCAGATTTTCGAAAAACTGCGGATTGCTCGCGTAGAGGGTGTTAATAAATTGAAGAAAATGCTGCGGACCGAGACTGTATTCGTCGATCATCACGTCCTCAAAAAAATAGGCGATGCTTCCGACAATCTCATCCTCCAGCTCTGAGAGAATCTCTTCGGGGCTTGTGTAATGCGAGTAAAAAGTCTTGCGGTTGATGCACGCCGCGTCCGCGATCTCCTTGACCGTGATCTGCGACAGCGGTTTCTCTTCCAGAATTTTCAGAAGCGCGGACCGGATCTCCCGCTTGGTTTTGATGACGCGTTTGTCTTCCTGATTCATGCGCGATTCCTTCCGATGAAATTTTTGGAGAAGGTCACGGTTAAGTAACACATCCGTCCGTATCTGTCCCATAAACCCCGTTCACGAAAACCCGTGACCGTTGACAACCTGTCCGGACTATGGTATATTATAAACCACAGGAGAAGAAAAAGCAACACCTGATACTTATTTTCCGTCTAAAAAATCGGAGGAAAATCGTGAGCGAGAATAAAATCGGACTGGTTCTGGAGGGCGGTGCGCTCCGCGGCGTGTTTACCGCGGGGGTGCTCGATTACCTCATGGAGGCGGGGGTGACGTTCCCGTATGTCGTCGGCGTTTCCGCCGGCGCGGGAAACGCCGCGGACTTCGTTTCCGGGCAGATCGGCAGAACCCTGCGCGTCATTACGCATGAGAACGCCGACCCGTACTACGGCCTCGGTCAGCTTTACCGGAGCGGTACTCTGCTTGACCTGGACATTATGACATATGAATATTCCTACCGCCAGATCCCGTTTGATTTCGGCACGTATTTTTCTTCGCCGACCGAATGTGAGTTTGTGGTTGCCAACTGCGAAACGGGGCTTGCGGAGTATCGCAGTGCGGACGAATCGGAGGAACGGCTGCTTGCCCTGTGCAAGGCGTCCTGCTCCATCCCGCTCATCTGCAAGCCGGTCATCATCGACGGTAACTACTTCCTTGATGGCAGCCTCATCGACTCGGTTCCCGTCGCCCACACGCTGGAAAAATGCGACAAGGCGGTCGTGGTCCTGACCCGGTACGGCGATCAGCCTCCTACCGACTACGCGCGCATCCGGTCACTGCTCAACATCAGTTACCGTTCGCGCTTCCCGAAACTGGTGGACGCCATGCTCCGCCGTAAGGAGGTCTACGCCCGGCAGATGGCACAGCTTGAAGCCTATGAAAGAGAGGGCAGAGCATTTGTTATCCGTCCCGAGAGCATGAGCATCAGTCATTTTGAAAACAATACGGAAAAAATCGGCGTGTTCTATCGCCACGGTAAAGAGGTCATGGAAAAGCACATGAACGATTTGCGGGCATTTCTGGAGGGCAGGGCATGAAAACGCTCCGGAAAATCGGCAACGCAATCCTCACGGGACTTCTTCACGCAGTATTCTTCCTCTGGGGAGGCGTGACGCGGCTTTTGTATTTCCCGCGCGTGGAGTGGACGGACAAATCCGCCAAAGACGCAATGAAGCAGGGCGCGATCCTCATCTCCAACCACAAAAGCCACAAGGACGGCTTCTTTATCCCGCAGATGCTTCCCGCAAAACGCATTTATGTGCTGGTCACGCGGAAGTGGTATGACAAGAAGGGGCTGAATCCCATCTTCCGCCGTCTCAGATATATTCCGATCGACTTAAATTCCCCCGACGGCGACAGCGAATGGATGCAGAAAACCGAGGAGGTTCTGAAAAAAGGACACAGCGTCCTCATCTTCCCGGAGGGAAAACTGGAAAAGGATGAGGTACCGGAGCCGTTCCATGCGGGATTTCTGCTTCCCGCAAGGCATCTGGATGTCCCCGTGATCCCCATGGCGACCGTGGGTACATACCGCCCGTTTCACCGTCAGATACTCCGTATCGGCTCCCCCTTCACCCCGGCGCTCCACGAAAAGGGTCGCCTCTCGCAGGTGCTCGGCGCCGCCTCGGAGGACTGCAAAAATCGCGTGTTTTCGCTCCGCGACGGAAAAACACTTCCCGCGGACGACCGCGTGGGCGTGTGACGCCCCCCGATTACTTTGTTTTGCAACCCATGCAAATAAATTAAGATTGAATCGAAAGAAAGGAACCAAGGCTATGAACGAACAGGAAATCGCAACCAAGATCAAGGAGCTGCTTTGCAGCAATCTCGGAATTGACGCGGATGCTCTCACCGATGACATCCCGCTTTTCAGCGACGGTATCGGACTCGACTCCATCGACTCGCTTGAGATCATTGCCGCGATCGACGAGACCTTCGGCGTTTCCATGACGGGTGTCGGCAAAGAGCCGTTCTACAACGTCAAGAGCCTTGCCGCTTACGTTGCGGCGCACATGGCAAACTGACGGGGAAAGGGGGCTGCCGCAATTTTTGTGACAGCCCCCGCGTCAGAAATCCGATCAATACGGAATTCCGTGCGGACATTCCGTTTCATATATTTTACGAAATAACCAGTAATAAAACGCCGGCGGGTTTTGCGCCGGAAAAGGAGAGAAACATATGACAAGCAAAGAAAATCGCTGTGTGGTAACGGGGCTTGGTCTTGTCAGCGCGATCGGCGGCAATGTCGCGGAGTGCTGGGAGAATGCCATCCGTTCCGTCAGCGGGATCAGAGAAACAAATACGGTCGATACCGAAAACTGTTATGCAAACCTTGCGGCGGAAGTCCGCGACCCCTCTGTCGATGAGGTGCCGGGCGCCGCGGACATGGACCGCGCATCCCGTCTTTGCGTCAAGGCGTCCGCGGAAGCTATGCGCGACGCGGGACTGGAGACCTTCGGCGATTCGACCCGTGCAAGCGTTATTATGGGCAGCTGCGTCGGCGGCGTGGTCAGCGTGGAGCATTACTACAAGAACGGCAAGCCTGCGTCCGACGTGGTGAAAATGCCGATCTCCGCGATTGCGAATCAGGTCGCACGCACCTTCGGTGCGGGCGGCGTTGTGACCAACGTGGCAAACGCCTGCGCGGCGGGCACCATCAGTATTGCCTATGCCTGCGACCTCATCCGCGCGGGAAAGGCGGATGTCGTCATTGCCGGCGGTGCGGACGCATTCGCGTCGGTGCCGTATGCGGGATTCCTGTCGCTCCATGCGCTGGATGCACAACCCTGCTCCCCCTTCAACCGTTGCAGCGGTATCACGCTCGGTGAAGGCTCTGGCACTGTCATCGTCGAATCCTACGAGCACGCAAAGGCGCGCGGCGCGAAGATTTATTGCGAGGTGCTGGGTGCCGGCGTCAGCAGTGACGCGCACCACATCACCGCTCCCCGTCCCGACGGAGAAGGGCAGATGCACGCCATCCGCCGCGCACTCGAAAATTCGGGCCTTACGCCCGCCGATGTGGGCTACATCAACGCGCACGGAACCGGTACCGCCAAGAACGATGAGGCGGAATTCCTGTCGCTTCACACCATCTTTGACGGTCAGAACGATGATCTCACCGTGACCTCCACCAAAGCCATGGTCGGTCACTGCCTCGGCGCCGCAGGCGCAGTCGAAGCGGTGTTTGCCATCAAGGCGCTGACCGAGGGAATCATTCCCCCGACGGTCGGTTACACCGAGGAGGATCTGCCCCGCCTTCAAGAGCGTGCGGGCAAGATTGACTTCTGTCCCAACAAGGCAGAAAAGAAAGAGCTGACGAGCGTCATGAGCAACTCCTTTGCGTTTGGCGGCAACAACGCAAGCATCCTGTTCTCCAAGACCGAGGGAAATGTACAGCTTCCCGAAAAACGCGAGCGCATCTTTGTCACGGGCCTTGGCATCGTCTCCCCGATCGGCAACGGCGTGGAGAATTATGTGGACACCGTCAGGGCGGACAAGACGCTTGAGGTGACCTCGGCACAGAGCGCGGTCGGTCAGGCGGATTATGCCGCGTGCAATCTCAAGATGGCGTTCTACCGCAAGCTCGATAAGTTCAGCCAACTGCAGGCAGTCTCCGGCATGAGCGCGCTTCTTGACGCGAACCTGACCGTGACCGACGAAAACGCGACCGACATCGGTATCGTGGTCGGCACCTCGGACGGACCGCTGTCCACCGTCTGCAATTATGAAGAGGATCTGGTTGCCAAGGGCAACGCGGCGGGCAGTGCCTTCAAGTTCCCCAACACCGTGTACAACGCGGCGGGCGGCTACCTGTCCATCTGCTCCGGCATCCGCGGCTACAACGTCACCGTGACGAGCGGCACCCAGTCGGGGCTTGCCAGCATCGCGTATGCCGTGAACGTCATCCGGAGCGGTCAGGAGAAGGCGGTCCTTGCGACGGGTACCGATGAAAACAGCGAGATCATCACGGAGCTTTATGAAAAGCTCGGCTGTGTCACCGACGGAAAGAGCGACGGCTTCCGTCTCTCCGACGGCAGTACCACGATGGTGCTGGAAAGCGAATCCGGCATGACGGCGCGCGGCGCGAAGGCATACGCCGAAGTCCTCGGCTACGGCATGGCGACAAAGCCCGTTCCGTTCGGAACGCTTGCAGGCTCGGGCGAGGCGCTCGACGAAGCGATCAGCGCCGCGCTCTCCGACGCCGGTCTTACCGCAAATGACATCGACGGCGTGGTCGGTTTTGCCGACGGTAAGAAGGTCGTGGATGACATGGAAGCGGCTTCGCTTGCCCGTGTGTTCGGCGACAGAAAACTCCCCGTTTTCAATATCCACAGATATGTGGGTGAGGGCAGAGCCGCGACCGCGGCACTTTCCGCCGCACACGCCGCGCTCCTGCTTTCGGGCAGACTCGGCGACGAGGTGAAGAGCGAGAACCTCGGTACGGTCAGAGCGGACAACCTCAGCAGGCTGCTGGTCATCTCCTACGGTGCCGGCGGCTCCTATGCGGCAGTCATTCTCTCGAAATAAGAGCACCGGTCAGTCATATCCCGGGGTGCTTCCGGGGGCGGACTGCCGGGATGCCGGGCGGACAGATCAGACGAAGCCCGGAGTATCAAATATTCCGAAGAAAGGAATCACGAAATCATGAAGGTTGCGGTTGTTACCGGCGCGTCCCGCGGAATCGGACGTGCCGTGGCGGAACGTCTTGCCGCCGACGGCTATACGGTCGTCATCAATTACAGTCACAGCGAGGAGGCGGCAAAAGAGGTACTGGAGGGAATCCGTTCCCGCGGCGGCGACGGCATGATCGTCAAAGCCGACGTGTCGGTCTTGGACGAGGTCAGGCGCATGATCCGCGAGGTCACCGCGGCATACGGACAGATCGACGTGCTCGTCAACAATGCGGGCATCGTCCGCGACGAGTATCTGCTTATGCTGAACCCGGAAACGCTTGACAAATGCGTGGATCTCAACATCAAGGGCTACCTTTACTGCGCCCAGCAGGCGGTGCTCAAAATGTTCCGCAGGAAATCCGGCGTTATCATCAATATGTCGTCGGTCAGCTCCCGCATGGCGCTGGCAGGGCAGTGCGTGTACAGCGCAACCAAGGGCGCGGTCAACTCCATGACGGCGACCATGGCGAAGGAGCTGGCACCCTACGGTATCCGCGTCAACGCGGTCGCACCCGGCTTCATTGAGACCGAGATGATCGACGCGCTTCCCGCGGAAAAGAAGGAAGAGTATCTGAAGGAGGTCCCGCTCGGACGTTTCGGACGCGCCGGGGACGTGGCGGCGGTCGTTTCCATGCTGGCAAGCGATGCCTGCGCGTATATGACGGGACAGACGCTCGTGCTGGACGGAGGACTGTCGCTATGATGAACATCGTGGACATCAACAGCCGCATCAAACAGCGCCCGCCGTTCCAGATGATCGAGCGCGTGACCGACCTGACCCCCGGCGAGAGCGCGGAGGGTATCAAGAACGTTTCGGTCAACGAGCCGTATTTCATGGGACATTTTCCGGGAGCACCGATCATGCCGGGCGTGCTCATCATCGAAAGCTGTGCGCAGCTCTGCTCGCTCGTCATCGAGGAAGCCCCCGACGAAAATCATTTGTATGTCCTCCTCAAGGTGGACAATTTCAAGTTTGTCAAGCCGGTGATTCCGGGTGACACGCTTCACATCCATGTAACCAAGACCCGCGCGGCGGGACCTCTCACCTCGTTTGACGCGGTGGTGACGGTGGACGGTGCAGTGCGCGCCAAGGGGTCGATGACTTTTACCGCGGTGCCGAAGGAAACGGTGTTCGGTCATCCGGAGGCGTAAACCGCGCGGCATCGGGCAAACAAGACCGCGCGGCGCAGGTGCCGGGCGGACACCCGGCGGGCAGCCCGGCAAACGAAACCCGACGTGGAGCAGGCAACACCGGGCAAACAGCCCGGCAGCCGGGCAAGCGGGACCGTGCCGGAAAAAGAGAATCCGGCGCACGGCGCAATGCCGGGTACTATCAAGGAAAGGAAATCTTCCCGACGGGAAGAGGGGATACATCCATGAAAAAGATCGCTTTTCTGTTTGCGGGACAGGGCGCGCAGAGCGCGGGCATGGGCAAAGACCTTTACGGGGCGAATGCCGGGGCGCACGCGCTGTATGATAACGGCGAGGCGCTCCGTCCGGGAACGCTTCAGACCTGCTTTGAGGGCCCCGGCGACGAGCTGACCAGAACCGAAAACGCACAGCCCTGTCTCTTTCTCACCGACCTTGCGTTTGCAGAGGCACTGGAAGAGGCGGGCGTGCACGCGTCCTTTGCCGCAGGCTTTTCGCTCGGCGAGATCCCCGCGCTTGCGTTTACGGGCGTACTCTCCTTTGCGGACGCGTTCCGTCTTGTGACGCTTCGCGGCGAGAGCATGGCAAAGGCGGCAATCGAGCATCCCGGCTCCATGGCGGCTGCGCTTAAATTGGACAATGAGACCGTCGAATCCGTCTGCCGCGAGTTCCGGGAAATCTGGCCCGTCAACTACAACTGCCCGGGACAGCTTTCCTGCGCGGGCAGTCTTGACGAGCTGGACGCATTCTGCGAGCGCATCAAGGCATCTGGCGGCAGAGCGGTGCGTCTTGCGGTCAGCGGTGCGTTCCACACCCCGTATCTGAGCGGCGTGACCGACATTCTTGCCGGCGCTTTGGAAAAGATGGACGTGAAGGCTCCCCGCATTCCGCTGTACGCGGATCTGACCGGCGAACCTTACCCCGCGGACGCGGAGGGAATCCGGGCAACCGTGTCAAGGCAGGTGTCCTCCCCCGTGCGCTGGGAGAAGGCTGTCCGCGCCATGAAGGACGCGGGAGTTGAGGCGTTCGTGGAGGTCGGACCCGGCAAGACCCTCACGGGACTGGTGAAGAAGACCTTCCCCGATGCGGAAACGTACACGGTCAACGACATTCCGTCCCTTGAGGCGGCGGTCGCGGCACTGAAGGATTGATCCCACGGGCAGAATACCCGGGAACGGATCGGATAGGAGAGAACCGAATGGAAACAATGTCCTTAAAGCACCTGACGCTTGCGGATTACCTCGGAAGCGACAGGACGGTCAGATGCGAGAAATGTAAAGAAGAACTCAAGGAAAGCGAGCTTGCCGCAGGGTCGTTTGTCTGCCCCCTTTGCGGCAAGTACAACCGGATGCCCGCACGCGTCCGCATTGAATCGCTTGTCGATGAAGGTTCCTTTGAGGAAATGTGGGAAAATGTTGTCGGCGGAGACCCGATCGGTTTTCCCGATTATCCCGCGAAATGCGAGTCGTCGAGAGAGAAGAGCGGCGAGAGCGAGGGCGTTCTTTGCGGAAGAGCAAAGATTGGCGGACACAGGACCTGCCTTTTTGTCATGGAATCAAAGTTTATGATGGGCTCCATGGGCACGGTGGTCGGCGACCGCATCACCGCACTGTTTGAATATGCAACGAGAGAGAAACTGCCCGTGGTCGGCTACACGGTGTCGGGCGGTGCCAGAATGCAGGAGGGAATGCTTTCGCTCATGCAGATGGAGAAGACCTCCGCGGCGATCCGCCGTCACAACGACGCGGGACTGTTTTACCTCGTTTCCGCGACCGACCCGACCACGGGCGGCGTGACCGCGAGCTTCGCCATGCTGGGGGATGTCATCATCTCGGAGCCGGGCGCGCAGATCGGCTTTGCCGGCAAGCGCGTGGTGGAGCAGGTGACGGGCGAAAAATTGCCCGAAAACTTCCAGAGCGCGGAATTTCAGCTCGAAAACGGCTTCCTCGACGCAATCGTTCCCCGCGGGGAACAGCGCGCGTTTGTCCGCCGTATGCTGGAATTTCATGAAGGGGGGAGACAAGCATGAGCAACGAAGTGAACGAAATGTCCGTATATGACAAGATCCGCTGTACCCGTAAGGCGGGACGCGCCACGGCAGTGGATTACATCGGCGGAATCTTCACGGATTTCACCGAACTGCACGGCGACCGCCGCTTTGGCGACGACCACGCGATTGTCGCGGGAATCGCAAAGTTGGACGGAAAGCCCGTCACGGTCATCGGAATCGAAAAAGGTCATGACCTGACCGAGCGGATGTACCGCGACTTCGGCTGTGTCCTTCCGGAAGGTTACCGCAAGGCGCTCCGCCTGATGAAGGAGGCGGAGAAGTTTCATCGTCCCGTCGTATGCTTTGTGGATACCCAGGGCGCAAGCTGCGGCAAGGGCGCGGAGGAAAGAGGCGAGGGCGCCGCAATCGCGGAGAATCTTTATGAAATTTCCGGGCTCAGAACCCCCGTCATCACGGTGATGATCGGTGAGGGCGGAAGCGGCGGCGCACTTGCGCTTGCCGTGGCGGACGAGGTCTGGATGCTGGAGAACGCTTATTATGCGGTGGTTTCCCCCGAAGCCTGCGCAAGCATTCTCTTCAAGGACGCGTCGCGCGCGGACGAGGCGGCGGAGCATCTGAAGCTGACGGCGAATGATCTCTACGGCTTCGGCATCGTGGAAAAGATCATTCCCGAGCCGAAGGATTTCCGCGACGCGGACGAGGTGGCAAAGCTGATGAAGCACCTGTCCCGCGAGCTGTCCGCAAAGCTGCATTCGCTTGCAAAGCTTGACGACGAAGCACTGCTTGCCGCGAGATACGAAAAGTACCGCAAGATCGGCAGATATGAAGAGATCGCCGCGGCGCCGACCGAAAGGCATCGGTTCTTCCGCCATGGATAATTCCTTGAACTCTCCCGCGTGGACCTGGGGTGAACGGCGGGACACAAAAAAGATTCTGGTGCTCAACGGCAGCCCCCGCCGGGGAGGGAGCGCGACTATGCGCGTGACGGGCGCGTTTCTTCGCGGCGTGACGGAAACCGCCCCCTGTGAAGTGGAAACGCTGAACGTTTCCGACCTTCACATCAAGCCCTGCATGGGCTGCCTTTCCTGCTGGGGAAGGACCGAGGGGACCTGCGTGATCTCGGACGATGACATCCCCGCGCTCAAGCAGAAGATTCTTGACGCGGATGTGATTCTGCTCAGCTATCCGCTGTATTTCTTCGGAATGCCCGGAACCGTCAAGGTTATGACCGACCGTCTGCTTTCCATGCTGTGTACCTACCGCGGGCAGAAGCCGGTCGAGGGCGAGTCCTTTCACGGAATCCGTTACGATATGTCGGGAAAGCGTTTTCTGCTGGTTTCCACCTGCGGTTATGCACAGACCGACCTGATCTATGACGCACTGCTCCGTGAGTACGACTGCATCTGCGGCACCGGTGGCTATCAGGCGTTGCTTTGCCCGCAGGGCAAGGTGTTTTCGGCGCCGGAGCTGCGCGACCGCACCGACCTGTTTCTTGAAAAATTCACCCGTGCGGGCGAGGAATTTGCAAAGAACGGCGTGCTTTCGGAGGAAACACTGAAGCATTTGCAGGAGCCGCCGTTCAATGAACGCAGGTTCCGGCTTCTGCTGAACAAATTCTGGAACGACGAGAAAAACGGACACTGACGAACCGTGCAGCTTCATCCGGTAATTGCCGGTCGTGTCGCCGCTCCTGTACCCGCAGACGAAAAAACGGAAGTTTCCCGGGAAAAGTTTTCCCGGCGGAAAAACGACAGAAGGGAGACCGCTTTTATGTTCTGGAAAAAGTTTGAAATCCGTTTCAGTGAGACCGACGAAAGCGGCTGTCTTTCCATGTCGGGGCTTCTCCGCCTGTTCCAGGACGTGGGATATTTTCACGCGCTGGCAAGAGGCAGAGGGAACACTCCCGTAAGAACGTCATCCGGCACCGTGCCGGCTCCCGCGGAAAACCAGAAGCGGACGTGGTATCTGCTCTCCTGGCACATTGAAGCCATGAGAATGCCCGTCTGCGGCGAGGCGGTTACGGCGGAGACCTGGATTTATTTTTCCGGCGGCTCCATCGCAAAAAAGCAGCTGCTCCTCCGTTCCGCGGACGGCGAGATCCTTGCCGTCGGCGATACGCGCTGGGTGTACATGGATGTGCTGACGGGACAGCCCGCCATCCCGCCGGAGGGCGTCTGGCTTCCGGAGGACTTCGGCGAGCGGCTGCCGCTTGCAGAAAAGGTGGAGCGGCTTCGCCCGCGCCGCCCGACGGACGCGGAAACCGTGGCGCTTCCGCACGACTGTGTGGACGCGCGGCTCCTTGACATCAACCATCACGCCAACAACGTGCTCTTTACCGAGTACGCCATGACGCTCGCTTCCAGGCGGACGGGGTGCCGTTTCCTTGCGGCGGAGTTTCTCCGGCAGGCGAAGGCGGGCGCGGAGCTTTGCCCGTATCTTTCCTCTGACGGAGAAGGGAAAACCGTGACGGTCACGGACGGGGAGGGAACTCCTTATGCCGTGTTCCGCTTTGTGTGAGCGGGGAAGCCGGAAAGGGTATCCGGCAAAGTCCTTGTCAACCGGAAGAATTCTGCCGGATGGAGAGCGGAAGTCCCGGCTTTGAGGAGGGGTACCTTGCGGTGCTTGTGCTTCCCCCTTTCCGAGCACGGTTTTTTTGCCCCGGTTGCACGATATGTTGCTTCCGGACATCTCCGGTCAAAACTCTTTTCCAAAGGATCTGTCCCCGAAGAACCACCGTTTTGCACGGCGGTTCTTTTTTGCCGCTCTTTGTCGATTGACATGCGGCGGGGTTCGTGGTATAATCAAAAGAGAGAGGCGCGGGCGCCGGAATTCTGGCGGGCCGTGACAGAAAGAAGGGATTTCCGTGCCGGAAAAAACGAATGATACCGAACGTAAGACGGCGAGAGCCGTCCGTGTGACCAAGGCGGACAAGCCCTGCTTCTGCGGAAGCGGACTGCCCTATGCCGCCTGCCACGGACCCGTGATGGAAAAGCTGAAGGAGCTTCGCACAAAGGGGGAGCAGATCCCTCCGCGCAAGCTCATCAAAAACCGCGGGCAGATCGCGGGGATCCGCGAGGCGGGCAGAATCAATTCGCTGGTGCTGGACGCAGTCGCCGAGCGCATCCGTCCCGGCATGACCACGGCACAGATCGACGACATTGTGATGGAGCGCACGCACCAGCTCGGCGGCATCCCCACATGCCTTGGGTTCGAGGGATTTCCGAGAAGCGTCTGCACCTCGGTCAATGACCAGATCTGCCACGGCATCCCGTCGGAAAAGGTGATTCTCCGGGAGGGGGACATTGTGAACGTCGATTGCACGACGACATACAATGGGTATGTCGGGGACGCATCGCGGATGTTCGCCATCGGACGGGTCACGCCGAATGCCGAACGCCTCATCCGTGTAACGCGCGAAGCGGTTGATCTGGCGATCAGCCATCTGTATCCGTACTGCCACCTCGGCGACATCGGCTATTACATCGGGAAATACGCCCATGAAAACGGTTATACGGTTGTCCGCGAGATCGGCGGGCACGGCTGCGGACTGGAGATGCATGAAGACCCGTATGTCTGCCATGTCGGGCGTCTCGGGACCGGTATGGTGCTTTGTCCCGGCATGGTGTTTACCATTGAGCCGATGATCAACGAGGGCACCCGCGGCTTCCGCGTGGACGAACGGGACGGCTGGCAGGTGTACACCGCCGACGGCAAATTGTCGGCGCAGGTCGAGCATATGGTACTCATTACGGAGGACGGCGTGGAAGTTTTGTCCGAGTAAGCAGAAAACCGAAAGATAACCCACATGAAAGAAGGAGGTCAGACATGATGGAACGTATTTATGAATTTCTGAAGCAGGCGGGAACCTATTATCTGGCAACCGACGAGGACGGCCAGCCGCATATCCGGCCGTTCGGCACGGTGGACCTCTTTGGCGGGAGACTGTACATCCAGACGGGCAGAAAGAAGAATTGCTACCGCCAGATGAAGAAGAATCCGAAGATTGAGATCTGCGCGAGCCTCGGCGGCGAGTGGCTGCGCCTTTCGGCGACCGCGGTGGAGAATACCGATGTGGAGGCGGAACGCCATCTGCTCAATCAGTACCCCGAGCTTGCCGAGTTATATCGCCCCGGCGACGGCAACACGGTGCTCTTTGCCCTGACCGACGCGGATGCGCGAATCCATTCCTTTACCGCTCCGACCGTGGAGATCCGATTCTGACAAAGAAAAGTTCCGGGCATTGAGGGGGACCGTGGCGGTTCCCCTCTCAATGCCGGCGTGAACGGGATATGCGGGACAGATGAGCCGGACTCCTCCGCTCCGGCACCGGTCGACGCGTCAACGCAACGTGGCAGGCGATTGCATTGGTTGCCCCACGTGCGCCGGATACCTGACGGCAGCCCGCTCTGCCGGGATGTTCCCGCGCGAAAAAGACCGTGCGGAAAAGACAATGTGTTTTCTGACTGAGATGCCGCCTGCGGCGCGGGAAATGCCGCATGATTCTGATAAGAACTCAGAAAGGAAAAAACTCGTGAAACTCTCCGGAGGGCAGACGCTGAATATGACCACGGGCGACCCGCGCGGCATGATCCTGCGCTTTGCGGTCCCGGTGTTCCTCAGCCAACTGTTTCAACAGCTTTACAATACCGTCGATACCCTGACGGTCGGACATATGATTTCCAACGACGCAATGGGCGCGGTCAGCGCGACGGGCTCGCTCATTTTCCTGCTCGTCAGCTTCTTTACGGGGGCTTCCATGGGCGTCGGCGTGGTGATCTCCCGCTATTTCGGCGCGGGAAACTACGAAAAGCTCTCCCGCGCAATCCATACGGGCGTCATCCTCGGACTGATCTCCGGCGTCCTGCTTACCGCGGTCGGCGTTGCCTTTACGCCGGCGATCCTTTCGTGGATGGTCAAGGACGCAACGGTCCGCCCCATCGCAGTGCAGTATTTCCGCTACTACTTTTTCGGCGTGTCCGCCGTGGTCATGTACAACCTGTTCACGGGTATCATGAACGCCGTCGGCGACAGCCGCCGCCCGCTTTACTATCTGCTCCTTTCCTCCGTCCTCAACGTGATTCTTGACATCGTGTTCATTCTTCTGTACCGCGCGGCGGGGGTGACGGACGAGACCGTACTCGTCCGCGCGCCGGCAATTGCGACCGTGGTGTCGCAGGCGGTCAGCATGGTGCTCTGTCTCATTCACCTGCTGAAAAAGGGAACGGTGTACCGGATCCGCTTCCGCGATTTGCGGATCGACCGGGAAATGCTGCTTGAGATCGCCCGCTTCGGACTGCCGACCGGAATCCAGAATTCCGTCATCGGGCTTGCCAATGTCATGGTGCAGAGCAACATCAGCTCATTCGGGAACCTGGCGATGGCGGGGTGCGGGGCGTACTCCAAGATCGAGGGCTTTGTGTTCCTGCCGATCACCAGCTTTGCCATGGCACTGACGACCTTCATCGGGCAGAACCTCGGCGCAGGGCAGTATGACCGCGCCAGATACGGTGCCCGCTTCGGCATCGCAACTTCGGTCATCATGGCGGAGATCATCGGTGTGGCGGTGTTTCTTCTGGCGGAGCCGCTCATGCGCATCTTCGTGGACGCGGGCGACCCGAACGCCGCCGCGATCATTGAAATCGGCGTGAGGCAATGCCGCACCGAGGCGCTGTTCTTCTTCCTGCTCGCCTTTTCTCACTGTATCGCGGGAATCTGCCGCGGCGCGGGGAAGGCGTTCGTGCCCATGCTCATCATGTTATTGGTTTGGTGCGTGTTCCGCATCATTTACATTGAGGTTGCCATGAGCATCCGCCACGAGATCCTGCTTCTCTTCATCGCGTATCCTCTGACCTGGACGATCAGCTCGGCGATCTATCTGATTTATTACAAAAAATCCGACTGGATTCACGGGTTTGACAAAAAGAAAGCGTAAAAAACGCCCCGCGGGCGAAAGCCCGCGGGGGGAATGCTGTATTTTGCCGAGGAATACTCCGAAGAGCGGAGGGCACAATGTCCGCTCGGCGGACAAGCCGTTCCGCAGAGCAGAATTTGTCATGCCGACGGCGGGTGTCCTCTCCGTCAGGGCGTGGCTGCATTTCACCGAAGGAAGTCCCGCTCCGCAAAACGGAGGGCACCCTGCCGCTCGGCGGACAAGCCGTTCCGCAGAGCAGAACTTGTCATGCCGACGGCGGGTGTCCCCTCTGTCAGAGCATTGCTGCATTTCGCCGAAGAAAGCCCCGCTCCGCATAACGGAGGGCACAATGTCCGCTCGGCGGACAAGCCGTTCCGGGGCAATCCCCGGCAGACGGCAAACATTGATCCGGCGGACGCTGCCCGAGCTCTTTATTTTTCCTCCGGGAAAAAGCGGATGTCTGCGCCGACAAACCGCTCACACAGCCGGTGCGCGGCAATCAGCCGGTGTCGTTCGAGAAAGAACAGATCGATCGCCTCCCAGATGAACACCCACGCGGCGATTTCCAGAAGATTGGTCATCATCTCACCGAGTCCCCGGTGCTCCAGAAAGAAGAGCAGGGCGAAGATGAGAACTCCCAACGCCAGCATGATGATCGCGGCGGTCCGGTTGCGGATCACGTCGCGCCGGGTCTGCTTTCCCCGATTGCGGTAATAATTGCGGATTGCCGCGTCATAAACGCGCGCCTCCTCCCCTGTGATGACATTGCTCCGGATGTGGAGTGCAAGGTCACCCTTGGGCGGGAGCGCCGATGCCGCGTTGTCGAGAAAGTCCGCGACCTCCGAGGAAATGATCGGGCGCATTCCGCAGTACGGCGACAGAAAATCGCTGTCGTCTCTCACGGTCATATGTAGGATCGCTCTGCCGTCTTGGTCGCGTTCGGGAGCTTCCATGCCGAACTCCTCTTCAAGGCGCGTGCGGATCCCGGACAGCTCCTTTGCGGCGTCGGACGGACGCATTCCGTTTTTTTCTTCCTTGTCAGTCAACGGTGAAGCCATGTGCGCCTCCGTTACTTTTTCATGACTTCGAACCGGTAGTCCTGCTTCGACGTCGGGTATCTGCGCTTGTCTACGGGGGAGAGAAACGCCGCAAGCGGACGCGCGAACAGCTTCTTGTCTCCGTAAAGCGCGCGGTACACCATCAGACGCTCTCCGGATTCGGTATGCTCCGCGACGCCGATGATCTCATAGAGATACTTGGTCGGTTCTTTCTCGAGCTCCGCTTCGGAAAACGCGTCTCTCTTGAAGTGGCGCACGGTGTCGCCGGGGTGAAACAATTGTTCTCTTTCCATAGGTTCCATAGCCATGTCCTTTCCGTGTCTGCCGGTCGCTCATCGCATGACGGCTGGGCACAATAAAATCGTTTATGTGATCCGGCGCGGGTTTTACGCGCCGTAGATTTTCAGTGTTTTTTCGATCCAGTAATGATAGTCCGGACCGGGATGCTCTGCCGCCAGCCGTTTCATGCGGCGGTAGAGGGAAATGCCGTCCGACGGATCATGCCAGAGGTCGGTAAATACCGTGTCAAAGCCGTCCCCGAGATGCTCCCCGGCATAGGCGAATGCGTCCGCCCGGATCACCCGGAGCTTGTCCCGATGCGGAAACTGCGGGAGAATATACTCCCGGAACAGTCCGATGACCCGTTCGTCGCGCTCGACGACCGTGACTTCGGCAACCTCCGGTTTCTCCGACGCGTGCAGTGCAAAGTACCCGAGTCCGAGCCCGAAGGTCAGGACCCGCCCGTGCGACGCGGCAATCGGTGCCTTCATGGTGTTGATCTCGTTCGGCGTGATGAGCATCCATTCCCGTCCACCTTCCAGTACGGCAGGGTAACGGTATTCACGGGGAAAGTATCCGATCGACGGGATCACACGTCCCGCAAAGTCCCGCGCAGGGTCGTCCCGCACAAAGGCTTCATAAGGACGGTAGCGTTTCGTGCTCAATTCCCACCCGTCCCGGGCGACCTCCGGGATCCGGATCAGCCGGTGATAAAGGTCGTTTTCGTATTCCGCCGGGTCAAGACGTCTGACAGCCGGCAGAAAATAGCGCCGGAACAACTCCTTGTCCTCCCGGTTGTGATAGATGTCGAGACCGCAGAAGGAGGCGAGCAGAATCGCAAAAACACGTTCCTCGGTCTTCGGGTTTTCTTCCCCGAGAATGCTGTACATCTGCTCTGCGCGGATGGCGTCCGGCGTGAGGTTGAGGTAACGGGAGAGCAGGGCAAGCACCCGTTCGCTTTCGCTCCGGATCTCTGCATATTCCATACCGCTCCCCCCGTTTCTTTACCTTGATTATACACATTTCACGGGGGCTTTTCAAGCCGACGCAAAAAAATTCACATCACCGTCACTTGATTTTCTATGTTTGGTCATGAGAAGGGTTTACAATAAAAATCAGAAGGAATTTAACCTTCCCTTTTGTTGCGTCCGCAAAACCCGAAATTGTGAACAAATATATCGGTACGTATATATCGATATGCGCGATTTGCATTTTACAACGCCTTCCGACTGTGATAAAATAATAACGAAAAGAAAATTTATTGCCGGGAGGATATGAACATGGCAAGATTTACATTACCGAGAGACCTGTACCACGGAAAGGGCGCTCTGGAAGCGCTCAAAACCTTTGAAGGCAAGCGCGCAATGATCTGCGTGGGCGGCGGAAGCATGAAGAAGTTCGGTTTCCTGGACCGCGCGGTTGCGTATCTGAAGGAAGCCGGCATGGAAGTCGAGCTGTTTGAGGGAATTGAGTCCGATCCGTCCGTGGAAACCGTTATGCGCGGTGCGGACGCAATGCTCAAGTTCCAGCCTGACTGGATCATCGCCATGGGCGGCGGTTCTCCGATCGACGCTGCAAAGGCAATGTGGATCAAGTACGAGTATCCGGAAACCACCTTTGAGGATATGTGCAAGGTGTTCGGTCTTCCCAAGCTCCGCAAGAAGGCACATTTCTGCGCAATTTCTTCCACCTCCGGCACCGCAACCGAGGTGACCGCGTTCTCCATCATCACCGATTACCACAAGGGAATCAAGTACCCGATTGCCGACTTCGAGATCACGCCCGACGTTGCAATCGTTGATCCCGATCTTGCCGAGACCATGCCCAAGAAGCTGGTTGCTCACACCGGTATGGACGCTATGACGCACGCGATCGAAGCATATGTTTCCACCGCGAACTGCGACTACACCGACCCGCTTGCCATCTTTGCCATCAAGATGATCCAGAACGATCTGGTGGATTCCTACAACGGCGATATGGCAAAGAGAGATGCAATGCACAATGCACAGTGCCTTGCAGGTATGGCGTTCTCCAATGCTCTGCTCGGCATCGTTCACTCCATGGCTCATAAGACCGGCGCTGCTTTCGCTGACTACGGTGCTCACATCATCCACGGCGCTGCAAACGCTATGTACCTGCCGAAGGTCATCGCGTTCAACGCAAAGGACCCCACCGCGAAGAAGCGTTACGGTGTGATTGCCGACTATATGGGTCTCGGCGGAGCGAACGACGACGAGAAGGTGAAACTCCTCATCGCTTATCTGCGTAAGATGAACGACGAGTTGAACATTCCTCACTGCATCAAGAACTACGGCGCGGACAGCTATCCGTGCGCCGAGGGCTTTGTGCCGGAGAAGGTGTTCCTTGAAAGACTTCCCGAGATCGCTAAGAACGCGATTGCCGATGCCTGCACGGGGTCCAACCCGCGTCAGCCCAGCCAGGAAGAGATGGAGAAGCTGCTCAAGTGCTGCTACTACGACACCGAGGTCGACTTCTGATAAAAGCCGCATTCAGTGCCTGAACCGGGAAATTTCCCGGTAATAGAACCGACGGGGGAGACTGTAAAAACGGTCTTCCCCTGTCGTGGGATAAAGGACATTGTCAATGGACAGGAAAATCGGGTGCTTTTCCGGGGAATATTCCCGGCAAATCCATCCGGCTTGCCTGTTTGTATATTATGAAAAACCGGGACTGTTCGCCGCGGTGTGGCGGATTCCTTCCGGGAAAGGATCAAAAATGTACAGAATTATTGAGAAGACACCGCTGAACCCCACGGTGACCAAGATGGTCATCGAGGCACCGGCAGTTGCCAAGAAGGCAGAGCCGGGTCAATTCATCATTCTGCGTACCGACGCGGAAGGCGAGCGTATCCCGCTGACTGTTGCGGGCTATGACCGCGACGCCGGCACCGTGACGATCATTTTCCAGATCGTCGGCGCAACCACCTACAAGCTCAACCAGCTGAACGCGGGCGACAGCCTCCACGATTTCGTGGGTCC
Organism: uncultured Eubacteriales bacterium; assembly: GCA_934525675.1. Taxonomy (GTDB): domain Bacteria; phylum Bacillota; class Clostridia; order Oscillospirales; family CAG-272; genus CAKVOU01. The sequence continues at coordinate 60,712 of CAKSZH010000011.1, forward strand.
CCTCGGCAAGCCCACCGAGCTGGAAGGAAAGAAGAAGGTCTGCATTGTCGGCGGCGGCGTCGGCTGTGCGATTGCACTTCCCATTGCGCAGAAACTGCATGAAATGGGGGCTGAGGTGACTTCCGTCATCGGCTTCCGTTCCAAGGATCTCCTCATTCTGGAGGACGAATTCCGCGCGGCTTCCAACCGTCTCTTTGTGATGACGGATGACGGCTCTTACGGCAGACACGGCAACGTCTGCGTCCCGCTGAACGAAATGTTCGCCGAGGGTGAGAAGTTTGACGAGGTCATCACCATCGGTCCTCTGATCATGATGAAGTTCGTCGTTGCCGCAACCAAGCCGACCGGCATTCCCTGCACGGTTTCCATGAACCCGATCATGATCGACGGAACGGGTATGTGCGGCGGTTGCCGTCTGACCCTGACCGAAGGCGACAAGAAGGTCACCAAGTTTGCCTGCGTGGACGGCCCCGATTTCAACGGCTATGAAGTCGATTTCGACGAAGCAATGTCCCGCGGGGCCATGTACCGTGATTTTGAGAAGCACGCATACGATGAAGCGTGCAACCTCTTCAAAAAGGAGGCAAACTGATATGCCGAACATGAGTCTGAAAAAGAATCCGATGCCGACGCAGGAGCCCGAGGTCAGAGCGCATAACTTCAAGGAAGTTGCACTCGGCTACGCAAAGGACACCGCGCTTGACGAGGCTGCAAGATGCCTGAACTGCAAGAATATGCCCTGTGTTACCGGCTGCCCGGTCAACATTCACATCCCCGAATTTATCGCAAAGATCAAGGAAGGCGACTTTGAGGGCGCTTACCAGGTGATTTCCAAGAACTCCGCGCTTCCCGCTGTCTGCGGTCGTGTCTGCCCGCAGGAGACCCAGTGCGAGAGCAAGTGCGTCCGCGGTATCAAGGGCGAGCCTGTCGGTATCGGCAGACTGGAGCGCTTTGTCGCCGACTGGCATAACGAACATTCGACCGAGAAGCCGGTCGTCGCTCCCGCAAACGGTCACCGTGTGGCAATCGTTGGTTCCGGTCCTTCCGGTCTGACCTGCGCAGGCGATCTCGCAAGAAAGGGCTACAAGGTCACCGTGTTTGAAGCGCTGCACACCGCAGGCGGCGTGCTGGTGTACGGTATCCCCGAATTCCGTCTTCCCAAGGCAATCGTTCAGAAGGAAGTCGATAACCTTTCCGCGATGGGCGTGGATGTTGAGACCAACATGGTCATCGGCAAGACCCTGACCATCGACGAACTGTTTGAAGACGGTTATGAGGCGGTGTTCATCGGTTCCGGCGCAGGACTTCCCAACTTCATGGGAATCCCCGGCGAAGCATACAAGGGCGTTTACTCCGCGAACGAGTTCCTGACCCGTTCCAACCTCATGAAGGCATACCGCGACGATCCCGTCACCCCGATCATGAAGGGCGGCAAGGTCGCTGTCGTCGGCGGCGGTAACGTCGCAATGGACGCCGCGCGTACCGCGCTCCGTCTGGGTGCCGAGAAGGTATACATTGTCTATCGTCGTTCCGAGGCAGAGCTTCCCGCACGTCGTGAGGAAGTCGAGCACGCGAAGGAAGAGGGAATTGAGTTCAAGCTGCTCAATAACCCCGTTGAGATTCTCGGCTACAACAATCCCGACGACAAGCGTGACCCGAAGAACGGTTTCGTGACCGGCATGAAGTGCATCCGCATGGAGCTGGGCGAGCCCGACGCGAAGGGCAGACGCCGTCCTGTTCCGATCGAAGGCAGTGAATTTGTCCTCGATGTGGATACGGTCGTCATCTCGATCGGTACCTCCCCGAACCCGCTTATCAAGTCCACCACCAAGGGACTGGATGTCAACGCACACGGCGGTATCATCGTCGAAGAGGATACCGGCAAGACTTCCCGCGATGCCGTTTACGCAGGCGGTGACGCCGTGACCGGTGCTGCTACGGTTATTTCCGCAATGGGCGCCGGAAAGGTTGCCGCAAAGGCAATCGACGAGTTCCTCTCGAAGAAGAACTGAGTTTTGGCGTAACATAAATAACACACAGCCCCCGACGGCTTTGCCGTCGGGGACTGTTGTGTTGGGGGAAAAGCCGCCCGGAGTTGTTTTGATTTGCCGAGGGATATTTCCCGGCGCCTGCAACAGGGCTTTATCGGGAATTTGTCATTGGTAAATACGTCCGGGAAAATCAGGGTATCATGTTTTGCAGGCGGGAAAAACGGATTATGCGGGCGGAATTCCGTAAACGGTGATTCGCCGTAAATGATGACTTACCGCAGGCGCGACCCGTTGAAAACGGCGACTCCGTAAATGGTGAAGGGAATCGTCATTTCTTTATGCGCCGGTTGCATAACCGTATGTCAAACCGGCATTTCCGCGCGGAAAGTAACCGTGTTATAATAAATATAACGGAGATTGGATCCTCCGGTGGAAGCGCAAGTTCCGGCATGGGGATGCCGGGATTTGATGTAAGCCTTCCGAACATTGTATTTCCGTCGGCTTCTTTGGGCAGAAGCCGACGGTTTTTATATTCGGGAAACCGGGTACGCTATCAAAAAACGGGGTACCTCAAAGAGCCGGGATTCATCCCGCCTGGGGCGACTTCCGCCCCCGCCGCGCCAACTCCGGCGGCGCGCCGGGGACTTCCGCCGCCCCGGGCGGGGCGGTGAAGTATGCCGTTTCCCCTCGCCCGCCCCGCCGTCGGATTCCCGCTTTCGCGGGTGCCCCGCCGACAGGCGGGGCGGGCGGCTCGGTTTCCGATGCTCAAACAGAAAGCCGCGGAGGGATTCCCCCTCCGCGGCTTTGCAGCCGGACGACAACCGGATCACATCGCCGGATAACGGCAAATCAATCGGTGCCAACCGGGCGACATCGCTTCAGACGACAGAATCGGGTACAGTGAAAAGAACCCGCTCGGTTTCCGGCAAAACCCGCCCGACTCAGATCCGGTACTCCCGACAGACCCCATCTGCCTTAAATCCGGTACTCCCGGTAACTTCCGCCCCCGTCAAGATCCTTCCAGAGGAACAAGCCGTCCTCAAACGTCATGTAGCTGTGCGGGGAGTTCTCCTTGGGAATGGATACACTGCCCGGATTGAGGTGCAGATAACCCTCCTTCTCTTCGCACATCGGCACGTGGGTGTGCCCTTGCAGATAAATGCTTCCGGTTCCCGTCAGATACGGAACCACCGCCTCCGGGTGATGCCCGTGCGAGGCGTAAATGAGCCGGTCGCCTGCCGTGAGAACCGCGTAGTCCGCAAGAATCGGGAAGGGAAGCACCATCTGGTCTACCTCCGTATCGCAGTTGCCGCGGACACAGAGAAGACGCTTTGCAAGCGGGGAGAGCAGCGAGATGACCTCCTTCGGCGCATAATCGCGCGGCAGGTCGTTGCGGGGACCGTGATAGAGCAGGTCGCCGAGCAGAAGAATGCGTTCGGGCGCCTCGGCGGAAATGGCTTCCGTGAGCCTCCGCGTCCAGTATGCGGAACCGTGCAGGTCGGATGCAATCAGTATTTTCATAGGATTCTCCTTGTCGAATATTGTGATTTTCAGCGGCGGAATCGCCGCAACTTTGGACAGAATTGCGCTTGAAACCGGATGCCGTTTTGCGGTATGATGGAAACAGACAAACAAAACGTTTCGCCGGAATGCGCCCGATACGAAAGGGATAATTCCCGGGAAATCGAATGGAGGACGTATGAATCAGGACCTGACAGTCGGAAAACCCGGTCGTGTGCTGTGGAAATTTTGCCTGCCGCTCTTCGGCAGTATCATTTTTCAGCAACTATATAACATTGCGGACAGCCTTGTCGCCGGAAAATTCATCGGCGAAAATGCGCTCGCAGCAGTCGGAAACAGCTACGAGATCACCCTGATCTTCCTTGCGTTCGCGTTCGGCTGCAACATCGGCGTGTCCGTCATCGTGTCCCAGCTCTTCGGCGCAAAGGAATACGGTAAAATGAAAACAGCCGTTTCCACAGCGAGCATCGCGGGTGCGGTGCTTTGCGCCGTGCTCATGCTCTGCGGCTTCCTCTTTACCGATCCTCTGCTTGCGCTCATCAATACGCCCGCGGAGATTCTCGACGATTGCCGCCTGTACCTCGATATTTATGTGGCGGGTCTGCCGTTCGTCTTCTTTTATAACATTGCGACCGGTATTTTCTCCGCGCTCGGCGATTCCCGCACGCCGTTCTGGTTTCTTGCCGCTTCGTCTACGGCGAACATCGGCGCGGATATTCTGTTCGTGACCACATTTCGGATGGGTGTTGCCGGTGTTGCGTGGGCTACCTTCATCTGTCAGGGCGTCAGTTGTGTGCTCGCCGTGCTGTTCGTGGTCAAACGGCTTGCCGGATTCCGCGGAACGGGAAAACTGCAGATCTTTTCCGCCTCGCTCCTCGGGCGCATCGCCGTCATCGCAATCCCGAGTATTTTGCAACAGAGCTTCGTTTCGGTCGGTAACATCATGATTCAGAGTGTCATCAACAACTTCCGCGCAACCGTCATTGCCGGCTATTCCGCCGCCATCAAGCTCAATAACCTGGCACTTACGTCCTTTACCACCATCGGCAACGGAATCTCCAACTACACGGCGCAGAACCGCGGAGCGGGGAAGTACGACCGCATCCGCGCGGGATTCCCGGCGGCGGTGCGTATGATTCTGTGTATCGCCGTCCCGTTCGCCGCCCTGTTCCTGCTTGGCGGCAGACCCCTCGTCTCGCTCTTCATGGAGCACCCGGAGGGCGGAGCCATGGATGTCGCTCTGGAATTTTTGCGCATTGTCTCGCCGTTCTATCTGGTCATCTCTGTCAAGATGATCGCGGACGGCATCCTGCGCGGTTCCGGCAAGATGGTGCGGTTCATGATCGCGACCTTCACCGACCTGATTCTGCGCGTGGTGCTTGCCACTGTCCTGTCTAAACCGTTCGGCACAACGGGTATCTGGTCGGCGTGGCCGGTCGGCTGGTGCATTGCGACCGTGGTGTCGTTGGTGTTCTGCCTCCTTGCCATCCGCAAGAAGCATGACCCGAAGCCGCTGACTCCCCTGGAAGAGGCAGAGAAGCAGGAGGATGTTGCCTGATCCGCCCGGATGGGAAACTTCCCGGAGCGAGCGGAGACATGACACTGCGTTTTTTCCGGAACGGAAAGAAGCTGACATCAAGTCTCATCCGGGGCGGCACATAGCGGTATCGCGTCCGCGGCTCCGGAACAATCGGATACAAACCAATCCCCGCCGTCAGGCGGGGATTTTTTATTACGGTAGGGCGGGAAAAAACGAGTGCCGCAAGAACCCCGGAAGAGGGGAGCGCGGATCGCGGGATCGCCTTTATCAGTTGTGCTTGAGAATCCCGATTGCATCGGAAATGCGCTTCTCGTGCGCGAGCTTTCCGTATTCGTCTACTTCGGCACGGTTCTTCTCTCCGTGCGTCAGGCATCCGGCACCGCCGATACAACCGCCGACGCACGCCATGCCTTCAATGAAGTTGGCATCCAGCACGCCCTTGGAAAGCCGGAGCAGTGCCATGCGGCATTCCTCAATGCCGTCGCAGGAGACCGGCTTGTAGTCAAATTCCGTGTCCCCGTGTTCGGCAATCCCTTCGCGTACCGCGTCGGCAAGTCCGCCGCTGCGTGCAAAGATCCGCCCGAAATAGGACGCATTGTCAAGCGAGTTTTCTTCAAGCGACATAATGTCAATGTCCCGGCTGTCAAAGAGCGCCTGCAATTCCTCGAAGGTGATCACGCTGTCCACGTAAGGGCGCACCTCCGGCTTCTGAAACTCCATTTTCTTTGCGGTGCAGGGACCGATGAAAACGACACGTGCCTTGTCGTCGGAGGATTTGATGTATTTTGCGATCGCAGCCATCGGAGAGAGCGTTCCGGAAACCAGATCGGCAAGCGCGGGGAACTGCTTCTTGACATATGCCACGAACGCAGGACAACAGGAGCTGGTCAGCTTACCCTTCTTCACCAGCTCGCGGGATTCCTCATCCGCAACCATATCCGCGCCGAGCGCCGCTTCCACAACGGTGTGGAACCCGAGCGCCTTGATGCCGGATACTACCTGACCAAGCTTTGCATAAGTGAACTGACTGGAGATGGACGGCGCGACCACCGCGTATACGCGGGTCCCGGCGGCAGGACTTTTCTTGAGAAGGTCAATGACGTTGAGGATGTACGATTTGTCCGAAATGGCACCAAACGGGCACTGGTAAACACAGGCGCCGCAGGAAATGCACTTTTCGTTGTCGATGGATGCGGCGCTGTCGGCGTTGACCGAGATCGCCTTGACCTTACAGGAGCTGACGCAGGGACGCTTGAAATTCATGATCGCGCTGTACGGACAGACCTTGGCGCACGCGCCGCACTCCACGCATTTGGTTTTGTCGATGTGGGCGACGTGGTTTTCGTCGAGCGTGATCGCTCCGCGGCGGCAGACATCCTCACAGCGGTGTGCAAGACAGCCGCGGCAGGCGTTGGTCACCTCGTAGCCGCCCATCGGGCATTCGTCGCAGGCGATGTCGATGACCTCGATGACATTGGGGTTTTCCTTGTTTCCGCCCATGGCGAGCTTGACGCGCTCTCCGAGAATCGCACGCTCCTTGTAGACACAGCAACGCATGGTCGGCACCTTGCCGGGGGCAATGATCTTGGGAATGTCCGTCACCTTTTCAAGCAGCGTTCCGTTCCAGGTGCATCTTGCAACCTCGCGGAGCACCTTGTATTTGAGATGCTGGACTTTGGTATCGAATTTTCTCAGCTTCGGGGTATCCTGCATATTGACTCCTTAAAAATAACTGACCTTGACGCGCTTTCCCATTTTGGTAAGGCAATCGGAAAGCTCGGTGACAAGCTGCATTTTGATGTTGAAATTGATGGGCAGATCGGGGTTCTGGTGCGCCGGGTTGATGGCTCTGCCCACGAAGAAATTGATGTCGGTCGCTTCCTCAAAGAGAAGCCGCGCGATCATGGACGCGCCGTCCCGCTTGAAGCTCCATTGCTCGTAGCTCTTGTTGTCGGCGAGGTAATCCTTGGCGTACTCCAGGACGCGGTTGATTGTGATGACGCCCTCCGTGACCAGATCGACGCCCTCCAGCGTCGCGGTCGGCGGGATGCCCTTGTCCTCGAAATCAAGGCTCGGAATGAGCGGCTTGTTCAGGTACTTTGCGGCAATGGACGAGGTGGTTCCGCCGCAGACGATGTGCTTGCCTTCCTTGGAAAAGAACAGTGCCATCATCTTGTTGCAATCGTCGCGGTGGGAGGGCGGACCGAAGAGAATGTTCATCGGCTCTCTCTTGCGGATCCGCACCATGCACGCGGTCGCGTCGTCGCCGGGGTGTTTGCCGTAGAGCTTGTTTACCTCGTCGATGAAGATGGTGGACAGCGTTTTGGCGGTGTACCCGACCCCTTCAAAGGTGCCGAGAAATTCGATGATGTCCTCTCTCTTCCAGCCGAAATTGTAGGTCACGCCGATTCCCGCGTGGGGACAGCCGTCGCTCATCAGCACAAAGAGATCATTTTCCCGGAGCGGGAGGACGGATTTGTAGATCTTTTTTCCGCCGATGCTGATCTCGGTCCTCGGATAATCGTAATTTGCGCCGTCCCGGAACAGAATGACCTGCGGATTGTCGTACTGCATCAGCTCCGCCTCGGTACTGTCGGGGGAAATGTGCAGAACGGTGAAGGTCGAATAGGCAACTCCGCGTACCGAACAGACCGGGAGCGTAGCCGCGATGGTGGATACGCAGTCCTCCAGCGCCAGCCCCTCCGCCATCATGGTGGAGATGATCTTGGCGGTCAGGGTGGACAGGATGCTTGCCTTGACCCCGCTTCCGAGCCCGTCGGCAAGCACGACGACGGTGGAGCCGTCCTCCGCCGCTGCCACGTCGATGTGATCCCCGCAGAGCACCTCGCCGTCGTGGTTGATGCTCTTGTAGCCGATGTCGGCGCAGAAGTTATTCATCATCATTGGTGGACTCCTTGAGCTTGGTCAGGGCGATCTTGGTCTCCGCGGCGGTTTCGCCGAGCAGGGATGCGATCTCCTGTACGATGCGCATCTGCTTTTCCACCACGCGGTCAGCGGTCTCCACCGTCTGGCGGCGGAGATTCTCCTTCTTTTCGCGCGCCTCCTGCTCGTCGGTCACGTCGCGGAGCGTGCAGAGCAACGTGTGATCGTCGCGGCTGCGCGTGATGGTCATGACCACGTAGCGTCCGTATTCCGCAAGATAGGTGCGGCGGTCGAAAATGCCGCGCCCGGTGTTCTCCACCTGCACGAAATCCTTGGGGTCAAGGATGCGGTTGACCGGCTCGCCGAGCACATCGGATGCCGAGCGGAGGTTGAGGATTTTGCGCGCGGCAAGGTTGATCTGCTGGACCTCCAGGTCACCGTTGATGACGAGAATACCGTCTGGACTGTTATTCAGAATGTTGTCCGAAAAGCTCTCGGCACGGCGGGTCAGATACGGCATACACATGGACGGATCGGCTTTCCCGCGGAATACCGCAATTGCCTTTTCCCGGCAGGTGTCGTAGCCGCAGGAGCCGCAGTTGAGCTCGTCCTCGGGGCGGCTCTTGCCCATTTTGAGAAGGATTTGCTTCAGCTCCTCCTCGGTTGGGAGCGTTTCGGAACGATACAGATCCGTCATGGGCTTGCGGAGCGCAGAGGGGAAGGGCTGCTCCACGGGGAAATCCTCCTCTCCCGTATAACGGCTGACCGCAATGTACTCCTCTACCGGCTTGCGGTGATATTTTTCCATCACAGGTCCGCCGACACAGCTTCCGTAGCAGGCGGACAGCTCGATCATGCAGTGGTGCACCTTTCCGCTTATCACGTCGCGGAGTACCGCAATGCAGTTCTCGGTGCCGTCCACGGCAAGATAGGTATAGTCGCTCAGCCGCTCGGTCAGTGAGCGCAGAACGCCGCCAGTCGTCGGAAAGCTGCGTGCTCTGCCGGTCCTCTCCCGCTTTTCGGGTGCGCCGTCTGCGGGGGACTCCGGGAGCGCAATGTGTTCTGCCTCCAGCCACCTGGACAATTGCTCAAAGGTCAGCACTGCGTCCACAAGGTCGCCGCAGGTTGCTGCTTCATCCTTTTTCGCAACGCAGGGACCGATGAACACGGTCTTCGCGCCGGGAATCCGCTCCTTGATGTCGCGGCAGTGTGCCTGCATCGGGGAGAGCACGTCCGCAAGGTAGGGAAGTGCTTCCGGGAAATGCTTTTCGATGAGCAGATTGACCGCGTGACAGCAGGAAGTCAGCAGAATGTCGCGGTGTTCCTCGCGGAGGATGCGCTCGTATTCCCGTTTGACAAAGGTAGCGCCGACGGCGGTCTCCTCCACGCCGGCAAAGCCGAGCTTTGTGAGTGCCCCGCGCATGGCTTCAATGGTCAGCCCGTTGTAGTTGGCAACAAAGGACGGCGCAAGGCTGACATATACCGGATCCCCGGACTGAATCAGCACACGCACCTTTTCGGTCTCGTCCCCGATCTGCTTTGCCCCTTGCGGGCAGACCACGAAGCACTGTCCGCAGAGGATACAGTCCTCGGGGACGATGTGCGCCTGGTTGCCGGAAAACCGGATCGACTTGACGGGGCAGTGGCGGATGCATTTATAACAATTCTTGCAGTTGGATTTCTTGAGGCTGAGACATTCAGTCATAAGTACTCTCCCCCCGGAGTTTTTCAACAATATGTGCCCGGAAAAATTCCCGGAAGTTTTCCGGCGTGATGCCGGTCACGATTTCACCATCCACACGGAGGTTGACACCGTTCCGGTTACAGGCACCGAGGCACAGGCAGCCGATGAGGTCCACCTCGTCGGTCAGTCCTTCCTTGTCCAGTGCCTCGCGGAACAGCCGGATGATCTCCTCGGAGCCTTTGATATAACAGGAGCTTCCGACACAAATCTCCACCTGAATCATACGCCGGCATCCAGCTTTCCGAGGATTTCTTTGGTAAAGAAGTCGTCCACCGTATCCGGCGAGACGGAATAGGTTTCACCGTCCACCGTGACGTTGACGCCGGTCCGGCATTGTCCCATACAGAAGGTTCCGGCAAGCTCCACGCGATCCTTGAGATGGTTTTCTGAGATCAGGTAACGAAGGGTCTCCACGATCTGGCGGGAGCCCTTGAGGTGGCAGGAACTGCCGATGCATACCGTAATTTTCATGGTGTTTTCCTTTCATGTTGCGTTTTATGCGGTCTGACCGGGACGTTTTTGCGGCATGGAGACGGAAAACCCGGCACCTGATTTTCTGTATTGCGCAGGGAGAACCCCGTACCTCCCGGCGCGGGGTTCTTGAAAGAACTTGGATTATTCGTAATCGACGACATTGACCCAGGAGAGCAAGAACTGTCTTTCCTCGGGCTTGCCCTTGACGGACTGGGAAGCCGCAACGATCGGCATCCAGCTCTGGACGTACTTTTTGGCGGTTCCGCTCTTTTTGCAGAAGAGTTCGAGGTAAGCATTCGCGCCCTCCATATCGCCGGAGAGCCAGAAGAGCAGGTAGGTACGCGCGACATCTGCCGAGGCGTTGCCCTGTGTGGCGTGCGACCAGTCGAGGATGTAGGACGTGCCGTCCGGCGTGATGATGATATTGGACGGATTGAAGTCCCCGTGGCAGAGCTTGTTGTGGCGCGGCATGGATTCCAGCCGCGTGTGCAGGTCGTACCGCGTGGTCGCATCGAGGTCTGCCTCGCAGATCTTGCGATCCATCTTGTCCTTGAGCTTTTTCAGATCGGGAGCGGTCTTTTTGTGCATCTCCATCTGAAGGTCCACAAACAGTTCCAGATACTCCGCTTTCTTGTCGGGATTCTCCTGCATGAGCTGTGCGAGCGTCTTGCCGGGAATGTACTCGGACGTGATCGCCCACTTGCCGTCGGGTTTGGAAACCTCCAGCACCTTGGGAATGTGCAGCCCGGTCTCCTCGACCAACGCCTGATTGAGTGCCTCGTTGAGGATTCCCGCCTTGGAGTAATCCTCGTCAAACACCTTGATGACGCGGTCGCCGTCCAGATAAACGGTCTTGGAGGTCCGCACCGCAAGGATCTTGTCTGCTTCCATGTTACTCTCCTCCTTGTGAATCATACGTTCTTGTGTTCGCCGGTATAGGCGTTCAGATACATCTGTTTAATTTCGGAAATGAGCGGGTAACGCGGGTTTGCCCCGGTGCACTGGTCATCGAATGCCTGCTCGCTCATAGCGTCCAGACGCGCCATGAAGTCGGCTTCGTCGGGGACGTAATCGCGGATGGTCGGCTTGATGCCGATGCGCGCCTTGAGCTCGTCGATCTTTGCAATGAGACCTTCCAGCTTTTCTTCGTCGGTCTTGCCCTTGACGCCGAGTGCCGTAGCGATCTCTGCGTAACGTGCAAGCGTGTGCGGATGATCGTACTGCGAGAAGGTGCCCATCTTGGTGGGAGCCTCTGCGGAGTTGAAGCGGAGCACCTCATCCATCATGAGAGCATTGGCAATGCCGTGCGGGATGTGGTGGAATGCGCCGAGCTTGTGCGCCATGGAGTGCATGACGCCGAGGAACGCGTTTGCGAATGCCATACCTGCCATGGTAGCGGCGTTTGCCATCTTTTCTCTTGCCACGGGGTCGGGCGTACCGGTGACGGCGCTGTCGTATGCACGGGGCAGGTATTCAAAGATGACCTGCAGCGCACGGATCGCAAGTCCGTCGGTGTAGTCGGTCGCCATGACCGAAGCGTATGCTTCGAGCGCGTGGGAAACGGCATCGATGCCGGAAGCGGAGGTCAGTCCCTTCGGCGCGTTCATCATCATGTCCGCGTCAACGATTGCCATATCGGGCATCAGCTCGTAGTCGGCAAGCGGGTACTTGATGCCGGTCTTCTCGTCGGTGATGACGGCGAACGGCGTGACCTCGGAGCCGGTGCCGGCAGAAGTCGGGACGGCGATGAAGTATGCCTTCTCTCCCATGTGCGGGAAGGTGTAGACTCTCTTGCGGATGTCGATGAAGCGCATTGCCATATCCGCAAAATCCGCTTCGGGATGCTCATAAAGCACCCACATGATCTTTGCCGCGTCCATTGCGGAGCCGCCGCCGACGGCAATAATGACGTCGGGAGCGAAGGCGGTCATCTGACGTGCGCCCTCTCTTGCGCAGGCAAGTGTCGGGTCGGGGGCAACGTCGGAGAAGGTGGTGTGCAGGATTCCCATGGAATCGAGCTTTTCCTCCACCACACGGGTGTAGCCGTTCTGATACAGGAAGGAGTCGGTGACGATGAACGCCTTTTTCTTGTGCATGACGGTGCCGAGCTCGTCGAGCGCGACGGGCAGACAGCCCTTCTTCTGATACACCTTTTCGGGTGCGCGGAACCAAAGCATATTTTCTCTCCTTTCGGCAACCGTCTTGATATTGAGCAGGTGCTTGACACCGACGTTTTCGGAAACGCTGTTACCGCCCCAGCTTCCGCAACCGAGCGTCAGGGAAGGGGTCATCTTGAAGTTGTACAGGTCGCCGATGCCGCCGTGCGAGGAGGGCGTGTTGACGAGAATGCGGCAGGTCTTCATGCGTTCCGCGAACTCATCGAGGATGGGCTTCGCGGTCACGGGGTTGAGGTAAATGGAAGAGGTGTGTCCGTAGCCGCCGTCGGCGATCAGATGCTCTGCCTTACCGAATGCGTCCTGAATATCTTTTGCGTGGTACATTGCAAGCACCGGGGACAGCTTTTCATGCGCGAATTCCTCGGTGATTTCCACGCTTTCGACTTCGCCGATCAGGATCTTTGCGGTTTCGGGAACCGTCACGCCTGCAAGCGCGGCGATCTTGTGCGCGGGCTGACCGACGATCTTTGCGTTGAGCGAACCGTTGATGAGAATGGTCTTGCGGACCTTCTCGGTTTCCTCGGGGGAGAGGAAGTAACAGCCGCGGTAGGAAAATTCCTTCTTGACCGCCTTGTAAATGCTGTCGAGCACGATCACCGATTGCTCGGAGGCACAGATCATGCCGTTGTCAAAGGTCTTGGAGTGGATGATGGAGTTGACGGCGAGCGTGATGTCTGCGCTCTCGTCGATGATGGCGGGCGTGTTGCCTGCGCCGACACCGAGAGCGGGCTTGCCGCTGGAGTATGCCGCCTTGACCATGCCGGGACCGCCGGTCGCTAAAATGATGTCCGCTTCCTTCATCAGCGTGTTGGTCATATCCAGGGACGGAACGTCGATCCAGCCGATGATTCCCTCGGGTGCGCCTGCCTTGACTGCGGCTTCGAGTACCACTTTTGCCGCTTCAATGGTGGATTTCTTTGCGCGGGGGTGAGGGCTGATGATGATGGCGTTGCGCGTCTTGAGCGCGATCAGCGTCTTGAAGATGGCGGTAGAGGTCGGGTTGGTCGTCGGGATGACCGCGGCAATGACGCCGATCGGCTCTGCGACCTTTTCCTCGCCGTAAATGGGGTCTTTTTCGATGACTCCGCAGGTCTTGGTGTTCTTATATGCATTGTAAATATATTCGGAAGCGTAGTTATTTTTGATGACCTTGTCTTCCACAACGCCCATTCCGGTCTCTTCCACCGCGAGCTTTGCGAGCGGGAGACGCGCCTGGTTTGCGGCGATTGCCGCCGCCTTGAAGATAGCATCTACCTGTTCCTGAGTGTAGTGCGCGTATATCTCCTCCGCCGCGCGGGTACGCGCAAGCAGAGCTTCCAGCGTTTCGGGGCTGTCGGTGATGGGATACTTCTGATTCTCCATGATTCGTTCCTCCATGTCTGTTGGGTCTATTGGCTTGTTATAATTTTAACACACTTCCCGCACGAACACAACTATGGAAATTACATAACGATATATCTTTATCGATATAGGGGAGTTTTTCCCAATTGGCAACCCGTAGCGCCCTCCGCCTGTTATGCGGGGGAGTGCGGGGAATTCCGCAACCGATCTGCGGTTGTTTTTTGTTGTGTTCGGTCGTGTCCGCAACCGGACCCGTGGTCACGCTTGTCACGGCGCGGCGGACGATGTTTCGCGGTCGTGTCCGGCGGTGTGTATTGGCGGGGGATCCCGCCGCGTGTCAGCCGCCGAGTACCTCGCGCTTGTATGCGGTCAGGCTGTCGATAAATTGGCAGTCGAGGTCGGTCAGGCGGTAATTTTTACGGTAAATCAGTACGTCGCGGTAGACCTTGTGGTCGTCTTCGCAGGGACGTGTGACCAGATGGTGCTGTTCCAGAATTCTTTTCGGAATCGGGGAGACCCACATAAACGCGTCGGGCAATTGTTCGAGCAGACCGAACTGACTTCCACGTTCAAATACGAAAATGTGTTTGTCCACGTATTCCGAAAGCTCGCTCTTGCGCGCCTCGCTTTGCGGCAGATTCGGTACAAACGGGTCACCGTGTGCGATCTCCGTCATGCCGGCAAGTTCCTCCGAGCGGAAGGATTTCTTTCCCGAAAGCGGGTTCTTTTCCGACATCAGCGCCACGTGCGAAAACTCACAGATCAGTTCGGATGCAAGCCCCTTTTCCGCAAGCATTGCCTTGAAATAACGGTCGTAGGCGGATTGATAGCGGATGATGCCGATCCGGTAACCGGCTTCCACAATGTTGTTGATGGCGCGCAGGGAATTGGTTTCCCGATAGAGCAGCTCCATGCGCTCGCTGCCGGATACCGATTTCACGAAATCCGTGAACGCACAGGAAATATAGGTCGCGCGCGGCACCGATGCGGAAAACAGCTGGGTGTTGGCGCGTTCGCCCTTGTACATCCGTTCCATGGCGTCCACCTGGGAGAGAATGGAGCGGGCATATCCGAGAAATTCCTCGCCTTCCTCGGTCGGGACGATTCCCTTGGAGGTACGCTTGAAGATCTTGATTCCCAGTTCTTCTTCCAGATCCTTGATGGCGCGGCTGAGGTTGGGTTGACCCATATAGAGCGCCTCGGCGGCTTTGGTGATGGAAGTGGTTTTTGCAACCTCCACCGCATACTTCAGGTATAACAGATTCATACGGGGATTCCTTTCGGTTGTCCCGGGCGGGACCGTGGGGCGGTCTTTGCCCGGCAGAACATTGTACGGGGGAAAACGTCGGCGTACCGCCGGTGCGGTCTCTTTTCACATTGGGCTGTGAAAAGGGTTCAGCGGACGTATTTGGACAGGATTGCGAGAGAGGATGCGAGGTTCTCGTTTTCCACGGCGACCCCGTCGGGGACCCGCAGAATGACGGGCGCAAAGTTCCAGATTGCCCGGATGCCGCATCCGGCAAGGCGGTCGGCAATGGGCTGTGCCGCGGGGGCGGGAACAGTCAGAATGGCAAGGCGGATGTTCTCCTCCCGGCAGAAGTTCTCCAGCTGTTCCATGGCAAGCACGGGTTTGTCGGCGAAGCGTTTGCCGACAAGCTCCGGCGAGAAATCAAACGCGGCGCAGATGTCGAAGCCGTAGTCGAGGAAACCGCCGTAGCAGAGCAGTGCCTGACCGAGATGCCCGGCACCGATCAGCACCGTTTTGGTCATGCGGTCACAGCCGAGACAGGCTTCGATCTGGGGGATCAGTTCTTCGATGACATAGCCGGTTTTGGGTCTGCCGCTTCCGCTGACCGCCCCGAGGTCCTTCCGGACCTGGACATCGCCGAGTCCGAATACTTTCGCAAGCGTTGTGGCGGAAATGGTTTCCTGCTCTTCGCGGATTGTGCGCAGGTAGTGCAGGTAGATCGGCAGTCGCCTCAGCGTTTTCGGTGAAATATTCGCGTTTCCCATAGTGAGTCCCTCCGCTGTATCGTACTTATATTCATTCTACCATGCGCAGGGAACGGGGACAATATCGATTTATCAATATCGATATGTATTTATAGATATGATGCTTCAGGGCTTGATTTCAAAGATCCAGCCTTCGGGGGCGGGCAGGCGTCCCATCTGAATGCCGGTCAGGGTATCATACAGCTTCTTGGTGACAGGACCCATTTCGCTCATACCGGAGGGGAAGCAGATCTCCTTGCCGTGATCGACGATCTTGCCGACGGGGGAGATGACCGCCGCAGTGCCGCAGAGTCCGCATTCCGCGAAATCGCCGACCTCTTCCAGCGTGACCTCGCGTTCTTCCGCTTCCAACCCCAGATAATCGCGTGCGACGACCATGAGGGAGCGGCGGGTGATCGACGGCAGAATGCTGCCGGATTTGGGCGTGACCACCTTGCCGTCCTTCGTGACGAACAGGATGTTTGCGCCGCCGGTTTCCTCGATTTTGGTGCGGGTTGCGGGATCGAGATAGATGTTTTCGTCAAAGCCCTGGTTATGCGCGTCCACTATGGCGTGCAGGCTCATGGCGTAGTTCAGTCCCGCCTTGATGTGACCGGAACCGTGGGGCGCCGCGCGGTCAAAATCGCTGACGCGGAGGGTCAGCGGGCGGACACCGCCCTTGAAATACGGACCGACGGGCGTGCAGAACATCCGGAATTCATATTCCGACGCGGGCTTGACACCGATGACGGGGTCGGAGCCGAACAGGAAGGGGCGGATATATAAGGTTGCGCCGGAACCGTAGGGCGGGACCCACGCGGCGTTGGCGCGGACGGTTTCTTCCACCGCCTTGATGAATCTTTCTTTCGGGAATACGGGCATTTCCAGTCTCTTCGCGGACTGCTCCATGCGTTCTCCGTTGAGGTCGGGGCGGAAGGTGACGATGCGTCCGTCCTCGGTTGTGTATGCCTTGAGCCCTTCAAAGCAGGTCTGTGCATATTGCAGAACGCCGGCACATTCGCTGATGGTGACGGTTGCATCCTCCGTCAGGGTACCTTCGTCCCACGCTCCGTTTCTGAAACGTGAAACATAACGCTTGTCGGTTTTCACATAGCCAAATCCAAGATTGCTCCAGTCAAGATTCTTTTTCTCCATAAGTCAGGGTTCCTTTCTGCCGCACGGCGGATAAAATGCTTACTATTATTATACCATCCTTTTTGCAAATGTCCATAGAGTACGGCGAACATTTTTCCGAAAATCCAACGGCAAAAATGAATAATTCTTTGTACAACTTGCAAAATGCGGCACTTGGGGGACCTGCCGCGTTTCTTGCGCAGTGGATTTTCCCGATTGTTTTCGCGCGGCGGGGCACACCAAACGGTGACGGGTACCCCCGGCTTTCGTACCGCCGGGGCGGTCCGCAAAACGGCGGAGCTTTCCGGTGACTCTCCCTCTCTCCGTCCGCTCCGCCCCGGAGGGGTGCCCGCCGGGCGGCTCGCGCAACCTGCGGCGCGCTCACCCCCGGATCCCCCTCGCGGCGGCTCCGCGTTTTGTAATCCTACTGTCCGGTACCCGTCAAAAACGGCGCAGACCAAACGGTCTGCGCCGTCATATTCAGTTGTCTCCGGACGTGCCGAGATTACCGGCGGTAGCCGGAATTTCCGAGGGAACCGCGCGGTCGGACTCCGGCGTTTCCGTAGGGGCGGGGGAGGCGGAAACACTTTCCGCTGTCCTGCTTTCCTCACCGGATTGCTGTTCTGCCGGAACGGGAGTCGCTGTGCCGACTGAAACATCGGTTGCGGGGGCGGATTCCGTCACCGGAGCTTTCGCACTGTCCGTACCCGGAACCGCACCGTTGTCCGTCAGGACGTCCGTGCCGGAGGGGATACCCGTTCCGTCGTCTCCACTGTCCGGAAGATCGGAATTTTCCACTTCATTTAGAGAAACGCTGGTGGTATGCGCGATCGGTTTCCATGTTACCTTGGTCAGGAACGCGACCCAGCTGATCGGAATGTAGGTCGCCATGAAAATCGGGAAGGTGAAGAACGAAAGTATCTTTTTCCATGCGGGGGCGTGAATGTTCTTCCATTCGTAAATGCCGGTGGATGCACCGATGATGAACATCAGAAGATACACACTCGCACAGGTTTTGGCAACCTCCCGCAGTTCAATATTCAGAAGCGATGGGTTGATGATGCCGTAAATAAACGCTGCCGCGTTGACAAGGATTGCAACCGAGCTGATGAAGAACATCGGTGCCACGGTGCAGAACATATCGTAGAACGAAAAGCCCTTGCCGGTGAAAATCCCCTTGAGGAGCTGCCCGCCGTGCTTGCGGATGACCTGCAAGAAGCCCTTCGACCAGCGCAGTCTCTGGTGCCAGGATTGGCTGAATTTTTTGGGTTGCTCATCATAGAGCATTGCCGCGTGGCAGTAAGTGATCTTTTCGCCCTTGATGATGTTGTCAATGGTGAATTCAATGTCCTCGGTCAGAAGGTAATGCTTCCAGCCGCCCTGCTTATTGATGATGTCTTTGCAGACAAGGAATCCCGTGCCGGAGATGGCACAGCTGGTACCGAGCAGGGTACGCGCGTTGTTGAGGTGGCGCGCCTCGTGCAGGAACCACAGGGAGTATCCGGAAGAAATCCAGTTGTCGCCGTAGTTCTTCGAGTTGCGGTAACTCGTGACAATGCGGTTTCCGGCGGAGAAACACTTATCCATCTCGCGGACGTATCTGCGGTCGAGCAGGTTGTCGGCATCGATGACAAAGAATCCGTCGTAATAATCTTTCCCCTTCAGCTTGCGGATACAGCGGAGCAGGTAGTCAAGTGCATAGCCCTTGCCCACCTTCTGCATATTATGGCGCACAAAAACCGTGGCACCGTGTTCCTCTGCGACCGTGTGGGTCGAGTCGGTACAGTTGTCGGCTACCACATACGCGTCCAGCAGTTCTGTGGGATAGTCCTGCTCCCGGATACTGTCAAGGAGCTGCCCGATCACGTTTTCCTCATTCCGTGCGGAAATCAGAATCGCATATCGGTGAGACGGTTCTACATCCGGATAGGTTTTCGGCTTCCGGAAGCTGGCGACGATCAGGTACACGTACTGGTACGCGTACAGGGCGGTAAACAGTATCGCCATCACCAGATTGAATGTTACAATCCATTCCATTTCAAATAATCCTTATTCAAGGCAAAGAATCCGCCTGCATAAAACCCGGAATGACCCGACGATCAACATGCCGGATCACGTTTCTGCATGACGCCTCCTGCCGCGGACGGCACGGAGACTGACGGTGGACGTTATGGGATGCGCTTCGCGGAACCGTTGTTCCGCGCGGCAAACAGGATATTAACTATTCTATCATAGACCAGAATGCGCCAAAAGTCAAGAGCCGGAGCGAAAAAAGTTAACGGAGCGGGAATTTTGACGGGTCGTTCCCGGCTTTTTTCATGCTGCCGAGGACGCCGAGTCCGATGGGAAGCGAGATCACAAGCGCGAACAGGTCGGAAACGGGCTGCGCGAAGAGAATGCCCGTCAGCGGGTCGCCGCCGCACGACTGCACGATCAGCGGGAGCAGAAGGACGGCGGGAACGAAGGTCAGTCCCTGGCGCGCCATTGCGACAACCGTGGCGCGGACGGTGAGACCGATGTTCTGGAGCATCATGTTGCACAGGATGACCCAGGACATGAGGGGAATGGTGAGGAGCTGGAGGCGGAGCGCCGCGGCGGCAATCCTTGCGGATTCCTCACTGCTGCCGACGACGGCGTGTGTCAGCGGTCCGGCAAAGGCAAAGCCGACGACGGACAGAACACAGAGCACGAGAAAGGAAATCTTCAGACAGAAATAGTATGCGCGTCTGACGCGGTCATATTTCCCCGCGCCGAAATTGAAGCCGCAGACCGGCTGAAAGCCCTGCCCGAAGCCGATGAGCGCGGAGGACAGGAACTGCGTGATCTTGGCAACGCCGGTCAGTGCCGCCTGCGCTGCGTCGATCGCCGCGTCGCCGACAAGGTAAATGCCGACCGCATGGTTGAGGCAGGAGGTCGCCACCGAGGCAAGCCCCTGGCGCGCCAGCGAGGGAAGTCCGCCCTGCACGATGCCGCGGAAATAAAACGGGCGGAAGCAGGCGGTTTTGCCGAAGCGGATCTTGACATTGTCGCTTCTCTGCAGCCCGATGAAAAGCAACAGAAAGCTGACCAGCTGACTGATGATGGTCGCAAGCGCCGCGCCCGCAACGCCCATGCCGAAGCCGTAGGGCATCCGGAAGCCGAAGAGCGGGTCGCCCGTGCGGAAAATGAGAATGGGATCGAGTACGATGTTGATTGCCGCGCCGGAACAGAGTCCGATCATGGCGAAGAAGGCATTGCCCTGCATCCGGAGCTGGTTGTTGAGCACCAGCGACGCAGTCATCCACGGCGCGCCGATGAGAATGAAGGTCATATAATCAAGCGTTGCCGCAACGGTTGCGTCGGTTTTTGCGCCGAGCAGATGCGCGAGCGGTGTGCGGAAGAGAAGCCCGAAGACGGCGATTGCAAGTCCGATGAGCGCCGCGTACACAAATCCTGCGGTCGCCATGGTTTCCGCGTCACCGACATCCCGTCTGCCGAGCGCACGGGAAATGTAGTTCCCGGAGCCGTGCCCGCAGAAATATCCGAACGCCTGAATGACGGACATGAGCGGCAGGACGATGCCGACCGCCGCCACCATGCTGTCCGAATCCAGCTGACGCACAAAAAAGGTGTCGGCGAGATTGTAGAACGAGGTGATGAGCATGCTCACGATGGTGGGGAGCGCAAACTTTACGACGAGCTTTTCCACCGGCTCGGTCGTCATGCGGATATACTTTGCCTCCGCCGCGGCATCTGTACCGGGTTCCGGTTGCCGCTGTTCTGCCGGGTTTGTCTGTTTGGTTTTCGGCTGTTCTTCCGGCATGTCGGTCCCTCGTTACGCTTATTATTCATTTAATTTTAACATATTATATGCGCTTTGTCAAGCCGGGAACCGGAAAGGCAGGGAAGATGGGCATTTTGCGCGGAAAACCTGTGAAAGGGGGACGCTTTTTCGGCACATCCCTTGACTTGACGCGGCGGAATATGGTAAAATCAAACCGATTACCGACAGACCGGGCGGATGAAACACCGGCAGTCGGCGGAGGGAAACATATGACGGAACAGGAAAAGAAAACAGAACAGATGCGGCGTTTTGCAACGGTGGAAGAGCGGCGTGCGCTTGCCGGGCGGATCGCCGCCGGGGGCGCGGTGCTTCTGAAAAACGAAGGAAACCTTTTGCCGTTTTCGGGGAGCACGCGCGTGGCGGTGTTCGGGCGGACGCAGATCAATACCATCAAGGGCGGCACCGGCTCCGCAAACTGTGATTGCGAGTACACCGTCAGCTTTCTGGACGGCATCCGCGGGGCGGGAATTCCGGTGGACGAACATCTTGCGGACGTTTACCGAACCTGGACGGCGGCGCACCCCATCCCCAGCTTCGGCGTGTGGGGAAGCGGAATGCACTGCGCACCGGAAATGTCGCTTGACGATACGATCCTTGCGGACGCGGAGAAAAACGCCGACGCGGCGATTGTCGTGATCGGCAGGACCGCCGGGGAAAACGAGGATGTTGCCTTTGGCGAGGGAGACTGGTATCTGTCTGCGGACGAGCGGAACATGCTCGGCGCGGTGGTCTCCCGTTTCCCGGGCAGAACGGCGGTGCTTGTCAACAGCGGGGGACTGATCGATTTTTCCTTTGCGGATACCTTCGGCGTGTCGGCGTTGCTTCTTTGCTTCATGCCGGGTATGGAAGGCGCGCGGGCGATCGGCGATATTCTCGCAGGTCGTGTGACTCCGTCCGGAAAGCTGACCGCGACCGTGGCAAAGAACTATGAGGATTACCCCTCCGCGGGGCATTTCGGACAGACGGGCGGCGGCATTATCCAGGACTATGTGGAGGATATCTACGTCGGCTACCGCTATTTCCTGACCTTTGCAAAAGAAAAGATCCGTTATCCGTTCGGATTCGGACTGTCCTATACGACGTTCGGTTTTTCGGAAAGTTCCGCGTCGGAGAAAGACGGGATCATTACGGTTTCCTGCCGCGTGACCAACACGGGAGGAACCTATTCCGGGCGCGAGGTCGCGCAGGTGTATTTCTCGTCCCCGCAGCCGGAGGACGGCGCAAAGCTGTACCGCCCCCGCCGGGTGCTTGCGGGCTTTGCCAAAACAAAAACGCTCCTGCCAGGCGAGAGCGAGACCGTGACCGTTTCGTTCCCCCTCTCCGATCTTGCGTCGTTTGACGATACCGGCGTGACGGGACACCGCGACTGCTTTGTCACCGAGGCGGGCGACTATCGTGTCTTCCTCGGGAACTCTTCTTTTGCGGACACCGAAGTCTTTCTGTATCACCAGAAGGAAACGGTGTTCTCGGAAACACTCACCCACCTCGGTACCTCGCTTCCCGCGCGCCTGTGCGGCGACGGGAGCATGGAAACACTCGAGACCATTCCGGTCGATCCCCGGGCGGGACTCCGTATCTCCTCGGACGGAGAGACCGTGGTTCCCGCCGGCGCGGTTGCCGCGTCCGATACGGAGATTGAAGCCGATCTTTCCGCACTCCATGCGGGACAGTCGGTCACCTACCGCCTCATTGCCGGTGCGTCGGGCGGATATACCCTCCGCTTTGACGGGAACGCTTCCGGGCGATTTTCGGATTACGGAGAGCTGTCGCTCGGCGGCGTGACGCTTACGGATTTTGATGCCGACCTGTCCTCCGCGGGCGGCGCCGGGATCATCCTGCCGTCCGGTGCGTCCGATCTGACCGTCACGGCAAAACGGGATTTCCCGCCCGTCACCGCGCTGGTTTTCCGCAAGGTCAATTCCGTGTTCCGCATCAGCGGGAAGGGAAGCACGACCTTCCCGGCGACCGGGTTCTTTGAAAGCGCTTACGGGCTGAATGTCAAGCACTTTTCGGACGGCGGCGACGGCGCGCCTGTCAGCGTGCTGTCGAACTTCTGGAATCCCGGAAAGTTTGTTACCTATAAGCTATATGCCGAAGAGGCGGGTATTTACGACCTGACGCTCCGCTACGCCAACTACCGTGACGATACGGTGCTGTCGGACGCGTGCGCGCTGTTCGTGTCCAACGTCGGACAGCCGATCGCCCCCGTCCCCGTCCGCCATACCTGCGAAAGGGAGGACCAGCTCCACCTGACCGACGTGACTGCCCCCGTGCAGATCGCGCTTCCCGCGGGAGAATGTTACTTCAAGCTGGTTTCCGCCATGTGGCAGTTCCCGGACGTGGTCAGCTTTACTCTGACGCGCTCGGAGAAGGGAATGACGATGAAACAGGAGGAGGTTTCCGCCGACGGGAACGCAACCTCCGCCGGCTATGAGCCGAGCCTCATCTCCGACGACCGCGACGCGCCCCGTGCGCCCGTCACGCTCCCCGATGTGGCGGACGGCAGGCATACGATGGAAGAGCTGCTTGCCGTCATGTCCGACGACGACCTTATCCGCCTTGTGTCCGGAAACCCCCGCAACAAGAACGAAACGGGAATCTCCGGCTGCATCTGCCCCGCGTTTCTCCGTTTCGGCATCCCCCCGCTGGAGACTGCCGACGGACCTCTCGGGCTTCGCATCAACGCGCTGACCACGGCGTTCCCGAGCGGTTCTATGCTCGCAAGCTCGTGGGATCCGGCTCTTGCCGGGGAATTCGGCGGAGCGATCGGCATGGAGTCGGTGCTCTTCGATGTGGATATCTGGCTGGCGCCCGGCATCAACATCAGCCGCGACCCGCGTTGCGGACGCAACTTTGAATACTATTCCGAGGACCCGCTTCTCTCTTCCGGGATTGCAGTCGCCGTGACGCGCGGCGTGCAGGCATACGGCACGGCGGTCTGCGTCAAGCATTTTGCCGTCAACAACACCGAACACGAGCGGCTCAAATCCGACAGCCGTGTATCCGCCCGCGCGGAACGGGAGATCTACCTGCGCAACTTTGAGCGTGTGCTCCGGGAGGGCGCCCCGTGGAGCGTCATGTCCTCCTATAACCATGTCAACGACCGCAAGGTGAGCGAACAGCGCGAGCTGATCACCGACATCGCCCACGGCGAATGGGGCTGGGACGGCGTAATCCTCTCCGACTGGGACAATGATTCGAGCCATGTCAGGGAGCTGCTTGCGGGGCAGGACATCAAGATGTCCGCAGGCGACCCGGAGGCGGTATCTGCGGCGCTTGCCGACGGCACGCTTTCGCGTCGTGATCTGGAGATCCCCGCCGCGCGTATCCTCCGGCTGGTCATGAAGACCCGCGCGTTCCGCAGGTACCGGGAACAAAACGGGGTATGATTGTATTTGCCCGGCACGGTCTGCGTACTGCCCGGAAACCGATGTCATTCTCTGTGTAAAAGCCGACGGGATCCCCGTCGGCTTTCCTTGCGTATTTCGAGAAATGTGACATTTCTTCAAAACAGTATTGTGCAAATTGCACAATTCAAATATTAGTGCAATTTGCACAACTATTTCTATCGATTCTGTGCAGAAATAACACACCAAACAAAAAAGCGGTTACAAAAACGGGAATTACGTCTAATCATGACAAAAAAGTTGCGTTTGTTTGCTTTTTGTTTGTTAAATTTTGAAAAAAGTATTGCATTTTGTGAGGGAATGTGCTACAATGTAAGACACAAAGATGCCCTTTTCGTGCTCCTTTGTACATCTGACGTATTTTCGGACCGTATCGGATCCGGGGATCAATATTTTTTTCATATGGAGGGAAAACAATGAAAAAATTCTTGGCAGTTGTTCTTGCTGTCCTGATGGTAGCCGGCGTTTGCATGGTTCCCGTTATGGCAGAAGAACAGGAAACCCTGCCGGACGCATTCTATGTCTATTCCGGTGAGACCGGCGTGACACAGATGTCCGGTGTTCCCGCAATGAGCGGGTGGACGGTCTGCCAGACCGTCAATATCGACGCATCGACCGGGAAGGTCGGCATAGCTCAGCTTTCTCCCAACGGAGAATTCTGGGATACCGGTGTGATTTACGACATCGCAACCGGCATGATCTCTTCCCAGCTCGGCGAATCCGTTACGGTTTCGACGTCCAAGGTTACCGCCGCAGGCCCGACTTTCTTTGCGGTAACGTTTGACGGAACCACCGAACTGGTGTATGTCAACGGCGTGCTTGCCGCTACCATCACCGGATTCGACGCGGCAAGCGTTCCGGAATACCTCGCTCCCGCATATGTCTGCGCGGACGGTTGCTACGACGCAACCAAGCCCGGCTTCACGACCGATGCACAGATTACGACGGCGGCTCTGTCCGTGTTCTCCCGTGTACTGAGCGCCGTGCAGATCGCAACCATTTACGATTCCCTCGGACTCGGCGATTCCAACTATTCGTCCGTTGTCTCCGACGCAAACGTGTGGTACAGCATTGACAATACCAAGGAACTGGTTGTCAAGCATCAGGTCATTGATATGGCTTCCATCAAGGCGGATACCTCCTTTATGGCGAACGGCTATACCAAGGTCACGACCATCATGATCCCCGAGAAGACCTATGAGGAAGGTTCCATGATCGGTATCGCACAGATCCGTGGCGCAGTCGCAGGCTCTTTCTATGCCAGCGTTGCGTACGATCTCGGCACCGGTCTGGTCTCCATGCCCTGGATCTACAAGAGCGGCGTTACCTGGTGGGTCATCGACGAGCAGATTGCACGTCCCGCTACCGGTAACGTGCAGTTCATCGAAACGATGGACGGCAACGGCAACATCTGTGTGTATGTCAACGGTCAGCTCGCAATGAAGGCGCATCCGAATGCGGAAGCAACCGATGCAAGCGGCTCCCTTGTGTACATCATGAACTTCATCAAGGGTGGCGACGCCTACCAGACTTCCAACTCGGTCATGGTGCTTGGCGATTACCTGAACCCGAAGCTCACCAACACCTACGACGCGCACTTCTATGATGAAGTCAACGGTGCGTACAACGGCTGGCAGGGCTCCTACGTGGATAACTCCTACACCAGATACGGCACGATCGTTCTTTCTGCGAAGGGCTACAAGCTGGAAGCCAATGCCGGCGCAATTCCTTCCTTCTATAAGGGCGGCGCAGGCGTGGATTCGCTCAAGTCCGTGTCCAACCTGAACGTACTCGGCAACTGGTACAATGAGGAGTTCTTCAATCTTTCCAATGTGGACAACCCGATCATCGGACTGACTGCTCCTTATGAATACACCTACAACAATGACGGCATCAGCCTCGGAAACGGTTATACCAAGGTCGCTGTTTACTACATTCCCGACAATTCCAACGGTAAGATCAAGGAGAACGAGGGCTGGATCAACGTCTTTACGGATGTCTGCGTCAACTCGATCGACGAGACCAATGCATATGACGGTATCCGCTATGACATCGGATCCGGTAAGGTTCTCTCCACGCTGACCGCAAACTTCTACCGTTGGGGTCAGGTTGCTCACCCTGTCAAGACGAGCGGATTCACCGTATTCGCTATGACCTTTGACGGACACGCACTCAGAGTCTGGGTGAACGGGGAGCTTGCGTTCTACGCGAGCGACAACGAAGCGCTTCCGGCAAATTCTTTGCCCTACGGCGCTTATGCACAGACCACGGGCAGAGGACTTGGCGAACGCGGACTTACCACCGAGAACCACGCAACCGCAATCAAGAACTCCTACAACGGTAATGATGCATACCAGGCGTTCGGCGTTATGCTTTCCTATGAGGCAGGCTACACCGGCGTTGCAAACCAGGGTGCGATCGAAGAGCTGACCGCTTCCGCGGCGAGGATCGCGTCCAATCTTGCAGGCACGCACATCCACACCTGGGGCGAATGGAACTACACCGGCGAGGGCGCACTGGAGCCCACCTGTACCAAGGGCGGTGTCCAGACCAGAACCTGCTCCGGATGCGGCAAGCTGGAAACCAAGGCGGTTCCCGCAAACGGTCATACCTGGGGCGCATGGACGGTAACCAAGGAGCCTACCCTCACCGAGAACGGTTCCAAGTTCAGAACCTGCAGCACCTGTCAGGAAACCCAGACGGTTGAGATCGAACCTCTGATCTCCGCTGTCAACTACAACGGTGTGATGGGCAAGACCCCGTACTTCACGTTTGATTTCTCCGAGGAGGGCGGTCTGACCGACATCTTCAAGCAGAATCTTGCGGAAAAGAGCGAGGCGTTCACCAGCCAGACGAAGATTTCCGTTCTGAAGATCCCGAACCGTGTATATGCATCTGGCTCCCTTGTTGCAATCGCACCTGTTTCCACGGGTGACCTCGGCTTTGACATCGGCGCCGCTTACGACCTCGGAACGGGTCTCGTATCTCCCCTCAGCACGTATTATACGGATATTGTCACGCAGAACGCGGTCAAGGCGACCGGTGTTGTGGAATTCGTTGAGATCGTTACCGCAACCGACCTCAAGGTCTATGTGAACGGCGAACTCGCGCTCCATTCCCAGAACAGCGGTGACGCTGAGGCTTACCGCGATCTCTTCACGAGCGGCAAGTACAAGGTACTGCACGCTAACCTTGCAGGCGACAAGGAATCCAACGTGTATGCGCGTTACGGCGTCAAGACCATGTACGGTGCGGCATACAACGATGTGGAAGTTACGGATGCGATGATCACGAAGATGTACAAGATGTCCACTCCCGCGCTGGAGCAGATCATCGATACCTCCGCAATCCCCGCGTACAAGAATATTACCGGTAAGACTGCATGGAGACCTGCCACCAACTTCCTCACCAGCGGCGGAACCGGACTTGTGACTAAGGACATGATGTCCTCCAAGATCACCTCTCAGCTGGTGAAGATCACGGTTCTGAACATTCCGGACGTTGCGTACACCGAAGACATGACGGTCGGTATTTCCCTGCTTTCTCTCCAGTCCGAGACCGGTAGCTATGACTGGTCTGTTCAGTACAACCTCAAGACCGGCGAGGTTTCTCCCGCTACGACGACGGACGGCGCACTCTTCTTAAAGGATATTGCAACCTCCGCTCCCGTCAAGGCGACCGGATATGTTCAGTTTGTGGAAATCTTCAACGGTACCCACCTGGATGTATACGTCAACGGTCAGCTCGCATTCTCCGCAAACGTGGTTGCGGATGACATCAACGCAACGGTTGCCGGCTTCATGGGCGGTACGTACAAACGTCTGACTCTGAATGCGACCGGCGACGGCAAGAGCGATGCCGCAGAGAAGTGCAACGGTGTCAAGACGATGTACTTTGTCGGCTTTGTGAATCCGACCACTACCATGACTGCCGCAAGCGTTACGGCAATGCACGAGATGTTCCTTGCCAGCCTGTCCCGCACGGAACAGCCTGATCCGGCACCCAGCTGCACGCATGAGCACACCGAGATCCGCAATGCAACCGCAGCGGATTGCACGCACACCGGTTACACGGGCGACACCTACTGCACCGATTGCAATGAAAAGCTCGCAAGCGGCGACGTCATCCCCAAGACCGATCACAACTACGTGAACGGCGTCTGCACGGTCTGCGGCGCAACTCAGGTGCTTGAAGGCTTCATCACCAAGGACGGCAAGCTGTACTACTACGAAAAGGGCAAGGTGAAGACCGGCTGGTTCGTGGTGGACGGCAAGACCTACTACGGTTCCTCGGCAACGGGCGTCTGCGTCAACTATGACAAGGTGCTCGGCGGCAAGCAGTACTTCTGGAACGACGAAACGGGTCTGGTACTCGCGAACGGCTTCTACGAAGTCACCGGCGGCACGGTCTGCTACCAGAACGGTTACCAGGTGATCGGCTGGAGACACAAAGACGGCTCCGGGCCTGTGGTTGATGGAAAGGGTATCTCCGAGCAGTACTCCACGAGCCCGAACAACCTCTACTACTTCCTGTCCACGACCGGCTTCATGGTCACGAGCAGCACCTATAAGCTCGGCGGC
>CAKSZH010000012.1 GCA_934525675.1 uncultured Eubacteriales bacterium
CTCTTATGGTTCAAATTCGTTTACTTGAGTTTCTTTTAACTCCTTTGTCTCCTTATTCGATTTTTTATGAACACAGGTTGTTCCGGGAAAAAGGACAGGTAATACCTGCCCTTTTTGCGTTGTATGGCAAAAATAATGCGCCGTTGCACATTTTGGCGAATCAAAATAACCCATCACGTGCATCCTTCCGAATCCGCTCGGGGTGAATGATGTGACGGGTTGTTTTATTTTTATTTGGTAATAATTCAGTACCGCTTGGCGCCGAGCAACTGCTGTTTGATGGACCACAGCTTTTCGGAGAGGTCAACGTAGTAATTGTGCGGGTTGTTGAACCGTTTGACCTCGTCCCAGACCCCGTTGATCTCCGCCTGACAGTGCACGCGGATCTCTTCCAGCGTCGGGAGATCGTAGATCAATTCTCCGTTTTTGAAGATCGGCACCAGAAGTTCGGTTGCCGTGTAGTTTTCTAAAATTTTGCGTTTCCAGGTGTGTTCCGGGTCGAAAAGCTCGATCGGTTTGGCATCGTCAAGCTCTTCATCGTGCAGGCAGATAAGATCGGCTTCCGCTTTTCCCGTGTCCCTTCCGCGCAGGCGATAGACTTTTTTGAAATGCGGCGTTGTGATCTTTCCGACGTTTTCGCTGATTTTGATCTTCGGTTCAATGGTTCCGTCTTCCCGTTCGATCGCTGCGAGTTTGTATACCGCGCCGAATACCGGGTCGCTTTTCGCCGTAATCAGACGCTCGCCCACGCCGAACGCGTCAATTTCCGCTCCTTGGCGGATCAGCTCGCGGATCAGATATTCGTCAAGCGAATTGGAAACGATGATCTTGCAATCAGTCAATCCCTCTTCGTTGAGCTTTTCACGGATTTTTTTGGTCAGATAGGTGATGTCGCCGGAGTCGATTCGCACGCCACAGTGTGTGATGCCCTTGGGAAGGAGTACCTCCTTGAACGCGCGAATGGCGTTGGGAAGTCCGGATTCCAGTACATTGTAGGTGTCAATGAGCAATGTTGCGCCGTTCGGATAAATTTCACAGTAGGTTTTGAATGCATCGTATTCATTATCGAACATCTGCACCCAGGAGTGTGCCATGGTACCGCCCGCAGGAACGCCGAATATCTCATCAGAGATCGCGCAAGCAGTGCTGTTGCAACCTCCGATATAAGCGGCACGTGCTCCGAGAACCGCGGCATCTGCACCCTGTGCCCGGCGGGACCCGAACTCGCTGACGGCTCTGCCCTTGGATGCACGGGTGATTCTGGATGCCTTGGTGGCGATCAGCGACTGGTGGTTAATCTGAAGCAGAAGATAGGTTTCGATAAACTGTGCTTCGATTGCCTTGGCGCGTACTGTGATAAGCGGTTCACCGGGGAAGACAACGGTTCCTTCCGGAACCGCCCAAAGATCTCCGCGGAACCGAAAATTCCGCAAATAATCCAGAAATTTTTCGGAAAAACACTTCTTTTCACGCAGATAGGCAATGTCGTCGTCGTCAAAGTGCAGATCCCGGAGGTATTCAACGATTTGTTCGAGCCCTGCGGCAATGGCATACCCGCCGTTATCGGGGTTTTCGCGGTAGAAAACATCAAAATAAACGTAGCGGTCGGCTTTACCGCATTCAAAATAACCGTTGCCCATGGTTAATTCGTAAAAATCAAACAGCATGGTCAGGTTTCGGCGGATGTTTTTCATAGGCGCTCCTTTTCCGGTGGTGGATTTTTCCCCGGGGGACTTGTATTTGGCAAAAAAATGCGATATAATAAATGCAAGAAATGATGACGTTTTCTTTATTGTATCATAAAAGAAAGGGTTTGTCCATACCATGAACCAAGGATTTTTGAAAGTAGCGGCGGCAACGCCCCGCCTTTCGGTGGCGGACTGTTCGTTTAATCGGGAACAACTGGTAAGGACCGCGCAAAAAGCCGCGGGGGCGGGGGTGCGCGTTCTGGTGTTTCCCGAACTTTGTCTGACCGGCTATACCTGTTCCGACCTGTTTTATTCCGAGACCCTGCTCGCTTCCGCAAAGACCGCGCTGCTTGCGTATCTTGAGGAAACGTCGGGGCTGGATCTTTTGTCCGTGGTCGGTCTGCCACTTGCGGTGAGGGACAAGCTCTATAACTGTGCCGCGGTCTGCAAGGGCGGACAGGTACTTGGATTCGTTCCCAAAACCAATATCCCCAACTACGGCGAGTTTTATGAGGTGCGGCAATTTACGCCCGCGCCCGAAAAATCCGAATACATCGTGTTTGAGGGAATGAGCATTCCGTTCGGAACGTCGCTTCTCTTCACCTGTGATTCCATGCCCGCGTTCCGGTTCGGAGTAGAGATCTGCGAGGATCTTTGGGTGACCGTTCCCCCGTCCTGCCGTCTTGCCGAAGCGGGGGCAACCGTGATCGCCAATCTTTCCGCATCCAATGAAACCATCGGCAAGGATGCGTACCGTCGGCTGCTGGTCACCTCCCAGTCCGCGCGTACCGTTTCCGGATATATTTACGCCGACTGCGGGGACGGAGAATCCACCAACGACATTGTGTTTTCCGGCCACTCGCTCATTGCGGAAAACGGAACTGTTCTTGCCGAGCGCAAACCGTTCGAACCTTCTGCCGGGGACATGATTGTCAGTGAAATTGACGTGGAACGCCTTTCGTTTGACCGCCGCAGAATGAACACCTATCGCGCCGAAAAGCCGGAGAGTATCTGGGAGATCACGTTTGATACCGCGGTGGAGCAAACGACGCTGACCCGGTTTGTCGATCCCCATCCCTTTGTTCCCGCAGATACGGACGAGCGCTTTCGTCGTTCGGAAACCATCCTGTCCATTCAAGCGGGTGGGCTGAAGCAACGCATCGCCCGTTCCTTTGCGAAGAAGTGCGTTATCGGCATTTCCGGAGGTCTTGATTCCACGCTTGCTCTGCTTGTCGCCGTCCGCGCTATGGACGCGCTCGGCAGACCGCGCGCCGATGTGATCGGCGTGACCATGCCGTGCTTCGGAACCACCGAGCGGACCAAGTCCAATGCGGAGGCGCTTTGCCGTGAGCTCGGCGTGGAATTGCGGGAGATTAATATCCGCGACGCAGTGCTCCGTCATTTTTCTGACATCGGGCACGACCCGGAGAATCACAACGTGGTTTATGAAAACTGCCAGGCGCGCGAGCGCACGCAGGTGCTCATGGACATTGCCAACGCGGAAGTCGGAATCGTGGTCGGTACCGGCGACCTTTCCGAAATGGCGCTTGGCTGGTCCACCTACAACGGCGACCATATGTCCATGTACGCGGTCAATTGCTCGGTCCCGAAAACGCTTGTCCGCCACATCGTCGGCTACTGTGCCGATCGCGCGGAAAGTGCAGGGGAGACACGCCTTTGCGCGGTACTCCGTGACGTGCTGGATACTCCCGTCAGCCCGGAACTGCTTCCGGCGGACGGAAACGGACAGATCGCGCAGAAAACGGAGGACCTTGTCGGTCCCTATGAATTGCACGATTTTTACCTGTATTACATGATTCGCTTCGGCTTTGCCCCCGAAAAGTTGTTCCGCCTTGCGCGGTACGCTCTCGGCGACCGATATGACGACGAAACGCTTCTGCATTGGCTGGAAGTGTTTGTCCGCCGGTTCTTTGCCCAACAGTTCAAGCGCACCTGCGTTCCCGACGGACCCAAAGTCGGCTCCATTGCACTCTCTCCCCGCGGAGACTGGCGGATGCCCTCGGACGCCTCGGTGGGAGAATGGATGACACGCATCGCGCTTCTCCGTGAATCGCTTACGAAAAAATAATGATGTAAGTAAGGTTCGGCACCCGTCTTTGCTCCGGGGAATTTTTCCGTTTTTCTTCCGACGGGATTCTTCTGAACAGAAGGACGTGCGGAATTCTCCGCGAAATCATCCGAAAGGAAACAGAAATATGAAATTTGAAATCGAAAACCTCAACAAAAACGCGACTGTGACCTGCACGGAACGCGTCATGGCGGAAGGACTTATCGAACAAGATCTCGCGGTCGTTTTCTCCGAGCCGACCAAGCCGGAGCGGTTGACGCTCCGTTTCCGGGTCCCCTGTGTCGATACCTATCTGATCTGGACGCCGCAGAATTCGTTCCAACGCGCCCTGTCTCCGGACTGGTGGTGGCAGGTCAGCCAGGCAAGACTGGCGGCGGGCGCGCCCATCATGACCCTGCTTTCCAAGAGCGGCGAAAACCGCATGACAATCACCCATTCCGACCCCAATCATAAGTCCAAGATCTGCGCGGGACTCTGTGAAGAGCAGGCAGATTTCCGCTTGGAACTGCATTTTCTGATCGATCCCATGAATCCGATCACCGAATATCATACCACCCTGCGTTTCGATACCCGTAAAATGCGGTATGATGACGCGATCATGGACGTGGAGAAGTGGTGGGAGGAGCGCTTCGGATATACCGGTGCGTATGTGCCGGATCACGCAAAGTTACCGATGTATTCCGCGTGGTATTCCTTCCATCAGGAGCTTGATCCCGACGCGCTGGTTTATGAGTGCAAGCGGGCGAAGAAGCTCGGCATGGAGACCATCATTATTGACGATGGCTGGCAGACGGACAACAACGAGCGCGGCTACGCCTTTTGCGGCGACTGGGAACTCGCAACGAGCAAAATTCCCGATATGAAAGAGCTGGTCGATCGCATCCACCGGGTCGGCATGAAGGTCATGCTCTGGTACTCGGTTCCGTTCGTCGGCATCCATTCCAAGGCATACTCCCGGTTTTCCACTATGCTTCTGGACGGTCCTGCCGAGAACAAAGACACCTTCTGTCTCGACCCCCGTTTCAAGGAGGTCCGGGAATATCTCACCGGGATTTACACGACAGCAGTCCGCAACTGGGGGCTGGATGGGCTCAAACTTGATTTCATTGACTCCTTTACCCTGACCGAGCTTTCCGAAAAAGAGGATCCCCGGCGCGACATCGCGTCTCTGGAGGAAGCACTGGACACCCTTCTTTCCGAGGTCACAACGGCACTTCGGAGGATCGATCCGGATTTCCTCATCGAATTCCGTCAGGGGTACATCGGACCCACCATCCGCAAGTACGGCAATATGCTCCGGGTCGGTGACTGCCCTGACGATCCGATTCACAATCGCGTCGGTGCGGTGGATTTGCGCCTGACCTCCGGAAAAACCGCAGTGCATTCGGATATGATCATGTGGCACAAGGACGACACGCCCGAAGAGGTTGCGACCCAGCTTCTGTCCATCCTTTTCACTGTTCCCCAGATCTCCGTCCGTGCGGATAATATCACGGAGGAACAGGAGGCGGTGCTTTCGCATTTTCTGGATTTCTGGAAAGGAAACCGCGATGTACTCATTGAAAGCCCCATTCATGCAGAGGATCCCGATTCCAACTATTCGCTCGTCCGCGCGGAAAAAGAAGATCGTATCATAGCCCTTGCGAATGTGGAAAAACCGCTCACGCTGGAGAGAATTTACCGGGATATCTTCTTCTTCAACGCAACGGGCGGGGAATCGCTTCTGATCCGTTCGGCAGAATCGCTCGCCGGTGCGAAATACACCGTGTATGACTGCACGGGCAAGCGTATCACCTCCGGAATGCTGACGGGCGGCGGTGTTTACGATTTTGATGTGCCAAAGGGCGGCATGGTCAACGTACATACCGAGCGCTGAAAAATCATGATTTAAAAAACCGCCGCGCATTTGCGCGGCGGTTTATGTGTACTTCATTATATGATTCCGATTGATTTTTTGCTTGCACAGAAAAATCGACTGCTTTGTTTTTCAGTCCGCCGTCGCGATGATGCTTCGGCAGTCCGGGGCAAGGCCGTCCTTCAGGGTCGTGGAAAGGTCGATCGTGCAGGTGTTCCCCGCAAAGCGGAACTTTGCCGTCAGGGTGTGCGGACACATGAGAAAACGCGCTTCCAGTGTTACACCGTCCGGCTCCTGACGGTATGAGCAGGCGGCAGTCAACGTTTCACGGTAATCCCCGCGCATGATGCCGAGCTTGGGCGTCAGATGCACGCCCGTCCATTCCGAGGTGACATAACGTCCGTTCCCGGCGGAGATACGATGGGAATATTGACTGTCGGTAAAACGCAGGATAAGGTCGCCGTTTTTCTTTTCGAGTGTAAAGGAGGAGATTCCCATGGGGTTCCGGTTCATCCGATAGACCTTTCCCGTGGAGGGAAGCGGAAGCTCAGGGGAGGAAAGCGGCGCGTACTCCGGAACCGTGAGGGAAGCGTCGTCATCTTTTTCGAAAAGTTCGTCAAGAAGCCGGTAGATTGCCGGGACGGGATCGTGCCCCGGCTGGGATTCGGTCTGCATGGCAATGGTCAGCTTCATTTTTGGGAAAATGAAGCAGTATTGCCCGAACGAGCCTTCCGCATCGTAACCGTCGTGCTCCTTCATCCAGAACTGATAACCATACCCGTTCAGCCGCGAGGGAGCGTCGCCGTTGTTGAGGTAGCAGATCTGCGGGGAACCCGCTTCTCTGACATATTCTTCGGAGATCAGGCGTTTTCCTTTGTAAACGCCGCCCCCGGCGAACAGAATGCCGAATTTGGCAATGTCGTCACAGCTTGCGTGAAGTCCCACGCCGCATTCGGTCGAGCCGTCGCGGGTGGTATTCCAGTGAACATTTTCGATCCCTGCGAGCGGGAAAAACTTCAGCGCCAGAAATTCGAGCGGATTCATGCCCGTAACCCGCTCAAGCACAATGCCGAGCATGCAGGTCGCGCCCGTGTCATAGCAGAAGGCGGTTCCCGGCGTATTCGGAAACGGTTCCGAAAGAAACGCGCGCGCAGCGTCCTCCGCGTTGCTCATTTTGAGGAAGGAACACTTTTCATGTCCTGCGGAAAGGGTCAGAAGATGGCGGACTGTCAGTTTTTTGAGGTTCTCGGAGACAATTTCCGGCAATTTGTCCGGTAAAATGTCAACGATTCTGTCGTTCAGTGAGAGAACGCCCTCGGTCACGGCAATTCCGATTGCCGCTGAGGTAAAACTTTTGGATAAGGAATAATTCTCACGTTTGTCTGAGCAGGAGTACGGTGCAGCCGCAATGCGGACGAGTTGTGTCTCTCCCTGATAGATTTCAAACGTGTGGCAATTGACTTCCGCCTCGCGGAATGCGTTGAACATCCGCGAGAGTGCCGCACGGGAAACGGACGGGTGGATATATGTGCTTGACATGGAATTCCTCCGGGCACCCGGATTCGCGGCTTTGGGGCCGCCGGGTGAATCTGGGGTTATTCTATCACAAAACGAGAGGGATTGCAAGGAATATTCAGGTATTCCGCGCGGCAGGGAACCGTGTTTTTATCCGGAAAATGGTCGTTTTGATCTCCCCGAAAAAAAGTTTGAAAAATTTTGAAAAAGGGCTTGCAATTGTGAAAAGGATGTGGTATAATGCCAATGTTGTCACGGAGGCATAGCTCAGTTGGTTAGAGCGCATGCTTGACATGCATGAGGTCGCAGATTCGAGTTCTGCTGTCTCCACCACAATAATCCCGGATTCGTCCGGGGTTTTTTGTATTCTCCTGTTTGGCTTTGCTTGTTTTTTTTTTGTTACTTTGCATTTCCGCTACCGCCTCATGCCGGGATTGCTGGCTCTTTTCGGAGTCGTGATTTGACGTTGCTTCATCGGAGACGCGCTGATTCCGGATCCGGCGTTACTGCCGAGGGGAGGGAGACCGGTCAGTGGTATGGCACGATGATTCCCGGGGACGTGACGGCTTATCCGATCCGGAATCCGCTCGGATGATAACCGGGATGCGGTCCGGTGCGCTCTTGCCGTTATCCGGCATAATAAAAGATACGCGGAAAATTTCTCTCATCCGCGTATCTTTTTTGCTGTTATGTTGGCTTCGGTTCGGGTCAGTTGCTTCCGCCGTTTTGTGCGGAATCGTCACCGGAAACTTCTTTATGTTCCGCGTCAGCGGCGGGTGCCGGTACTTCTGCGGGCGCGGACACCGGATCGGCGTTCTGCTTTTCCGCTTCTGTGTGCTCCATTCTGACCTGCGTCCGGAAGGCGGCGGTCTCCTGTTCCACACGCGTCAGATTGTCAAGTGCCACTCTGTATGCGGCAACCTGCCCGTTGTATGCCTTCACAATGCTTTCAAACAGAAGCCCGGTTACAAACAGATATGCACCGAGAGCCATTGCGGAGACAGAGGTGTTGAAGGAAACGGTCAAAGCATCGGAAGCGTAGGTGATATTCACACCGACTCCGCCGAGCACGATGAGTACACCGAATACATACATTCTCTTGACAGGCGCCTTGATCGTTGTCTGCCCGACGTTTGCTTCCACACTGTTGATGGTCGTGTTATAGAATTTGTTTGCTCTTGAAAAGGCAAGCATGTAATTGATGAAATAGAGCATGAGCACGGCAGCCGTCAGCAGGCAGATAATGAGGGTGCCGGTAGCTCCGATTTCACGGAAGAAATCAAGGTATTTCTGCACCTGATCGAACTGCGCCGCGTACGTTTCTCCGAGGGCTTCCCGGATTTCATCGGCGTAAGTATCAAAGTATTCGACGACCACGTTGAATGCCAGACCGAAGATCACCAGGGAAAGGGAAGCGATTGCCGCAAAGACAGTGCTGAGGACCCCGACAATGTGCCCCCAGGTCATGTACATGGAAAGAAACTTCATGTCGTTTCTTTCCAGATCGGATTTCTTTGCATACACCTGAATCATCGAGATGAGGGTCAGAATTGCAAAGACCAACGGAATGCAACCGACGAACATGGCAGCAGGGGCAGTGATACTGCGGAGGATATTGAGCAAAAGCGCAACATTGAGGATCGCCATCATGATGAGACCGACCAGAAACAGCGGCTTGTGCAACGTGTCCGACAGAACGTGCCTCCAGCTTTTTGCGATGGCATCGCACTTTTCACGTTCGGCACGAACGGCAATTTGTTCGTCACAGAACGGGCAGATCAGGGAACCGTCTGCAATTTCATTATGACAAAACGGACAGATCATAGAATTCTCCTTTGATTCTTGTATAGTGACAATTCGAGAAAAGTTGTCAGATTTCGTCCTGATTTACGGACATGTCCATTATATTACAAAATGTTCATTTTGTCAATAGACGTCCCCCGCGCCGTGGGAGTACGGTGTCAGATTGCCTACGTTCCGTTTCTTGGGAGGCGGTGGATCGGAGAACTCTCCCCGTTTCGTCCGGTACCCCTCACGCCGCGCGTGGGGCGACTTCCGCCTCCCCCGTGCCACCTCCGCCGGCACGTGGAAGCCTTCCGCCGCCACCTCCGCGCGGCTCGCACGCCTTTCCCCGTATACTTTCGTGCTCCCTCATCCCGCAATAACCGCCGCCCGGCGGCATCCTTCCTGCGTGAACACCGCTTTTTTGAAACCGTTTCGACAAATTTTGTGCATATTCGTGTCAATTTGTTCAAGATTTGTGCATATTGCAAGGGACTTTTCACTTTGTTTTGTGAAATTCATCCACAAATTCTTGTTGACAGATAGAGGATTGAGTGCTATAATTAGGGTACAAAACTTGCCACCGTCCCCGCTTTCGCGTAGAATTTCATGCAGAAAAGACTATATAAAGCCCGTTTTCTGTAAAGTGCTATTGACAAGAGTAACAAAGTATGTTATTATTGTCCAAGCCCGTGATTCTGTCGGATGAGGTTGCCGGTGTACAGGCGGCAAAACACATGGAACCGCATATACAATCTGATTTGGTTCAAACACCCCCGGGTGAGTGAATAAAAAACTTTTTAGGAGGTTCTTTCGAAATGAAGAACACGAAGAAGAAGGGCTTTACTATCGTAGAGCTGGTCATCGTTATTGCGGTTATCGCAATTCTCGCAGCAGTTGCTATTCCTACGTTCACCTCTGTCATCACCAAGGCAAATGAGTCTGCTGCTCTTCAGCAGGCAAAGGCTGCACTTGACAACGCTCTTGCTGAAGAGGCAGGCAACGGCAATGTTCCTCAGAACGGCACCATCGTTGTTCAGCAGAATGGTACTTTCTACACCTTCACCTATACTAATGGCGCTCTGAACACCACTCCTACCAAGGCTGGTACTGCTGTTGGTGTTTCTTTCACCGACTAATTCCTAAAACATAACCCAATTCATAGGGGGACGACCAATGAAACGACATGGCTTTACACTGGCTGAGCTTGTGATTGTCATTGCGCTCTCGTCGGTCGTCCTTCTTGCTATTACCGCCATGATGCTCTCCATTTCCGGTTATTCGCACGCGCGTTCGGCGGAATTGGAGGCAAAAAGCGAGATCTCCATGCTTGAGGCCCGCCTCGGCGCGTGGTTCACCGGATTCGATTCTGTCGTCACCGAAGCGCCGATCGCAGACGAAAACACCCTGTCTTTCCGGGTTGCCGGATCGGATGGGGAGAGCGGGAAAACCGTTTCCGCCGTTTTCAATCCGAAGACGGGAGTCCTGACGCTCGGGAAAGCCGACGGGGAGCGCGAAACGCTTTCCTCTGCGCATCTGTCCGACGTGAGCTTTTCCAAAAGCACCGAAGCGGACGCGGATCCGGGACTTGTCAGGTGTACCGTTACTTATCGGGTGGACGAAAAGACCCGGACCTACACGTTCCTTTTGCTCAAGCGGAGCGAAAACGCGCAGTGACACGCGGCAAGGTTCTTTTTTCACTGCGGTGCACGAAAATTGTCGTATTTGCTTCTTTTGGATAGGCAAGTGGACCTGACCGGATGGTCGGGGGTGCTTGCGCGTCCAAAAGT
Organism: uncultured Eubacteriales bacterium; assembly: GCA_934525675.1. Lineage (GTDB taxonomy): Bacteria > Bacillota > Clostridia > Oscillospirales > CAG-272 > CAKVOU01. The sequence goes on from CAKSZH010000012.1 coordinate 10,720, forward strand.
CTACAGTATTTTTGATTTGGAGGGTACCAGAATGGGTGCTTTAGTCAAAACCGTCAAGTGCATGAAGTGTAACAAAGAGATGCAGATCAAGAGCTTCCGCATCGCTCCCGGCAAACATGTCTTCGGCAAAGGGTACATCTGCGAAGCTTGCCTCAAGAAGGAAAACCAGAAGACGGGCGGTAACGGAACTGCGAAGAAGCCCGTGAAAGCGGCAGCGAAATAATGGCTGTGTTCGGTGGATCCGGACGGGCAGCGTCGGCGGTGATCCGGCTGCTGCCCGAAAAGGCTGTTTGCAGGATACTCTGCGCCGGGCAGACAAGGGATCTGCCGGTGGATGTTTCCATGTTTTCCCGCGGGGAAATCTGCAGTGCGCTGGAGCATGCCGTTGCCGGCGGGCAGAAATATGTCTCTCCGGTATCGGCGGTCTTCATTCTGCCACACAGCTTTTACGGTGTGGATTTCGTGACGCTCCCGGCAATCAAGAAAGTCAAGGCGGAGTCCTTCAGAACCGAACTTCGCTCCATGTACAAAAATTACGACGATCTGGTGTTCCTGTCGTCCGATCTGTACACGGGAAAGTCGAGTGTGACCTATCGGGTGGCATTTGCCCCCAAACAGGTGCTCACGGGGATTAAGAATATTTTTTCAAAGATCAATGTCACCGTTGATCGCTTTTTGCCGTTCGGCGCGGCGGTTATCGAGGGCGCGGCAAAGCTGAATTCCGCGCTCAGAAGAACTCCGTGCCTTGTGCTCGACATGGAGGAGAAGTACAGCTATCTCGCCGCATATGGGAAGGATACCCTGATCGGCGGCATGGAAATTCCTTTTGGCGTGGAAGCGCTGTCGGATGTGCGCGTGATGTCGGAGCGGATGCTCTATCAGCACGATTCGGCGGAGCTTCTTGTTATTAACGCGCGCGAGCGCGCGAAGTCCACCAAGCTGACCATGGCGATCAACCTGGAGGAAGCAAAGATCGACGATTCGGTGCTTTCCGACGAGGACGAGATTCCGGAGAACCCCGAACTGCAAGATTTGACCCGTGCCGGCGAAGAAAAATCTTCCGCGGTGGAAACGGAAGCCGACGAGTTTGACGACGAGGACGACGAAACCGGGCGTCCCGAACAGGCGGCAGCTCCCTCGATCAAAACGCTGCGGAAGTCGCTGGTGCGTCAGCTCCCGAAATTCATGCAAAGGGAGGTGCCGACCACGCCCGGAGGCTTTGTCGTGGAAAACTTCCGCCTCTTTGAAAAGCGGATTCTCCTTATCGCACGCGATATGGCACTGAACGAGTATTTCCCGCGTATGGAGGCGGTTTATCTTTCCGTGCCGCAGCGCTACGCGTTCCTTGCGGAGGAAATGAATAAAGCCAATCCCACCATAAAATGGTCGCACCTCAAAAATATCGGATCCGGTGTGGATGACCTGCCCATGAGCGGCGCCATGAACCTCGGTTCCGGAAAAATGCCGGTGTTCCAGTTATGATGAAGCAAAGAGCGAATCGGAAATTCCGCCTGTGCCGTTTGCACGGGGCGGAAAATATCCGCGGTATGGAAGAAATTGCAGAATCCCGCGCGGCTTGCCGGGAGCAGGCGAACCTGACTTCCGGTGCCGCCGATCCGACCTGCGCGGACAAAGAATCCCACTGTGTGCGAAGCCGCAGAAAGCGCGGATTTACCCTCATGGAAATGATGGTTTCTATGGCGCTTGTCCTGCTGGTCACCGCCGCGGTGGTAGCTTCGGTGCAGGTGTCGTACCGTACCATCCGCCGGGATCATGTCGAGCAGTGCGCCATCCGCGAAGCGGAAAACCTGGCGCTTTGCTTTGAAAGCAAGGATTTTGTGTCCGGCGTGAACCTGCTTTACGGTGCAGAGAACGCCGATGTCGGCGAGCGCGTCGTGTCGATCAGGTTTTCACGGGATGGGACCGCGCTTCCGCGGGGTACCGGTTCCTATGCGTGGTCACTGACCGCAACTATGGACGGAGAGGGAACCTCACTTTCGGTGCGCGCCGCCTATCCGGACGGGGAAGAGATTTATTCGACAACGGTGATCCGCCAAAAGCAGTGAATGCGGCCGGCGCGTCTGCCCGAGGGCGGGTTTTCGGTGCCGGGTTTCCCTGTTGGACAATCAGACACGGCATTCTGTCCCGGGTAATGGTATTTGCCGGGCGGCCGGAGACACGGTTGCCGGTATGCGGATAATCAAAATTTTTCAGAAGGAGGCAAACCGATGGATCGCATCAGCGGAAAACCTGAAAGAATCGCGGCGCACCGTCACAAGGGCGCGATTCTTGCGGTATGTTTTGCCGCGATCGCCGTGGTGATGGTTCTGACCTCCACCATTCTTTTCATGGTGCAACTCGATGCTACCTCCACCGATCGTATGAAGGCACGGTACGAGACGGCACGGCAGATCCGCGGGATCGGTGACAGATTCGTTGCCGGGAAACTCACGGAAACCTCATATGGCGAGTACACCTGTGAAACGGCGACCGATCCGGAGGATTCCCGGAAAGAGACCCTGACCGTCACGCGGACGGAGAACGGGGTGATCGTGCTCCGGGTGACGGTGCTGACCGGGACGGACGGAACGCGCGGGATCCTTTTGTGGGACACCACCACTGTGGCGCCGTCCGACACGGAGAGCGATACCGGGGCTCCGTAAGCCCCGAAACCCGTAAACCCGCAGGTTTCGTAACCCGCAAGCAGCAAGCCCCGCCTGTCGGCGGACACCCGCGGAGCGGGGATCCGACGGCGGGGCGCGCCACCGTCCGAACATGTATAAAGGAGAATGACTTTGATCTGGGTATACATTCTGTCCGGCGTTTACGGACTGTGCGTTGGTTCGTTCCTCAACGTGGTCATCTATCGTCTGCCGCGCGGGATGAACCTTGCCAAGCCCTCGTCGCATTGCACGTCCTGCGGCTACGTCCTCCGGTGGTACGACAACATTCCCGTTCTCTCGTACCTTATCCTCGGTGGCAAGTGCCGCAAATGTCATGAACATATCAGCTTCCGCTATACGGCAGTGGAACTGCTCAATACCGCATTGTGGTTGCTTTCGGCGTGGCGGTTCTGGGAAACCAGTATCCTTTATGCCATTGCGGCGATGCTTGTGTCGTCCCTGCTCATCTGCATCGGTTTTATTGATCTTGAAACCATGTTTATCGAGGATATTCTTGTTTACCTCCTCGCCATTCCTGCCGTTATGGCAATGATTTCGGGGACAAACGGAAGCCTTGCCGATCGGCTGATCGGTATCGCGGTCGGAGGCGGATCTTTCCTCCTGTTTTATCTGCTTGCAAAGCTCATCCTCAAAAAGGAGGGCCTCGGGCTCGGGGACGTCATGCTGATGGCGTTTCTCGGCGGCTTTCTCGGCTGGAAGGCGGTGCTTGTCGCAGTGCTGATCGCAAGTGTCCTCGGCACCGTGATTCTTGTGCCGAAACAACTTGTCGGAAAGGACAAGAAGGGAACTGAGTATCCCTTCGGACCGTTCCTTGCCTTCGGCGCGGTCGTTGCCATGTTTGTGACCGAGCCGCTTCTCACCTGGTATTTGTCCCTGTTCCGTTTGTAATCTGTGGGGAATTCACGGAACCCGTGTTCCGGTTCTGCAGATTCCGGAATGTACGGATAAGCGTCCCACACGAATGGACTTCCGGTAAAACGCAGATTATGTGCCGGGAAACGCTCCCGCGAATGTGACTTGCAGTTTCCGAAAATAAAAATTGTTTTTTCTGCCGCAGTTGCCGGCACCCCCAAAGAGACAGAAAGGAGACCGTCGATGCAGAAATACAGATACGTGGCGGTTGATATTGATAAAAAGAAATTCAAGGGCTACTTTCTTGCCGAGAACGAAGACGACCTCCGTATGCAGCTTGCCCGGCAGAAACTGTATCTTGTCCGGGCGATCCCGGTGTCGGATAAGCCGCCGTCAGCCTTCTTTTCGGTCAGCGGCAAGGTCAAGACCGTCGAGCTGACGACCTTCTGCCGTCAGTTTGCCATCATGATCAACTCCGGTATTTCCATTGTGGACAGCCTTGCCATTCTCAAAGAGCAGGCGTATTCCTCGTTCTTCAAAAAGGTCATTGCCTCCGTCTGGGAGGACGTCAAAGTCGGCATTCTTCTGTCCGAAGCGATGGCAAAACACAAAAAAGTGTTTCCGCATTTCTTTACCAGTATGGCTTATGTCGGTGAGCAGAGCGGCATGCTGGACGAGGTGCTCCGTTCGGTCGCGGATTATTACGAGACCGACGCCAAGATCAAGCGTAAGACCAGGGGCGCACTGGTATATCCCGCGTTTCTCGCCGTCATGATGCTCGGCATTGTCATTCTGATGGTTGCCTATGTCATTCCGACCTTCGAGGAATCCCTGTCCGCCATTGACGTGCAGATGCCCATGATTACACAGGTCATCATGAACATCAGCCATTGGTTCCAGACATACTGGATGTACCTGTTCCTTGCCATCGTTCTCCTGGTTGTGATTTTTATTGCAATCAACCGTACCCCGAAGGGCAAATACGTGTTCCATTCCATCCTGCTGAAGCTCCCGATTTTCGGAAAAGTACAGGTCGCTCTCATCAGTTCGCGTTTTGCACGCGGCTTCGGACTGCTGCTCTCCAGTGGTATGGACGTTGTGGACGCGATGGAGGTGATTTCTCCGGTGCTTGGTAACAAGAACGTTGAAAAGCGGTTCCGCATGGCAACGGCGGATGTCAGAGAAGGTAAAAGTCTGACCGAGGCGCTGACCAATCACCATCTTTTCCCCATGATCCTTTTGCAGATGGTTTCCGTCGGCGAAAAGACCGGCAGCGTGGATCAGGTACTGCTCCAGTCCAGTTCCTATTTTGACGAGCAGGCGGAGCGCTCGCTGACGGCAATGACCACACTACTCCAGCCGATCCTGCTCGGTATTATGGCAGCAATCGTCGTGGTTCTGTTTATTGCCATTTATTCTCCGATGTTTGCCATGATGACACAGTTAACGTAAGAGGAGGTTTTGCCGTATGAATCTGAATTACGAAATCCTCCAGTTCTTTGTCTATAAGCACGTCATCAAAAAGCGTGATTTCAACCGGATCTTGGAAGATGCGGAACGGCTTAAGATGCCGGTCGAGCGGTACCTGCTTGCGCAGAACCTCTGCACGGAGGTCACGGCGCTGGACGCGCTCGGCGAATACTTTGAAATGCCGTATATCCAGATGGATATGCTGGAAGTTGACAAGGACCTCTTGAACCGCTTTGACCTTGCGTTTCTGCGCGCGAAGAAGATCGTCCCTGTTACGGTGGACGTCGGCGGCTCTCTCATCGTTGCCTGCGCACGGCCGCTTGACTTTGCCTCCACCTCTGTGGTCGCGGCGATTTACAACGGGCACGTGGAATACGTGCTGGTTCCGCCGACCCAGATCGACGTTTTTATCGACGGCGAGATCGCCATCCGTTCCACCGCGGTCGCTCTCAGTAACATTAACAAGAGCAATGACGCGCAGATTATTGAGCGGGGTATGGCGACCAATGAGGTCCGTCCGGAAAACGACGAGGATGTCATCAATGCGCCGACCGTCCGGTTGGTCGATTCCATCATCAAGGAAGCGATCCCGTTCCGCGCGTCGGATATTCATATCGAGCCGTTCGAGAATTTCGTTACGGTACGTTACCGTATCGACGGCAGACTGAACGAGCGCGCCCGCTTCAATATCGAGTCGTATCCCGCGATTGCCGCCAGAGTCAAGATCATGTCGGGAATCAACATCGCCGAGCGGCGTATCCCGCAGGACGGTAGAATCAACCTGACCATCAACGGCACGGAATACGACTTCCGTGTGTCCACTTTGCCGACGGTGCACGGCGAAAAATTCGTCATCCGTGTGCTTGACAAGAGCGCGTTCAACCTCTCGCGTACCGAGCTCGGCTTCACCGCCGCCGCAAACGAGATTGTGGATAAGATGCTTGCGCGCCCGCACGGCATCATCCTCATGTCCGGTCCGACCGGCTGTGGTAAATCCACCACGCTTTATACCTTTCTCCGTGAGATCAACAAGCCGGACATCAACATTGTCACGGTTGAAGACCCGGTGGAATATACCATGCAGGGAATCAACCAGGTCAACGTCAACAATAAGGCAAACATGACCTTCGCCTCGGCGCTCCGTTCCATCATGCGTCAGGACCCTGACGTCATCATGATCGGCGAGATCCGTGACGAGGAAACGGCACAGATTGCGATCCGTGCCGCGATTACGGGACATCTCGTCTTTTCCACCATTCATACCAACGACGCGCCGGGCGTTCTCACGCGACTGACCGACATGGGCGTGTCCAGTTACTTTGTCGCGGACGCTCTGATCGGCGTGATTTCCCAGCGTCTTGTCAAACGGCTTTGCCCCGTCTGCAAGCGCAAGGGGAAGACCAATGCGACCGAAATGCGCGCACTTCAGATCGACGAGCCGGTCACCATCTGCCGCCCACGCGGCTGCCAGTTCTGCAACGGAACCGGTTACCGCGGACGTATCGCCGTCCATGAGATCATGTACCTCAACGACAGCATCCGCGACGCGATGGCGCAGGATATTTCCGCAGAGGAACTGCGTGACATCGTCCGCAAGAACGGCATGACGCCTATGTGGGACAACTGCAAGGATTACGTGCTCCGCGGAATTACCAGTGTGCAGGAGCTGATGGCGCTGTACATGGAGTGACGGTGTGCGGGGGTGCCTCGCGGCGGCGACGGTCACGCGAGAGAGGCTGTCGGGGAATTCCGTACCGGCATGATGTCCCCGATTGCCGCATAAGGTTTATTGCGCGACCTCCCGAAAGGGAATTACAATAGAGAAATTCACAAGAAAAGAGGAATGGAAATGAACAAATCAATTTCTTGGAGAAAGGGGAAAAAGGGTTTCACCATTGTGGAGTTGGTTGTCGTGATCGCCGTGATCGCGATCCTTGCCGCGGTGCTGATTCCGACCTTTGTCGGGCTGATCCAGAAAGCAAACGAATCCACCGCGTTCATGGATGCGAACAACCTGGTTACCACCCTGATCCCCGAACTTCTGGATGGGGAAAATGACACCGACCTTCTGATTTTCTCTGCAAAGGGCGGCAAGATCTACGTGTATGGCTTCCGGCACGATATCCGCAGAGTACTGCCGTACTGGAATAATGGAACATTTGAACTGGCAAGCGGAACCTCTTTTGCCGATCAGGTCAGCGCAATTCTGGACGGCTTCACCCAGAACGGCTCGAATGCCGGAAACAATCAGAAGGCTTGCGTGACAAAAAGAGATGACGTGACCGTTGACGATTGGAGAAGCCCCGACAAATTGGCGGCAATGCTGACATCGAACGGATTCAACGGTTCGACCATGGCGATCCGCGCGGATTATCGTATTCTTGACAACTTTTTCAATACGGATGATATTTCCAGCGGGGGGTGCGACCATAATTGGCAAGAGATTTCCGGTACCGATACCGCTACCTGTACGGAAGCGGGAACGGCGCAGGTCCAGTGCTCCAAGTGCAAGGAATTCGGAACGATCAATACGCCCGCAAAGGGACATGATTATGTGTATACCTCATCAGACACAACCAGCCATACCGTGACCTGCAAGAGATGTGACCTGAATACGACCGAAGCGCATACTTTTGGCACGGATAATAAGTGCACGAAGTGCGGGTATTTTGAACAGGCACAGAATACCCTGACCTTGACCGGAACATATGATGAAGCAAATGACGAATATGTGTTTACGATTCCGGAGGGTACAGCCGCAAATACGGTTATTACGCTTGATTTCAGCGGTGACGCAATGAATTCTCTCAATGACAATGTGGTAACAAATCCCGGTGGTATTCTTGCTGGATTTGGCGTCCGAATCATCGATAATTCCGGTAATAATTTTAAGATCAGCGGAGCGTACTTTGCAAATAATACATTAAAACAATACATGGATCCGGATGGAAATTATGAGTTGCCGGATGGGTACACGCCGCAGATCACTCAGAGTACAGACTTCCGTGCGTATATGGAGAAAACGTTTGGATACGATTCAGTTGGCGCAGCCGAAGTAACTGAATACAGAAGCAAATATAGGGCGGGTACATTGGAAGAGACTTTTACGGAATATCTGAAAGAAAAGTACAAGGTTTCGTCGCTGTCTGATCTGCCGTTCCTTGCCCTGCATGCGGTAAATGGATTTCCGCTTCCGGTATGGGAAGATTCCGGAAAAGATGGACTTGTTAACGGAAATACGACGGACCTTTCTCATGTTGAACCCGAAATTATTAAGTTGTTGGTAGATGGCTTGTATGATGATTCGGTAGTGTATTCTTTCCTTCCCAAGTACAGCGATGCAAATAAGTATGTGAGTGGCACACAGTCTCCGTCTTGGAGTTTGTATAAGAATTATGTAAGTGCTACTTGGAAAACGGATTGCGAGGCAGGTGGTTGGGATGCGCATTCTTTGATTGAGCTTATGAACGGGGAGCGTATTCCCGATGGATTGAATTTTACACAGACTACCTCGAACGGTGTAACGACTACTTCCGGAGCAATCCTTTGCTGGTGGCATGGCTATATTGCAGGGAATGCATATCAGAATTGCACAATCCTCGGTTTGACCTCCATGCAGATCACAATGACCGCAGAATAAAAGAATTTCAATCCCCCGCCCATGGGGCGGGGGATTCCCCTGTGATCTTCCAAGCGGTTTTCCCGCATATCCCACGAGAAAGGACGCTTTCACCTACCGAAAGCAAAGGACACAGATACAAGATGAAAACGCAGATCGTTTGCGCAAAATGCGGAAAACCGCTCGGGACGGCAGAGCCGGGCAACGTCGGGAACTTCTACTTTGCCGATGACGGAAGAATATTCTGTCAGTCCTGCGGACAGGCTTACGCCGCACAAAGGGCGCTGGAGGCAGAGGAAGCGTCCCGCAGACTGGCAAGCGCGGTGGTTTTGCCGGAGCGCTCCCTGTTTGATTCCCGTATCGCCTATATGGTCGCTTATGCCAAGGCAAAGGGCGCGTCTGACCTGCATCTCGACGAGGGGTGCAGTCCGTATATCCGCGTTGCCGGCGAGCTGGAACCGCTGGAAGGGGAAGCTCCCCTGCGTGCGGAGGAGCTGTGCGCGTTCCTTGAAGAAAATACCGAGATCAATCCTACCCGTTTTCTGGAATCCAACACCGCCGCGGACTTTTCCGTTACCATGAGCGGGATCCGTCTGCGCGGAAACCTCTACAAGGATAACGGCGGCATCAATATCGCGCTCCGCTTGCTCACGTTGGTTTCAAAGGATTTCTCCGAGCTTGGCATCCCGCAGATCCTCAAGCGTCTGGCGGAACGCAGAAGCGGCCTCATCCTGATCACGGGGCCTACGGGAAGCGGAAAGACAACGACGCTCACCAGCCTGGTCGATTACATCAACCATGTCAAGAGGGAACATATCATTACGCTGGAGGACCCGATCGAATTTGTCCACCGGAATCAGAACTGTATCATTTCTCAGCGTGAGATCGGCAGAGACGCGCGCTCCTTCAGCGACGCAATCACCGAAGCCATGCGTGAAGACCCGGACATCATTCTGGTCGGTGAAATGCGCGACCATGCCAGCATCGAAGCCGCGCTCCGTGCCGCGGAAACCGGACATCTGGTGCTGTCTACCCTGCACACCAAGGGTGCGGTCAACTCCATCACCCGTATCGTGGACGTTTTCCCTGCGGCACAGCAGAATCAGATCCGTACCCAGCTCGGAATGTCCCTGCTCGGGGTCATTTCTCAGCAGCTCCTGCCCGGTGTCGTCAAGGGAACGCGCCATCTGGCAACGGAAGTACTTATCGCCAATGAGCCGGTTCGCGCCATGATCCGGCAAAATAAACTGCACCTGGTTGCCAGCGCAATCCAGACCTCGCTCGGCGAGGGAATGTATACCATGCGGACCTCCATGGAACGTCTGTTCCGGGAGCACAAGATCACCAAGGATACCTTTGAGGCATACCAGATCTGATACCGCGGGGCGACTTCCGCCCGCGCCGCAGTCGCTTCGTCCGGCGAAAATCCAACGAGCCGCAGAAATCTCCACGCCGCATCGCGGACTTCCGCCGCCCGTGACGCCCCGCCGTCGGATCCCCGCTGCGCGGGTGCCCGCCGACAGGCGGGGCTGACTGCCTCATCTTGCTATGGCACCCCCCGCGGCAGAATCGCCCTGCCTGACGGGTACAGTCATCGTGAAGCCTGTCCGGATCCGTCAAAAAGCCGCCGTCACTCCGACCGGCGGCTTTTTTGTTGCAATCCACGCGAAAGTGTGGTATAATCGGAATAGATTGCCGGTGGCTGCCGGGGAAACGCGGAGGATACGTCCTCGCCCCCCCCTCGTTTGGCGATTTGCCGGCTTTTTCCCCGCACATCATTCCGAATAATTTCAACGTGACTCCCACGATCGGAGGCTTTTATGGAGCGGATACTTCTTGTCATTGCGGTTTTCTGGAGCATTGCCGGAGTCGGCTGTGCCTTTTTTCTGACCTCCGCGCGCCGGATCTCCAACCGATATATTCCTCTTCTCGTAGCGGGCGTTTCCGCGCTTTTCCTGTTTGCTTTCGCGGGAATGGGCTTTTTTGCCGGGGTGTCCGCGCTTGCAGCCTTTTCCGGCGTATATCTGACGCTCGCCGTGACCGTGACGTTCGGCGCGGGAGTTGCTTATTTTCTTCGTACCCGTATGCCGGAGGGAATCGCGCGCGACGGCTCCATGTTCCACGTCGGCAAAAATGCGATCCGGCTTCTGACGATCCTGCTTCTCATCGAGGTTTTTGTTCCGAACAGCGCGACCTACGCGCGCGTCTTCAAGAATGCGCCGACGACCGCACTTTCCCCCGGAGAGGCAACCGTAACCGGCGCAACCGCGTACACGGCGGAGGACGGAACGATCCGTTACCGCCTGAATCCCGGCGCCAGCCATGTGGTGCTTGAATGGGAAAACGTCCGTGTCCCGATGGGAACGATCGGCTTATTCTTTGACACCGACGTGGAAAGCGTCTCCTATTCCGTGGATTTCTCCGATGCGACAAACGCCGCGTACCGGAACGGGCTCATCAAGGGGACCGTTTACCCGTCCGCCGCCTTCACCCGGTACCTTGTGACGGAGACCTCCGGGGAGATCGGCAAACTGCGCGTGACCCTGACTCCTGCCGGAAAAGCGTCAGACGACCGTGAGTTGACCTTCGGGGACAACGTCGTGACGCTGAACGTGCAGATCCCGTATCATTTCAGTCCGGTGCGCGTTTCGATTGTATTTTTCCTTGCATTTCTCCTGATGCTGCTTCTCACGGGGAAACCCTTCCGCGAGGAGACCGTCCTGCATCCTGCGGCGGCGCGCGGCGCACTGATCGCAACGCTTGCGGGACTTGGCATTTTCAGCGTGGTGCTCTGTATGTTCCGATCGTCCGGATGGTACGCGGACTGGCACATGACGACGGGAAACCAGATGACCAAGGAGCTGGTGGACGCGTTCCGCGCAGGTCAGCTTCATCTTCCGGAGGAACCGACAGAGGGACTTCTGTCGCTGGAAAACCCGTATGACTGGAGCCAGCGTTCGGCGCTCGGCGGCAGAATTCTGTGGGATCATCTGCTCTATAACGGGCACTACTATTCCTATTACGGAATTGCGCCGGTGTTCTTGTTGTTTCTCCCGTACAACCTCCTTACCGGATTTTATTTCCCGTCCCACTTTGCGGTCCTCCTCTTCGGCGTTGCCGGCATTGTGTTCCTCGGGCTTGTGTGGCACACGTTTGTAAAGAAATTCTTCCCGGAACTGCCGCTCGGAATGTACGTCGGCGGGCTGTGGATGCTGGAGGCGGTCAGCGGCGTGTTCTATTGCTACGCTGTCACCAATTTCTATGAGATCGCGCGGTCGGCAGGGTTCTGCTTTGTCACCATGGGTGCCTATTTTCTGCTTTCCTCGAACGTGGTCGGGAAGGGAAAGATCTCCTATGTGCGGCTTGTCCTCTCCGCGACCGCCCTGTCCCTTGCGGTGCTCAGCAGACCTACCGAAGCGGTCTGGTGCGTGGTCGCCGTCCTGTTCCTCGGATTCGGACTGTGCAAACGTCTTCGTGATCTGCGGGAGACGAAACCGGAGAAAGGGAAGCGCGTGCGCGGGGTAGTCCTGTATCTGGTCGCAGCACTGCTTCCGTATGTTCTCATCGGCGGAGTGCAGATGCTGTACAACAAACTGCGCTTCGGCTCAGTGCTGGAATTCGGAATTCAGTATTCTCTGACCATCAACGATTTCACCCGCGCGGAATTCGGCTTCCGGAGCGCGATGATCGGCTTCTGGAATTACCTGTTCGCACCGCCGTCCTTCACGGATACCTTCCCGTTCCTCACCTCGTCCTTTACCAAGCTCGACCTGAACGGTTACTACTTCAACGCGACGCCGAACAACGCCGTGGGACTTTTGTTCCGTGCGCTCCCGGTATTCACGCTCTTTGCCGCGCCGAAAGTACTTGCGGGAATCGAAGACCGCGGGACGCGGGTCCGCACTGCCGTACTCGGTACCGCTGTCGCGGTGGCGGCGCCGACGATCATCATTCTTTCCATCTGGGAGAGCGGGTACTGCGTGCATTACGGCATGGATTTCTTCTGGGAGATGACCATTGCCGCGCTCGGACTTCTTGGACTCGTGTGGCGGCGTTGCCGCAACCGTCAGGTGCGGGAGATCCTTTACCGGGGCTTTGCCATTTCGGTGCTTCTCTCGGTACTGGTCAATTTCGCATTGTATTTCCGCTTCTTTGATGCCAATTCCGGCGATATCGGTTACGCGCTCTTCGGGCGATTGTTTGCATTCTGGGTGTCCTGAGAAAAAGTCGGCGCAACATGATCCCCGATGATGTTACGCCGATTTCCTTTTACATTGCGTTGACCCTGTGACACTTTTTCCGTCCGCAAAACGGCCGCTGCGGGATCATTGGATTCCGCCGCGGTCGTTTGTTGTTTGCCATGAACCCGACCTGCCCGGGTTTTGCCGGATCTATGCCGGAGGTTCCTTCCGGGGATGGTTCTTTCCGCCTTCGTAAAGAACCGTCCTGATCCAATGGGTTTCCTCTCCGCTGACCGCTCCCGTCAGACGGAGCAGTGCGCAGTAGAGAAGCGCAGTGACGGCGACATGAAGCACGGCGCTCACAACTGCGTTTCCTTCTGCCGGAAGCATGGTGAAAAGAAAACGGACAACCAACGAAGCGGCAAGCACCGAGAGCGCGGGTTTCAGGAGGTTCTTTCCGAACGACGGGAAGAACCCGCCTTTTTTCATTAACCGTGCAAGGCTTAAAGAAGTATTGAAACATTCGGAGACAAATATGGTGATGAGGTACCCGCTGATTCCGCAGCGGGGAATCAGCACCCAGACCAGAATGACCGAAATGAGCGCGTCGGCAATGTTGACATTCATACAGAAGACTTCTTCCCCCATGCCTTTGAGCAGAGCGTCAACGGCAGTATCCACGTACATGACGGGGATCAGCGGGGCAAGAATACGGATGTAATGCGCCGCCCCGGTTCCGGGGTAAAGCAACCCGCCGATCTCCCCCGCGAAGCAGGCAAGCACGCCGGCAACGCCGACGGAAAAGAGCATACTGAACGTAAACACGCGCGAAATGATATATTCCTTATGCCGCTTTTCGCCGCGGACGCGCGCCTCCGACATTTCCGGAACGAGAAGCCCGGAAAAGCAGGAGATCAGCGCGGCGGGAAACAGGACGACGGGAAGGACCATGCTGTGAATGGTGCCGTAGGCAGCAAGCGCTTCCGCACGGGTCGCGCCAAAGCGGGTCAGCCCCGACGGGATCAGAATATGCTCCAGTGTCACGAGCCCCGAACGGATGTACGCGCTGAAGGCAACCGGCAGGGTAATCCCCAGCAGTTTGCCCGCGATTTTTTGCCCGGGGACAGGTGCGTCAGGTGGGAAATGTTTGCGACGGTCCGGAAGGTACAGGATAAAGTTGACCAAGAATGCGCCGAGATCCGCAATCACGCCGCCGAGCACCAGAGACAGACAGGCGGCTTCCACGCCGCCGCCCGACAGGGAAAACAATAATAAACAGGTGCCACCGATACGGAGCGCGTCGTCAAAGACCTGTGCCGCGGTGTTTTTTGTAACCCGCCTGACGGCGGTGAAATACCCGCTGAACACGGTGGAGAGCGCAAGGAGCGGAAGCGAGAAGGCGAGCAGGCGCAGCGGAGTGACGGTGCGCGCATCGGAAAGCCAGATACAGCCGATCGGTTCGGCAAAAGAAAAAAGCAGTACGGCGGTCGCAAGGCTGAACACGGTAGCAAAGAGTACACAGCGGCGCATGACCGCGCGGACAGTGCCCGGTTTGTCTTCCCCAAGCGCTTCCGATACCATGCGGGTGGTGCCAAGGTAGATGCCGGAGGTCGCCAGCGTGAGGGCAAAGGTAAAAACGCCGGACAGAAGCGAATAAAGTCCCATCGCCTCCGCACCGACTTTCGCGGAAATGTATACACTGAAACTGACCCCTGCCGTGCGTGTGAGAAGCGTCACGGCGGTCAGAAGAAGTGCCTGCCGGAAGATCCGCCCCGCCTGCTTCATACAATCACCTGTCTTTCGTTTTATTGTATGAATGTGACAAAAATAAAAGAAGCGGAATTTTCAGTGGCTTTTTTATCAATTCGACTTGACAAACGCACCTGCCTGCTATATGATATATACGCGCTTTGGGAAAACGTCGATGAAACGGCAGGGTTTTCCCATGTATTCCGCACAGCCGGACGGCTCTGCGGTAAGAATTTGATCGGAGTCACGGCGACGTTTGCCTGTGATCCTGTTTATCTGAATCCGGATGTAAAGGAGGGAAACCGATGGAAAAGTTTGTATGCGAACTGTGCGGATATGTGTATGATTCCGCGCAGGGTGATCCGGAAAACGGAATCGCTCCCGGTACGGAATTTGATGAGTTGCCGGAAGACTGGATCTGCCCGCTTTGCGGTGCAACGAAAGAGGACTTTGAAAAAATGCCCGATGAAGGGGACGACATGGAGTCTTCTTCCGGACTGATGGATGAAAACTGACGGGAAGGGTACCTGTGACCCGCTTCTGGGGAAGCGGCGGTGTAAAAACTCGCAGAGAGTGATTTTACACCGCCGTTTTTCTTGCATTGCAGGGGAAACTGTGGTATACTGAAACTAACATGGTTCAACCAGGACGACAGGACAGAGGAAAGCGGGGAACAGTATGAAAAAACTACTTGCGGTGGATGGGAACAGTATTCTCAACCGTGCATTTTACGGCGTGCGCGCGCTCACCAATCGGGACGGTTTCCCGACCAATGCGCTCTTCGGTATGGTCAACATGATCGAGCGGCAGGTGGTGGCACTTCATCCGGATTACCTGGCGGTCGCGTTTGATTTGCACGCCCCGACCTTCCGCCATAAGATGTATGACGCATACAAGGCGGGACGCCGCCCGATGCCGGACGAATTGCGCCGGCAGTTTCCCGTGGCGAAGGACTGCCTTTCCATGTTCGGCTTTCACATTCTGGAGGCGGAGGGGTATGAGGCAGATGACATTCTCGGCACGCTTGCAAAAATGAGTACAGAGGCGGACTCGGAAGCATATCTTCTGACCGGTGACCGCGATTCGCTGCAATTGATCGGAGAGAATACGCGGGTTCTGCTTGCTACCAATACCGAAACGCTCACCATGGACCGGGACGCGTTCTTTGCCAAGTACGGTGTGGAGCCGACGCAATTTGTGGATGTCAAGGCGTTGATGGGCGATTCTTCGGACAATATTCCCGGCGTTCCCGGAATCGGGGAGAAAACGGCGCTGTCGCTGATCTCGCAGTTTTCGTCCCTTGACGGTGTGTACGCGCAGTATGAAGAGGCGAAGCTGACCCCGTCCGTTAAAACAAGACTCGCAAACGGCAAGGACAGCGCGTATCTTTCCCGGAAGCTCGCGCGTATCTTTTGCGAGGTGCCGCTCGGACTGACGCTGGACGACCTTTGCGACAAGGGAATCGACCGCCCCGCGCTTGCGGGATTGTTCCGCAAGCTGGAATTCACGTCATTCATCAAGCGCTTCGGTCTTGGCGGAGCGGAGAATGAGACGGGAACTGTTGCGACGGAGACCGCTTCCCGCATGGATATAAAAGAGGTCGGTGCAAAAGATCTGCCGGATGCCGACCCTGTTTCCGCGACGCTTACTGACGGAAAACTGACGGTGTATGACGGGGAGAACGTATACCGGTGTACCGATGCGCTCCCGGCGCTTTCGGAATATCTTTCCGCCCGCCGGACGATTCTCTATGACTGCAAACAGTTTTACAAGGACGCACAGGCGGCGGGCGTGCATCTCCGTACCTGTTTCCGCGACGTTATGCTCGGCGCTTATATTGAGAATTCCGGAGAAGGCAGCTATGACCTGGATCGCCTGGTCAGCCGGTATCTCGGAGAGATCCGGCAGGAGAAACTGCCCGACGCGGTGTATCTGTATCGTCTCTCTCCCGTGATCGACGAAAAGATATCGGCAAGCGGTCAGGAAAAGCTGCTTTCCGACATTGAGCTTCCGCTTGCCGCCGTGCTCGCGGATATGGAACTTGCCGGCTTCCGCGTGGATACCGACGGCATTACCGCGTTCGGAAGAGAACTGGAGGACACGGCAAAGCAACTGGAGGAGCGTATCTATTATTATGCGGGCGGGGAATTCAACGTCAATTCTCCGAAGCAGCTCGGCTCCGTCCTCTTTGAGCGACTGGGACTGCCCTCCGGGAAGAAGACCAAAACGGGGTATTCGACCAACGCAGAGGTCTTGGAAAAGCTGCGCCCCGTGCATCCGATCATTGAGGAAATCCTCGAATACCGCCAGGTGACCAAGCTGAAGAGCACCTATGCCGACGGGCTGGTCAAGGTTGCGGACGCGGATGGCAGGATTCACACAAGCTTCAAGCAGACGGGTACCGCTACGGGGCGGCTTTCCTCCGCGGAACCGAACCTGCAGAACATCCCCATCCGCACGGAGCTTGGTCGCAGGTTCCGAAAGTATTTTATTCCGGAGAACAGGGACTATGTGCTGATTGACGCGGACTATTCCCAGATCGAACTTCGCCTGCTTGCCGCCATTTCCGGCGACCGTCACATGACCGAGGCGTTCCTTGAGGGGCAGGACATTCACGCGTCCACCGCGGCGCGGGTGTTCGGTGTCCCGCAAAACGAAGTCACCACGGAACTGCGCAAGCGCGCCAAGGCGATCAATTTCGGGATTCTGTACGGTATGGGCGAGTTTTCCCTTGCGGAGGACCTCGGTATTTCCCGCTATCAGGCAAAGGCGTACATCGACAGCTATCTGTCCACCTATCCCGCCATTGACCGTTATTTGCACAATATTGTGAAAGAGGGCTACGAAAAGGGCTATGTGACCACCATGTTCGGCAGACGCCGCTATATTCCTGAGCTTGCGGCGCACAACAAGAACCTCAATCACTTCGGCGAGCGGGTCGCGATGAACAGTCCGATCCAGGGTTCTGCCGCCGACATCATCAAGATTGCCATGATCCGCGTTTCCGACCGACTGAAAAAGAGCGGAATCGATGCGCGGCTGATCCTTCAGGTACACGATGAATTGCTTGTGGAGGCAAACCGCAACTGCGTGGATGAGGCTTATGCGATTCTCAAGGAGGAGATGGAACACGCGGTTGATCTGCCGGTGCCGCTCCGCGTCGGGATCGCATCGGGCGACAACTGGTTTGACGCACATTAATCGTCATTCCGTCGGGCTTGCGCAGTCCTGAAAAGGGGCAACTGCGGACAGTGACACGGAAGCGGCACGGAATTCCGGCACACCTCTTTGACCCGTATAATCCCCCTGAGGGGTAACTGTGGACGAAAACGGCACAGATAGTCCCGCACAGTATTTGCAAAACGGAACGCCGCCGACCGTGTCAGGTCGGCGGCGTTGTTGTACGTTTGTATGTAATTTGTCACTTATCATCGGGAACGACCAGCACCTTGAGTGCCTCGTAGATGCCGCGGATGGGGATCAGCTCCACGCCGCAGTCGATCTTTCGCTTTTCAACGTTGCGGTAGGGAACGATGACGCGGCGGAAGCCGATGCGTTCCGCCTCGTGGATGCGTACCTCCAGATTGGAGACTGCGCGGCATTCGCCGCCGAGCCCCAGTTCGCCGAGCGCGATGACGTCATCCGGAATGATCCGGTCGGTCATGGAGGAAACGAGCGCGAGTGCGACCGCAACGTCCGATGCAGGCTCGTCGATCCGCAAGCCGCCGATGACGTTGAGGTAAACGTCGTTCTGATAAAATTTCATGTTGAGCCGCTTTTCCAGCACCGCGATAATCAGGCACATCCGGTTGTAATCTATGCCGTTGGTGGTACGTCTGGGGGCGGGGAAGGCGGTCTGAGAAACCAGCGCCTGGATTTCCGCGATGATGGGGCGTGTGCCTTCCATTGTACAGACGGCGCAGTTTCCGGAGATGTTGCGGGGGCGACCCGCAAGCAGCATTTCCGAAGGATTGGGAACCTCCTCAAGTCCCTTGTCGGTCATTTCAAACACGCCGATTTCGTTGGTCGAACTGTAACGGTTCTTGATGGCGCGGATAATCCGGTAGGATTGCTGTCTTTCGCCTTCAAAGTACAGAACCGCGTCCACCATGTGTTCGAGCACCTTGGGACCCGCGATACTGCCTTCTTTGTTGACATGTCCGACGAGGAGCACCGAGATGCCCTCGCTTTTAGCCTTGGCAATAAAAGCGAGCGCGGCTTCCTTGACCTGCGTGATGCTTCCCGGAGCAGATGCGACCAGCTCCGAGTACATGGTCTGAATGGAGTCCACGATGATGACGTCCGGCTTGACTCCGGACGCTTCCGAAAGCACCCGTTCCATGTTGGTTTCGGTCAGAATGAAGAGGTTGTCCCCCCTCACGCCGAGCCGCTTGGCGCGGAGCTTGAGCTGACCGCCCGATTCCTCGCCGGAGACATAAAGCACCTTGCGGTCGATTCCGAGCCTGTCCGAAATCTGCATGAGCAGGGTGGACTTACCGATACCGGGCTCGCCGGAAATGAGCACGACCGAGCCGTGTACGAGTCCTCCTCCGAGCACGCGGTCAAGCTCGCCGAGCCCCGTCCCCGTGCGGATATACTCGGGCATTTCCAGGTCGTGGTAAGCGACCGTGTGCGCGTCGGACGGGACGACGGAGACCCGCTTCGGCGCCTTTTTTTCGGCTGGCGACGTGTCGATCACGTCCTCGACAAGCGTATTCCACGCGCCGCAAGCGGGACATTTCCCGAGCCATTTCGGGCTGGTCTGCCCGCAGGCGGAGCAAACGTAAACGGTTTTGAGACCTTTCATGTCGGACCTCCCGGAAGAAGAGCTTGGTTCCTTGCCGTACCGAGGGAACCTCACCTCCCATTATACCGCCAGAGAGGCAAAAAATCAAGGGCTTTGTGTCCCGTCCTGCCCGGTTTTCTCCGCGCCGTCCAGAATCGCCGACGCGATGAAGAACGCAAGTTCCCGGCGGTAAACGGGATCTGACAGTCGCGCCGCCTCGTCCGGGTTGGAAAGAAATCCGCACTCCACGAGAACCGCGGGGCAGTGCAACCTGTCAAGCAGGAAAATGTTGCTCCCCGCCTTTTTGATGTGCCGGGTGTTGTCATTCTGCAGGTGCGCGGCGACGGTTTTCTGAATCCGTTCGGCGTACTCCTCGGAGCGTTTGTCATTCGGCGAATACCAGACCTGAAGCCCGTGGTATTTCCGGTCGGGAAAGGCGTTCATGTGAATACTGACAAACAGGTCGGGGGTTATCTTTTCCCCGACGGCGAGCCGCGCGGCAAGGTCCAGTGCTTTTTTTCGCCCGTTGTAATCGGTGCTCCGGTCGTAGAGCAGGATGTCTTCCGTTCTTGTCATAATGACACGAGCGCCGGTTGCCTCAAGAATTTCCTTAACATGAAAAGCAATGTCCAGATTGAGATTCTTTTCCGGCGTACCGTTTTCGTCCGATGTGCCGCCGTCCTCGCCCCCGTGTCCTGCGTCGATCACGACAGTCAGGATGCGGCTGTCCGCCCCCGCGTCCGTATCTTTACCGGCTTTTGCCGTGCGGATACTGCCGCAGGAGGAGATCAGGAGAAACAGCCCCGCCGAGACTGCACAAAAGGCAAGAACGAACGCGATATATTTCAGCGTTTTTGTAAGTGCCGCGTGTTTCATAGCATCACCTTCCGCCCTATCTTATGAAGCGGCGCGGAAAAAGATACTTGCGGGTGGGAAAGTGCCGGGGTATGACAAAAAGCAGGGCTGCCGGAAAGGCAACCCTGCTTTTTATCCGGGCGGAATCCGCCCTTTTCTTACTGCTTGGATTCGAGATAAGCGACCACATCGCCGACAGTGACGAATCTGTGGATATCGTCATCGTCGATGGTAATGCCGAATTTATCCTCGCAGAGCATGACCAGATCGGCAAGCTCAATCGAATTGATACCAAGATCTGCGGAAAGCTCTGCCTCGGGAGTAATATCCTTCTCCTCGACCTGAAGCTCTTCCATTAAAATGGACTTCACTTTTTCAAACATTTGTTTGTCCTCCGATCAGAATACTGAATCACAACATCGTTTGTCATTATAGCGCAAAGCACAGATTTTGTCAACAGGAATTTGCACTTTTCCCTCAGCTGTTCCGGATTCACACGACAGTGTCAGACAGTTCAAGGATCGGAATGGTCCGGCAGCAGATCTTCGCAAGGTCATCCGGATTTTCCTTTTTGCCGTTACAGATCCAGTACAGAAAAACTGCGTAGAATCCGCCGGCACAGCTGCTGATGCGATATTCCGCTTCCGCCGAGGTATCATTCGGCAGGAAGGTCTCACGCATGTACTTTTTGACATTCTGATAGATCAGTTCGCCGAGATGTGCGCGGTAGGTGGCAATTCCGATGTCGCTGTGTTCCCCGAGCTCAATAAGCAGAGTCCTGAAATACGTATGCGCATCTCCGGCAGAACAGGACCGTGAGAGTATTTCGTGAATGTGTTCCCCGACTTCTTCCATGTATTTATTCAGAATGTCATCCTTTGAAACGTAATTCCGGTAATAAGCCATGCGGGAGACCCCGGCGCGGTTGGCAATGTCCGTAATGGAAATAGAATTGTAGGGTTTGATTTTCATCAGTTCAATCAGAGCTGTGACGATACACTCTTTGGCAAAAACATTCGCACTGTTTTTCCGTTTCATTGGCAGATACCCCCTTTTTGTCACTGAACCGCCGTTCGGGATTGACAAACAGAAAAAAACATGGTAAACTAATTTAGTTAAATAATATTCATATTTTATCATGAACCTGATGTGTTGTCAATAGATTCACGTCAGAAAGAGTCAAAAAGAGGAGGGTCTTATGAGCCGTACTTTTCAGCTGATCACCGATTCATCCTGCGATCTTCCCGCAGAGCTTGTAAAAAAACTTGACCTTGTGGTCGTCCCCCTGTACGTCACGATGGACAACGGGGAGAAAAACATTCCGAACGATTGCCTTGATATCAAGGAGTTTTACGGTCGGCTCCGCAACAAGGAAAGCATCAAAACGTCTGCGGTTGCGATCAGTGCATTTTCCGAAGTATTCGAGGAATACGCAAAGGCGGGAAAGGATATCCTCTATATCGGATTTTCCTCCGGACTCAGCGCAACCTATGCCGCCGGAAAAAATGCGGCGGAGGAAGTTTCGGAAAAGTATCCGGACCGCAAGATCCTGACCGTGGATTCGCTCAGCGCGTCGATGGGGCAGGGGCTGCTTGTCTATCTGGTTGCCGGGTATGCAGACAGCGGCGTCAGTGTAGAGGACGCGGCAAAGTATGCGGAGGAACTCAGGCTTCGTGTCTGCCATGAATTCACGGTGGACGATCTGTTCTTCCTGCGCCGCGGCGGACGCGTCAGTGCTGCAACGGCAGTGGTCGGCTCCATGCTTGCCATCAAGCCGATCATGCACATGGACAACGAAGGTCATCTTATCGCGGTCGGCAAGGAGCGCGGAAGACTGAATTCCCTCAAGAAACTGTGCGACAAATTGTGCGAAAATGCAGTCAACGCCAAGGAACAGACCGTGTTTATCAGCCACGGTGACTGCCTTGAGGACGCACAGAAGCTGGCGGATATGATCCGTGAACGTGCCGGGGTCAAGGACATTGTGATATCCTATGTCGGTCCTGTCATCGGTGCGCATTCCGGACCCGGAACCGTGGCACTCTTCTTCGTCGCAGAAAAGCGCTGATTGATTGTTTGCTGAATGAATATGTTTCCGCCCTGCCGCGACGCGGCAGGGCGGTTTTTGCTTTTTCCTCACGGATTGACAAAATATAGTAACCGTGGTAAGATGGTACTTGATAAAATCGCGAAGGGAGGGGCATAAATGGACTTTTTCCGCCGCAGACCGCTGGCGCTCGCCGGTTTTCTGTTTCTTGTCTCCTCTCTCTTCGGGTTCTTTCTTTACGGGGTGCCGAAGCTCATTCTCGCGGGCACCGTTCTTTTGCCGCTGGCGGGATACGCAGTTTATGTTCTTGTCTCCCGAAGAACGTACCTGTTCAGATCGGTATTGCGGCTTGCCCTGATCCTGGTTCCCGTGACGGTTGCCATGCTTTCGTCTTATTTTTATTTCGATCTGTACTGCGACTGCACGGAAGCTAAGTATGCGGGAACTCCCTGCGTGATCGAAGCGACCGTGACCGGGCGGAGCGGCGGCGCGTTCGGTGTTTCCTATGAGTTGGTTGCCACGCGGATCAACGGTGAGGACGTGTGTATTCCGATCCGCCTTCGGATGGACGGAGCGTGCCCGGCAGTGGTGGGAGACGGTCTGACGGTTCGTGCCACCCCGGAAGCAATCCGTTCTTTTGCGGATGACTGGACCGCTCTTTGCTCCTATATATCGGACGGATACCTGCTCGGTGTTACGGTAGACGGGGAACACGATACCGACGTGACCGTTTCGGGAACAGGGACGGACAGAGCGCAGCTTCCTGTGTCCGTCCGGGCACGCCTGCTTTTTTCGGAGGTGCGGAACCACCTGTCCCTGTACCTGTCCGATGCTGTCGGCGGGGACGAGGGGGAACTTGCCTCGGCGATCCTGCTCGGCGATCGGAGCCGGGTACCGGAATCCGTGAAGCGGGACTTCCGCCGCACCGGCGCGTCGCACCTGCTTGCGCTCAGTGGTCTGCACGTCGCACTGCTTTCCGCCATGGCGGAGTGGGTTCTGCGCCGTTTCCGCATTCCGAAACGCCCGCGGGTCACTCTGCTCGGTATTCTGATGCTCCTGTATCTTGCGCTGGTCGGGTTCCTGCCGTCCGCGGTGCGGGCGGTCTTCATGTTGCTGGTCACGTACCTCTCCTATCTGTTTGCCGAGGACAACGACATGCCGACGGCCCTGTTTTTCGCCTGTTCCCTGATCCTTCTTTTGTCACCTGCGTCGGTCTGTGACCTTTCCTTCTGGATGTCTTTTGCCGCCACCTTCGGGATCGTTGCGCTTTATGCTCCCATGGAGCGGCTGATCCGGGAAAGAAGAAAAAACGGGGCAAAAGCGGAGAAACGCCCGGTAGTCGCCGCGCTTAGGCGGTTCGGCATGGGGATTGTTACCTCCGTAGCCGTCAGTGTTGCCGCGTCGGTTGCGATCAGCGTGCCGCTCTGCCTCATTTCCGATGAAATGCCGCTTCTCTCGCCGCTTGTCACCTGGCTTCTCGTGCCGGCGGTGACGGTTCTTTTGATTCTTGCCATTCTGACGCTGCTTTGTGCGTATATCCCGCTTTTCTCAGCCTTTTTTCCGGATCTGCTTCACGTGGTCGGGAAATATATGCTGTTTGTCACCTCCCGCCTTTCACGGCTGTCCGGAATCACTGTGTCTCTGACGCATCCCGCCATTCCGTACGTGCTGGCGGGAATGACGATCTGCCTGCTCGTGCTGTTGTTCCTCCGTTTTCGGCACAAGTGGCTGATTGTGCTTCCGCCGGTTGCCGCCGCGTTGGTGATTGCGGTCACAATCGGCGTTTCGTCTTACGCAGAACGCGGCGTGATCCGTATGACCTACCTGCAAATGGGCAGTAACAGTGAACAGTTGATCTTTACCGGGGACGAGGGTGCCGTGATTGTGGACTTTTCGGACGGCTTTTTCTCACGCTTCCGCGTGTCGGCAAAAGTGGTCAGCCGCGCCGGATACCCGGAAATCCGCGCGGTGGTATTGACGCATTATCATCAGGCGCATACCTCCGGTGTGACCTCGCTCATGAACAGTACATATGTGCGGGAACTCTGGCTTCCGTATCCGGAAACCGAACGGGATTATGCCGTCATGAACCGTCTCGTGCGGGACGCGTACCGCTCTGGCGTGTCCGTGCGGCTGTACCGGAACGGGGAAGAGATGACCTGGTTTTCTGATTGCCATGCGGTGATTTCCAAAGGACGTATCAAACGTTCGGCGCAGGAGACGTTCCTCATGACGCTTTCGTCGGGCAACAAGTCCCTGGTTTATTTCGGCGGAGCGGTTCAGGAAAGCAGTCTTGCCCCGGCGGCGGAAGCCGCCGCGCGTGCGGGAGATATTGTTCTGTTCGGGGTACACGGTCCCCTCATCGGGAAGATCCCCTTCCGGGCGGAAAGCGTTCTCGGGCACGCGGAAACGATTCTTTTTGCAAACGATGCCGTGCTTTCCATGGTCTCTTTTGACTCCTGTCCAAAGGAGGAGAACACGTCCTCCGGACTTCTGAAAAATGTGCGCGTGTGGAGCGGGATTTTCCGCCCGTGAGAGCACCAAGCGGACTGACGTTTCATATTCTGTAGTATGATGAATCCTACGGAAGGAATGAACTGATGAACGATCATAAGATAAAGCTTGCCGTCCTCGGCGGAGACAGGCGGCAGATCGCGCTTGCCGGGCGGCTCTCAGAGTGCGGATATGCCGTTGACCTCTGGGGAATCGGTGAAGAATATTTCAAGGAATCCGGAAAGGAGGTCACGCTCCGCTCCGGCTGGCAGGAGGCTGTGGACGGCGCCTCCGCCGTGATCCTGCCGCTCCCGGTCTCGTCCGACGGGGTGCGCCTGCACACTCCGATGAAGGAGGGGAACGGGCTTCGCCTGACCGTTCTGTTTGACCGGATCGGCGGGAGTGTTCCCGTGTTCGGCGGAAGATGCTCGCCGATGGTCAAGAGTGCGGCGGAAAGCCGCGGGGTGAAACTCGGCGATTACTTTGACAGCGAAGAACTTCAGATCCGCAATGCGGTGCCGACTGCCGAGGGGGCGATTGCAATCGCCATGAATGAATTGCCCGTCACGGTGGATTCCTGCCGGGCGGCGGTCGTGGGATACGGCCGGGTCGGACATGTGCTTGCGGATAAATTAAAACTGCTCGGTGCAGATGTGACGGTCGCCGCCCGTCGGAAGTCCGATCTCGCGGTTGCGAAGAACCATGGACTTGTGCCGCTCAGGATTACCTACCGGGACGGCGTGTCGTCTCTTTCCGGGCTGACGGACGGATATGACGTCATCTTCAACACGGTGCCGTACTGGCTGTTTGACGCGGGACTTGCGGGACGGATCAACCGTCGCACGCTGTTTGTCGATCTTGCGTCGGCGCCCGGCGGGATCGACGTGCGCGCCGCCAAGGAACACGGGGTACACGTGATCTGGGCGCTGTCCCTGCCGGGAAAATGTGCGCCGGATACCGCGGGACAGATCATCGCGGATACGCTTCTTTCGGAATATCTCCCGGAAGGGGGTAAGGGGCGTTGATCGGTTTTGCCATGTGCGGTTCCTTCTGCACGCACAAACGCGCCCTGGAGGCGCTCGGAGGATTACTTGAGGAAGGGTACGAGGTGCTTCCCGTTTTCAGCGAATCCGTTTTTGAGACGGATACCCGGTTCGGCAGAGCAGAGGACCGTTTCCGTGAGGTCACGGCGCTTTGCGGCAGAGAACCGATCCACACCGTAGTCGATGCGGAACCGCTCGGTCCTGCGGTGCATCTGGATGCGCTTCTGATTTGTCCCTGTACCGGCAACACGCTTGCCAAAATTGCAAGCGGCATTACCGACGGGGCAGTTCCGATGGCGGCGAAAGCGCACCTCCGGAGCGATCGCCCGCTTGTGATCGCGCTTGCCACCAATGACGCACTGTCTGCAAACCTTGGCAACATTGCGACGCTCCTCTCACGGAAAAACGTTTATTTTGTGCCGATGTCGGAGGACGATCCCGTAGGAAAGCCTCACTCGCTGGTCGCGGATTTTACACTGGCTTCCGATACGCTCAAATACGCCCTTGCCGGGAAACAGTACCCACGGGTGTTCCGGTAAGGCTTGCGCAACGTCCGGGGAGTATCCGGAAGCCGCGCCGCTTTCTTTCGGATGTCCCGCTGCTTTTGCTTTGATTGCTTTGAGCCGCCCTCCGGGGCGGCTCTTTCTGTATTCGGGTGACCGCGCCACTGACGGAGGAGGGCGCTTTGGGGTCAGAACGATGGGAAGATATAAAAAAGACACACAGCTATTTACTTTTTTGCTTTTCTTTCCGGATTATCTTGAAAAGCGGACAGAAACATGGTAAAATAAACAAACAAGTGATACCATAAGACAAAAACCGAAAGGAAACCCGAATGAAAAAACATGCGATCCGTATACTTGCCCTCTTGCTTATTTCCTGCGTGCTGTTTTCCTGCGCGCCCGCGGTCACTCCCGGGGACAAGGACTCCGGCGGAACTTCGACCGGATCCGTGACCTCTGCCGAAACGGAATCCGCAACCGAGTCTTTCACGGATGCCGGGGCGGAAACCGATACAGAACCAGATACGGAACCCGGCACAGAAACCGGTACAGAATCCGACACAGAATCCGATACAGAATCCGATACAGAATCCGACACAGAATCCGATACAGAATCCAGTACGGAGCCTGAAACCGATTCGCCCGCGCCGCCTCTTTCGGAAGAAGAGCGCATCCGGTATCTCTATGAACATACCGAAACCATCGAGCAGCGCGTGATCGCCTGGGGAATCGTCCACGATCCGGAGCTGTACGAAACGTTTTTCAAGTTGTTGCTGGACGCCGGGATCAACACGGCGCTTGTGGACGACGAGTATTACGGCAGCGCCGGCAAGCTTTGCTCGGTCGCAGAAGCGGCGGATGCAACGGGTATGAAGCTGTACATCAACACGTTCGGGGACGACGGCGCCGAGATTGCGGCAAAGTTGGATTATGTTCTGGACTATGAGTCGATTGCCGGTATTTATCTTTGCGATGAACCCATTCCGTCCAGATTCGAAAGCCTCGGCGAATCCATAAAAAAGCTCTATGAACGGTTGCCCGAGGCCAAACAGTGGCCGATCGGCGCCAACCTCTTTCCCGCGGTTGCCCTGGGGGGCGGGGACAGTAATTACCGTATCACCCAGGAGTATCTGAGCATCGTCAATCCCAGCTTTCTGTGTTGGGATTTCTATCCGTTCTCCTCGCAGACTTCCAAGAACAGCCGGTTCCCGACGTATCTTGCAAATATGCTTCAGATGCAGATCCTTGCGGGCGATGCGGGTATTCCGCTCTACACTTTCATTCAGACCTGCCGGATCAACAATCAGGAAACGCCTTCAACAGAGCAACTACGTCTTCTGATGCATTCCGCCCTTGCGTTCGGCACGGAGTCCCTGTTGCTCTTCATGGTCGGACAGCACGGCGAGGATGAGCCGTACACAGGTGCTTACGAAACCTTCAGTTATCTGATTTCGAAGGATTGCACCGAGCTGACCGATGCCTACTACCGCCTTGCGGATGTTCTGACCGGGATTCACGCGATGAAGGGGATTTATCTGAACTACAAATTTCTGTTCGCAAGTTGTGAACTTTGCCCGGAGTTAAAGCGTTTGGCGAATGAATACCGCCTCTATCCCGCCATTTCTTCCGAATACGGAGCATATACCGGAATCACCGGCGAGTACGACGGTGCAAGAGCCGTTGTCGGATACTTTACCAAAGACGAGGACGCGGGAGACGATGCGATTTATGTCGTCAACGCCGATTATACTTTTCAGGGGAATGAGACGTCCTTCACCCTGCATTTTTCGGAGGAACAGACCTATCAGATCTGGGGTAGCAACGGGTTGGAAGCGATCGGGAGCGGTACCGAGATTACTCTCGACATCCTGCCGGGCGACGGAAAATTCGTGGTGCTGAACGCGGACAATTCCGTTCCGGAACAGCCCTGACTCCCGTAATCGAAACTATACATAAGGAGAATATAACAATGGCAGAACTGAAAATGCTTGCGATTGACCTCGGCGCGTCCAGCGGACGCGGGATCGTCGGAAGCTTTGACGGCAAGAAACTGGCGCTACGGGAGAATCATCGGTTTTCCAACGATCCCGTTATGGTCAACGGTCGTTTTACCTGGGACATTCTGCGGATTTTCTTTGAGATCAAGCAGTCGATCTCCAAGACCGTGCTTGCCGGGGACGATGTGACCAGCATGGGCATTGATACCTGGGGCGTTGACTACGGACTTTTGGACAAGGGCGGCAGACTGCTTGCGAATCCGACTCATTACCGCGATACCCGCACGGTCGGGATTGAAGAGTATGTGGACAAAACCGTTCCGCTCTCCGAGATCTACCGCGTTGCCGGTATTCAGTCGATGGAGTTCAACACGCTCTATCAGCTCGCGGCGGAAAAACGCGATAACCCGGACCTGCTTGCCGTTTCCGCGCGTCTGCTCAATACCCCCGACCTGCTCAACTATTTTCTGACCGGTGAGATGGCCAATGAATATACCATTGTTTCGACCGGCGCTCTGCTTGACGCAAAGAAGCGTGACTATGCCTTTGACCTCATGGACCGGCTCGGTATCCCGAAGCATCTGTTCGGAAAGCTGGTTCAGCCCGGCAACTGCCTTGGTAAGCTGCTCCCGCAGATCACGGAGGAGGTCGGAAAGAACCGGATCCGTGTCGTCAATGTCGCATCTCACGATACCGCTTCCGCCGTAATTGCCGTGCCGAGCCGCAAAGAGGATTTCGTGTTCATCAGCAGCGGTACCTGGTCGCTGATGGGAACCGAACTTCGGGAGCCGCTCATCAACGAGCAGTCGCGCGCCATGAACTTCACCAATGAGGGTGGTGCGATGGGGACCATCCGTTTCCTCAAAAATATCATGGGTCTCTGGATCCTTCAGGAATCCAGACGTCAGTGGAAGCGGGAAGGAAGCGAGTATTCTTTTGCGCAGTTGGAGCAGTGGGCAAAAGAAGCCAAGCCCTTCCGCTCGCTCATCAATCCCGACGACGCGACCTTCAATACGCCCGGTAATATGCCCGAAAGGATCCGCGAGTTCTGCCGCAAAACCGCTCAGCCGGTTCCGGAGAGCGTCGGAGAGGTGGTGCGTTGCATTTATGAGAGCCTTGCCCTCAAGTACCGCATGACGGTCGAAAGCATTGAATCGCTTCAGAACCGCAAGGTCAGCGTCATCAATGTGGTCGGCGGAGGAACCAAGGATCACTTCCTCAGCCAGATGACCGCAGATGCCTGCGGAAAGCACGTGACCGCCGGGCCCGAAGAGGCAACCGCGATCGGTAACCTTATGATGCAGGCAATCGCCGCCGGCGAGGTAAAGGATCTCGGCGAGGCAAGGGAAGTGGTTGCCGCTTCCTTCGATCCCAAGGAGTACGAACCGTGCACCGACCGCGCCGCATGGGACGATGCGTTCGGCAGATTCCAGGCAATCTGTTGACGAAATTTGTCACATTTCACAAACCGGTTGCACGGGACTAACCGCGATTTGACAAGGACGAAAAAAGTGACACTTCTCCGAAAAAAAGGTTGAATCAGCGAAGACGGTGTGATATAATAAAAACGTATGACGGTTTTTGCCGTCGGATGAAAACAAAATATTCTGGAGGGACTTATGAAGGATACTCAGTGGGGTGAACTCAGCGTCATCGGCATGAAGGGCTGCGAACAGTTTGCATCGCAGGTGGATTATTACCTGAAGGACTGGAGAAGACACGGCGGTGAGGAGAGCTTCCTTGCTTCTGTGGAGTGCCCGAGATTTGCGACCGGTGAGGCGAAAGGCCTCCTGCGTCAGTCCATGCGCGGACACGATGTGTACATCATCTGTGACACCTTCAATTACGGTGTGACCTACAAAATGTACGGGCGGGAAGTCCCGATGAGCCCGGATGACCATTATGCTGACCTTAAGCGTATCATTGCCGCAATGGCAGGCAAGGCAAGACGGATCAACGTCATCATGCCGATGCTCTACGAGGGCAGACAGCATAAGAGAAGCTCCCGCGAGTCGCTTGACTGCGCTCTCATGCTTCAGGAACTGGTTTCCATGGGCGTTTCCAACATCATTACGTTTGACGCGCATGATTCGAGAATCTCCAACGCGATCCCACTTGCCGGCTTTGACAATGTGCGACCCACCTATCAGATGATCAAGTCGCTCGTGAAAGTCGTTCCCGATGTGGTACTCGACAAGGACAACCTCATGATTATCTCCCCCGATGAGGGCGCCATGGCGCGTTGCATTTATTATTCCTCCGTGCTGGGGCTGGATATCGGTATGTTCTACAAACGCCGTAATTATGCGGTGGTCGTCAACGGTCGTAATCCGATTGAAGCGCACGAGTACCTCGGTCAGGATCTCAACGGTAAAGACGCCATCATTGTGGACGATATGATTTCCTCCGGTGAATCCATGCTGGACGTGGCAAAGCAGGTCAAGACCAAGGGCGCGAAGCGTATCTTCTGCTTTGCAACCTTCGGACTTTTCACCGACGGTCTCGACAAGTTCGACAAAGCGCACGCAGACGGCATCTTCGATAAGGTGTTCTCCACGAACCTTGTGTACCGTACCCCCGAGCTCCTCTCCCGCGACTGGTTTGTCAGTGTCAATATGTGCAAGTTTGTGTCTTATATCATTGATACCCTGAACCATGACGACACCATCAGCACTCTGCTCGATCCCGTCAAGCGGATTCACACGCTGGTGGAAAAGCACAAAGCGGAGATGGGCGGACAGATTCAGATGTCCTTTGAGGACTGACATCCCGGACCGCTGGTGTCTGCTTCTGACTGAAGCCTGTCGTCCCGGTCCGGTGCGGGCGGATGCCGCACGCCGGAATGCCGAAGAGCGTTGCTGACCGTCGGTGTTCGGCGACAGACAGAATTTGTGATACGTATATGGATCCGCGGAATGGTTTATCTGTTCCGGCGGATGATCCGGTTTTGACCGCATGGTGCCAGGGACAGCCATTGACGGTGACCATTTGGCAGGAAAGGCGGTTTTCGAACCGCCTTTTCTCAATGACTTTTTTCATTGAAAGGAGAAGACTATGCACGACGAACACAGAGAACGCATGCGGGAACGTCTCATCCGCGACGGAGCGGATACGCTGGCACCACATGAAACTCTTGAAATGCTTCTGTATTATGCAATTCCGCGGGAGGATACCAATCCGATCGCGCATCGTCTGATTGAGCGGTTCGGCTCTGTCGGCGCGGCACTTGCGGCGGACAACGCCGTTCTATGTCAGGTGGACGGTATCGGACCGAAAACGGCGACCTATCTCAAGGTGGTAAACAGTGTGCTCAGGACCTGTGCGCTGGAAGAGCAGAGAACGGCGTTTATTTATGACAGTTCCGAAAAGATTGCCGCGTACTTAAGACCCCTGTACGCCGGCCTTTCGGTCGAGCGGGTATATCTTTTGCTGTTTGACAACCGGATGTCCATGCTCGCCTGTGAACATATTTCCGACGGAACGGTCAACTGTGCCGCACCGAATCTGCGCAGAATGATGGATGCGATTGTGCGTTACAACGCGTCAACGGTCGTGCTGTCCCACAGCCATCCGAACGGGATTGCGCTTCCGTCGGGGGACGATATTCAATTGACCAATACGCTTGAGAGTTACTTTGCCGCGGTTGGAGTACGGTTGCTTGAACATTTTGTCGTATCCGGTAATCAGTGCACGGGAATCATGAACTCCGGCGGCAGATACAGCCCGTCGGGAGCGGCGACGTTCTGGAAAAACTGATCTCATCTTGTATTCCGGAGATCACCCGTCCGGTGAGTCGTTTCCGGGGATGAAAAAGCGTTACCGACCGAATCTCAGATTCGGTCGGTAACGCTTTTTATGTAACCCTGTATGCCGGATGACAGCCGGTTCAGACGCGTCCAGCGAGAACCTCGGTTTCGTACTTCGTCACCTCGGAGAACCATTCGTTCTCCCCGGGAACGCCGTTTCTCTTGCAGAACTCTTCCCAGACGTCGCCGAAGGGAAGTGTTTTAGCCTCTTCCTGAAGCATGAACAGCCGGGTCAGCTCTCTCTGATCCTGAAGTTCCTGCCAGTCCTTGCTCGGTGTCAGGAGCGCGAGAAGCAGTGCCTTCTGGGTGTCTCTCATGCCGAGTACCCATGCGGCAATGCGGTTGATGCTTGCGTCAAAATAGTCGGTAGCGAGGATGACGCGGTCCAGCCCGCAACGGACAGCCTCCAGCATTATTTCCTTGGTCTCGTCATCCAGGCGGACAACGTGGTCAGAGTCCCAACGCACGCCACGCGTAATGTGCAGGGCGATACGCTCATTGAAGGCAAGCAGTGCGGAAATCTTATCCGACACGACTTCGGTCGGGTGATAGTGCCCGTTGTCCATCAGGGGGACAATGCCGCGCGAGGTTGCATAGGACAGACAGAATTCCGCGGAACCGACCGTGTAGGATTCCAGCCCGATGCCGAACACTTTGGATTCGAGCGTAACACGGACCAGGTTCTTGTCGTATCCGCAGCCGAGAATCTGATCGAGGGAATCCGCATAACGCTTTCTCGGACCCAGACGGTCGGCGGGAGTGTCCTTCATACCGTCGGGAATCCAGATATTCATGAGGCAGGGGGTACCCAGCTCTTTTGCAAAGTATTCCGAAATGCGGATGCAGGCAATTCCGTGGCGGATCCAGAACTGGCGGACGTTCTCGTCGGGAGAGGAGAGCGTTGCATTCTGTGCGAGCGGGTGTGAGAAATAGGTGGGGTTGAAATCAATGCCGAGTCCACGCGCCTTGGCGTATTCGACCCACTTTTTGAAATGCTTCGGCTCAAGTCGGTCGCGGTCCACCTTTTCGCCGTCTTCAAAGATTGCGTAGGACGCGTGCAGATTGATGCGGTGTTTGCCGGGGATCAGCGAGAGGGCTTTGTCAAAGTCTGCCATGAGTTCTTCGGGTGTCCGCGCCGCGCCGGGGTAATTGCCGGTTGCTTGAATGCCGCCCGTGAGAGGACCTGCATTTTCAAATCCGCGCACGTCATCCCCCTGCCAGCAGTGCATGGAAATCGGTGTTTCGGACAGGATCCGGATCGCTTCTTCGGTGTCCACGCCGAATGCGCCGTACTTATCTTTTGCGTAAAGAAATCTTTCGTTCTGATTCATTCCCGTTCCTCCGGAATTTGTTGTTAATAATCTGTTTCCATTATAACTGTTATTCGCTCTTATTTCAAGGAATTTTTGAAAAATCGTCAAAAATATTTTCAAACGACGGGAAGTATGTTATAATACCCACAGGAACCCACGCGCCCGTTCGGGCACAGGGCTTCGCGGCGGGCTTCCTGCCGGAAAACAGAATGAAAGGAGAAAAGGGATGAAGCGGATCTGCGCGTTTCTTTTGTGTCTTTGCCTGCTTGCGTCGTTTGCGGTTTTGCCGGTGAGTGCGCTTGACCGAGTGAATCTCACCGAAACATATCCGGATTTTCTGGAGCGGTTTTCCACCGATTCCTTTGAAGAATCCTCCGGACGGCTGATTCCGTATAATTCCGAATCCCTGTTGTTCTCCATCCGCGGTTCCGGCGCTTCGTTCAGTTTTACGCCGATGCCGATTACCGGGAAGACTTCCTGTAACGCATATCGTTTTGTACTGATAAACAACACGGTAAGCAACCGGATGACGGTGACCTATTCTTACAGGGAAAGTGAAGAGGTCTATACTTCCGAGTGCGAACTGGAGCAATCCCAGACGAAGCAGACTTGCCTGATCTATATTCCGGACGCGGAGCGGGTCGACAGAATCACGGTTTCCTTCTTTGGTGTGCGAAGCGGGTCCGTCCGCCTGTATTCCATCAATCCGGTATCTGCGTACCGCCCGGTTTCCGAGGAATTCGGCAGTATCACCTCCTGTGTTGCGAATCTTTCCGACGCAACGGTGACGCTCGGCGGACGTGTGCTTTCCGGTGTGACGGCAAAGTATACCGATGCGAAACTGCTTCTGTACCGCCTGCCGACCGGAACGGATCCGGACGCGTACCTGGCAGACGAAAACCGGGCGGCGCTTGCAGAAACCAAGATCCTTTCCAAGTTTTCTTTCACGGTGCCCGCGGAAAATGCGGGAGACCGGCTTTCCAGATATTTGGTTACAATCAGAACTAGCGACGGAGCGGAAGTGCCGCTGACCGATCCGACCTATGTCACGTCGCTCGGGGGCGACACTGTGCCGGGGACTGTGCCTTCTGACAGTGCCTATAAGGGAATCGTCGGAGACGCGACCTCCACGGTGATTTCCCTCGGAGCAGGCAGCACGATTGTGGATGTGTACCTCGACCGCCTGCTTTCCGACGCAAAATCCCCGATTTCCTACACGTCCGGCGGCGTAACGCTTCAGATCGACCGATCGACCATTACGGAGCTGGATTCCCGGATCCGGGCGTACATGGCGTCCGGTTGTACGGTGTACCTTCGTTATCTGATCTCTCCCGACGCGACGGATTTCCGCCTTTCTTCCGGAGGCGGAACGGATGCTCGGTATCAAGGAATTTTTCTCTCCGGTAACGATTCCGCGGCAGTGCTGTATTCCGTCACGGGTTATCTTGCCGATCGTTATTCGGGGCAGGCGTTCGGCAGGCTCGGCGGAGTCATCCTCGGCACCGGCGTTGACCGTGCGGCGGAATACAACGATTGCGGAACGCTGTCCCTCAATGATTATGTGCAGAATTTTGCGCGGGTCGCGCTGACGGTTCGACTGGCATTCTCCAAGGGAGGCTACGATATGCAGGTCGTGGTTCCTGTGACTGATAACCTGTCCGCCGAGCTTATCGGTGAGGAGGAACGGGACGGTTTTTACGACAAGTATCTCTTCCTGTCGGGACTGCAAAAGCTCTTCTCGGAGAGCGATTTTTCCGGGTATACGGTGCTGTTGGAAAGCGGGCATATTCCGTATCCGCTCCGGATCAATGAAAGCGGGGACATGGTGCCGGGTACGGCGACGACGGGGTTCTATACTGCCGCAAATGCCGCAAAATTTGAAGATCTTCTATCGGAAAGCGGAATGGGAAAGCAGGGATATCTGGTCGGGTGGTCTCCGTCGGAGGAGTTGTCCGACACGGAACTGATCGTTTCCTATCTGTATTCTTATCATTCCTTCCGGCGCTCCGGAGGACCTGCCGTGCTGTTCCTTTGCGTCGATAGGACCCGGTTGCAGCGGCTGTCCCACGTGCTCTCCGGAATCGACACGGGAGAGGGTTCCGGGCAGGACGCATTTGTACTCGGTGTGTTCGGCGCAACTTCTTGGCAGGAACTGTTTCATCGGGAGAAAACCGGCGAGGTGCGACAGATGTTTTCCCTTGACGCCGGTATCGCGGCGGAAAATGCCGCCGGAACATATGCGATCTTCGACTTTACATCTGCACTCGGGACACTGAACTGGAATGCCGATCCCAATGTGTCCGGTTTCGGGATCGGGGTGAGCAAAACCGTGGGACGTGCGCTTGCGGCAACGGTCAATTTCAGCGCCGACTCGACCGGCGGAATATATTACACGTTTACTTATCCGGAAAATATGTCGCTTTACGATTCGCTTGCGTTCTGCTTTGCTGTGGAGGATCTGGATGATGTCCGGTCCGTGTTTGAATTGCAGGTCACGCTGTACGGCGACGGCTTCGCGGCAACGGGGACCGCGCTTACGGGCAGCGGGGAAGAGACAGAGTGCTCTTTCGACACGTCGTCCCTGCCCGGCGCGGTGCGTTCCGTGCGGGTCACGGTGCGGTCGGTCAGCGGTTCCGATTCGTCCTGTCGTGTGTATTTCCGGGACATCACCGCCTGTAGCAAGGACCTTGATTCGGCAGAGCTTCAGTCACTCATCGAAAATGCCCGTGCGGAAGCGCGGAAGGACGCAGAACGTGTGTCCGATACGCTCGGACCTGTCGGGGTGACCGTCCTGATTGTTCTGGCAGTCGCAACAGTACTTCTGTGTCTGTTCCTGATCCGTCAGAGTAAGCACCGCAGAACATCGTAAGAAAAAGATGACGGCATTGCCCGGTGAAACGGAGCTTTTCATACATCCGGAACAAAAACGGAATACATCGACAGAATCATCACACAAATGGGAATCCGCGGAGAAATCCGCGGTTTTTCTTTCGCAATCCGGAGAAATATGTGAAATATATATCAGAATTTTCTTGACAGACGACGGGATTTATGATACAATCTTTTATAATTGGGGTAAAAGGTTTTTTATTGGTTTCTGACCAATTATCTCATAAAATTTTCCGGATGGAGGTTGGGTAAATGGACAAGAGTAAAACAGTCGGAAATGAGAAAATTTCCCGTCTTTTCGATCCTGGTACGTTTGTGGAAACAAACGCGTATCTGAAGAGAAAAGGCGACGCGGAAGAGTACGAGGGCGTCATCAGCGGCTACGGCGCGATCGACGGTAAGCTCGCTTTCGCGTTTGTGCAGGACAGTGACCGCATGAAGGGCGCGTTTGACGCACTTGCCGCGAAGAAGATTGCGGCACTGTACGCTACTGCCGTCAAAAACGGCGCACCTGTCATCGGCGTGTTTGACAGCACGGGTGCGGTGGTCACGGAGGGCAGCGAAGTGCTTTCCGCATACGGCGCGTTCCTCAAGTGCGTGTCCGATGCGTCCGGCGTCGTCCCGCAGATCGCGGTCGTTACCGGTTCTGCAACGGGGATTTCTTCGGTTGCGGTTTCGATGTTCGATATCGCTGTGACTGTGAAGGAGAAATCCCAGGTCAGCTATCATCCCGCATTCAATGTCGGGAAAGAGTCTGCCGCGAACGCCAAGGCGTATGTTTCCGACGTGGAAGCAAAGGATGAGGAAAGCGCATTCTTTGCCGTAAGAAAACTGGTTGCTCTGCTTCCGTCCAACAATGTTGAGGGGATTTCGATAACGGAGAACAACGGTGACGATCCGAACCGTCTGATCTCCGCCGCCGACGTAGCTTCTCTTGCTGACGCGGGAAGTGCCCTGGTCCTCGATGAAGCTTGTGTAGACGGCGTTGTTACCACACTTGCAAAGCTCGGCGGTGTGACCGTCGGCTTCATCAGTGTCACCGGCAAGATGGATTCCTGCGGCGCGAAGAAAGCAGCCTGGTTTACGGGGCTTTGCGACAGCTTCCGTATCCCCGTGATTACGCTCGTTGACAGCGAAGGCGTCGGAACCGATGCGGAAGACAACGAATCGGTTGCTCCGTCCCTTGCTTCCTTTGCCGCTGTTTACGCTTCCGCGACCACGCCGAAGATCAGCGTGGTGACAGGTAAGGCTTACGGTGCCGCGTTCGCGCTTGCCGCTTCCAAGGCCATCGGCGCTGACCTCGCGCTTGCGCTGGAAGGAACAGAGATCAGCCCCATGTCTCCTGCCGCCGCCGTTGCGTTCCTTTGCAACGACAAGGTGACAGCAGACAAGAGCCGGGCAGAGGTCGAAGCGGAATGGGCAGAAGCCAACGCCAAGGCGGAGATCGCCGCCGCAAACGGCGATGTGGACGATATTGTGCCCACCGCCGAGCTTCGCCAGAGACTGTGCGCCGCGGTGTATATGCTGATGAAGAAAACGGATTCTGCACCTGCGCGCAAGCACGCGAATCTTCCGCTTTAACGGAGGTAACCTCTGATGAAAAGAATACTGACAGGCTTGTTTGCGATTCTGCTTGTGCTCTCGCTCGCTCTGACGGTCATGACCGTCAGCGTCTCTGCGATGATGGACAAAGCGGCGGAGCAGACTCCCGCACCGATCGCGGCAGATACCGGGGCGGCAGGGAAAACCGACATGACCTTCGGGGAACGTCTTGCCGAGGCAGGACAGGTCACCCTTCTCGGTATGGGCATGGTCTTTGCCGTACTTGCACTTCTGTGGGGAGTCCTTGAACTTTTCCGCGTGATCATGCAGAAATCGAAAAAGAAGAAACAGACTGCGGAACCGGTTATTCCGGAAAAATCCGTGCCTGCACCGGCTCCGGTAACGGCGGAGCCCGCGCCCTCTGAAGCGGGCGATGACGGAGACTTGACCGCAGTGATTACCGCCGCTGTTGCGGCTTACCTTGCGTCCGAAGGGGACGCGGCTTACGCGGGAGGCTTCCGCGTGGTATCCTTCAGAAGAAGCGGAAACGGTTCCGCTTGGAACAAATAATGCTTGAAAGGTTTTGAAGAATTATGAAAAGATTCAATGTGACCGTCAACGGTACCTCTTATGATGTTGTTGTGGAAGAAGTCGGTGCAGATGCTGCAGCCGCTCCCGCAACCGTTTCCGCTCCCGCCCCCAAGGCAGCACCCAAGGCTCCCGCCGCTCCCGCAGGAAAGGCTGGCGCAACTGTGATCAAAGCTCCGATGCAGGGCAACCTCATCAAGATCAATGTCAAGCCCGGCGACGCAGTGAAAAAGGGCGACGTCCTTTGCGTCCTCGAAGCAATGAAGATGGAAAACGATATTATGGCTCCTGCCGATGGCGTTGTTGCAACGGTTGACGCAGTGAAGGGCTCCTCCGTTGCGACGGACGCGGTCCTCCTGACGCTCAATTGACGTTTTCCGGTTTCCAAACGCTATCGAAAGGATAAAACTGCACAATGATAGACGGGTTGCTTAATTTCTTAGTTGGCACCGGCATCTGGAAGTGGCTGTTCAACGAGGCGGAAAACGGTTTTTCGCTTGGTGGTGCAAGCTGGGAGTTCAACGCCTCCAGCTGGCAGACACTCGTGATGTTCATCATCTCGGGTGTTCTCATCTACCTTGCAATCGTCAAGAAGTTTGAACCGCTTCTGCTTCTGCCGATTGCGATCGGTATGCTGCTTACCAATATTCCCGGCGCCGGAATGTATCACCTTGACTTCTTCATTACCGAAGGAGAGATTGATTATGGACGAATCCTCCATGAGGGCGGTCTTCTTGATCTTCTCTACCTCGGTGTCAAGCTCGGTATATACCCCTGCCTGATATTTATCGGCATCGGTGCAATGACCGACTTTACTCCTCTGATTGCAAACCCCAAGAGCCTGCTCATCGGTGCGGGCGCACAGCTCGGCGTATTCGTTGCGTTCTCTCTTGCGCTCATCTCCGGTCAGTTCAATGTGCTGGAAGCTGCTGCGATCGGCATCATCGGCGGTGCGGACGGACCTACGGCAATTCTTGTGACCAAGACGCTGGCGCCGCACCTGCTCGGTGCGATCGCAATCGCCGCGTACAGCTATATGGCGCTGATCCCGATGATTCAGCCGCCGTTCATGAAGCTCCTGACTACGCCGAAGGAACGCGCAATCAAAATGACGGCACTCCGGAAGGTTTCCACGACCGAAAAGATTCTGTTCCCGGTGATTGTGACCTTTATCGTCGGTCTGATTGTTCCCGATGCGCTTCCGCTCGTCGGATGCCTGATGTTCGGTAACCTGCTCAACGCGTGCGGTGTGACCGACCG
This sequence comes from uncultured Eubacteriales bacterium, assembly GCA_934525675.1. Lineage (GTDB taxonomy): Bacteria > Bacillota > Clostridia > Oscillospirales > CAG-272 > CAKVOU01. The sequence goes on from CAKSZH010000012.1 coordinate 50,397, forward strand.
CCTTTCCAAGACGGCGCAGAACGAGCTGATGAACATCGTCACGATCTTCCTCGGTATTTCGGTCGGCGCAACGGCATCTGCCGCAAACTTCCTGAATCTCCAGACCATTCTCATCATCGTCTGCGGTCTGTTTGCGTTCTCCATTTCCACCGTCGGCGGACTGCTGACCGCAAAGCTGATGAATTTCCTGACCCACGGTAAAATCAATCCTCTGATCGGTTCCGCAGGCGTTTCCGCCGTTCCGATGGCGGCACGTGTCTCGCAGATCGTCGGTCAGAAGGAAGACCCCTCCAACTTCCTGCTCATGCACGCCATGGGTCCGAACGTCGCAGGTGTCATCGGTTCCGCAGTGGCGGCAGGCGTGTTCCTGTCGTTGTTCGCGCATATTTGATTGGGAGGTAAATAGAACATGGCAAAAGTAAAAATTACGGAAACCGTTCTCCGTGACGCTCATCAGTCGCTGATCGCGACCAGAATGACGACGGAGGAAATGCTTCCGATCCTCAAAACAATGGACGAAGTCGGATACTATTCCATCGAAGCATGGGGCGGAGCGACCTTTGACTCCTGCATGAGATTCCTCAACGAGGATCCGTGGGAGCGTCTCCGCAAGATCCGCGCGGAAGTGAAGAACACCAAGCTTCAGATGCTGTTCCGCGGACAGAATATCCTCGGCTACCGTCACTATTCGGACGATGTTGTTGCGTACTTCGTACAGAAGTCCATTGCAAACGGCATTGATATCATCCGTATTTTCGACGCGCTGAACGATCCCCGCAACCTCAAGACCGCGATCGACGCGACCAAAAAAGAGGGCGGACATGTGCAGGCGGCGTTCAGCTATACCACGGGACCCGTGTACACCATGGAGTACTACTCCAAGTACGCAAAGGAACTCGAAGAGATGGGCGCGGACTCCATCTGCATCAAGGATATGTCCGGGCTTCTCAAGCCGTTTGACGCGTATGAACTGGTCAAAACGCTTAAGGAGAGCGTCAAGGTTCCGATTCAGCTTCACACCCATTACACCGCCGGGCTTGCGTCCATGACGCTTCTCAAGGCAGTGGAGGCAGGCGTTGATGTGATCGACACCGCAATCTCCCCGATGGCAATGGGTACCTCACAGGCTCCGACCGAAACCATGGTCGCGGCGCTTGCAGGCACCGAATACGATACGGGTCTTGACCTCGGCAAGCTCAACGAGATTGCCAAGTATTTCACGCCTCTTCGTGAGAAGTACCTGAAGGAGGGGCTGCTCAACCCGAAGGCACTTGCCGTCAACGTCAATGCGCTTCTGTATCAGGTTCCGGGCGGAATGCTCTCCAACCTGATGAAGCAGCTCAAGGACGCGGGCAAGGAAGATCTCCTGACCGCAGTTCTGGAGGAAGTGCCGCGCGTGAGAGCCGATGTCGGCTATCCTCCCCTGGTTACTCCGTCTTCCCAGATCGTCGGCACGCAGGCTGTGTTCAACGTGCTGTTCGGCGAAAGATACAAGACGGTCACCAAGGAATTCAAGGGTATCGTGCTCGGCAAGTACGGCAAGACGCCCGTGCCGATCGACCCCGCGTTCGTCAAGAAGATCTGCGGCGACGAAAAGCCGATCACTTACCGTCCCGCGGACGACCTGAAGCCGGAGCTCGACACACTTCGCAAGGAGTGCGCACAGAATCTGGAGCAGGACGAGGACGTGCTCTCTTATGCACTGTTCCCGGAAGTCTCCAAGAAGTTCTTCGAGTACCGCAAGGAAAAGAAATACGGACTGGATTCTGCCGCTGATGCGGAGAAGGGGATTCATACAATCTGATCCCGTTCCTGCAAATAGAAAGAGCCCCGCCCGCCGCATGATGCGGCGGGCGGGGCTCTTTTAAATTTACCACTTTTTCAGTTTTGCCATGGAATCGCGGTAGCCGTAATACTTCTGGGTTGCGTCGGTTTTATCCTTCGCGAGAAGCAGATAGTAAAACTTGATCTTCGGCTCGGTGCCGGAAGGGCGGATGACAATGACATCGTTGTTTTCCAGCCGGTAGTAAAGTACGTTGGACTTGGGAAGCCCGGTTGGCTCCGCCTTGCCGGTCGCAAGCGTTGTCATGGTTTCCTTTTCGTAGTCTCCGATCATGGCAACAGAGGCGCAGCCAAAGGCTTTCGGCGGATTGTTGCGCATCCGATCCATGAAATCCGCCATCTGACGGGGACCGTCCACGCCTTCCATATAGACCTCTTCGTTTGCCTCAAAGCAGTAGCCGTAGCGCTCGTACAGATGATTCAGCGCGTCGGAAAGCGTCATGTTCTTTTCCTTGTAGTAAGCGGTCATTTCGGCGATCAACATAGATGCCACGACCGCATCCTTGTCGCGTGCGTAGGTGCCCTTGAGGTATCCGTAGCTTTCTTCAAAGCCGAGCAGAAAATGTCCGTACCCCTTTGCTTCGTAATTCTTGATGACCTCTCCGATGAACTTGAATCCCGTCAGCACATTGTGCATGGTTACACTGTGTTCGCGGCAGATTTTGGATGCAAGCTCGGTCGATACAATGGTTTTGACCGCGTATGCGTCTTTCGGAAGCGTGCCTGCCTGTTCCTCCGCTGTGATGATATAGTCCAGCAAAAGGGCGCCCATCTGGTTGCCGGTGATGGTGATGAATCCGCCGCCTGCGGCACGTGTCATAACGCCGACACGGTCTGCGTCCGGATCGGTTGCAATGATCAGGTCGCTGCCGACCCGGTTGGCAATCTCAATACCGAGTTTGAAAACCTCGGGATATTCGGGGTTTGGCTTTGCAACGGTGGGGAAGTTTCCGTCGATCTGCATCTGCTCGTCAACCGTGTAGAGATGTTTCAGTCCTGTGCGCTTCAGAATTTCGGGAACCAGACGGTATCCGGTTCCGTGAAGCGGGGAATAGACGATTTTCAGATCATCGGCAACCGCGGGAATCGCACCCGGATTGACCGTTTGCTCCTTGACGGCGGCAAGATATTTTTCGTCGATCTCACTGCCGATGACATTGATCTTTCCCGCCAGCACCGCAGAACGGTAATCCGTCATGCGGATTGCGGTGAAGATGTTGAGCTTGGCGATTTCGGCGGAAACGGTCTCGGCGTGTTCCGGGGGAAGCTGTGCGCCGTCCTCCCAATACGCCTTATAACCGTTGTATTGCTTCGGGTTGTGCGAAGCGGTGATGTTGATGCCGGCAACGCATTTCAGCTCTCTTAACGCAAAGGAAAGTTCAGGGGTCGGGCGAAGCTCATCGAAAATATAGACCTTGATCCCGTTTGCGGCAAGCACCGATGCGGCAGTACGCGCAAAGAGGGAAGAGTTGTTCCGGCAGTCATAGGCAATGACTACGCCGTCCGCGGCACGGCCCTCCTTGAGAATCAGCGCGGCAAGTCCCTGTGTGGCGTATGCGACGGTATGGACGTTCATCGCGTTCATTCCAACCTTCATGACACCGCGCAGACCGGCAGTACCGAAAGAGAGGTATGAGGAGAAGCGTTGACGAATCTCATCGTCGTTGCCTGCGATTTCGCGCAGCTCCTGCTTTTCGTCTTCGCTCAGCATATCGGATGCGAGCCATTCACGGTAATGATCGAGGTAATTCATAGGAGTACTCCTTTATGAAAGAATTGGTAACGGAACATTTCGGGACGATGGCGGAAAGGCGGACGTAAGAAGGCTCAGCAATCTGCAAGCGCTTCCAGAATCGCGTCGGAGAGTTGATCGGGGCAGGAGGTTTCCTTATAGCCGCACAGAATGCCCTTCATCCGCTCTGCGGCTTCTTTTGCATCCATGCCCTCAAGCAGGGCGGCAAGTCCGAGCGTGTTTCCGGGACAACCGCCGATAAAGCGTACATTAAAAATTTTTCCGTCTGTCAGATCAAATTCGACACGCTTGGAACAGGTGCCGGTATTCTGGTGAGAATAATGTTTTGTCATCGTATTTGTGCTTTCCGGAAAAGAAAGCGTCCTTTCTGTTTATTGCTTTTCGGGGGATTCCCAACAGGTTTGTCATTGAAAATCCGTATTCCGGGCTCGTTTTTCCGGAACATTCTGATAAAGTCCGATCGGCACTGCCTGCGGAAGATCAACGGAGAGGTAAGTGTAAAACGTAAACAGATCTGCGTTGTCTGCACGGAAAACAGGATAATAGGCAACACTTGCGCCGTCTCTTGCGGGCAGGGTATCCACGCGTTCCGGATACAGGGAGCAGAATTCTGCGGCAGACAAAAACTCGCGGAGCGTCTCCCTGTGATCCGGCACCACAGAAAACTGAAGATATTCTCCGCCGTTCAGGCGTGGGGGAAAGAGATCGGCGGTTTTGGCGACCAGAACAAATTCGTTGGTCGTACCGCCTTCACTCGGGACAGAGGCGGCTGCAACAATTTTCAATTCGTACCGCTCGATCAGCGCAACAAACCGGAGCAGTTTTCCCTCAGAGGAGTTACCCGCGGGAAGAATCCCGAATTCAGTGACACCGTTATATACATCCTCGCAGACCTCAGTAAAGTGGCTTCGGTAGGACGCGCGTGCATTCTTTACCCGATCACTGCCGGAGAACAAAAGATACGCGCTGTCGGAATAGTGATTCTGCTGATAGGAGATCCTCCCGGCGGCGGACGCGGAAACAGGTTCCGTCAGTGCATAGCGGTCGGTAAAGAACATCGGATTTTTTTTTAGCATCAGAAGCCCGATCTCCCGGAACAGAATCATCCGCAGATAAAAACGAGTCTCGGTTCTGTCAAACGAGAGTAGGTGCCTGGAGGCAACCGGAAAATCGAGTGGGATCTCCTCCAGATATTTTCCCCGTTCTCCGAGCAGAGCGGCAATTTCCTGCGCGTCCTCGCAAACGGCGGCGATCTCCTCGGCGTATTCCCGGATATGGAACAGTGCCTGTTCACCGGCAAGCGACTGCCGCATGCAGCATTCCCGCAGGTTATCCTCCAGAATCTCAAAATGATCGGTCATGTCGGCGGCGGTCGGTTTTTCCGTATGCTTAATCATGGGTCAGATCATGCCGAGCAGTCTGAAAGAATCAGCAAGGAAGCTCTTCAGCTCTTCTGCGGACAGCTTTCTTTGTGCGAGCACCGATAGCCGATAGATCTGCCCGGCGATCAGCTTTGCTTTTTCGTGATCGGCGGCATCCTTTTCCGCAAGCCCAGAGATCAGGGGAGACGCGGAATTAAGCGTCAGCGTAGCTTCGGTAGGGAAGGGATTGGAGCCCATGTCCATGCCGGACATGGCGTACATCTTCATCATGTCTTCCATGCGGCGGGACTGTTCGGAAACGGTCAGGAGCGCGGGGACCTCGCCGGACTTGAACGCCTGCAATTTTACGGTCAGTTTGTCGTTTCCGCTGACCTCACGGAAGAGCTTCTCCAGTGTCTCGTCGGTCTTTTCGTCGCCTTCACCCTTCAGAGCCTTGGCAACATCGGCATCCACACGTTCGAATTTCAGCCCGTTACCGACATAGGATTCGACGAGAGAAAGGAATTGTGCATCCAAAGGCTTGTCGTAGACCGCAACCTTGATGCCTTCGGCGTTCAGCATGGAAATATATTGTGCCTGGAGCGCCTTGTCGCTTGTGTAGTATACCGTGTTTTCGTGCTTTTCCTTGGCTTCTTCAAGATATGCGGGAAGCGTGGTAAAGGTCCCGTCGGTCAACTCCAGCAGAATCGCGTCCTTCATGCGGTCGTAGAATTTCTTGTCTCTCATCGAGCCGTATTCCACGAAGATCTTGAGGTCTTTCCAGAGCTTTTCGTAGTTTTCCCGGTCGTTCTGGCACATGGAGGTCAGCTTGTCCGTCACCTTTTTGACGATGTGATTGCCGACTTTCGTGACATAGGTGTTGTTCTGCAGGTAGCTTCTCGATACGTTGAGCGGAAGCTCCGGGCAGTCGAGCACGCCGCGCAGCATCAGGAGGTAGTCGGGAATGACTTCCTTGATGTTGTCTGCAACAAACACCTGATTGTAGTACAGCTTGACCTGACCCTCAATGGATTCGTATTCACTCGTGATCTTCGGGAAGTAGAGGATGCCCTTGAAGTTGAGCGGGTAATCCGCGTTGATGTGAACGTGGAAGAGCGGGTCGCGGTAATCGCCGAACACCTTACGGTAGAACGCTTTGTATTCTTCCTCGGTACATTCCGACGGATTTTTCAGCCAGAGCGGATTCTTGTCGTTGATGGGCTTCGGTGCTTCGGGCTCCTTACCGTCCTCCGGCTTCTTCCCGGCGTCGTCGCCCTCCACGAGGAAGAAAATATCTACCGGCATAAACGCACAGTATTTGTTGAGAATCCCCTCGATCTTGTAGCGGTCAAGGTATGCCTCTTCTTCGTCCGTGATGTGCAGGATGACCTCGGTACCGCGCGCCTCGCGGTCGCCGGCGGCGATTTCATATTCGCCGCTTTCCTTGCAGGTAAAGCGAACGGCAGGGGCACCGGTCCAGGATTTCGTATTGACCTCCACCACGTCACTGACCATGAAAGCAGAATAGAATCCGAGACCGAAATGCCCGATAATCCCGTCATTTTTCTGGTCGGTTCCCTCATATTTCTGAACGAAATCCAATGCGCCGGAAAGTGCCATCTGGCAGAGATACTTGCCGACCTCTTCTTCCGTCATGCCGATGCCGTTGTCCTCGACCGTCAGCGTCTTTGCCGCCTTGTCAAGCTTCACCGTGATTTTCCAGTCGTCGGTAATATCCGCTTCGCCGAGCGAATTCAGCCGTTTGAGCTTGGTGACCGCGTCCGATGCGTTGGAAACAATCTCGCGCAGGAAGATATCTTTGTCGGAATACAGCCATTTTTTGATGACCGGGAAAATGTGCTCGGTTTCGACCGAGATCCCGCCTTTTTTCAAAACTTCATTTTCCATGATAATTGCCTCCGGAATATGCAAATATGTTTCTCCTCGTAAGGGGAGAAGTCACACCGTGTTACAGGTGAAAGAGTCGTGCTTATTTGTTCTGATCATCCGGCTTGTCCGGATGCTTGTCCGCGTCGGGCGTTTCTGCGGAGGGACTGCCTGTGGAGGAATCCTTGGCTCCACCCTTGTTTTCTCCGTGTTCCGCCGTCTCCGCGTCGGAATTTTTGCCTTTTTTGAATTTTGTCTTCACATATCGCGCGACGCGCTTGGAAAACGTCTGATGTTCCTCGACATAGTGAGGATGCAGATCATCCGGATCGACCTCCGGCGGATATTCAGCCGTGTCGACTTCTGCCACGGGACCCGGAACCATATATTTTTCCGTGTCGATCGGTTTGTGCTTCCGGCGGAGCCGCTTGTCAAGAAACTCGCCGACAAATTCAATAATGACGGCAAAGAGCGGAACGCCGATGATCATGCCGACCACTCCGAACAGATTCCCCATAATGACAATGGAGATCATAACGCAGAAGGAGGATACCCCGATGTTGTCCCCGAGGATCTTGGGACCGATGACGTTTCCGTCAAGCTGCTGAATAATCAGGACGATAATGAGAAACGGAATGACCTTTTTCGGATCCTCAATGAAAATGATGAACGCGGATGCGAACGCGCCGATAAAGGGACCGAACACAGGAATGATATTGGTGACCCCAACGACAAACGCGACCAGCACCGGGAAGGGAATGCGGAAAATCAGGAGAACCACGTAGGTCAGAATCCCGATGATGGCGGAATCAAGGATTTTTCCCTCAAAAAATCCGCCAAAGGAAGAATCAATCCGGCGTGCGGTCCGGTAAAGGAACCGTTGCTGTTTGTCCCCGAAAACAGCAGTAATGAATTTTTTGCACTGCGCACAACGCTTTTCCTTTGAAAAAAGGAAATAAATGGAGATAACAAGCCCGATAAATACGTTTTTGACACCGGAAAGCAGGGACACGCCGTAATCCTGAATGAATCCGATGATGTGATTCAGCAGATTTTCGGTGCCGAGCAGAAATTCGGTGATTTTTTTCCGGATTTCCTCCTCCTTGAAGTTATCAGAGGCGATACCGGGAAAATATTTTTCGATAAACCCGGCGATATTTTCGGATGCGGTCTTGGCGTATTCGGAATATTGTCTCGTCAGTTCGCTCAGGCTCTTCATCAATTCAGGAATCAGAATCCATAAAAACCCGAAGATAATTGCCAGAACGATGGCATATGTGAGGAGAATGGAGAAAAGCCGGCGGAGTACATCAGAGCGGACCTTCTTGAAAACGTGCAGGTCAAACAGCTTTAAAATCGGGTTACAAAGGTATGCAATGGCAAGTCCCAAGAGAAGCGGGGACAGCACCGCCATGATTTTTCCGAACCAGGCGGAAATAGCGGTGGAATTGACGATCATGTACACGCACAGCGCAACGACCGCATAGATTCCGGCAGCGATCAGCCAGATTTTTTTGTTCTTGTTTTGTCCGTTACGCTCGGAATCCGGCATACCATTCACCGCCCGGATTGCTCCGGAATCCTTTCTTTATGCTAAAAACCATATTATATTTTATACTTAAATACGCGTGTCGTCAAGGGGGTAAGGGCAACAACCTTAATTTTTCTGACGGAAACTTGCAAAGAATGTTCCGATGTGTTAAAATACCGGATGAGAGTGTACGGGGAACAAGTGCGCGGAGGCGGACGGGAGGTTTTCCGGAAGAGGTTTACGGAAAGGGGTATCTGATGACCGAGCTGGCAAGGGCAAAGATCAATTTATATCTGGATGTGACGGAGAAACGTACCGACGGATATCACGAAATCGTGAGTGTGATGCAGAGTGTATCTCTTGCGGACATTGTGACGCTGGAGAGAGCGGATGAACTGACAGTATTCTGCGATCATCCTGCGGTACCCGGAGGCAAAGAAAACCTCGCATTTCGCGCGGCGGAAGCATTCTTCCGGGAAACCGGAATGGCGGGCGGTGCCGCGATACGCATTGAAAAACGCATTCCCGTGGCGGCAGGTCTTGCCGGAGGAAGTGCCGATGCGGCGGCTGTTTTGCGCGGGCTCAACCGCCTGTACGGAACGGAATTACCGGATGCGGTTCTTTGCGGAATCGGGAAAACGCTCGGCGCGGATATTCCGTTCTGTATCTGCGGCGGAACCGCGTTGACCCGCGGGATCGGCGAAAAGCTTTTTCCTCTGCCGTCCCCGGGCAAATGCTTTTTTGTGATTGCCAAAGGAGAGACCGGAATTTCCACTGCCGCGGCATATGCCGCGCTTGATCAAAAATACAATCATTTCTGCGCGGTTCCCGGGGCGGGGATACACGACGGCTTTCAGTGCGAAAACAGGCGTGTTGACGGCAAGTCCGTCAGTTGCGGTAAGTGCAACGAAAACAATCCCGACATATCCCGTTGCGGCAGGCTTTACGGAATGGAAGCCGCTCTGCAAACAGGGGATAGCGAAACGGCATTCAGGAATATGTTCAATATCTTTGAAGAAGTTGTTCCTTCTGAATGTGAAGAGGTTTTTGCAATCAGAAATGAATTACTGGACGCAGGAGCAGTTTCTGCGATGATGAGCGGAAGCGGTCCGGCTGTTTTCGGCGTATTCCGGGAGGAATCCCTCGCTGTGCGTGCAAGGGACCGGCTGCGAGCCGCCGGTATTTTTGCAGAGACTTGCGTTCCGGAGGCGGCAAAACCAAACCAATAATAAAAAACGGCTGCCGCTTTTGCGGCAGCCGTTTCCTTATGAGGTCAATCCGGGTATGCATGGGTGCGGAAATAGGCAAGCACCTGCTTGTATCCCTCGGCGGTGATGTGTACTCCGTCGCTCATGGCATATGCCGGATCCAGAAATCCGTCCTTTCCGGTGACGGCGGACGCTGCGTCGCAGAATTTCAAGCCGTTTTTCCGGGCAAGCTCCATCGTCCATTCGTTGATCTGCTTCAGGTAGGAATTGATGGTTGCTGCATCCGCCTTGAAGTCCGTGCAACCGCTGGCGACCGGGTAAATACTTTCAAGAATGATCCTTGTGTCCGGCGAATTCTTCCGGATCTCGTCAATGAGCGACTGATAGCTTGTGACAAACAGCTTTTTGCCGGTTTCGCCCGACGAAAATTTTTCCACACCGTTGAGTCCGAAGCAGAGTACAAGGTATTCCGGCTTCACTTTCTTGACAATGTTGCCGATCGTGTCTTCCTCGGTACTGTCGCCGAGATAACGAAGTTTTGTCGAGCACGCATTCTGAATCTGGAGAGTATTGGTGTTGGGGTGAAAGACCTGCTTTGTGGATTTCCCGCCGGTGAGTACGCCGCGGGATTTGAGATGCGCAGTCGTGGATTCGCCGAAGAAATACAGGCGATTCTGATAATCAAGTCCCTTGTCCGCGGTCTCGGGAAGCAGTACCGATGCGGGCAGGGAAGACGTGTCGGTTTCGGGACCCGTCGAGGGATCCTGTGTGTTGCCGGATTCACCCGTTTCCGTGTCGGTATCTGTCCCGTCGGCGGGGGGCGCTTTTCTGCTGACCGAGAAGAGCACGATCGTCGCCACAGTGCAGAGCACCACGAGCAGAGACGCAATCAGTATGAGAATCCGTAACAGCTTGTCCTGAGTTTTCATGATTTGCGATCAGATCCTTTCTCGTATTGGGGAACGTAGGACGGATTGTTCTTCGCTTTTGCGCGTTCTCTGGAACGCCGGATCAGGGCTTCGGCGCCGAATATCATTGTATAGAAAAGAGTCAGAATAATAATCAGCACGAAGACAGACCCGCTTTTCAGTTCTATACCGGACGGTAAGAGCAGGCACACAAAGAGCGCACCGAGGAGCACGGCATAGTGAACGGGGTACCGGATCCACGCAGAGATTTGCCTTTGTGAACGGAACACGCTCATCCCAGCCGCGATCACACAGAAAAGGAGGATCCACAGGGTCCGTACAGGATCCAGTACAAGACTGGCTTTTCCGCTTGCAAGCAGAACCAGATTTAAGAAGATGGTCAGAACAGTATAAAATATACAGGCGTATAGGAATATGAGTTTCAGAATCAATCCCGCTTTTTTCATCGGCAAAATCCTCGCATATTTCATGATAGTTACACTGTATCATATTCCGCCGGAATTTTCAACAGAAAAGAGGAAAGAAAACAAGAATTTTCACAGGCTTACCGCCCGCTTTCTGCTCGTATGAACCAAAAACGGGATACAGAATCAGTCCGGCGTTTCGGGATAGAGATATACGGTATCCGAAAAAGAGTCGCCCGCATCCTTGTGAACCTGTGCACGGTTGCGGGACAAAAACCCGGTCATCTCGTACAGATCAATCCAGATCTGATTCCAGCCGTCGGTCTGGGACTTGTCAAAGATGATCTCCAAGCCGAAATGCAGGTGCGGGACATCGATGTTGTTGACGTCTTCTTTTGCACTGTATCCCGTCATGCCGAGGTAACCGATGACCTCGCCGGCGTTCACGTATTTACCCTCGTACAGATCGCAGTACGGGTGTCCCCGCCGCAGATGGGCATAATAATAGTATCGTTTCCCGTCAAATGATCGGATCCCGACCCTCCAGCCGCCATACTGATTCCAACCGAGATGCTCCACATACCCGCTTTCCGTTGCGATAATCGGTGTCCCAACGTTTCCCATGATGTCATGACCGAGATGCCGCCGTTTGTAGCCATAGGAGCGTGACGCACCGAAGTCGTCGTAATCATTGTAACTGTACCCTTTTGCAATTGGGGAGAAGACCCGCAGTCCGTACCGCGTGTCCCCGGTCGGCGTCCCGCCTTTCTGCGTGGTGACAGCGTACTCCCCGACCATCCCGCCGAGGATCGCACCATATGCTTCGAGGTAGTAGCGGTAGAGTCTCTGATTCTTTGTCAGCTCTTCCGGTGCTTTTCCGGCGGACAGTTCTTCTGCGAGCCGGCGGATGTCGGAGACCGAAACCTTCGAGAAGTTTCCGCCGCTTCCGGCGGCGACAAGTGCAAGCAGGGTAATCCACCCAACGGGATGTTCTGTTTCGTGCGTAGAGATGTCCGCGTCCAGCGCCGCGCCGAGGATCTCTGCCGTCGGGGTAAACTCGATCCAGCGGATGTAGTCTTTTCCGACGTTTTCAGAGGATTTTGTTTTCCCGGAAGCATCTGTTCCGTCCGGTGCGTCAGTCTTTCCGGACCGGGCAGCGTCGTCGGAGAATCCCGCTCCGACAGGGTACATCGGCTCTTCCTTTGACTTGCCCGGGCGGTCGGTGTTTGTCGGCAAAGTGACGAAAATAAGCAGAATCGCGCACAGTGTCAGCGCGGCTGACAGTCGTTTGAACATGGAACACTCCTTTCTTGTCTTTGCCTTTAGTATGAGCGGAAAAATGAATATTTTCTCCGGAATATTCATTTTTGCGGTTGACAATGAAAGGCTCAGGGAGTATAATTATCTTATTATGGAGTTTTATGCGGATCAGTGTTTCCGGCATAAAACAAAGAAGCAAAAAATCCGAATGAATTGCGGGAGAATCGAAGAAAAATGACCAGAACAGAAGCGCGGGAAGCAGTGTTTTCCCTGTTGTTTGAAACGGAGTTCCAGAAAGACAAATCCCCGGAGGAGATCTACCTGCTTGCCAGGGAAGACCGCGATATCGCGGAGAATAAGTACATCCGAAACACTTATTTCGGAATTCTTGAGCACACCGAGGAGTTGGATGCGATCATCGCGCGCCACGCGAACGGTTGGCGGACCGACCGCCTGTCGCGCGTGTCCCGTGCGATTATCCGCCTTTGTACCTATGAAATGAAATATGATTCCGCCATTCCGAAAAATGTTTCTCTCAATGAGGCGGTTGAACTGACCAAGAAATTCGACGACCCGAAAGCGAAGGCGTTTGTCAACGGCGTTCTCAATGCGGTCAAGAATGAACTTGACGGCGCGGACAGTGCAAGTGCCGCAGACAACGTACCGGGCGAATCCGGGGAATCTGCCGGAGTGACCGGAAGCGACGAAAATGACTGACGGAGTGTTCGTCGGGATAGACACGAGCAACTACACGACCTCCGCGGCGGTGACCACGGAAGCGGGGGAGGTGCTTGCCAATCTCAAGCTGCCGCTTCCCGTCGGCGACGGCGCAAGAGGGCTTCGACAAAGTGACGCGCTGTTCGCGCACAATAAAAATCTTCCCGTTATGGCAGAAATGCTTCGGAAAGCACTCGGGGATCGCCGGATTCTCGCGGTCGGATGCTCCGCCCGCCCCCGCGACGCGGAGGGTTCCTATATGCCTTGCTTCCTCGCCGGTCGCAGTGCGGCGGGGATGATGGCATCGGGACTGAGGGTCCCGCTTTATGAATTCTCACATCAGAACGGACATATCATGGCGGCGGCATATTCGTCCGGCGCGTCGGATAAACTGCTCGCCGCTCCGTTCGGCGCGTTTCATGTGTCGGGCGGTACGACAGAACTGGTACTTGCGGAGCCGTCCGGTACCTCGTTCCGCGTGACACTGCTCGGCGGGACCGACGATCTCAATGCGGGGCAGGCGATCGACCGTACCGGCGTGCTCATGGGACTGCATTTTCCCTGTGGGCATGAAATGGAGTTGCTTGCAAACGAAAACAAAGCGCCTGTTCCCGCCCCGCACGTATCGGTGAAGGGACTGCACTGCAATCTGTCGGGGCTTGAAAACCTTGCCGGTAAACTGTATCTGGAAACCGGGGATAAGGGACTTACGTCGGCATTTGTCTTCGACTATGTTGCAAAAACGCTCGGAAAGCTGACGGAAAATTTCCGCGCGGAGCACGGCAGTCTGCCGGTCCTTTACGCGGGCGGGGTCATGAGCAACCGGCGGATCAAAAATGCGCTTTCCCGTTACGTGGACACGTATTTTTCAGAGCCGCAGTTTTCCGCGGACAACGCGGCGGGCGTCGCACTCCTCACAAGGAAACAGTTCCTTGCCGGGAAAGCTGAAGGGTAATCGGCGCGTTGGTATTCCGGCGGGAGCAATCAAACGGAGTGAACTCACATGATGAATGAAAGAAGCGTTCTGACCGTTTCTCAGGTCAATCAGTATGTCAAACTGCTGCTTGACGGCGACGAAACGTTGCAGTATCTCTGGGTGCGCGGGGAGATTTCCAATTTCAAACGCCACTATGCGTCGGGACATCTGTACTTTTCCCTCAAGGATGCGGACGGGCTGATCCGCGCGGTCATGTTCCGTTCGGCGGCGGACAAGGTACGCTTCACACCTGCGGACGGCATGAAGGTGCTGGCGCGGGGCAGAGTCTCCGCGTTCCCCCGGGACGGACAATACCAACTCTACGTCGAGGAAATGCAGCCGGACGGCATGGGTGCTCTGTACCTTGCCTACGAGCAGCTTCGCGCGAAGCTCGCGTCCGAGGGACTGTTTGACGCGGCACGCAAAAAACCTCTTCCCAAGTATCCGGAGCGTATCGGCATTATTACCTCCGCGACCGGCGCGGCAATCCATGACATGATCACCGTTACGGGCAGACGTTTTCCTGCGGCAGAGTTGTATCTCTATCCCTCGCAGGTGCAGGGGCCGGAAGCCCCGCGTCAGTTGATTGGCGCACTTTCGTATTTTAACCGTACAAAGTCGGTTGATGTGATCATTATCGGGCGAGGCGGCGGTTCGCTTGAAGACCTGTGGGCGTTCAACAATGAAACGCTTGCCCGTGCCGTTGCCGCATCGGAGATTCCTGTGATTTCGGCGGTCGGACATGAAAGCGATTTTACCATCTGTGATTTTGCCGCCGACCTTCGCGCGGCAACGCCGTCCGCGGCGGCAGAACTCTCCGTGCCGTCCGCGGCACAACTTCTTGAAGGATTGTCGGGTACCCGGCAGACCATGGACCGTGCACTTGTGCGAAAGATCGACGGGCTCCGGCAGAAACTGAAAGTTCTCGCCTCCGGACGCGCACTGTCCGCCCCCATTCACCTGGTCAATGATCGGCGGATGACGCTTGCGTTTATGGAAGAGAAACTGGATACCCTCACCGACCGGAAACTTGCGGATCTTCGCGGAAGCTTTGCGGCGCTCTGCGGTAAACTGGATTCACTGAACCCTTTGTCGGTGCTGTCGCGCGGATATGCGGCGGTGCTGAATGAGGGTAGCGGAATCGTGAAATCGGTGAAGGATGTACAACCCGGGGAACGGGTCAGAATCCGTTTTTGTGACGGAGAAACGGGTGCCGTGATCGACGGCAACTGACTGCACAGGGAAACCGGAAGAAAGGAAGAATCGTATGGTGACCAAACAACAAAAGCTGGAAGAGGCGATGGCGCGCCTTTCCGAGATCGTTGCGTCGCTCGAAAAGGGAGACACGGATCTTGACACATCGCTGAAGTTATACGAGGAGGGTGTTGCACTGGTCAGGCTTTGTTCGGATCGACTGGACAAAGCGGAACAGAAGGTGAAGCTCTTGCGTGTGGATGCCGACGGAAATGTTGCCGCAGAGCCGTTTTCGGCGGAGGACACGGAATCCGGGAAAACCGGCGGAAATCCCGGAGAGCGGTAAACCGACCGGAAACGGAGATATTTCGTCAAGCGGGTGAGCAACAGAAAGCTGTAAAATCCCGGCAAACAGACTTGGAACAGCGCCGGCAAACCGATCGGAATGTGAGGAGCAAAAGCCCGTCATGGCGAAGGCAGCATCCGCCGTGGAGGCGTGCCGTAACAATGGGCTGCGTGTTTTGTTAACGGAACAGAGAATCAGGTAAATGTATGAATACTGAGTATTATGAAGAACTGAATACGTTTGGCGTGACCGATGCGGAAACGGAGGCTATGCTGGAACGGCTTTCGGCTGATGCCGGATTGACTGCGCAGGCGCTGGAAGCGTATGTGCCGTCCGTCCCTCTCGAAGGGGATGGCACCGGACAGACCGGGGCAGTTGAGCCGATGCTTTCCGAGGCGATGCGGTACAGCCTTTTCTCCGGCGGAAAGAAAATCCGCCCGGCACTGGTCATCGAGACCTGCCGGATGTTCGGAGGGACGGTGGCTGCGGCGCTTCCGTTTGCCTGCGGACTTGAGATGATCCATACCTATTCGCTCATCCATGATGATCTGCCCTGTATGGACAATGACAATCTCCGACGCGGGAAACCCACCAATCACAAGGTTTACGGAGAAGCAATTGCCGTGCTTGCGGGGGACGCGCTTCTCACCGACGCGTTTCGCGTTGTGTCGGGAAACACGCAGGTTCCTCCGGCTGTCCGCGCAGAAGCGGTCATGGTGCTGTCAGGCGCGGCAGGATCTCCCGGGATGGTGAGCGGGCAGGTGATGGACATGAAGGGAGAAAAAGAACATCTTTCCCTTGCCGGGCTTGAGAATCTGCACCGCCACAAAACCGGTGCGCTCATCTGCGCGGCAGTGAAACTGGGCTGTCTTGCTGCCGGAGTCCCGCTTGACGATGATCGCGCTGTCTCCGTAACGCAGTATGCGGAAAAGCTCGGGATTGCATTTCAGGTGGTGGACGACGTGCTCGATGTCACCTCACAGCCGTCTGTCCTCGGAAAGAGCACGGGGAAGGATTTTGCAGAGGGAAAAACCACGTTTCTGACCTATTATACTCCCGAGCAAGCAATGAAGTATGCCGCCGGACTGACAGGTGAGGCGGTACAGGCAATCGGTGCGTATCCGGAGAACGGGGTTCTCCGGGCACTCGCCAAGTATCTGTTGAAGAGGAAAAACTGATGGAAAATATATTGGCTTTTTTCAGTAATTTTATGTTGATGTGCGGGGTCGTTGCGTGGTTTGCCGCGCAGATCCTCAAAATTCCGAGTGAGCTTTACCGTCATCGGGGGCTCAGTCTGCGGCGCATTTTCTTCGGCAACGGCGGCATGCCGAGCTCTCACTCGGCGACCGTCTGCGCAGTTTCCTGTGCGGCGGCGCTCAAATACGGATTGGATTCTGCCGTGTTTGCAATCTGTTGCGTGCTTGCCATGATCGTAATGAACGATGCGATGGGTGTACGCCGGGAAACCGGTGACCAGGCAAAGGTACTCAACAAGATCGTAGCGGATCTGCCGGAAGAAAAAGCGGATGACATTATGCCGAGGGCTCTCAAGGAAATGGTCGGACATACGCCGCTCCAGGTTGTGATCGGCGGGCTTGTCGGCATTGCAATCCCGTTTCTGATGCAGTTCATCCCCGCGTTCGGACTTCACTGATGCGGGCGGATGTGTATCTGGCGGAAAACGGGTATGCTCCGAGCCGCCAGAAGGCGAAGATGCTGATCGAAGCAGGAGCGGTCCTCCTTGACGGGAAACCGCTGACCAAAGCGTCTTTTGTTGTAGAGGAGGGCGCGGAACATACCGTGACGGTCACGGAAACCGAGCGTTATGTCGGGCGCGGCGGCTACAAGCTGGAGGCTGCGCTTGATGCGTTCGGTGTCAACCCCGCAGGGTGGAACTGCCTTGATATCGGTGCATCCACCGGCGGGTTTACAGATTGCCTCCTGCAAAAGGGCGCCAGCCACGTGACCGCGATCGATGCGGGAGCGGGACAGTTTGCTCCCCGGCTTCGTTCGGACAGTCGAGTGACCAATGTGGAACATTATAATGCGCGAGACCTGACCCCGGAGGATTTTCCGGAAACGCCGTTTGATCTTGCAGTGGCGGATGTTTCTTTCATCTCTCAGACCTACATTCTCCCGCGTGTACCGTCGGTCCTCGGAGAGAACGGCATCTATGTGGGGCTGGTCAAACCGCAGTTTGAGGCGGGAAAGAGCGCGGTCGGAAAAGGCGGAATAGTCAAAGAGACAAAGCACCGTCTTGCCGCTGCCATGCGGGTGTATGACTGTGGGGTCTCTGTCGGTCTTGTTCCGACCGGGTTCATCCGGTCCCCGATCCGTGGGGGAGACGGAAACACGGAATACCTGATTTGCTTCCGAAAGGGCGGTGTCCCGGCAATTCTGCCGGAGCGGATTGCCGCAATCATCAATCAAAAGGATGTCGGAAAGAAATGAAACGAATTGCGCTTATCACAAATTTCAACATAGCGGAGAAAGCGTCCGCCGCCATGCGTGTGGCATCGGTCCTCGGCGAATACGATTGCGAATTGCTCGCCGCCGCTTTCAACCGGGAACGGATTGCTAGGCAGAAGCAGAAGGCGCGCTTTACGTATCTGTCGGTAGATGACCTCTATGCCAAGGCGGACGTTGTGATCGTGCTCGGCGGGGACGGTTCAATTCTGGAGGCGGCAAGACGGTCCGCCAAGCGGGAAACGCCGATCCTCGGTATCAATCTCGGCAGACTCGGTTATATGGCGGAGCTGGAAATGTCAGAGCTTTCGCTGCTCTCGCACCTGTTTGACGGGGAATATGAACTGGAGGAGCGGTCCATGCTGCTTGTCCGGGTTCTCGGAAATGATAAAAGCGAACGGTTTTCCTCTTATGCGCTCAACGAAGCGGTGATTACCAACGGTTCCGTTGCGCGGATCATTGATCTTGAGATGTCCGAGGGCGGAATTCCCGTGACGAATTACCGGGCGGACGGACTGATCGTTGCGACGCCGACCGGTTCCACCGCGTATTCGCTTTCCGCCGGCGGACCGATTGCGGATCCGCGCCTGCGCTGTTTCTGTGTTACGCCGATTTGTCCCCATTCGCTCTCCGCACGTCCGCTCATTTTTCCGGACGAAGCGGTCCTCGAAATCAAGAATGTCTGCCAGCGGGAGAAATCGCTCTTCCTGGCCGTGGACGGCAGAGTCAATTTTGAACTGTTCCGCGGGAATGTCGTGGAGATCCGTCGTTCCGCGTCCGCAACCAAACTGATCCGGTTCCGCAAGTGCGGCTTCTATAACCGTCTGCGGGACAAAATGGCTGATGTCAAGTAAAAAGACGGATGCCTTGCAAAGAGTAAAAAGGATGGTACATATATGAAGAAGGACAGACAGTCTATGATTCTCGATCTTGTAGCGGAAGAAGAGATCGGGACGCAGGATGAACTGATTGCGGGGCTGAGAGCACACGGATTTGCGGTGACGCAGGCAACGATTTCCCGGGATATCCGGGAGCTCAAGCTGAGTAAGGTTTCTACGGGTAACGGAACGTATCGTTACGTTGCACCGCACTATGCGGACCATACCGACGGGGTGGGCTTTCGTTCCATGCTCGCGGGCGCGGTGCGCTCGATCGTGTCGGCACAGAATATCATTGTTCTGCGTACCAATTCAGGGTTGGCTCAGCCGGTTGCGCTCGGTATTGATAATCTCGGCCTTCCCGAAATACTCGGCTGCGTCGCAGGAGACGATACCGTAATTGCGGTGGCTCGCGACACGGAAACCGCCGCCGAAACGGCGGTGCGACTCCGTGAGATTCTCAAATCTGTCTGACGGTTCGTGTTTTTTCAATCCGTCCGACAATTTTTGACGGATAACGAAAGTTGTTCAGTATCTGCTTACCCGGTAATTGATGATACCGCAAAGCTGCGCTGATTTACTTGACCAATACTTGTCATATCGTGAAGAGGAGGGGGATTATGCTCCGGTCATTACACATTGAGAATATTGCCGTTATCCGGAGAGCCGACCTGACCTTTTCGGATGGACTGACCGTTCTCACGGGCGAGACAGGCGCCGGTAAATCCGTCCTGATCGACAGCATCGGATTCCTTATGGGCGGAAAGGTCACAAAAGAACTGATCCGTACCGGAGAAAGTCAGGCAACGGTAAGCGGCGTGTTTACCGATGTCGGCGAGGCTGCCGAAGCCGTTGCAAAACAGAACGGGTTTGACGCGGAGGAGGGGGAGTTCCTTCTCCAGAGGACCATTACGTCGGACGGGCGCTCCGCGGCGCGCATCAACGGCAGGCCCGTGACGCTCTCTATGCTCCGTGAGATCGGCGGCAGTATGATAGCCATTCACGGTCAGCATGACAGTCTCCGTCTGATCCGCCCGGAGGAGCAGCTTGCGGCGCTTGACCGCTTTGCTTCAGACGATACGGAGCTTGCCGCGTATCGGAACGTATATGAAAAGCTTTGTGCCGTAACGGGCGAGATCGGGCGGCTTCGTCAGGCGGAAAGCGAACGTGCGCGGCTGACCGAAATTCTGCAATTTCAGATCAAAGACATCGACGGAAAGAAGTTGAAGCCCGGTGAAGAAGAACTTCTGCTCGCGGAGCGGGACAAGCTCCGGGGACTTGATAAGATCGTCAGACAGGTGGGACTTACCTGCAAGCTGCTCACCGACCACGAGCAGGGAAATGCCGCTCTTCTTTTGGAACGCGCCGCCGCGTCGGTCGCTGCCATCGGGCAGACTGTCCCGGAGGCGGCGGAAATTGCCGAAAAGCTGAAAACGCTACGGTATGAGGTGGTTGATCTCTCCGAGCGGTCAAGAGAACTGATCCCCGATGTGGACGGTGACCCATCAGAACGCCTTGACCGCATTGAAGGCAGGCTGGATGCCATCGGACGGCTCAAAAAGAAATACGGAGCGACCGTAGAAGAGATCCTCGCGTTCCGGCGCGATGCGGCGGCAAGACTGGCGGAGCTGGAGCATTCCGACGAGCGTATGGCGGATCTTTCCGCCGAAGAGAAACGGCTCTCGGCAGAAGCTAAAAGTGCCGCGCTCTCGCTGACAAAAAAGCGTACCGAAGCCGCAAGGACCGTATCCCGGCGCGTTGTGGAAACGCTTACGTTTCTCGATATGCCCAAGGTACGGTTTGAGATTTCGGTTACCCAACAGGAACTGACCGCGGACGGCGGAGACCGTGTGGAATTCTTGCTTGCCGCAAACGCAGGCGAGCCGCTTCTTTCCATGTCACGGATCGCGTCGGGCGGGGAACTTTCCCGCATTATGCTTGCACTTTCCGATGTTCTGAACGACGTCGGCGGCGTGTCGACGGTCATCTATGATGAGATTGATACCGGTATTTCCGGCAGCACCTCCAGACGGGTCGGAATCAAACTGAAAGAAACCGCAAAACGGGTGCAGACGTTCTCGGTGACCCATTCCGCTCAGATTGCCTCGCTTGCGGATTTCCATTTTTTCATCTCAAAAGCGGAAACGAACGGCAGAACCGAAACCGCCGTGCGCGAGCTTTGCGAAGAGGAACGCGTTGCCGAGATTTCGAGAATCCTGGGCGGGCTCACGATCACCGACGCTCAGCGGACGGCGGCACGGGAAATGATTGAAGAAGGGAAGTCATTATAATGTCGGACAAGAACGGCAAGAAAGGAAAAGAGAAAAAACTGCGTACCAACGCCATGCGGATGCTGGACGCGGCAAAGATTCCGTATGAGGAACTGGAATACGAGGTGGACGAAGACGATCTGTCCGGTGTCCATATCGCGAAAGAATTGAATTTTCCGCCCGAACGGATGTTCAAAACGCTGGTCGCCAAGGGAGATAAAACCGGTGTCGTGGTGTTTTGCATTCCGGTTGCCGAGGAGATCGACCTCAAGGTTGCCGCGGCGGTGACCGGAAACAAGAGGATCGAATTGATCCCGGTCAAGGATCTGCTCGGACTGACCGGATATATCCGGGGAGGTTGTTCGCCGATCGGAATGAAGAAAAAATATCCGACCTGGTTTGACGAGTCGGTCAGGAATTTCGATCGGGTAACCGTCAGCGCGGGAGTCCGTGGAGCACAACTGTTGCTGGACGCAGACAAACTGCTTGCGTTTACCGACGCGTCGGTTGCGGCACTGATCCGTCGCTGACGACAAGCGAAATGCCGGAAAATAAACATTCACTCTTGCAAATGGATGATACTTGCGATATAATGGACAATAGTTTATGTAAAGAGGACACGATATGCAAAAAATCAACGAATTGATCGCGCAGTCGATTCTGGACGCGCTGAAAAAGATCGCTCCGGACAGCGGACTTGATGAAAAAGAGATCGTCGGGATGCTTGAATACCCTCCCGATCCCGCAATGGGGGATGTCGCACTCCCTTGTTTTCGCCTCAGCCGCTCGCTTCACCGTTCTCCCGTACAGATTGCGGACGCGCTCGCAAAGGACTTTTCCTGTGAATGCGTCGGGAGAGCCGCGGCGGTCAACGGATATTTCAATCTGTACCTGTCCGACGAATATCTTGCGGGGACAGTTGTTCCCGAGATTCTGGAAAAGGGTGACCGCTACGGTTCCTCCGACATCGGAGAAGGCAAGGAGGTTGTGCTGGACTACTCCTCCCCGAATGTTGCAAAGCCCTTTCACATCGGGCACCTCGGCACGACCGTTATCGGGCATTCGCTCAAAATGCTTCATGAATTTGCCGGTTACCATTGCACCGGTATCAATTACCTCGGTGACTGGGGCACCCAGTTCGGCAAGATGATCGTTGCCTACCGCAAGTGGGGCAACCGCGAGGAGATTGAGCGCGGCGGCGTCGATAAACTGGTGGAGTTGTACGTCCGCATCAACAACGAGATCAAAGGCGACCCCGAAAAGGGAATTCCGGAAAACAAAGCGCTTGCCGATGAAGCAAGAGCGGAGTTTCACAAGCTGGAGACCGGCGACGAGGAGAATCTCAAGCTGTGGAAATGGTTTGTAGACCTCAGCATGGTCGAGTATCAGAAGACCTATCGCCAGCTGGGCATCACATTCGACAGTTACAAGGGCGAGAGCTTCTACACCGACAAAATGCCTGCGCAGGTGGAGATTCTGCGTCAGAAGGGGCTGCTCAAGATCGACCAGGGCGCGTCCATCGTGGATCTTTCCGCGTACAACATGCCTCCCTGCCTGATCCTCAAAGCGGACGGTTCCACGCTGTATCCGACGCGCGACATTGCCGCCGCCGTATACCGTAAGAACACCTACCATTTCGACAAGTGTATCTATGTGACGAGCGCACAGCAGTGCCTGCATTTCAGACAGTGGTTCAAGGTCGTGGAGCTGATGGGCTATGACTGGTACAACGAGCTGGTTCACGTCCCTTACGGAACGGTCAGTCTCAACGGCGCAAAGCTCGCAACGCGTACCGGCAACGTCGTCCTGCTCAAGGATCTGTTTGCGACGGCAATCGAAAAGGTCAAGGAGATCATGGAGACCAAGTCGCCGGATCTTGAAAACAAGGACGAGGTCGCGGAAGCCGTCGGTGTCGGTGCCGTGGTGTTCTACTACCTGTCGAGCAACCGCATGAACGATATTGATTTTGTCATGGATGATGCATTGAATTTCGACGGGAACACGGGACCCTACGTCCAGTACACCTACGCGCGTGCCTGCTCACTTCTTTCCAAGAGCGGCGGATATGACGATACCAAACCCGTAAAGATTACAGCACCCGAAGAGAGCGCACTGGTCAAAACGCTTGCAAAATTCGGGGAAAAGGTGCTCGCCGCACTGGATTCCTATGAGCCGTCCGTCATTACCAGATACATTCTGGAGGTCGTGGGTGCGTTCAACCGTTTCTATCATAACTGCCCGATCCTCTCCTCGGAGGACGAAGAGATCCGCAACAGCCGGATCAAACTGACCGCCGCCGCAAAGACGGTGCTCGGAAACGCGTTCGGGCTGATTTGCTTAAAGAAAACCGAAAAAATTTAACTTATGAGAGTTGTGAGGTAAAAGAGTATGTCCGGACATAGCAAATGGGCGAATATCAAGCACAAAAAAGAAAAAACCGACGCACAGCGCGGTAAGATTTTTACCAAAATCGGTAAGGAGATTACCGTGGCGGTCAAGGAGGGCGGCGGAGATCCCGTTTCCAACTCCAAACTGCGTGACCTGATCCAGAAGGCAAAGGACAACAATGTCCCGAACGACAACATCGAGCGCACCATCAAGAAGGCGCTCGGAGGGACCGGAGAGGTTTACGAAGAGATCGTTTACGAAGGCTACGGACCCGGCGGTGTCGCCGTTATCATCAACGCGACCACCGATAACCGCAACCGTACCGCGGGTAACATTCGTGCGGCATTTTCCAAGTATCACGGCAACATGGGGCAGACCGGTTGTGTCAGCTATCTGTTTACCGACAAGGGCGAGATCATCATTTCCAACGAGGACGGCGATATCGACGAGGATAAGCTGATGGAAGCGGCGCTCGAAGCCGGCGCGGAGGATTTTGTTTCCGACGGCGACG
The DNA here is from genome assembly GCA_934525675.1 of uncultured Eubacteriales bacterium. Lineage (GTDB taxonomy): Bacteria > Bacillota > Clostridia > Oscillospirales > CAG-272 > CAKVOU01. The sequence goes on from CAKSZH010000012.1 coordinate 74,318, forward strand.
TGTTCACGATTTACACCGAGCCGGACGACCTCTACGGAATCAAGGAAGACCTGGAAAAAGCAGGATACACGATTGCATCTGCCGAGAAGACCAAGTTGCCCTCCACTTGGACGACGCTGGTCGCGGAAGAGGACCGCAAGTTCATGGGTCTGCTCGTCGAAAAGCTGGAAGATGACGACGACGTTATGGACGTGTTCCACAACTGGGAAAACAGCGACGAGGAATAATTATCTTGCGGGTCAGCCGATATCCGAGTGTTCGGCTGACCCGCTGTGAAATTCCGACAAAAACGAAAAGATTTTCACGGAAAACTATTGACAAACAGAAGGGAATCGGGTATAATAATCACGTTCGCGTGACGGGAAACCGCGGCGAATGAAGCAATATTTGCTGGTGTGGCTCAGTTGGTAGAGCAGCTGATTCGTAATCAGCAGGTCGCCGGTTCAAGTCCGGCCACCAGCTCCAGAAGAGAGGTCAGAATGACCTCTCTTTTTTGTGTATCCGGCGACCTGCGTGATTCCTCATCCTGTTTTTGCCTCCGGCAAAAACGATTCGTAATTTTCCGCTTCGCGGCAATGTTCCAGCAGTCGCCGGTCGGGGGCCGGCCACCAGCTCCAAAAGAGAGGTCAGAATGACCTCTCTTTTTTTGTGTATCCGGCGACCTGCGTGATTTCTCATCATGTTTTTGCCTTCGGAAAAAACGATTCGAGTCACCCGCCACCCAATTAGGGCGACGCGATAAAATGTGATTACTATCAGTCCAATACCAAACAATCACCCGCGTCCGTCAGTTCGCGAATGCACGGGTGTTCCTCGCCTTGCCGGTTGGGAGAGTGGTAGATCAGGGCAAGCGAATTTGTACCGATTTTGCGAAAGATCATGCCGTGACCGCCGTCGTTTGTAATCAGCGGAGGAAGGTGAATAAAATGTCCGTCAAGCTTCCCGTTGTCGGAACGCGCGACGCACTGGGCATATTGCCCCTGGATTGATGTAGACCAGATGAGAAGCAGTTCTCCGGTTTGGGTACAAAAGAGAAAGGGGCCGTCCGTGATATAATGTTTACCCGCCGGCTTTTTATCTGGCCAATCGGGTGAAGAGCCGCTGAACAGATACACGGGATCTCCGACAGAGTGCGTCAGATCTTCCGATAGACGGAGATAACAGATTGTACCATCGACGACTTGTGTGTGCTCATGGCAGAACACGAGATACGGTTCCCCGTTGTCGGAAAGGTATAGCGTTCCGTCAAGACATTCCCAGTCTTTTGGAGTGACTGCACCATCGGAATGCGGCAGGAAAGGTCCCATCGGCGATTCGGACACAAGAATATATACACCACGCAGATTATTGTCCTGTGTAAAAGTTGCAAACATGTAGTATTTTCCACGGTATTTGTGAACTTCAGGCGCCCAGTTTACCTGACGGTTCAAGCCGAACTTTACGGAATCAAAACACTGGATCGGGTCACTCCATTCTTGAAGGTCGGCAGAGGTATACACGTCAAAACCGCCGGTATAGGTACCAAACCATTGTGGTCTGGTTCCATAGAGATAGTAAATTCCGTCCGCGGACAGGATGAACGGATCGCGGATGTTGATCTTGGCTAATCGCATTTAAAATCCCTTTCTGTTTGGTATATGCATCCATTATAAACCAATCCCGTGAATTTGTCAATCTGTGACCATTTGTCATCTTGCGTTTACGGCATTTGAGAAACAGTCCGATTTTTATACAATTGACAATATTCGGATAAATGTCACAAAAATCCGGTTGACAAACCTGTTCGATTTGATTATAATACGGACGTCGGGGAAATGTGCCGGATTGGGTCAATTCCCACGAAGTCTGCCGCGGGAGGGATGTCTGTGATGATCAGAGCAACAAGACAAAAAAACGGGTTGTTTGCCCCGGTCGATCTGACGAAGGGAAATTGCTGGAAGATTATTCTTCGGTTTTCGCTGCCGGTCATTTTGTCATACCTGCTTCAACAGGTGTACACCATCAGCGACGCGATGATTGTCGGGCAAACGCTGACGGCGGGCGAGGTCGCCGGGGTGAATGATACCGGTTCGCTGATTTTTATTTTTCTGCAATTTGCGTTCGGTGTCAGTGCAGGCTTTTGCGTGATCACCTCCTGTCGGGTCGGTGCAAAGGATGACGCGGGTGTCCGTCGATCATTTGCAACACAGATTCTTTTGTCCGTCGCGCTGACTGCTATTCTGACGGGGCTGTCGTTGTCGCTTCTCAATCCGATGCTTGCGTGGATTCACGTCACGCCGGATCAGGGTGAGGTCTACCGTGCGGCGTTTACTTACTGTGCCATCATCTTCGCCGGAATCGGTGCGCAGCTATTCTATAACTTCATCTGTTCCTTCCTCCGCAGTATGGGCGATTCGCTCACGCCGCTTCTGTTCCTTTTATTTTCCACAGTCCTCAATATCGGGCTGGACCTCGCATTCATTCTGGTATTCCGTTGGGGCGTTGCGGGTGCGGCGATCGCAACGGTCGCGGCTCAGCTCATCAGCACGATCGCGTGTTTCTTTTATGCGTTTATGAAGTACCCCGCAATTCGTCTGCACAGACAGGATTTCCGTATTACCGGGCAGGACGCGCTTCAGCATATCACCAAAGGCATTCCGCTGGGACTTCAGTTTTCTGTGCTTGCGATCGGGATTATTATCATGCAGAGCGTGGTTGTCAAATTCGATATGCAGGGCGGTATGATGGTTTCGAACGCCGCGCAGAACGGCTTCGGTGCGGCAAATAAGATCTTCGGTCTGATTATCACGCCTGTCAGCGGTCTCGGTACCGCAATGACCAGTTTTACGGCGCAGAACCTTGGTGCCGGCGAGTATAAGCGGATCCGTCGCGGAACGCTGGAAGGGCTTCTGATGATGCTGATGATTCTGGCGGTTTCGGTCGGCGCAGGATTGCTTCTCATGCTGAATAACACTTATCTGCACCTGTTCCTCAGTGCGGAGAAGGTCACGGCGGAAACCATCCGTTACGGAAATTCGTATCTGTATGTCGTATTCAGCCTCAGTCCGCTGGTCGGCTGCATCTTCGTTGTCCGGAACTGCGTTCAGGGAATCGGGAAGTCCGGATTTGTCCTCGGAGCCGGCGCGGCAGAACTGGTTGCAAGAATTCTGGTGTGTCTGATCTTTCCCGCTCTGTTTGCGGGCGGCGAGGTCAGTGCGGCGGCGCCCGCGATCGCCTTTTTCGCATTGTGCGCCGCCGATCCCTGTGCGTGGATTGCTTCGGATTCTGTACTTGCAGTTCCGTTCATCCGCAATATTCTGAGGGAGGATTACAGTTACTATCACGAGGAGAGAATGCTCCCGAAAGAAAAGACGGGCGAGATTAGTTGACGCTTTTTCGCAGAGCGTGGAAGATTTTCTCGTTTTGATGAATATACAAAATCCGTACCGACGCAAAGCGTCGGTACGGATTTTTCTTGTTTTGGTTTATGCAGAGCATCCGGCATCGCTCATAGAACGGCTGCCGTCGGATTTTACATTAACCGAGTCTTGCGGACAGAGCAGCCAGCTCCTCAAACATTTCCTTCGGCACATGGTCACCAACCTGGTTGTAGAAGGACAGGATGTTGAGGATGTCTGCCTTCCAGGATTCCTTGTCGATGGAGAGCAGTCCCTTGATGGTGTCGAGTGTCACGCCGTCAAGCCCTTCAATGTTGATGTCTTCAGGCTTCGGAACATAGCCGATTGCGGTTTCGACAGCGTCCACCTTGCCTTCGCAACGTGCGAGGATCCACAGAACCACGCGGAGGTTATCACCGAATCCGGGCCAGATGAAGTTGCCTTCGTCGTCGGTGCGGAACCAGTTGACGTGGAAGATCTTCGGAGGATTGGGAATAATCTTGCCCATGTCGAGCCAATGCTGCCAGTAGTCGCCCATGTTGTAGCCGACGAACGGACGCATTGCCATCGGGTCACGACGGACAACGCCGATTGCACCTGCTGCCGCAGCGGTCGTTTCGGACGCCATGATGGAGCCGACGAAGGTGCCGTGCTGCCAGTTAAAGGACTGGTACACAAGGGGAGCGGTCTTTGCGCGTCTGCCGCCGAAGATGATTGCGGAGACGGGAACACCGGTCAGCGAATTGAATTCGGAAGAGAGGCAGGGACAGTTGGTCGCCTTTGCGGTAAACCGGCTGTTCGGATGTGCGCCGGAGGTGTTGATCTTGTCTGCCTTGTCGTACTTGCGGTAATCCCACGGCTCGCCCTTCCAGTTGATCGCGCCGTCTTCGGGAGTGGGCGGATTGTTGTCAAGGCCTTCCCACCAGACGGTGTTCTCTTTAGCGTTGTAGCAGACGTTGGTGAAGATGGTATCTCTCTTGGTGGTTGCAAGTGCATTGGGGTTGGACTTTTCGTTGGTGCCGGGAGCAACGCCGAAGAAGCCGTTCTCCGGGTTGACAGCGTAGAGTCTGCCGTCAGCCTTGTTGACACGGAGCCATGCGATGTCGTCTCCGACCGTCCAGGCCTTGTAGCCCTTTTTCTTGTACACTTCGGGCGGGATGAGCATTGCAAGGTTGGTCTTGCCGCACGCGGACGGGAATGCAGCGGTCACATACTTGATCTCGCCGTCGGGGTATTCCACGCCGAGGATGAGCATATGCTCAGCCATCCAGCCTTCCTTACGTCCGAGGTAGGAAGCGATACGGAGCGCAAAGCACTTCTTGCCGAGCAGAACGTTTCCGCCGTATGCCGAGTTGACGGACATGATGGTGTTGTCCTGCGGGAAGTGGGTGATATAACGGTTTTCGGGATCGCAGTCAGCAGTTGCGTGCAGACCCTTGATGAAGTGATCGCTGTTTCCGAGAGATTCCAGAACATTGAGACCGACACGGGTCATAATGATCATATTGAGAACGACATAGATGGAGTCGGTCAGTTCAATGCCGATCTTTGCGAAGTCGGAACCGACAACGCCCATGGAGTAGGGAATGACGTACATAGTCTTGCCCTTCATGGAACCGGTGTACAGCTTCTTCAGCTTTGCATACATTTCATCGGGAGCCATCCAGTTGTTGATGTTGCCTGCTTCCTCCTTGGTGGGAGTGCAGATGAACGTGCGGGATTCCACACGTGCGACATCGTTGACGGCGGTGCGATGGAGATAGCAGTTCGGCAGGAGCTTTTCATTCAGTTTAATCAGCTCGCCGGTTGCACACGCTTCCTTGCGGAGGGCGTCCTGCTGTTCCTCGGAGCCGTCGATCAGAACGATTTTATCAGGCTGCGTCATCGCCGCCATCTCGTCGATCCAAGCGTCCACAAACTTGTTCTTGGTAATGGTGCTCATGGTTATTCTCCTTCATAACAGAATATTTTTTGTGGTTTGAATCCTCGTAACCCACCTTAAATAATACTACCTTTTTCGATTTTTTTCAAGCCCGACTTTGCAAAGGTTACATTTTGTTAACATCTTAACGGAAAACAGGCGGATACCCTTGAAAATCCGTAACTTTGGCTTGCAAAAACAGGCAGAATGTCACATATAATTGACAGGCGAAAACACGCAGGAACGGGGGCTTGACATCGGATTTTTTCTCTTTTGATAGTATGTTTAATCCGACATGGATTCTATTCCGCAACCAGTATCACTGTGCCGATAAAACATTTACAGATTATTTGAAAAATTACTTGACAAACCGAAACTGGTACGTTATAATAAGTGTACTATCATTGGTAGTACACTTGAAGGCGAGGGAGTGAAAGCGTGATAATCAATAAACTGTCGGAAGTTCCGGTATACGAACAATTGATTTCGGAAACCGAACGGGAGATCCTGTGCGGGATTCTGGCAGAAGAGACACAGATTCCGTCGGTCAGAGAGCTGTCCTTAACGGTCGGGGTGAATCCGAACACCATTCAGAAGGCATATCTGGAGCTTGCCAGAAGGGAAGAGATTATTTCATCGCCGGGGACCGGATATTTTGTTGCGTCCGGTGCAAAGGAACGTGTCAGGCAACGGGAAATCGCACGGTTGAGCCGGCTCTGTTCAGAACTGCGCGATTTCGGAATTCCGCTGGACGAATTACTTGACTCGGTGAAAAACGCTTACAGGAAGAAAGGGGAAGGACATGATTGAAGCAAAGAATGTCACCATGCGGTTTGACAAATTTACCGCGGTGAATCATCTGAACTGCCGGATACCGGACGGTTGTATTTACGGTCTTGTCGGTTCCAACGGTGCCGGAAAATCCACATTTCTCCGGCTTGCCGCGGGAGTGTACCATCCGGCGGAAGGACAGGTGGAGGTGGATGGCGAGGGCGTCTGGGAATCCCCGGCGGTCAAGGACAAGATCGTTTATGTGCCGGATGAGCTGTATTTCCTGCCGCAGTCCAATATGAACAAGATGGCAAAGTATTACCGCACCATCTACCGTAGGTTCAACATGGAACGTTACCGCAAACTGACGGAGACCTTCCGGCTTGACCCGACCGCCAATTTCAACACCTTCTCAAAGGGCATGAGGCGTCAGGCGGCAACGGTGCTTGCGCTGTCCGCCATGCCGCAGTATCTGTTTTTTGACGAGACCTTTGACGGGCTTGACCCCGTGATGCGGAACCTCGTAAAACAGGTAATCTACACCGATGTGGTGGAGCGCAAGACCACGACCATTATCACCTCGCACAGTCTGCGCGAATTGGAGGACACCTGCGACCAGCTTGCGCTCCTGCACAAGGGCGGCATTGTCTTTGAGAGCGACATTCAGGACCTCAAAACCGCGCTCTTCAAGGTACAGACGGCATTCGCGGAACCGTTCGGAAAAGAAAAATTCGAAGGTGTCGAGATGCTGACCTATCATCAGATGGGTTCGGTCGCAACCTTCATCGTGCGCGGAGACAGGGAAGAGACCCGGCAGAAGATTCAGGGCATGAACCCGCTTCTGCTTGACGTTCTGCCGCTTTCTCTGGAAGAAGTGTTTGTTTACGAAATGGAAGCGCTCGGTTACGCCTTCCATGATGTGGAACTGTGAGGTGCGATATGAAGACGAAAAATCCGAATACCCGGTTCAGCTTCGGTCTTTATCGTGAGGGACTGAAAAAGGTCCGCCTGATCGGGATTGTTGCCGCGGTTCTTTGCATTGTCATCACCGCGTTGATACCGATTGTCAGTATTGTTGACGCGAGCAGATACCCTGAGGGATACTACACAAACCGGGAAGGTTCTCACGTGCCGTACGTGAAGACGGTCGGAACCGACGATTTCGCGCCGCTTCTCCTGATTCTCGTGTTCACCCCGCTCATCATTTTCATGATGTTCTCCTATCTGAACAAACGGTCGGAATCGGATTTTTTCCATTCCATTCCGTATCACAGGGAAACGGTGTACCTCAGTTTCACCGCTGCGGCGATGACATGGATCTGGGGAATCGTGATCGTTTCTCTGACCGTTTCGGGAATTCTCTGGGGAGTCCACCCGTATGCGGTGTTTGCCGTCACGGACCTGCTACAACTGGGACTTGCATACTTCTTATCCACGGCATTCATCGCCGGAATCGCGCTCGTTGCGATGATGCTTACCGGAACAGTTGCCACGAATCTGTTTCTGTTCATGCTGATTGCCGGTTTTGTCCGTGTGTTCGGCTGGCTGACAACAAGCTGTCTCGAAAAGCTGGCTCCTGTCTACGATATTTCGTTTTCTGCCGGGAGATTTCTTGATCCCTCGTTCAGCCTTCCGTACAAATTGCTTGAAAAAAGTTTCAACTCCTATAACAGTCAGTCGTTCCTTTCCAATCCCTCGCTCCTTGTTTACACGGGCGTGTGCGCGCTGCTTCTGTTCATTGTGGCGGGAGTGCTTTACCGTTTCCGCAAGAGCGAAATGGCTGGAAATTCCGCGCCCAATCGGATTTTGCAGCATGTATACCGCTGTGCATTCACGCTTCCGTTTGTCCTGATGCTGGTCGCTCAACTGCTGTCAGGGAGTACGGATGCAACATGGCTCATTGTCAACGCAGTCGGAATTTTGCTTGTTTATTTCCTGTATGAACTGATTACCACCAAGAAACTGAAACGTCTGATTGCGGCTGCGCCGTTCCTCGGCGTGCTTGCCCTGGTGGGCGGTATCTTTGCGGGCTCGCTTCTGCTGGTCACCGGCGGTATTCTGAAGGAGAATATTCAGGCGGACGAGATCAAGACCGTTTCCTTGTATGTACAACAGAATCGGAGCGGTGGGTATTTTGAAGCTGTGACCGCAGATATTGAAATTGATGACCGTGACGCGCTTACGATGGTTGCAGAGAAACTCCGGGAGACCGAAGTGGCTCAATTGGATGGATATATCCATCCGCCGTATGGTGGAGGAGATTACGGCTCGGATAATCGGTGGGAAACCTGCAATATCAGAATCCGCCTGAAGTCCGGGAAGGTGATCGGCAGAAAGGTCTGGATGAGATATGCGGAAAAAGCGCAGCTTGAAAAGTATTTTATTTCCTCGCCGGATTATCTGAAAGCGCGGACGACACTCCCCGATGACTCCAAAATTTTCAGCATCTCCTGTGAATTTCAAAAGGAATATAACGCCAACACAGAGGAAATCAAAGAACTCTGGAAACTGTTCCGGGAGGAATTTGCTGCGCTTGATGAAGAGGAAAAGTTTGAACTGCTGAATTTCTCCGGCACCTATATCGATGGGAATTATGTCGGTTTCCGGATTTATTTCAACTATAATTATGTTTCCTACGGTTTGACGATTCCCGTGACGAGCAAAACGCCGCGGACTCTGCAAAGATTCTTTGCCATCGGTTACAGCGGCTCTGACCCGAACCGGACGAAAGATGCTTTGCGGAAAACGACAGATGTCAATTGGTGGGCGGCACATCCGGATGAGCAATACGATATTTATATCGCTATGTATTCGCTCGGCGGCGGTGATCCGGGGCGTGCAATCGGCGAAAAAAGTCTTTTGATTCAGGCGGACTCCGAACCGGAAATTCGTGCGTATGTGAAATCGCTTTCGTCTTTTCTGGATAACAGAAAAGCAAGCGTGCAAGAGAAACCGTATTTTTTGAGTGTTCAGATCACTCCCTATTCTGATATGGTATATGGGTCTTCGGATACATCTGATTCGAATCTTTTCACACGCGGCTGTTTCTGGCTGACAGAAGCCGAAGCCGATGAGCTTGGCAAAATTCTGAATCTCTACGAGTGAAAATTTCGCGCCTCCGCACATTGTGCGGAGGCGCGTTTTATGTTTGTGTTTCGTTGGCAGTTATTTCAGGTGCTTTCCGCGGGCGTCCTGTCACCGGTCGTCTGGGTTCTCTCTCGCCTTTTCCAGCTGACAAACGTGTGCGTGTCATTGACAAGGAAAATCAGAAAATTGACGATCACAGGGATGTACACGGGGTCTTTGAGCGCGGCAAGTGTCCAGAGAATCATGAGCACTACGTCGTTGAGTGCGTAGGCGAGCGCAAAATAGGAGGAACGGAGCACGGTCAGGGAAGCGGCAAAGAAACTGGTTGCAACCGACAGCGTACTGAAGAAAAGGTTCGGCGTGTCAAACGCACCGAGCAGGAAGTAAAACGCTACCGTGACGAGCACCGCCGCCGCGGCAAGGACGGCAAACAGTTTTCCTGTCATTTGACGGATGGATACCGCACCCTGCTTCCCGCCGGATTGATTGCGGATCCAGGAAACCAGCGAGCAGACCGCCATCGGGAGCGACATTCCGAGATAGGTGATCATTTCTCCCCAGTAACGGAAACGGAGCGAAATGATGGCGTACAGGACGGCAAAGAGGATCATGAACACTTGCGTCCACGCGTTGCCCTTGGCGGCGAAGATCAGAGCGGTGATACCGACCCAAGTCGCAATCAGCGTGAGAAAATCAAAGCTGCCGCCCGCAATATTGGAAACAGTAACAACGGTAAGTGAAGCAATCCAGAGAAACCAGTCCTTGGGGTTCAGAGATTTGAAGGGGTTATGCATAATTGGTCCTTTTTGTAAGTAAACAGTTTTTTGACAACGGAGACAGTGAACAGAATTCCGTCTGAACGACCGATGTGCGAAAGAACAATCGGCGGGAGACGGTCAATACCTCCCGGCAGCACGGTCAATCCGGTTCAGACATTCCAGCATGACGACGGAGAGAATGAGGAAAAACAACAGGAACGCGGGGAGAAGGCGGATTGACACGTTGTCGGCGAGCAGTCCGAAGACGGGCGGCATGAGCGATGATCCGATATAGGAGAATGCCATCTGAATTCCGATAACGGATTGGGAATTTTCCTTTCCGAAGTGAAACGGCGTTGAATGGATAATGGACGGATAAACGGGCGCGCATCCAATGCCGAGCAGGATAAAGCCGAAGACCGGAAGGAGCGTTCCGCCGAAGGGGAGGGAGATCACGCCGATGCCGACGGCGACGATGGAAAGCCCGATGCGGATCATATTTCTGTCACCGATGCGGTCTGAAACAAACCCAGAGAGGAATCTGCCTGCGGTGATTCCGATAAAGTAGAGCGATCCGAACGCGGCGGCTTTTTCTTCTGTGATACCGCGTGTCTGGAACAAAAAGGAGCTTGCCCAGAGCATGATGGTGGATTCAATCACTCCGGACCCGAGAAACCCGAGCAGCATAAAAATGACGCCGGGGATCTTCAGCGCGTGAGCGACACCGAAGGATTTGCTGTCGGGTGAGGTCGTTGTGTTGCCGCCGCTTTCCTGAATGCTTCCGGATTCGGCGGAGACCTTTTTCCAGAGCGGCAACGCAAGAAGCAGCACCGCAAGTACGCCGACCTGAATAAATCCGACGATACGGTAACCCATTGCCCACCCTTTTCCCGATGCGATTGCGTGACTCATGATGTAGGGACTGATGATGGTCCCGACACCCCAGAAGCAGTGGAGCCAGCTCATCTGCCTTGACGAATAATGAAGTGCGACATAATTATTGAGCGCTGCATCGATTGCTCCGGCGCCGAGACCGTAAGGAACGGCAAATGCGCAGAGTACGGGAAAAGTGCCCGCAAAGGAGAAGCCGAACATTCCGGCGACGGTCATGGCAACGCTGACCGTGACTACAACTCCGGTTCCGAAGCGGCGGTTGATCCGATCGGAAAGGAGGCTCGAAATGATGGTGCAGGCAGAGATGATCATGGTGACGATCCCGGCCGCACTGATCGGCATTCCCATCAGCTGGTACATTTCCGGCCAGGCAGAGCCGAGCAGGGAATCCGGAAGTCCGAGACTGATGAACGCAAGATAAATTACGGGAAGCAACAAAGAAAGCATATATAGTACCTTCCTGTGTGTAGTATCGGAATTTCGCCGGCGCGGCAGTTTACGGTTATCGGCTGTCGCACGGAATTTCACAGACCGGGACGGGGAAACCATAACAAAGAGTATTTTAGCATAAATTCCACGGGGAAGCAAGAGGCGCGGGCAGAAGTGGCGGGTGAGTTCTTTCGAAAAATGTAATGAATGTGTGACATCGGATGAAAAACGGACAATAGAGCATGGAACGCATGGACACGGATTGGATATAGCGACACGAATGGATTACCGGAACGCGGCCGGGATGTGACGATGCGGATTGGATACTGCGACACGTATGAAGGTGAGCGCCCGCCCGATGAATGACTTTTGAGACCCGAACACCGGTGCGGTATCGGCGGCAGGCAAAAAATGTCCGATGCAAAACCGCCGTCGCGTCCGATGTACCACTGCCACAAAAATCACGCCCCCGTTGTCCGTCAGACGTGACAGCGGGGGGCACAGTTAAAATGTTGGAAGTTAATTTGAAAATTAAAATGACTGAAAATTGTTTATTCCCGAAGTAGTTCAGGCCTCACCGGAAACAAGGATGTTCTTTCTCCGTCTTCGGTGCCGGTAACAGGTTCGTCATGCTCTTGAGACTGATTCCGAGGGTGGACATATTGTGGAGCAGGGCGGAAAACGTCGGTGGAATGATACCTGCGACACCCAGCACAATCAGGGCGGTGTTGAACGAAACAATGAAGCGGTAATTACTGTGAATCCGGTTCATCAGCGCGGTGCTGACCCGGCGGAGGGTAACCAGCTCAAACAGGTCGTCGGATGCGATGGTGATGTCTGCCACTTCTTTGGCGATCGCCGCACCGGAGTTGATGGCGATTCCCACGTCTGCCTCGGACAGTGCAGGGGAATCGTTTACACCGTCACCGATCATCATGACCGTGTGGCCGTCAGCCTTTGCATTTCTGACGAATTCCGCCTTGTCCTCCGGCAGAACACCCGCGCGGTAATCATCCACGCCGACCGCTTTTGCAACCGACTGAGCCGTTTGTTCGTTGTCACCCGTCATCATAACGATGTTTATAAAGCCCGCGTCGTGCAACGCCCGGATTGCATCGGCTGCTTCGGGGCGCAGAGGGTCATAAATACAGATCACCGCCGCAAGTTCACCGGAAATACACAGATAAAGGTGGGAGTATTCGTGGGGCAGTGCATCGAATTTGTCGCGTTCCCCGGCAGGTATCGTACATTTTTCATCTTCAAATACGAAGTGCGCACTGCCGATGATGACCTTTTCCCGGTTGACCGTACTGGAAATACCGTGTGCGACCACATATTCAATGTGCGAGTGGTATTCCTCGTGGGTCAGTCCTCTTGCCGCAGCCTCAGCAACCACTGCGTTTGCCATGGAATGCGGATAATGTTCTTCCAGGCAAGCGGCGAGCCGGAGCATATCCTCCTCCTTCTTGCCGCCGAACGTTACGATTTCCGCCACTCTCGGCGTGGCATAGGTAAGGGTACCGGTTTTATCAAAGACGATGGTATCCGCTTTTGCGACCGCTTCCAGAAAACGTCCGCCTTTGACGGAGATGTGATAATTGCTGCTCTCCCGCATCGCGGAAAGGACTGTGATCGGCATGGACAACTTCAGCGCACAGGAGAAATCAACCATCAGTACCGCAAGCGTTTTGGTAATGTTACGCGTCAGAAGGTAGGTTAAGACTGTTCCGCCGAGCGTATAGGGAACGAGCTTGTCCGCAAGCCTTGATGCCTTGTCTTCAGTGGTGGATTTAAGTTTTTCCGATTCCTCGATCATACGGACGATGCGGTCGTATCTCCCGCTTCCGGCGGTGTTGTCCACCCGGACAAGGCATTCGCCTTCCTCGGCGACGGTACCCGCATAGACATAACTGCCGGCTTTTTTCAGAACCGGGAGCGACTCGCCCGTCATCGACGACTGATTGACCGAAACCTCACCGGAGATGACCGTCCCGTCAAGTGGAATCATGTTGCCGGTACGTACGATCACCGTATCGCCCGACTTCACATCGTTCAGCGCGACAAGGTTTTCCGCTCCGTCCCGGCTGACCCAGATCTTATCGACGTTCAGTGACATGGCGCCCGCAAGATCTGCGACGGATTTCTTACGCGTCCAGTCTTCCAGAATTTCCCCGAGTCCGAGCATAAACATGACCGACGACGCGGTTGCAATATCCCCGCGGAAGAGAGAAACAGATACGGCGGTTGCGTCAAGCACTGCAACGGAAAGCTTTCCTTGAAGCAGTGATTTCAGCCCGGCGCCGATGTATTTGACGGATTTCACGGCGGCAATCACCGCGCGTACAGGGAAGGGAAGAAACAGCTTGGACGCATACCGACGGAGGATGGTTCCGACCAGCTTATCCTCGAATTCGCGGTTGAGTTCTCTTGTGCTGTGTTCGGGAACCAGTTCGGGAGCGGTTGCCTTTTCGTAGGGAACCGCCGCAAGATGTGCGATGGTGGCTTTCCGGTCGCCGGAATACAGGATCACCGCGTCACAGGTCCGGTCGTATACCTTTACCTCTTTGATATCCGTAATCCCTTTGAGATATACTTCGACTGCATCCGCTTCGCGCATACTCATCCTGTTGCGCGCAAGATGAATGCGGATGCGTCCGCACGATTCGTGCAGAATGGTGAATTTCATTTTTGTGCCTCCGGAAATAGGAAGGAGCCGATCCTGTAAAAGACGGCTCCTTCGGTTCTGTTATTCCGCTTTCTCGTCGGAAGGAACTTCGACGGTCTCGGAAGTGTCCTCAACCACCGTTTCTTCGGCAAGAGCCCGCTTTTCGTTGAGATCCTTTGCTTCCGCCAGAACATCTCCCGCATTTTCACGGATGTTCGTGACCGTAGTCATGATGCTTTCCTTTGCGCGCAGTGCGGCGGCAGTGGTATGTACATATACCTTCTTTGCATCTTTGCTCGACAGTAATTTCACACCTGCGGTGCCGAAAAGGAATCCGGCAACAAAAAGACCGATTTTTCCGAATTTCATAATCAGATACCTCCAAATGATAATATTGCATTGCGTTCCGGGACGACAGAATCGCCGGTTCGTTGTTATCATACTATCACATATGACAGAATTTTTCAATAGTCATTTCAACGAATTCTGAAGCATTTGAGGATAATACCGTTATCATATTTTCAATGTACCCGCCTCCCCTGAGCTTCCGGAATTTCTGACGGAAACAAAAAATCCCCACCTTCGGGCGGGGATTTTTGGCGTTCTCACAGTGATTCTGAACACAGCTTTCGCCGAGGGGAGACTCTCCCCGCCGTGAAAAAGCTGTTTGGTGAATGTGGACATATTGCGTATGTCCACGGGTGTTCTTACATCCCGGAAACGGAAAATCTCCGCCCGAAGCGGGCGGAGATTTTTGGCGTTCCCGAGGTGATTCGAACACCCGACCTACCGCTTAGGAGTATGGCGTGCTGTTTTGTACGGTTTTCAAG
>CAKSZH010000013.1 GCA_934525675.1 uncultured Eubacteriales bacterium
AGACTTCGGGGATAATTATATAGGAATGTCAAATATCTGCCTGATTGTAAGCGCATACTTTGATGGGGATTTGGAATGTCTGACGTTAGACGATCTGATTGACATGTTCCACGATCCGCGAAAAATTGAAAAAACGGTAAAGGAGAGAATAACGGGCGGGTTTACGGCATCGTATATATATCCGGTTCTGGAGTGGCTGAATGACGGATACGCCAGCCTGTATGCAAAGAGATTGACTGTGCTGAAAAACATAGGATTTGAGAACATATACAAAGAACGCATCTTCCCTATGGTGGATTCTGAAATGAAACAAAGGGAAGCTGATGTTGCAGGTTACAATGCCGACTCATTATTCCGGAACGTTTCTTTACTGAAAAAATCGTCCGTCATAACTTCCGCCAATATTTATGTGTCGTTTTTCAGCGCTCCAACGGCATTTACTCTGTACGGCGGCTCGTTTCTGACTTGTTTTTGCCTTGCCGGAGCAGTTGATTTTTACTCCAATATTGCTCACGAGCTTATGCACGGTTTTGCGAGCGAGAAATTGACGGAGTTATATCGGAAACACGTTGAGAGCAACGAAAAATTAAAAGCGTGTCACCATGCCCTGCTTGAAGATTATCCGGGCGATGAAGAAGAATTCGTTATGGCGGCAGAATATTACCTTTGCTATTTGTCAGGAAATTATTCAAAAGAGCGGCTTTTGAAAAGAGCAAAGAAAGAGTACGGCGATAATTGCCCTACATCGGTTGCTGTTTTTGAATTGCTGTTGCAGGAACCTCAAATCCCCGAAGACTATGATAAATGGTTAATAGAACAGTTCGAAGGCAACAAACTGTCAGTTTGCGATTAATTCTTCGCTGAAAGAACGATATCTTTTTCAGCGGCACGATACAACGAAAAGACCACCCCTTGCGGGTGGCTTTTTCGTTGGCTGACGTACCGGGCAGGCGAAGCGGCACCCTTGTCATTGAGGGCGGCACGTTTAAGACAGCCTCGGGAAGCGCCGTTGTCAAGAACGAGCCGACCGATGTGCTTACCATAAACGGTGGTGAATTCAGCATCACGAGAGAAAGAGCGGCGGAACATATTACGAGAGCAAGCCTTCCGACGGCGTTTCCGAAGATTATGAAGTCAAAGACAACGGCGACGGCACCTGGACCGTCTCCAAAAAGTAATTCCCCGGATTCCAACATACAAATCGGCACCCCCGCGGATTTCCGTGGGGGTGCTTTGTCCGAAGTCCACGCAGGTTCGACACCCCCGCGAAAGCTTTCTGCGGTACGCAATCTGCATTCCATCAGAATCCGACCGCCAACAGGAGGGACAACCATGCATGCTTATCAGAAACAGATCAAAAACCTGTATCCGGGGATTCACTGCAACTATCCGAACTTTTCGGAGGAGGCGGACGCACACCTTAGAATAGATGCCGGAAGAATACCGGTACCTGCTCGGCGCACAGGAAAAATATCTGCGTGAAACCAATCACTAAGAGGAACCGACGGCGTACACGTTTTCTTTCCGGTACACTTCCCGCTCGCATGCCGGCGGGCGGACGTCTGATTTCACCACGACAAATCTCCCCGGAGCAAACGCGACCACCCGCTACCGGGAAAAAGCAACAGGGATGCCGTGGTCAAAGGCTGTCGCGCGACGTTGTGACGGCATTGAAAAGCCCCCGCCCGGTAAAACAGAAAAGCGCCCCGCCCTCCCGTTCTTTCGGGAGGGCGGGACGCTTTTTTATTCTCCGATCACAGAAAGGAACGTGTTTCCACGTCCGATCACGACACAGTCCTCACAGCGGTAGACGGTCAGACCGATCGCACGGGAATCGTCGTCCCATAATTGCCGCAGAAGATCATCTTTGCTCTCTTCATATTCGCCCAGTAACCTGTCGTCACAGGCCAGGTAGAAAGTCTCCAGGCCGTCCCGACCGATGATGGAATAACCTCCCCAACAATCATAGACGGAATAGCCTTTTTCCCGGAATATCGTCAGCAATTCCTCCACCGTAAACGACTGTGCCATTTTCACATAAGGGATCTCTCTTCCAACAGGTATCTGAAAGGTTTGCGGCGGAATGTTGATGCCAACCTGCGAGAGTATCGGTGCCCAGACTTCACCGCTTCTCCAAAAGATATCCTTTCCGACCCGGACACTGAAAGCCGACATAACGCTGACAGTTCCTTCCTGACTTGCGGAAAACAGTTGGGCACCTGAACGGAAAGCCCTGACAGCCTCCTTTTCATTCGGATATTCATACCCCATTCCGAATACCGATCTGTCTTCGGATAAGAATACGCACAGGCGGACATAACCGGACTCCCCCGGTTCCTTCACATCAAACCATTCGACATACCTCAGCCCGTTTTCTTCGCAGTACCGGCTCATGAAAGTGTCCATCATTTCATCGTTCAGGCCGTGATTGCCGTCGTACTCGCGGATACATACGTATTCCGACACCGTCCGGGTTTCGTTTCCGGCAACCTCGTCGGTTGCCGCCGGACTTTCTGTTTTGATTTCTTTCAAAGAACAACCGGACAGGATCGGCAGAATTGCCATGCAACAAATCACCAGCGAAAGAATTATTTTCTTCATGAATCCCATCTGATGTCGGTCACAAACGCCCCCTTTCCCAAAATCATCAAAAGCACAAAACCGCGCTGTTTCACCCATGCGTACGAATCCTGCCTGTTACCTGCCGAAACCATGTGTCATCAATCCGAATACACCGAACACAAAGGAAAAGGCAACGATCACCGCGCATATTTTCCGCTACGCTTCGAGCTTGCCGCGTTCAATCGTCCGACGGGGTCCACCTGTTCAGAACTCTGATTGCCCGATCAGAATGTAACAAAGTCTGCAATGCCGGAATGGATTGAACGGATCTGAAAATTTTCCGATCTGCGTAATTGCTTCGTCAGGTAACAGGTTCATCTGTTTTCCGTCGGACACACACCGCAAGAACAGGGTCCAATGTAATTGTGTCGGAAACGGGTGATCCCCATCGAAAACCGTGATCCCCATTTCAACATAATAATCGTTTTGATTCCATTGTGAACCGGAGACCATTACACTGTATATTAAGCCATTACCGGGAGATTTGTGCCAATAGTTCCCCCGCTTTACATAGCCGAGACGTTGAAATTCCGGCTTGACCATCTCCGTAAAGGTCAGTTTATCCATATCATTCTCCATGTTATCAAAGAGAGACTTCAAACGACCGACATTTGCGCCGATCACAAAAGTTGCGTCATCAGGTAATCCAGTGCATCGGATTCGGTCGGGAAAGTCATTTCGCGGAAATGCTTACCTCGCTCCCGATAATATACCCGCCACACCCCGTTCTGCGGAAAAACGCAAAATACATCATCACTCACGGAATCTTCCCAACGGATCATTGAACGATCAATCCCCCGTTTGTTCAGTATCGATAAAAATTCGTTTTTCGTCATTGTTACCCACCTGCAATGTTGCCAAACTCACTTTTTCGGATCCTATCAGAACTTCTTCGCCCGATTCCGGTCCGTCGGTCGCGTGCCCTGCACTGCTTCACGGACACGTTGTAAGGTCAGAGCCGGATATTCTCCTTTTCAAAAACGATGAGATGATCGCACATTTTCTTCACCGCTTTTTTCTGACTGGTCGGAACCAGAACGATTTTTTGTGATTCCCGCAGATACTGAATGATTCCCATATCCCACATACCCCGAAACCGGGATATATCATGCATATTCATCCACGGAAAGCAGAAAATATCCTTCCCCAAGGCAAACTGAATTGCAATGGATATCGGCCAGATTTCCCCGCTGGTTTGTGCAAGAGGTCTGTCAAACCGTTCATCGGATAACCGAAAGGCAGATTTTATTCCCTCCGACGTAAATGCCTGTCCGCTCAGTCGGAGCGCGTCACCGATACATTCCCGGGCACTCCGCGAAGCACCGGCAGAACAGACTTCCGGAATCACTCTCTCTGCCACGAATGCGGCGTATTGGGATAATTGCTGAGATTTTATCATCTGACCGTTCAGCAGAACTTTTCCGCTGTCATTCCGGTCGCCCCTGCCGCCAAGGCATGTCGTTAATCCCCAGCTTCCGCATCCAAAGTCACTGACCAGACCATACACATTGCCTTTTTGGAACCGATAGGAAATCGGAAGAAAGGATTCTCTGCTTGATAGTTGATCTGTTTTACAATTTGCCACATTCTGATACCGGTCCAGTTTGATTGTGTCAATCATCAAAATCCAGCCTCCGTTCTCCCGGGAATTTCCCAGTCACATCCGATTTCCCGTATGGCCATGTTCCGCGCTCTTCCCTTTCGTTTTCCCCGGAGTATGAAATGTGGATTCAGCCAACCCGAAGAGAGAAAACAAAGAATAGACAGACAAAAGAATCGGCACCGACAAAAAGCCCCACACGAATGGATTCCTCAGGCACAATAACAAAATCACAATCGCAACAACAGAAAAGAGGAACAACCCAAGATACCGTACTGCCGGCGACGTATCCCGGTCAGATACAGTGGCACCACAAACCGCGACACAGATTGGTATAACGCATATTCACATTTACACAGCGGAATGATAAAATTCGTTTTCTCCCAAATGGTTTTCAATGGAACGCCATTTAAGCCTTGCGGCACAAATCAGAGTACCCGTATAATCCTCCAAATTGGATTCTGATACATTGCCGCAGTCACACCAATAAATACTTCCATCCTTCATAAACATTGTTGAATCTGATATTTCGCAGGTGTAATTCTCATCGGCAGGAAAGAACTTGGCGTATTTCAGTCCCTGAAACTCCATCTCTATCATAGAATCCTTCTCATATTGCCGTTGAATCAGAACTTTCAGCACTCTCTGATTGTTCAACGGAAACATGGAAAGATTCACGTCCACATACGCCCCGCTTACATAGCGCATTTCTTTGATGCAGCTATCGTGAAAGCCGCATACTCTTTCCATAAACCTCAATATCTCATCGTTAGTACTGATTTTCTCCCACATATAACGCTCTCTTTCTGTAATCGTCCAAACATCACACCCACACCCGTTCCAGATGGTCCGGACAAGAAGTCTGCAACAACACCAATTCCCGCGCAATACCTGCATCAACATCATACGAAAGCAGTTCGTCCCCGATCCCGAGATTCCCGGCATCATCCGCATTGATGAATATTCCTACATACGAATCATAATATCTGGACTGGAGGTAATAGAGATTTGTCTCGTTGTCCAGATAATACCCCCGATACCGGAATGGGTTCATCGTGCCGATGCCGTTTACATTCGTCAGGACAGTGCAGTTACCCCAGGCATCGTAACAATAGTTGGCAACCTTCGTTCCTGCTTCGTTGTAGATCGCAACAATGTTGCCGAAAACGTCCTTCTCGTACAGATAATAATCGAACTGTTTATCTGCGTAGGACGAGTTGCGGTACATCATGCCCATCGGAAGCCCATCATCGTCGTAGAAGTACACGAGCAGCTGATTGCCCCATTCCTCCGCTACGATCCGGTCGCCGTCCAGCGAATAGGTGTGCGTAACGCCGTCCACCGTCTTGGTCAGGCGGAGCCCCTGATCGTTATAGGTGAAGGAAAGCGTTTTGCCGTTCGCCGTCGCGGTTGCAAGCTGTCTGCCGTGCTTTAGAAATAAAATAATTTGAGAGGATTGGGCTATGCTCAAATTAATGGAACATAGCCAATCCTGTACGCTTTGTTTTACTTAGTTCAAATAATTAAAAAGCTGTTATGGATGTTCTCTTGTCCCGGCATATGCCCTTAAGATGGTGTCTGCGCATCGGCTTGCCTGCCTCTCCTCTTTCTCTTCCGAGTCGTTTGTTGCCCTGACCCATTGGAAATAATGCGTCAGTTCGTGAGCAATTGAACAAAGAATACCGGCAAGCGCATTATCCTTTCCGTGTTTATTACAAGCCAAAAGATAATTTCCTTTTGAGACCCGGATACGGGGATACTCCATTCTGTCATACGGTTCATAAAAAATCGCGCTGACCCGTTCACCGTCTGACGCAACAATATACTCTGTGTTCTTGAGATACATCGTCACCCGGATGGGAAAAACGTATTGCCCTCTTAACCAGTGACAAAACTCCTTGCAGGCGCGCTTTACTTCGTCGTCCACCAAAGAATCAATTTTTAAATAGAGTCCCGATTTCACATCTTTGTCCGAATAATAATTAATCATTTGGGGTCTTAACCAAATCATATGCCGCTATTCTTTCACACTTTTTAATAAATTATTTGAATTTTCTATGATCTCGACTAGGAGTATGATGCTTGGGTGGTTTGACTCTTTTGTTCGGATTTGGATTCCATTTCTTTCTGTCTTTTTTCTTCTTTTCTTTCTTTTCTCGATTCTGCTTTTTTTGTCCCGGTCGTTTGTACGGGTCAGGGTCATAAGATTCGGAAAAGGTTAACTGATCATCAACAGTATCAAGTAAGAACGCCGAACCTATAGATATCCCCGCAACAATCGTCGCAGTTAAACCAACACTTGTCACCAGTGCAGTGGCAGCAGATGTACTGACTATTCCAACCCCAACAGCAGCCAAAGCGGGTGCAGCTACCCCGGCTGTCAAAATAACCGCTGCCGTTGCCGCAACCGTCAGGGCTACAATACCCGTTACAATCAAGGCGGTCTGAAAAATATCTTTCCATCCCCAAGTCCCTTCGGGGTCAATATACATGACCGGGTTATTTGCACAATACGAGAATAAGTTGTAACTTAATAACTCATTTTCGCCTTCGCCCAAATAATTGCTATCATCCGCATTGATGAATCTTCCCACATAGGAATCGTAGTATCTGGATTGCAGATAGTAGAGATTCGTTTCCGTGTCCAGATAATACCCTCTGTACCGGAACGGATTCATTGTGCCGATACCGTTGGTATTCGTCAGAACAGTGCAGTTGCCCCCCGACGAAGTCGGATCGCGTCAGTAGCAGTAACTTGCAACTTTGGTGCCGCTTGCGTTGTAGATTGCAAGGATGTTGCCGAACACGTCCTTCTCGTACAGATAATAATCGAACTGTTTATCTGCGTAGGACGAGTTGCGGTACATCATGCCCATCGGAAGCCCATCATCGTCGTAGAAGTACACGAGCAACTGGTTGCCCCATTCCTCCGCGACGATCCGGTCGCCGTCCCCCGCCGGTTACCCGGCGGGGAAAACAAAGCACTCAATTACTTTCGTTGACTCAGTCGACAAATTGATAAGGGATTCCGTTCTCGCGGCACCAATTCTCAAGCACCTGTCGGCAATATTTATCTTTATACTTTCCCCACTCATCCAATGGATCGTTGACTTCTGTATACATCAATAACGCCATGGTATAACAATAAGCTTGTTTTTTCCAATGCGTCAGCATGAAGTCGATCTGCTTTTCGACGCGCGGTCCTTGTTTTTTGATAAATTCCTTTTCAATCGGTACCATATCAGTTCTGGGAAATTCAATATATACTCCGCTTTGTTCAATTTCCGAAACGTTTTCATACCCCATTGTTTGAATCAAGGTATCGGTATCATATAATTGATAGTCATTCCAACAAAACCACCAACGGGTCAAATTGGGTGTATTTACATCCGGATATTTTTCGACAAGCCATAAGAGTTTCCAATCTATTTTTAAAACACTCATTAATAAACAGGACCCCCATACCAAATATGATAATGCTCATCCTTACTACAGTGGTAATGCCCGAATTGTCCGGAACCATGCCATTCTGTTACCGTACTGCCGGCGACGTATCCCGGTCAGATACAGTGGCACCACAAACCGCGATACTGATTGGCATTGCTCATATTCACATTTACACAGCGGAATGATAAAATTCGTTTTCTCCCAAATGGTTCTCAATGGAACGCCATTTCAGTTTCGAGGCACATATCAAGGTACCCGTATAATCCTCCAAATCGGATTCCGATACATTGCCGCAATCACACCAGTAAATATTTCCGTCCTTTATCAGCATGGTTGAATCTGATATTTCGCAGGTGTAATTTTCATCTGTGGGAAAGAGCTTGGCGTATTTCAGTCCCTGAAACTCCATCTCTATCATAGAGTCCTTCTCATATTGCCGTTGAATCAGAACTCTTAGCACTCTGCGGTTATTCAACGGGAACATGGAAAGATTCACGTCCACATACGCCCCGCTTACATAGCGCATTTCTTTGATGCAGCTATCGTGAAAACCGCATACTCTTTCCATAAACGTCAATATCTCATCGTTAGTACTGATTTTCTCCCACATATAACGCTCTCTTTCTGTAATTATCCAAACATCAAACTTAAGCCCTTTCCAATACCAGCTCCTAACGGTCCGAACAAGAAATCATCAACAACACCAATTCCCGTAGCATCATCTGCGGCTACAACAACGATTCCAATTACACAAACCGTTACTAAAACTGCGCCTGCAACAGGTTCCCAACTGATGTTGTATGCCGGACCTCTAACGCCATTTTCCCAATCATGACTATGACCGCCATTTGGATCGTGTGGATGTTTATCCGGTCTACCATGGTCATCATGGTCATAATCGTGCTCCGGGGTGCCATCCGGGCCATAAGTTCTTGTATCACCATTGGGGGCGATGTATGTACTTCCGGGGTCCCCGGTGTATGGGCGTCGATTTGCATCGTGCGAAGATGCATTGACCACATATCGTTGTTTTGAGAAGGAAAAGAATTTCTTTGCTGGTTGTGAAATATTATTAATTATCCAATTAACAGTTGTTCCTATCCATTGCGACCGGTTTCCGGAAGGATCGGATGTATTCACGGGATCGTTTATACAATATGCAAACATATTGCATCTTAAAGTATTACTGCCACCTCCGGATATTTTATTGCCCGTATTGATGAACCTGCCCGTATACGCGTCGTAGTATCTGGATTGGAGATAGTACAGATTTGTTTCCGTGTCGAGATAATACCCTCTGTACCGGAAGGGATTCATTGTGCCGATGCCGTTGACATTCGTCAGGACGGTACAGTTGCCCCATGCGTCATAGCAATAACTTGCAACCTTGGTTCCGCTCGCGTTGTAGATTGCGAGGATATTGCCGAACACGTCCTTCTCGTACAGATAATAATCGAACTGTTTATCTGCGTAGGACGAGTTGCGGTACATCATACCCATCGGGAGACCCGCGTCGTCGTAGAAGTACACGAGCAACTGATTGCCCCATTCCTCCGCGACGATCCGGTCGCCGTCAAGCGAATAGGTGTGCGTGACGCCGTCCACCGTCTTGGTCAGGCGCATGCCCTGGTCGTTATAGGTGAACGAAAGCGATTTGCCGTTCGCTGTCGCGGTTGCAAGCTGTCTGCCGTGCTGCCAGATGAAAATTTGACACTTCCCGATCCCACGAAAAAATCGCGAGATCGGGAATACTCACATTAGATAAAATGCGTAATCAGCCCCCACACGCCGAACGCAAAAAAGAATGTAGCAATAACCACACATAACTTTCGATACGTTTCGGGCTTCCCACGTGCATGAAAATACAGCTTTGACGGGGAGTTGATGCGTGTCTTTTTCAACGCAAATTTCTCCTCAATCAAGAAGATCATTGCAAACAAAAAGCCGCCCATTCCCGCGCCTTCTTGAACAACACAGGAAGAGATAAACAAAATCAAAGAAATCGCAAAAATCGCTATCCATACATTTCTTTGATTCAATGTTACTGCCCCCTTCTTTTCCGGAAATACTCATAAAAGTCCCTAACCATTCCCGATATAGAAACAGAATAGTCGTAATGATACCCAATAACATATGCTTCTGCCCAAGAACCAGAGAACCCCACATCAAAATACGAAGGCTCTCCCCTTTCTTGCCCTACCGTATTATTCTCAAAAGTATTACTACAAGGCCCGACCGAAACATTACCGACCGAAACATTCAAAGCGAAGCGCCCAGGGTGACCTATACGAAATTCTCCGTTCTTAAACTGAATACCTACAATATCCGCTCGAGTAATTGCCTCAACACTAACTACATCATTAATGCCTCCAGCATAACCCATTCCTATACAAATACCCGCACTTATCCAATGTTTGATAATATCTTTTGCATCATTCATAAACTCCGCCACTTGCTCCGCAGTTTGACAAACATTATTCCAGAAATTTTTTGCCTTGTCTACGAATTTGTCCAACCATTTAGGCCATGTTCCCGTCGGATCATACCCCATAACCGGGTTATTCGCGCAGTAACCGAAGAGATTGTAGGAGAGCAATTCATCCCCGATTCCGAGATTTCCGGCATCATCCGCATTGATGAATCTGCCAGTATACGAATCGTAGTATCTGGACTGGAGATAGTACAGATTTGTTTCCGTATCCAGATAGTATCCGCGATACCGGAACGGGTTCATCGTGCCGATACCGCTGGTGTTTGTCAGGACAGTGCAGTTGCCCC
Source organism: uncultured Eubacteriales bacterium (assembly GCA_934525675.1). Classification (GTDB taxonomy): domain Bacteria; phylum Bacillota; class Clostridia; order Oscillospirales; family CAG-272; genus CAKVOU01. The sequence continues at coordinate 10,448 of CAKSZH010000013.1, forward strand.
CCGACGAAGTCGGATCGCGTCAATAGCAGTAGCTTGCAACTTTGGTGCCGTTTGCGTTGTAGATTGCGATGATGTTGCCGAAAACGTCCTTCTCGTACAGGTAATAATCGAACTGTTTATCTGCGTAGGACGAATTGCGGTACATCATGCCCATCGGGAGACCCGCGTCGTCGTAGAAGTACACGAGCAACTGATTGCCCCATTCCTCCGCGACGATCCGGTCGCCGCCCCCGCCGGTTACCCGGCGGGGGAAGAAAGCACAAAATCAAATTGGAGTGTTTTCAAACGATACGGTTTTGGCTCCAATTAATAACTCATCCGCAGATAACATTTGAAATAGCAAATACAGTGGTACCTCGTTTGGATTGTCATAATTCACATCCTCACCCTGAACACCATCTTCCACGGTTAACGAAAGAACGGTGCCACTGTCCCCATATTCCCCGCCATGTCGATACTGAATGGTCACAATGTCCTCAAACCGAATTAAAATTCTCACATTCTGTACCGCATTAAGCAATTCCATGATTAGGGTTGCGTTATGAAATCTATATCCAATCATCTCTGCGTCGTGAACCTGACTGTAATACAATTGTTCCCGCAGTGCATCTATATTGGAAATACTAAACTTCATCAAACTCATCACCTCTTAGTGCAATGGGAAATATATGGATGAATAGGGCTCGGGAACTATTCTGCCAGGAGCGTAATGATCGGTTCCATATATATGATAATGTGGTCCATTAGAATAATTGAGATTTTCATCCCATCGAAAAACTTCAATGCCTGTTACTGGATCCATCCAACTAATCAAAACACCATTTTTTGTCCCTGGTCGTGGTACTTTAAGTAACCCCATTGGGTGAAAATCATCAGGATTGACCGGAAATATTACATCCCCGTTCTCATTGGTTTGGATTTCAACTTCTTCCTTTTCAATTTCAGCAGTATTGATATGAGAAGTTTCAATCGCACGACATAGTTGCCGTGTTAGTTCTACCCCGACGACTACCAAAGCTACGACGAGAATAGCACCAATTAACAATGTTCCGAAAGTCAATACTCCAGCAAATTCTCCTGTCGGATCGGTATACATCACCGGATTATTGGAGCAGTATGCAAAGAGGTTATACCCGATCAGGTCTCCGTTTCCGTTGATTGTGCCATCCGCATTGATGAATCTTCCCACATAGGAATCGTAGTATCTGGATTGCAGATAGTAGAGATTCGTTTCCGTATCCAGATAATACCCTCTGTACCGGAACGGGTTCATCGCGCCGATGCCGTTGGTATTCGTCAGGACGGTGCAGTTGCCCCAGGCGTCATAGCAGTAGCTTGCGACCTTGGTGCCGCTTGCGTTGTAGATTGCGATGATGTTGCCGAAAACGTCCTTCTCGTACAGATAATAATCAAACTGTTTATCTGCGTAGGACGAATTGCGGTACATCATGCCCATCGGAAGCCCCGCGTCGTCGTAGAAGTACACGAGCAACTGATTGCCCCATTCCTCCGCAACGATCCGGTCGCCGTCCAGCGAATAGGTGTGCGTAACGCCGTCCACCGTCTTGGTCAGGCGGAGCCCTTGATCGTTGTAGGTGAAGGAGAGCGATTTGCCGTTCGCTGTGGCGGTTGCAAGCTGTCTGCCGTTCTTCCACGTGAAGGTGTACGCCGTTCTGCCGTAGTAGGTCAGCGGGTTTCCGATCGCGTCATAGGTGATTGTATGTCCCTTGTAGGACGTCAGGAGGTCGCCCCACGAGGTATCGGTACCGATAGACATTGGTAAGACCGGTGTCTTACCGCGTTCAGAAAGCCGATGGAATTCCTCCAAGGGATATCCCCATACGTCGAAGAAGGTAATTATTCTAAATATGAATCAAATGTTAGGCACCTAATGTCGTTAATCAATACGCTGTTTCTATCAGTGTGATTTTCACTCTTAATAAACACTCTATTTTCTTGCACGCCCGCAATTTTCCCTCGAAGCACTTCGTTTTGGCAAGATTCAACCTGCAAAGTCATTGTTTTTTGAGAATCCAACAGATAACGAAGAACGGAGAGCATACATTTGTTTTGCTCGATTGTAATGGAAACAGGCTGTAACGGATCCCTTCCCATCATACCGATCATTTGTTCTCTGAACAATTCGTTGATCTCAAATTTTTCTATGTTACGCAATGGGACACACAAAAAACCATCGTAGCAAAGATGACTTTCCAAATAAAGTATCAGTGTTTCGGAATCTGAATCATAAACATAGCCAAAATAATTATGCTTAGGAAGATCACCCCGAATCCAAACTTTCACGAATTCGTTTTTCTGTAATTTCATACACTTACTAACTGCGATATATGCCTTATAATAAACTACAAGGCATATATCGTTGACCTCCGATCAAAATTCTACTATCTTATGATCGTATTTACACGGAATTCCCCGGGATACTACCTGGCAGGCTATCGGATGATTGCATACGTAACTGTTCAACCATTTAACAAATCCATCGGTTGTACAAACAATCACCTTACGCCCGTTGGTGTATTCATAGTATTCCGGATCATCTGCATCGGGCAGCCAGTTGAGAAACTCTTGAGCAAGTTGACTGATGCGTTCAAAAACTGTTGAGGGGACACAAATCAAATCACTTTCTTCATACATGTCCTCATAAACGATATATACAAATTCCATTGAATTACCTCCAAATAATCGGAATATGCATATTCTTGATTTTGATATGTTCCAAGTTGCTCCATATACCATTTCGATTCGGATGGGTCGTCGGTCTATGGTTAGAGATACCATATTCATCAGCCCAGTCAACCATCGTGTTTGCATCATTAAGAGTTAATCCTCTTTCATTCTCTTTGGCTAAATCAAGGAGAGCCTGTTGATCTTTGTTGAAACGATTTCCCCCGCACCGATTATGCACCAACACTTCCAAGTTGCCGACATGGTAGGTGTGGAACCCTTCGACCTCGAAGTTATAAGTGCCGATCGAACTTTCCAGAATCTCGTGCTGTACCTGCTCGATGATGACATATTCACCGTTGAGCAGCTGCAGTCTGTCTCCGGCACGAAGTTGGATTGCTGCTGTCCACCCCTTCTCTGGAACATAGAACGGATGTGTCGGGGTACAGACAATTTCCTCTCCGCCTACGGTAACGTGGACAAGTTCTTTCGTCTCATTACGGAATGTCTGAACAACCTGCTTCAACTCGGTTTCTCCGGTCTCAGGATCGGTTGCCCAGACCCAGTCCCCGGCTTTAATTCCCTCAATCGCAATATGTCCCGCTGCGGTCGCTATCATTGTTCCCGCCACAAAACATATATTTCCGCCGGTTGACGCATAATACATACCGCATAACATGGTCCCAGCTTGTGCAATTGATTGGGTAACATCCCGGTATGTATTATAAGCTTCCTCGTCTCCGCCCATAATCCCGTCACGCACAACATTGTAACCGGTTCCGGCTTCGACTATTTCAGCGCATCCATTTACTACGGTTGCAGTGCCGGTCACCAATGTTACCGCTGCAATGCCCAGCATCACTGGTGCCGCGGTTCCGCAGGAAAGAATGGTTGCTGCAATGGCAACAGCGGCAACACCGACCGCGAGCAGGCTCGCTCCGTTGAAAAATTTGTTCCAATCCCACGTCCCCGTCGGGTCATATCCCATAACCGGGTTATTCGCGCAGTAACCGAAGAGATTGTACGAAAGCAATTCATCCCCGATTCCGAGATTTCCGGCATCATCCGCATTGATGAACCGGCCGGTATAGGAATCGTAGTATCTGGATTGGAGATAGTACAGATTTGTTTCCGTGTCCAGATAATACCCTCTGTACCGGAACGGGTTCATTGTGCCGATACCGTTGGTATTCGTCAGGACAGTGCAGTTGCCCCAGGCGTCATAGCAGTAACTTGCGACCTTGGTTCCGCTCGCGTTGTAGATTGCAAGGATCCCCCCGCCGCCTCATGTGAGGCGGCGGGTAATTTTTTGTGAGGTTCAGTTGGTTTACTGTGCTTCTTGGGTTACTCTCCAATCACGGACAAGAAGGTGTCTCCTCAATCAATGGTGTTACAGTTTTTGCAACAATGTTGGAAATTGCTGATCATGGATACTTGCATGGAAATTTATTCGTTAGATATTCGATATAATATTAACGAAATAACAAGCATCAATATCAATATATATTGCACGATAAAGCATATGTGAAGCGCATCGTTTGTTGGAAATTCAGGCGGTAGTAACCAGTATGCGAATTCACAAATAGCATACAAAACAGTGATGATAGCACCGATTATCATGGATATCCACAAACAGATTTTTGCAATAAGCAATATCAATCTACTCTTGTTCATTACAGACACCCTTCATCAACGTAATGTATAATTTCTTTGTTTAGCACGTTTTACGGGATCATTTGTAAAACATGAATATATTGCATTCCCAACGTTGTATGCGGCAAATCCATATGATAGAATTGAACTATATGTAGAGGCTGACATGCTCAAAAATTCCATTGGATTTTTTAGACGATATAACATCTCTCCTCCGGCACTTGACATAAAGTTCCGAGCATTAAATCCATCCAATTTCATAAGTTCCAAAGTATCCTGAAACGGCATAGATTGATTAAAAAATCCAGATAGGTAACCTGCGGTTTTTGTTATTGGCAGAAGTCCAATTTCCGATGCACCATTGTCAAAGATTGAATCAATTACATCTCCAACTATGTCTTGAGCCGAATCTCCATCTTGTTTACTTTTCTTTATTTGGAGAGCCGCCACTTCTGTTGTTTTCGCAGCAATCGTTATTGCACTAGAAATTGCAATGGTTCCCGCAACGGATCCAGCACCAAAAGTTGCGACAGTTAAAACAACGCTCGCGGTTATCACGGCTGCAACACACACAATTGCCGCAAGTTTTCCCCAATTAAAAGTCCCCGTCGGGTCATATCCCATAACCGGATTATTAGCGCAATAGGAGAACAGATTGTACGAAAGCAATTCATCCCCGATTCCGAGGTTTCCGGCATCATCCGCATTGATGAATCTGCCCGTATACGCGTCGTAGTATCTGGATTGGAGATAGTACAGATTTGTTTCCGTGTCCAGATAATACCCTCTGTACCGGAACGGGTTCATTGTACCGATACCGTTGGTATTCGTCAGGACGGTGCAGTTACCCCAGGCATCATAGCAATAGGATACGACCTTGGTGCCGCTCGCGTTGTAGATTGCGATAATGTTGCCGAACACGTCCTTCTCGTACAGATAATAATCAAACTGTTTATCTGCGTAGGACGAGTTGCGGTACATCATGCCCATCGGGAGCCCATCATCGTCGTAGAAGTACACGAGCAGCTGATTGCCCCATTCCTCCGCGACGATCCGGTCGCCGTCCAGCGAATAGGTGTGCGTAACGCCGTCCACCGTCTTGGTCAGGCGCATGCCCTGGTCGTTATAGGTGAAGGAAAGCGTTTTGCCGTTCGCCGTCGCGGTTGCAAGCTGTCTGCCGTTCTTCCAGGTAAAGGTGTACGCCGTTCTGCCGTAGTAGGTCAAGGGGTTTCCGATCGCGTCATAGGTGATCGTGTGTCCCTTGTAGGACGTCAGGAGGTCGCCCCAGTTCGCGTTGCCGTAAGTATACACATTGGTATAAACCGGCGTTTTGTCGGACAGGTCCTCGCCGTTCATCATCAGGCTGAAGGCTTCCTTATACAGGATGTTGCCTGCCTTATCGTAGGTATAATAGTAGGTATAGTTCTTCTCGCGGTTGTCCTCGCGGACCATCTGTCCGAGGTCATCATAGGCGTAACGGACGATCAAATAGTTCCCACGCGACACCGAGGTAATGTTCCCATTGTGATCATAGGTCAGATTATAGGTCGTTCCGCTGCCGTTGATCAGAGTCTGGTAGGATTTCACAAGACCCGTTGTCGAACCGTTTGCTCCGTCCAGGTAAGTATACGTTACCTGGTTTGTCACAAGATTTTCGGGTGTTTTGAGGTCGCGCAGAACAAACGTCTTACCCGACAGACGCATAAGATCGTCACGCAGGATCGTTGCGTGATACCCTTTATCCGCTAAGGCATTCGCCGAAATCGTACTCACATATTGGTCTGTCGGGTCATAACCGTACGAATACGCAAAGGTGTAGAAACCATTGGCAGAACCATGATTCGCAAATTCAAAGCTGCTGTATTTCTCTACTACCCGGTTTTTCTCATCGTACCGGTACTGGTTCGTCCGATAGGTATACGCCTCTCCGAGGTCGGAAATCTGTGTGCTGTGCAACAGTCCGGTCGGGGTATACAGATATGTATACTGTTCGTTCCGCGTGTGATCGGTGTACCGAACCAAACGACCCGCAGCGTCATACGCGTAGGTATACATTTTGACCTCATCAGCGGTTGCGCTTTCAGCATACCACACCTCGCTGACTCTGTCAAGAGTATCATAGACATATCTGACACTTGCACCATTTCCATAGCGCATTTCACTGACTTTTCCATTGTTGTCATTGAGTATATAGTCCACAAGGGTAGTCGAACCGACAGAAATATCTTCCATCTGCCCGAATACGTTATACGAAAACGTATATTTGGTCGTATCAGTGGTAACAGAGTCGAGAAGACCTTCGGTGTTATATTTGTAATTCACGGGAGCAAGATTGGTCTCGGTCAGCTCCACCATGTTATACACGGCGGTTTTTACCCCGATCAGATTACCGAAGCCATCATAGGTATACACTTTTGCCGTGCCGTCCGGAGCAACGGTGAAGGATACGTTTCCGGTTGCCGTGTCATAGTAATACCGTGTGATCTTTCCGCGTTCATCCGTGGAGGTGCTGACGGAGCCGTAAGCGGCAGAGGAGGTATTCTCCACATAGGTGCTGGAAGTTTTGGTAATACCGTCGGATGTACTGGTTTTTTCACTGGTACACTGCCCGGTTGTGTTGTAAGTATATTCTTTGATATACCGCCGGTTGTCATCGCTGAAGGACGACGGCACCGCTCCCACAATTTCCGAATAGGGTTTTTCCCCATACGAATAACTGACGCCGGCAACAAACTTGTAATAAGAGGAAACCGATTTTACCGTACCGTCACTATCGTTATAACTGTACACCAGCCAGTCGGAAGCGTTTTTGACCGATTTTTCCAATTTCGGAATGCCGTTTACATATTTGTAGAAATACCAGTATTCATCGGTTCCGTCGGACTTATAAATCAGATCTCCGTTGTTGTTGTACTTATACTGTTCGGCATAAATATAATTTGGATTTTCGGAATACAGCTGTACGCTGATGTCGGTAAACATAGCGGTCCCGATCTGATAATCATAGACCACGGAAACCGTGATAGACTGAATTCCGTCTTCTTCCGGGACCGTGAACACATCGGAAACAAACTGCCAATCGCTTGTGCCGCGGTCAAACGGGACATAATACTCCGCCGGAGTCGGCACTGTTCCGTCGGAATTTGCAACATAATTCACCGTCATCTTCAAACCGAAGCGGCTGTTTTCATTTGCCGAGATGTGATCCGCTTTTCCGAAGCCGGAAACCAGCAGTTTACACCCCTTGTACCGTGCAGAACCCGTATCGTTTGAAACGATGGTCTGGACAAATTCACCCCTCAATCCCGCTTCGCCTTCAATTACAAGGACATTCGGGAAAGCGGGGTCATCCCGGTTAAAGTCGTTGTATCCAAGTGCAAAATCGGGCAGGTCCGCTTCACACCAGAAATCCCCAAGCGTCCAGCCCGAAGAACCATGCTTCTTCGTGGTATGTACCGCGAAATCTCCACAACTGACCAAATTGTTTCCGGACGAACCGAGGTTCTTTTCCAGTACCACATTATCCACATGAAACACGGCAGAATCCGTTCCGCTTTTTGAGAAGAACAGCCCGATCATACCGTTTGTATCCGTGTCAACAGTGAAACTGACTGTATAATAGTTATCCTCCGGGAATTTTTTTGTTACAGATACCCGCTGATTCTCTCCGTTGCGAGCGGGATAACTCGCTTCAATCGTTACACCGTCAGGATTACTTTCCGGAAGGGCTGATTCAATATTGAAAGAAAGTGTATAGGTGCCTTTTGATAATTGTACGTACTGAAGAAGGTACGCGGAGTTACTTACTGTTACTTGGGCACAATATTCTCCTCCGAAATACCCGGTGTCCGGGAATTCGGAAAGAGTAACACAATATGTATCCCAATAATTCAGCGACCCGAGTTCAAAACTGCCGTTCAGAAGGTAGTTCAGCCCCGTGTTCCCGGTCACAAAAGATTCCGACAGTTTGTTTTCCAGTGCGCGGTTTTCGGATGCATCCTCGTATCTGCCGCGCGTCGCGCCGTATATCATGTTTCTGTCCGCGTTTGTGGTATACTGGCTGACGCAACGGAGCTGATTGTCAAACGTATAATGCGAGATCAGGTCGTCCGTGGTACCGTATTTGTCATCCTTGCCGGCGGTACGGATCTCGGTGTACCCGCTGCCGTAGGTATACCCGACGCTTTGCCCGGGCGCTTTCTTGACTCCGCCAACCTCCGTTACTTTTGAAACCCGCCCGGCTGTATCATAAGTGTAGGAGAGTCCGTATTCAGCCTGAGCATCATACACGGTTTTGATTCTCCTGCCGAGCTCATACTCCACGGTATACGATCTGGTGTACGGTGTGGGATTGCCGCTTACCTGACGGCTGTACGTTGCCTGATCGAGAGTGATCGAGGTTCCTCCGGCGCCGTCATATTCAAACGTAACGGTTTCCGAAGTCTTTTCGTTCTTTACGGTCTTGAGAACCCCGGAACTTTCATAAGTCAGACTGAGGGTGGATATGGCTTTGCTGCTTCCCGCCGGGTAGATGTTGATCCCGGATACCGACTTGTACCCGTTTACCGTGGTATACGTAAACACAACGCGGTTTCCGATCTTGTCCCGCATCCGGTCCAGATAACCGGAAGTATTGAAATATCGCTTGGTATTGTTTTTGTCTGTCAGAAGAAATGTGGAATCGCTTTGCTTTTGCAGAGTCAGTCCCAACCCGTCTTCATCCAAGTATTTTCCATCGCCGCCGGGAAGCAGATAATGTGCAGTGCCGTCGCCGTCCGTCCAGATGTAAGCGGTCGTCTCCGTTCCGGATTCTGAGAGATACGTGTAGGCGGTAACCGTTTCCTGACAGGTAAGGCGGTAATCCGTCAGCGTATTGGCGATCGGGGCGTCCGCACCGTTGATTTTCGACTGGTTGTAAACCAGCCCCAGCTGGTAGCCGAACAGATTTTCCCCGGAGGAAACGGTGGGGAAAACAAAGCTGAGTTCGCCGGTCGCAAGATTGACGTGTCCCGTTCCCGCATTTGCGGCACCGTGCGAGGAATAGCTCCAGTAATCTTCCAAACCATTGACGACCTTATATTGAATCGCAAAACGGGGACGATTACCGGGAGCGTCGGAGGAGGCAAAATCCAGATTTCTGGCTGTTCCGCCGATAGGCTTGATTGCAACCCCGTAATTTGAAGTTCCTCCGTACCATGACCGTACAAGATCGGAAATTGTCCAATTGATATAAGATCCCACGGAGGAGAGTGAATCAATTACCGTAAAGTCCTGTAACTCGGCGATTTTTCCCATGTTTTGGTCAGAATACGCATTCCAGTTCAGAGACTCAGTCCAATCTTCTGAAACCCGATAGATACCAAGTGCAAGTTCGGTATCGCTGATATTGATCGGTCCGTCGGAATCCTTAAAATACAGGCTGAGTTTTGCGTCGGTCACCTGCGCCCCCTTGGGAAGCGTCGGAAGCTGATTCTGCTTCCAGTAAATGATGTGGGTTCCTCCGGAAGACGTGATACCGGTGCGAAGCGTATCGGCTACACCATGTACCGATTTCGGAGGTTTTTCGGAAATATAGGTATCGCTGAATTCACTGTAGGCCCCGTTAATCGTCGGATCGACCGTAACCGGGAAAACACGCTCCGGGGCGTTGACCCACGCGGGGTCTGCCTCCAGCGTCAGAGTGAGCTTGTTATCCTTCCCCTCCGAAAGGGTATACGACACCGCGTCATAGGAATATGCCCCCGCCGCGTCATAAACCACCGGAGCGGGCAGATAATATACGGTTTCCCCGCTTTCCGGATCCGTGACGGAAATCGAACCGTCCTCGTTGGACCGGGCGGAAAGGTGATTCAGTGTGAGTTCAAAGACATAGCGGTACTCTGCTGCGGCTTCTCTGACAATGATGTTTTCCTTCATTCTCCCGGCATCAAGGAGGTATTCCACATCCGTGCCCGGCAGAATGTCCCGATAAATAATGGAAGAAGAAAGATGTTTGAGCTCCATCCACTTCTGCACAGTATCCGCACCCGTATCGGAGTCCCCGTTATCTTCCACTGTGCCGACTGTCTTTTTCAAGGCGCCGACCAGGGAGAAGGACAGCCTCCTGTTCCCGTCATGGATGGTAAACAGTTCCCCGTTTCCGGTGATCTTCTTCGCAAACTTCACTCTTGCGTCCCGCGTGGTAAAGTCGCTTCCGCTGTCTGCCAGCCGGTTGTCAATGTCCTGCCAGTCACCGCTTTCATCTGCGTAGTGAACCGGTACGTCATAAGATACGGCGACATACGAGCCGTCCGTCAGATGAAAATGTTTGACGTTTTCTTCGCGTAATGCCGTCACCTCATAATCCACGCCCGGAATCGGCGTGCTCGTGACAGCCTCTCCCGAAGCCGCTGTGTCCCCGACGGGGGTCTGGTTCTGCAATTCTGCGGCAATGACCTGCAAGGGGAAAGCAAACAGGATCATCAGGACTGCCAGAAATACAGAGAGTGAACGAAGTCCGATCTTTTTCATATTATGCCTTTCTTTTTTGTGAAATTCAGGAAAATGATTCCTGCTCAGCCATTATAACACCAGCCCGGAAAGTTATCAATATTTTTCCAGCAATGAATGAAAATGGATATTTGGTCAAATAAGCAAGTGCCTTCAGGCGAATATTGTATAATATTTACCAAAAACCCAATTCTGGCGTGCGGCAAAATCAGGGGAATCCCAGCCGGTTTGACGGCAGAGGTTGTATGCCCCGAAAATAATAATTCCGAAAATATAACGTGCTTTCAGCCCGGCTGCCGACGTCAGAAAACCGCCCGGATTCCGGGCGGAAATACTCCGATTTGGGGTGAGGAAGCCCGGAACCCGGGCGGAAATACCTCCCCCGATTTTGGTCCGGATTCCGGGCGGAAATACTCCGATTTGGGGTGGGAAAGCCCGGAACACGGGCGGGGACACCCGATTTTCAGACGGGAACGCCACGGATTTGGGAGGCAATATACCGATTTCCGGACGGAAGCGTCTCGGATCCCGGGTAAAAGTGTACCGGATCCCGGCAAACATGCCCAAGACCGGTCCCGGGTCTCCCTTCCCCAAAGCTTCCCCGGACATCCGGGCGTCCGGGGGCTTCGTTCCGCTGACACAACGGAACTGTGCCCAAAAACGATAACGGAAGCGCAACCGGCTGGCTTGTGCAAAAAAACAGCATCCGCCCCTTGCAAAACGGAAGCAATTATGATATCATAAAGAGGAAAGGCGGTGGAAATACCACGATGAAAAGGGAGATTTTCACAGACAAAGAGATTGAGCGGGACCTCAAAACGGCTTTGAAATACCCGCCGGCAAGTTCAAAAGCGACTTATATAAAAATCTGCATTACAGCCGCTCTGGCAGCAAGTCTGGTCGTCCTGACCGAGCTTCTGCTGTTCCTGTTCGGGAAGGCGGGAGCCTCTCAGAACTTTGAAATCATTGTGTTCTCCGCTTTATTCGTATTCGTGATCGGAGACTTGATTTTCTGGTCGATCCGGCATAATTATCAGATCCGGAAGATCTCGCTCGATTCCTATCGGATCACGACACAAACCGTGCTGAAACGGGACGAAGAGCACTACCTGGCCAGCAAATACAAATCCTACTACCGGACCGTCAGCATTTACAGCATTCAGTTTGAAAACGGAAAGGTCCTCCGGCTCCCGCAGGAAAATTTCCTTTGGAGTAAGGAGTACCCGTTATCCGACTTCGGGCTCTATGAAGTCACACAACCCGGCGACGGGTTCACCGTTGTTGAGGAAAAGAAGACCGGCAACATCGTCCTGGCTTATCCGAACGAATATTTTCAGTACGAGGGGAACCGGAATCCGTCCGAATATTTCTGACTTAAGAAAGTAACATAAGAAATCCCCCGGAGCGCTGTGTGCTCCGGGGGATTTCTTTGTTTTTTGTTCAGTTCCCTGCTTTCAGTTCCTCAATGACCGCATGATAGTATTCATACATATCGCCAAGGTAACTGTCAAATACAGATCTTTCATCCTCCGTGAGGGAACGGTAGCCGTTCTCGCCGTAGGCGAACTCGTCCCAGCTGTCAAGCAGCATTTGCTTAAACGTGATCTGAGAACCGTTTGTCTGGGTGTAAACACCGTCCGGATTCATGCGATAGGTGAAGGTATAGATCTCCACCGAGAACAGAGCAGACGCGAGGTCCGGAAGCTTCTGATAGCTCGTCTTGAAGTTCTCCGTAAAGTGCAGGACCAGACCGCCGTAGTACAGGTTCATGCTGTCCAGTGTCAGAAGGAGGTGCTGCTCATCCGCCGACAGTGCGCGGAACGCATTCGTCATTTCCCGGATGGAATCCGCATTCATGACAAACACATTACCGATCGTATCCTGGAAAGAAGGATAGGTTTTACTGACAGTCGTCCAGTAATAATCCGCATACGTCTTAAGGAAATTACGCAGATCAGTCGCCTTTTCGTACTGCTCTGCATCCACTCCGAGGCTGTAGAGATACCGGAGCGTGGTCGCATCCACGTCGTATACCGCATTGTAGAGCGGGAGAGCGGTATCCGAGCCATCCGGCTGGAAGTAATACGCACGCAGAATTTCAGGATCGCCGCAGTTCAGAATCTGTTCCTTCAGCAATCTTGCTTTTTCGTAAGAAGCAAGATAGGGCAGATAGAGCGGTACGGACTCGCCGGTGATCTCCGCCAGACTCTCGATAAACAGCTGTGCGATCTGCAGTCTGGTCAATTCACCCTCAAGCTGCGTAAATACCTCGGCATATTCGCCAAGATCGATCCGCTTGAACACATAGGAGGTCTTCCCCTCCCCGTCAGTCTTTGCTTCAAACATAGACAGGTAGCCGTTGTACTTTTCCAGAACAGGCTTCAGAAGCGTGTCGAAGGTCACACGATCGGCACCGCTCCACTTTTCATACAGCCCGTTCACGTCGGACAGGATCGTGCCGAAAGAAGTCCAGTCGCCGTTTGCAAAGCATTCCATCGAGTAAAGGAGTCCGGAGAACACGTCATATGCGGTGCTCTCTTCCTCGGTATCGACCTTAATACCCAGCTGCTCCAGATAATACGCGTAAATAAAGGATGCAAATTCAGAATACAGTCCGTTCTCTCCGTTCGGATAGAGCGCGGTGAATTCCAGCGGGTCACCATAGAGATAGTTGATGGTATGGAGCACATTGTACTGACGATTGGGATCAAGGTCGGCAAATGCGAGGAACATCTCGTTGACTTTCACGCCGAATTCTTTGGTTCCGGCATAAGAAGGATCGCTTCCAAAAGCTTCCCAAAGGTCAAGATACTTCTGAAGAACATCAATGCATCCCTCATCAAACGCGGCAGTGCCGAGCAGCTTATAATATCCGCATTCCCCGTTCTGAAGCAAAGTCATCGCACCTGCAAACACACGGGAATAGACCTCAAGGTACATCGGGTCATTGGTCGCAAGCAGTTCCTCGCTCTCTCTGACCGCGTCGCGGTAGAAAGAGAAGAACATGGAGCTTTCCATAATGCTTGGCACCGTATCCCCGGAATACGAAATGTTTTCAACGATCTTCTTCATTGCAGCCTGTACGTACATTGCAGACATGACCGTTACGCGGAGCTCCTCCATCTTACCGGGCAAATAGACCTCCGTCATTTCATCGATCTTCTTGCTTGCGGCGTCGGATGCAGTTTTGTCCTCTCCGGTATAAACATCATAGTAATAACGGTAGAGAATATCGAAGAAATCCTTCTTTTCCCGCCAGTTGTTTACGATCTCCAGAGCACCGAGCTCGCCGGCATCGCTGAAGCTGATATCCATAACAACCTGGTATGCAGACTCGATCGCGTCCTTGTATGCGGGCAGGTCGGATGCCTTCCAGTCCGCGGGGACGTTCAGCGTTTCGGGAAGCGAAACCATCTTCTCAAGCACGCTCTCCACCTTGTTGAAGAAGCCGGAGCCGTACACAATGGTCACAAGATGTCCGACCGCAAGGTCCACGTCCGCGCCGTCCATCTTGGCGTCCTTGTAGATCACGGTATTCTCGCAGCGGTCGGTCAGCTCCGTATTGGTGAGGAGAGTGCCGTACCGGAGCATCAGCTTGGTGTCGTCGTCGCTCTTTGCCTGCAGCTTCGCAAGACCCGCCTTAGCGGCATCAAAACTCTCGCAGGTGTAGGAAATGGAGCCGAGGTCTATCTGGAACACGCCCTCGTATGCACGATTGACAGCGGCATTCCATTCGTTGTAGCCATACACCGTGGCAAGGCGCGCGATCGCATCCAGGTCGTCCTGCGCAATCAGTTCCTTTTCCTTGGAGGTCAGACCGTAGTACATTTCAAGCGTGTCCATCGCGCTCTTGCCGAGCTCATCGGTCGTGCCTGCGGGCAGGTGCATTCTGCCGTTCTCGGTGTACTTGTATTCCGACCAGTCGAGCTTTGCGAATTCCTTCGCCGCGTCGCGGACCTTGGAAACGTTGCTGTAACTGACGGTAATCTCAAAGGACCCCATTTCGCGCGTTCCGTACAGCACGCGGATGGTCTCGGTCACATAGGGGTTGTCCTTGGTTGCAAGCGTGGGGTCAAAGCCCTCGGTCACAAGATCGGTATTGTTGATGTTGCGGGTCGTCTTGCCGTCCGCAGACTTCATGGAAAGCGTGAAGCCGGTCAGGTCCAGCTCGGTTTCGTGGCTGCCGTAGTTGGTCTTGCGGGGGTTCTTGATGCTGACGGAGGGATTGACCACTGAGACCTCAAAGGAACCGCGGTACTCCTCGCCGTCCTTCTGGCAGACTGCCTCGAGGGTCAGCGCGTCGTTTTCCTTGTCGGAGGAAAAGCCGGTCAGCGTCACGCCCGCATCGGTCGCCGCGACGGAAAAGCTGGTGCCGTCGTCCTTGGTGATCTTGAGACGCAGGGACACCGCGTCAACGGATTCGCCGATAAAATACACATATTTTTCCGCCGTCTGGACACGCGGAACCACCGTCACCTTGAGCTCGACGGTCTTCTTCTTGTAGGTAATGGTCAGGGTCTGCTCGCCGAGGCGGTCCTTGTCATAGCCGGACACCTCAACGCCGCTGTCTGTCATGGCGACGGACTTGCCGTCCGCCGTCAGCATGCCGGCGGACAGATCCAGGTCGTTGCCCAGCACGAACACG
Source organism: uncultured Eubacteriales bacterium (assembly GCA_934525675.1). GTDB lineage: Bacteria > Bacillota > Clostridia > Oscillospirales > CAG-272 > CAKVOU01. The sequence continues at coordinate 25,920 of CAKSZH010000013.1, forward strand.
GTCTGGGGCTTATGCGCCTGATCGACGGAAAGCTCCTTGACGCCGCCGGCACAGCCGGCAAAAGCAAAGAGCACCACGAGGGCAAGAAGAAGCAGCGCCGCAAGGGCGGAAAACTTGTTCTTCATAGGATATGTTTCCTTTCTTTTTCAGAAAATCTCACGGGCAACGCGCATGGCGCCGCCGGGGTATTCGGAAATACTTTATCAGTTGCGCTGATAGACCGCATACAGGCGGGTTCCGTCGGGCGCATTTTTCACATTTCCGGGAGTATACTCCGCAGAGGATGCATCCGGGACGGTCGACCAACCCGCAAAGGTCATGCCCTCTTTTCCGGGCGCGGTCAGAACGTTGCTCTGGTTGAGGTTCTTCGGATTTCCCGCTCCGATCACGAAGCTGACGGTTCCGTCCTCCCCGACCGCGGTGCCGAGTACAACGGGACGGTAGGAGGAATTCCACCGTTCGTCAAAGCCTGCGGGAATCTCCTCCCCGGCAAGGAAAACGGTGAGATTCGGGCAGCCGTAGAATGCGTGCGCACCGACCGAAGTGATTCCGGTGCCGAGCACGACGCCGGAAAGCCCCGTACAACCGCGGAACGCCTGTTTACCGATCACCGTCAGGGTTTCGGGCAGGTTCAGTTCCGTCAGTCCCGTGCAGCCGAGGAACGCGGCGTCGCCGATCTCACGGGCACCGCCGAGCTCCAGAACCTTCACGGAGGTACATTTGTAAAATGCGTATCTGCCGATGGTCTCAAGGCTTGCGGGCAGGCGGATCTTCTCCAGCGCGGAACACTGGTAGAACGCCTTTTCGCCGATGGAGACGAGCGCCGGGTCAAAATCCACTGCGGCAAGCGAGGTGCATTTGTAGAACGCCTTGTCGCCGATACCGGTCACCGACGAACCGAGCGCCACGCCGCGGAGCGTCGTCATACCGGAGAACGCCTGCTCTCCGATCAGGGAAACGCCGGAGCCGATCACGAGGTAATCCATGCCGCCGGTCATCTGCAGGGCGGTCGCGCGGTCGGTGTAGGTATACACACAGCCGTAGAACGCGAACGCGCCGATTTCACGGACGCTGTCGGGGATTACCAGGCGGTTCTCTTCGCTCTCCCCGTCCTCGGAAACCAACCGGCACTTGTAGAACGCGGAGCGTCCGATGCGGGTCAGTCCCTCCGGGAATTCCGGAAGCACCAGCGAATCGCAATGGTAGAAGGTATAATCTTTGATCTCGGTAATTCCCGCGGGGAGGTTGACGGAAGACAGCAGTCTGCACTTGTAGAACGCACCTCTGCCGATCACCCGCACGGTTTCGGGGAGAATGACTCCCGTCACACCGACGCAGTTGTAGAATGCATAATCCGCGATACCGACGGTACCCTCCGCAACCGCGACCGTGCCGTAGGCACCGTCGCTCTTGCAGTCCACCAGCCAGTTGCCGGCGTACACATCGCGCTTCGCGTTTTCATAGATTCCGGACTTCCGGAAGGCGTACTGTCCGATCGACCGCACGCAGTCCGGCATTGTCACGAGTTTGAGTGAGGAGCAGGAGTAGAAGGCATATCTGCCGATCGTCTCAAGGCTGCTCTCGCCGAGTCCGCTCGACTGGGAGCGGTCATAGGAACCGAGAATGACGTTGGTCAGAGCAACGCAACCGAGGAACGCATCGTCTCCGATCTCTCTCACGCGCTTGCCGATGATAACGGCGTTCAGCTTCTTGCAGTTGGAGAACGCGCCGGTACCGATATACAAAAGGCTGTCGGGAAGCGTCAGGCGGTCGTCGAAATACTCACAGCCCGAGAGCGCGTACTCCGCGATGCCGACGGTTCCGTCCGCAATCGTCATGCCGCGCATGTCGCCGTTCTTCACACCGAGGAACCATCCGCCGACGTACACGGCGTTTTCCTTGGCACCGTCAAACAGTGCGGTGGAGGCAAACGCGTTCTTACCGATCCGTGTCAGCGACGCGCCGATGCCGGTGACCTCGGAAAGTGAGGTACAGCCGGAAAACGCTTTCTCGCCTATCCCGGTCAGCGCTTCGCCGACGCGGATGCTGCCGAGCGACGTGCACGCGCCGAACGCGCCGTCTCCGATTTCGGTCACACCGGAACCGAGACTGACCGACGCAAGCGCGATACAGCCGTTGAAAGCGTTGGCAGGAACGACGCCGAGCCCGTTTCCGATGGTCACGGAAGACAGGGACAGGCAGTCCACAAACGCACTCTCGCCGAGTTCTGTCAGGCTGTCGGGAAGCGTGACGGAGGTGAGTGCCTCACAACCGCCGAATGCCGCCTCGCCGATGCTTGCCGTCTTACTTCCGAAGGTGACGGCGGGAAGCTTGCGGCAATATTCAAACGCCTGCTTGCCGATCGTTGTCACACTGTCCGGAATACGGAGCGGTTTGGTAAACGCGCGGCAGCTCTGGAACGCCGAAACGCCGATCTCGGTCAGGGTATCGGGAAGATCCACACCGGTCAGGTAAGAGCAGTTTGCAAACGCCTGCTTGCCGATGGAGGTGATTCCCTCCCCCAGGTGCACATAAGTGACAGCACCCGAGTTATAGAAGGCGCGGTCTGCGATCCCCGTGACCGGGAGACCGCGATAGGTGGTAGGAACCGTGATCTCCCCCTCCGCCGAGCCGACGCCGGATACCAGGAAAGAACGTCCGTCGGTCGAAAGCGTAAAGGCAAGACCCGTTTCCTTTTCACGGACGAAGGTCAGGGGTTCCGACCAGGCGGAATCCGACCGTCCCTCCTCCGAATCCTTGGCAACCGCCCGGACGCGGATGGTGTAGGTACCTTCCGCGAGGCGCTCCAGAGAATATTCGTTTTTGCCGGAGTCCTTCTGGACCTTTTCTTTGCCGTCGTTGATCTCCACGGTGTAGTACGCCGCGCCGCCGACGGGTTTCCAGGAAAGCGTCAGCGTGATCTGATCGACCGCGACCCTTGCGGGGGTCGCAAGAGCGCGTCCCGCGCAGGAAGAAAGAAGCAGGGTCAGCCCAAGGGCGAGGGAAAGACAGAGCAAAATCAGGCTTACGTGTTTTTTCATTCCGTTTTTCCTCCCTTTCCGGTATTTTCCGCGTCGGACCGCTCGCCCGCAAGCTGTTTCAGCTCGCGCCGGTCGCGCAGAATTTCATGGGGCCACTTGAATTTGAACTTGCGGACCGCAATGTCAAGGAGCACGCACACGATGGCGATGATGAGGAACACCATCCGCGGATCGGTCGTTTTGGCATAAGTCTTCGCAAAGGATGCATACGCTTCCACCGGATCGGTGATGACCTCGCCGTTGCCGCCCCCGGCAAGAGAACGGAGCAGAAGCGTGCCCTCATCTGCCGCGCGGAATGCGTCATATTCTTCCGAATAGGAGAAGGTTTCGTAAACCGTCCGCTCGGCAACCGTGTTGCCTGCCGCGTCCTTCTTTTCAACAAGGATACGGTAAAGTCCGCCGCGCATGATGTGGAAGCCAAAGCCCACATTGTCGCCGACCGGCGTGACGGGGACGTCGCCGCCGTAGAAATCCATGGCGGTGTCGGTAAGCGGTTTCACGGTGACAAGCACGCTCTCACCCTCGGCAAGCTGTGTGAAAACGTCAAGACGCGTCGTGTAGTTGTCCTTGTTGGTCTTGAGAATCAGGTTCAGCCGGTCCGCCTCGATGGTATCGTCCGGCGCAAGGCTTTCCGCAATGTTCTTGATGAGCTGGACACCGACGGGATCGGTCACGAAATCACGCGACCACGCACCGCCGAGATCCGACAGAAAGCTGCCGACGCGTCCCGCGCCGAAATCCCATTCGGCGTAGATCGGGACATAGTCGTAATTGAGCGGGACCTTTGCACCGTCCTTCGCCTTGGTACCGTAGTACCCGCGGAGCACGGGAATCTTCATGGTGGAGTCAATGCCGACAAACACGGAGGTCTGATCCTTGACCTTCGGCGTAAACTCAATGTTGTCGCAGATCTCGGACAGCGTGACCTCGGCAAGATCCTCGCGGGCGCAGGTCGTGATGCGGTCCAGGTCGGACAGAGGAATATCGTAGAAATTGCCGTGTCCCATTGTGACCGCCTTCTTAAGGTCCTCCCGGCTGCCGCTCGTCATGCCGACCGCAAAGATGGACATGGTGGTGTTGTTCTGGTTGTAGTTGTAGGAAATGTACTTGCCGTAATATTCCTGATCTCCCTGCTCCGGCTGTTCCAGAGGATCGGAGGGGTTACCGTCGGTCACCAGCACGATGTGCCGCCGCTCGACCGGAATGGGGGCAAGCGCTCTGCCGGCACGGTCGATCGCACCGGAGAACACGGTACCGCCCTGCCCTGCCGCACCGCCGCCATCCTGATTCCCCGCAAGAGCGCGGATGGTATCTAAGATCCGGTCACGCTGGGAGACCGGCATCACGCTGATCTCCTCGGTCGCGGAAGTGCTGAAGGTCATGACGCCGCAATAATCGCGGTCGGTCAGCGTATTCAGAATGCCTTCCGCCGCCTTGAGCGCCGCTTCGTATCTGCCGCTGCTCATGGAGCCGGAAGCGTCCACGACGATCATAACGGCAACAGGGGGTGTGTAGTCAATGACCTGCACGGGAAGCATCTGCTGGAACAGGCTGTCCGCCATATCCGTACGGTTATACGCATGGGGGATGAGGGTCACGCCGTCGGGTGCCAGATCGTTCTTGCCACCTGCGGTGAAGAGTCCGCCGCCGAGGTTGTAAACGTAGTCATACAGCGACTCAACAAAGTTTTCGGGCATTTCCGCGCCGCAAAGGTCCGCGTTGGACAGGTTGACCAGCACGACCTCCTCATAGGCGGAAAGCTCACGCGCGTCCTTCGGGATCAGGTCGGGGTCCGTGTGGATATTGACCACCGTCACCTCGTGATCCTCTCCGAGGATGGAGGCAAGCGTATCCGCTTCGCCCCGGATGTTCTCCAGTACCAGAATGTGTTCCAGCACGGGAATATTGATGTAGGAATGATAGAGGTTGTTGTCCGCCACGGTGTCGGAGCCCGTGACCGTTTCCAGATCAAACCGGAGGTCATGGACACCGGCGGACTGGAAGACGTGCGGAACCTCGACCGTCTGGATTCCGTTTTTGAGTGTGATCTGGTTGGAACTGCTGTGGTAGCCCATATCCGAGACGTTGACGGTCACGGTCTCCTCTGCGCGGAGGTTGGTCTCCACCGTCAGCGTGATCTTGACCTCCTGCCCGACCACGATCTTGTCTTCGGGCATTTTGGCGTCAACGATCTGAATTTCGGGGTGCGCGGCGTTCGGGAACTCCACGGTGTCCACCTTGATCCCGCTCGCCGCGGCAAGCTTGACAGCGGAAAGCGCTTCCCCGTCGGTCTCAAAGCCGTCGGAAAGAATCAGAATCTTTGCCGTCTTGGGGTTGGAAAACTGCTCCGACGCAAAGCGGACGGCGGACGCGATGTCGGTCGCCGAGGTATCCGGCTTGTCGGCGGAAAGATACTGGCGGTAGGTGTCGCGGGTGTTCGAGGACAGCGGCGCGGCATAGACCGTATCGTAGCCGAAGGTGATGACACCGACCTTGTAGTTCTTGTCGCAGGCATCGATCACGGTGCGGACGAAGTCGTCGCGGGATTCCGCCGACTCACTGCCGCTGTCGGACACATCGACGAGCACGAGAAGCTCGTTGTTCTTGTTGGGAAGCTCGTAGGAGAAGGAAATTCCGGCGACCAGGAGAACGCAGAGCGTCACCGCGAGCGCGTGGGTCACGACGGAGATGACGCGGTTGCGCGTCCGGCGGAATTTCTTCGCAAGCCGGAAAAACGGAATGAGGGTGAGCGCAAGCGCGGGGATGAGCAGGAGAAGCAGCCACGGGCGGGCAAAATCAATTTGGAAGTGTGACATTGCAATCTCCTTTCTTACTGGTTATTTTCCCGTGCATGGAGCCACCATTCCAGGCACAGAAGCAGGAGCGCCGCCGCGGCAATCCACAGAAGCAGGTCATAGTTGACCTCCACCGTCGTCGTTTCACTGCGGAGGAGCGGAAGCTCGTCCACCCGGCGGGAAAGGTTACTCTGTTCTTTCGGAATATGCACAAAGAACTGTTCGACCTGCGCCTCGCCCTTCATGTTGATCTGGGTCAGCGTGTAGTCGCCCGGCTGGTTGACCGTCACGGTCGCGGGAAGCACACCAAAGGTCGTCTTGGAGAAGCCGGGACCGTCCAGCGTCAGTCCGTCGCCGCGGGCGTTGACCGTCACCGTGTCTCCGACCTCATAGGCGTTGCCCGTCAGGGTCGCCGGGAGGAAATAGGAATAAATGTTGTATACCAGCATGGGGAAATCCACCACGGCGCCGAGGCTGGAGTAATTCAGGTCGAGCGCCAGGACAATGACCTTTTCGCGGTTGTCCTCCCGGAGAAGGATCACCGGGTCGCCGTGATAGTACATCAGTTCCTCATAGCCGTCGTTTGACAGAATCTTGCGGTATTTCGCCACCGTGATCCGGTCGGGGTTCATGTTTGCGATAATGGGGTGCGACTGACCGGATGCCAGCGTGGAATCGCTGTCCACCGTCACCGTATCGCCGAGACGCAGTCCGCTTCCTTCGGGAGCCGCGTCGGGGTCGATCAGGATCACAACGCCGTCGGTCGGAAGGATTTCCGGCATTTTATGCTCGAAGATGTACAGGTCATAGCCCTCAGTCGCCGCAGAGGCGGGAGAGACTTCGTTAATCTCTATATTGTAAAGATTCTTCTCGGTCTGGCGGAGCGTGCGGAGGATACCGGAGAAGAAGTTGTTCGGCTTGGTACTTGCGTACTGAATCCTCAGAACCGGCTTTTCGCCGCCGTAGACGTTGTAGGTGTTGTCTTTCTCAAAGCTGTCCGCCTCGTCCACGTGAACATACATATATTCAAAGGAAACGATCGGTTCGCTGTTGCCGTCAAAGTCCTCGGTCGTGAAGGTAAGGGTCTTTTCCGGCATGGCATCGCTGAAGTACTCGGTCTTGACCGCGGTCAGATTCTTGCCGGGCGAGGTGACCTTGCCGTCCTTGTCGGTCTTCTTGTTGACCCCGAACAGCTCGCACACCACGGAGACGGATTTGGATCTGCCGAAGCAGCCGACTTCCACGGAGAAGGAATAATTGTTGGTATCAAGCAGTGTGGGCTTGCAGTCCAGCACTGCGACGTTCCAGTCGTTCTCGCCGGACACATCCACCACGGTGAACGCGCCCTTGTCGATGTACTCGGTACCCGTGAAGAGCACCACCTCGGATTCGGAGTTGCGCGCGAGAATCTCCTCGGCGAGCTTTGCCGCGCCGTCAAGGTCGGCACTGCCGAATCCGCACTTGGTACTGCCCTCGGTGAGCGCGTTCAGCTGAGAACGCACTTCATCCAGATTTTCCGCGGTGGCGCGGGAGATGAGCAGGTACGCGTCGGAATCCGCCACGATGACGGAAATCGCACCGTCGCCGTCCGCAAGCGTGGTCTCGGCGAGGTCCTTCACCTGCTTCACCGCGCGCTCAAACCGGCTCTCGCCGTCCGACGTCACCAGCATGCTTGCCGACGCGTCGATGATGGCAATCTTTTCGTTTTTTGGGGTCGTCGTCTCCTGCGGAATGACCGGCTGCGCAAGCAACAGCCCGAACGCAGTGAGGGCAAGCAGCTGGCAGAGGAAAATCAGAATGTTACGCAGCTTGCTGACCGGGAGGCGCTTTTTTCTGTACTTCAGACTCAGCTTCCAGACGTAGGTACTGGAAACGAATTTCTGCTGATAATTCGGCTTGATGAGGTAGATAAAGATCAGTACCAGCACACCGGCAAGACCTATCAGACCGAGCGGAAGGAGTAAACTCATTTCATGATACCTGCTTTCAGAAGCTCGCCGAAGATCACGCGCTCGATCGGCTCCTTGGTATTAACCGTGAAGTAACCGGCGTCACGCGACGAGCAAAAGGTTTTGATTCCGTCAAGAAAATCACGCATCGCCTCGCTGTATGCCGAAAGCAGACCCGCGTTGATCTTGAGGCGCATATTGCGCTCATCGAACAGGTCCACCGCCTCGGAATCCATCAGATTGACGTTTCCGGAATACGAGGGATCCAGCTCGTCGGGCGTCAGGATCTGCAGAAGCAGAACCTGTCTTTGCTTGTATTTCAGATAATCCACCGCCTTCTTCCAGTCGTTTTCGGTGAAGAAGTCGGAAATAATCACACTGAGACCGTCCCGGCTTCCGGTCTCGGTACCGGTCACCGCCGCGGCAATATCCACGTCCCCGTCGAATTCCGTTTCCTCAAGGGAGGAAATGGCGCGGAAAAACGCTTTTTTCCCGACAAGCGTCCCGAACGGATCCTCCGCCCGGTCGCCCTTCATCAGTTTGAAGGACACCTTGTCGGTGTTATGTACGGACAGAAAACCGAGTGCCGCCGCCGCGGCAATGGCGTAAGCGCCCTTCTTCTGATTGACCTTGCCCATGGAGGCGGAACAGTCAAGGAAGATCTGGGTGTGCATCTGCCGCTCGTCCGTGAAGAGCTTGAGAAAATATTTTTCAAACCGGCTGTACAGATTCCAGTCGATCCGGCGGATGTCGTCGCCGAGCATATACTCCCGGTAATCCGCGAATTCCACCGTCTGACCGTAGGTCTTGACAAGATGTTTCCCACCGAAGAAGCCTTCGAGGTCGCGGCGAAGCGTGAGCGCGCAGGTTTCCAATCTGGAAAAGAACGCGTCGTTGAGATAAGAGGTCTTCATGCGTTAAAAACCCGTCTTTTGCGCTTTTTCTCTCTGTGCAAAAGTTCCTTTCTTTCGTATCCTGCGGTCATCGGCACCCGAAAAGGGTTTTAGCCCTTCCCCGGTACCGGCTCCCGCAAAACGGCGGAGCCGTCCAAGCCTGAACGCTCCGCCGCCACCTGCCCCGCGGGGGCAGGTGGCGAGATGGCGCGGGACACAGGCGTCCCGCCTCGGAGATTCACGGGCTTCTTATGCTTTCTTACCGGCGAAGAGTCCCTTTTTCTTTTCCTCTTTTGCCGTCACGGTTTCCGCCTTCTTCTCGCTGATGCCGAAGCGTCCGGAGACCTCTTCGATGATCTCCTTTACGATGGTATCCGGGGAAACGCGGTCCGCGATTGCTTCAAAGTTGAGCTTCATACGGTGGCGCAGGACGGGGATGGCAAGCGAGTTGACGTCGCCAAAGGACACGTTGAAGCGTCCCTTCATGAGCGCCTTGACCTTTGCCGCGGAGATGAGCGCCTGACCCGCACGCGGGCTGGCACCGAGACGGACGTACTTCTTCGCCGCCGCGGACGCGCATTCGCTGTCCGCGTGGGTTGCCGAGCAGAGCGTCATGGCATAGCGCATAACCTCCTCTGCGACGGGAACCTGATTTGCGGTCTCTCTCATGCGGAGCAGCTCCTCGCCGCTGCACACGGGTTCTGCGACCTCCGCCATGGTCTTCTGGGTCATGTTGACAATCGCCATCAGCTCGTCAAGTCCCGGGTTCGGAACGATCAGGTTGAACATGAAACGGTCCATCTGCGCTTCCGGAAGAGGATAGGTACCGTCCTGCTCAATCGGGTTCTGGGTCGCCAGCACGAAGAAAGGCTCTTTCATCTTACGGGAAACACCCATGACCGTCACGGTGTGCTCCTGCATGGCTTCCAGCAGGGCGGACTGGGTCTTCGGCGTCGCGCGGTTGATTTCGTCCGCGAGCACGATGTTGGAGAAGATCGGGCCGGGCTGGAACTGGAAGCTGGAGTTTCCGTTCTCATCCTTGACGATGATGTTGGTACCGGTCACGTCCGCCGGCATCAGGTCCGGGGTAAACTGGATACGGGAGAACGGCATATCGAACACTCTGCCGAGGCTTCGCACAAGACGCGTCTTTCCGACGCCGGGCACGCCTTCCAGCAGGACGTTACCGCCCGCGATCATGGCAATGACGGTGCCCTCCACGACCTCGGTCTGACCGATGACGTCGCGGCGGATCTGGGTGAAGATGTTTTCGCAGTTCTCACTGAATTGACGGATGTTTTCCTCTGTAATCATGAATTGTTCTTCCTTTGCTGTATTTCAAATTTCGGGTTGGAATGCAATCGGGAATCCTCCCGGATCAGATGCTGCCGTAGTATTTTTCAATGAATTCCTTCAGATAATCCGGCAACTCGCCGCCGTTCCGGAGGATCTCCATTGCCTGGTCGTAATAAATATCATAGACATCGCGGTAATCGGTCTTGCCGTCCTTGAAGCTGCTGGAGTCGGAAGCCCCACCGCCGGCGCCGTCGCCTCTGCCGTTGCCCTTGCCGTCGCCCTGCTGACCGCCGTCGCCGGTACCGCTGCCGTCACCCTTGTTGCCGCTGCCGTCACCTTCGCCGCCGTCTCCGTTGCTGCCGCCGATGGACGAACTGTCCTGATCATTGCCGTCAGGTGCGTCCTTGTCGTGGTCACCCTCGTCGGAGGAGGTGGAGTCATCATCGCCGGAGCCATCGCCGCCCTCGCCGATTTCCTCAAAGATCGCCGTTACGGTCAAATCCTCGGTGACGTTCAGATCGGTGCGTGCGGGGTCCTCGATGCCGTCGCTCCATTTGACGAATACCCAGCCGTCCTCGGCAACCGCGACCACGGGAGATGCATCGCCGCCCGCAAGCACGGGCTGTTCGGGCTCACCTTCAATGTCGCCGCCGCCCTCAACGAGATAAGACACGTTGAAGTACCGGTCGGCAGGATCGTCCGAGGGCAAAATGTCGGGGGACGGGATCACTCCCGCGCCCGTCAGCGCCATCACAGTCGTCATGCCCGCGCCGCAGAACACCGCAACGGCAAGCAGAACCGTCGCGCCGCGACGGAGCGCGTACAGCGGGAAGTTCGCTTTGACCTGCGCAGGGGTGACGGCTGCCGCCTTCTCCCGCGCGTCCTCGCGCTGTCTTTTTGCAATATAGGAATCCTCGCCCGAAAGTTCCAGCATGGTCACGGTGCGTTCCTCAAGACCCATACGGTCCATGCGGAGCGCCACTTCCCTCTCGGTGGGACGGAATTTCAGAATGTAAAGCAGTACCGCGCTGACCGCGAACACTGCACCGCCGACGCAAAGCGGAAGCCATACGCCGGAAAAAGCAAAGATCCAGGCGACAAGTGCCGCGAGGAAATCCGCCGCCGCGCCGAACATCAGCCCGAAAGCAAGCGAGGACACAATGCCCTCTCTTACGAGCTTTGCGCGGTATTTTTTCATCATTTCATTTTTGTACATAGTATCATCTCCTTGTCTGTGTTCATTTGCCGCGTGTACCAGCGGCAAACGCATCAAGGTGGAGGGACGGTTGCCGGGGCAAAAAACCGGTCGGTCGGAATCCGACGCTGCCCACAGTGTTGCTACGGGATCCGCGTCGGCGGAACACCGTTGACGGTAACACGTGTTGCCGACTCACGCCGGCGGGAAACGGGCATCTGCCCGAGAACGCGCTCCTCACCTTTTTCTTTTGGACGAGGGCGGGAGGCGTATGTTCCGCGCATTTTGCATCATTGCGTGCCGGTTCCTCTGCAAAAGTCAACCGGAGCGTGCCGTTTTTCCGGAAACGTCACGGAGGCGCTGTGCAAAAAATGTAAAATGCAGGAAATTTTGAGCAGTTCTCTAAAAACGACAGTAAGCATTCGCCGGTATAGTTCGCCCGACGAATGCTTTTCTGTCTCAATTGTATCAATCAAAAAGTCGGAAGATCGCGTACTTTACGTTTTTTCGCGGAAGGTCTCCCGTCCGGGCGCCACGGGCTGCCGCGGAACGGGGAAACCGTCTCGCGCCTCCCTTTTCCGGAAAACGGGAAAGGGGGCGCATACGGAAGAAGCGTATCAGTTCGCGTAGTTTACGGTTGCTTCACTGCCTCTCAGCCAATCGCGGTCGAAGCCGGCAGGCACCTTGTCCTCGGCAAATGCAACGTTGATGGTCTGTGCGGACGTCCAGTTCTCAAAGAGGTAATATCCGGTCTTCGCGACGGAAGCAGGAAGCGTGATGGAGGTCAGAGACGTGCAGTTCTTGAACACGCTGGCACCAAGGCTCTCAAGTCCGGCGGGCAGGGTCAGAGACTTCAGCGAAGTGCATCCGCTGAACGCCTCGGTACCGATGGAGGTTACTCCTGCGGGGATGGTCACATCCGTGAGTGCCGCACAGCCGTCAAACGTACCTTCACCGATTACAGTAACCCGATTGGGAAGCGTGATGGAGGTGAGCTGCGAGCACAGTGCAAAGGCACCGAGATAATGCCATTCGCCGTAAGCGCCGAGGTTCTCGCACCATGTGTATTCACCGCTCTTCAGCTCAAGCGGCAGATCGCTGTCTGCGAAGGTAATCGTCTTAACGCCGGTGTTTGCGAACAGACCGCCGTTGATAACGGTCACATCCGCGGGAACCTCAAAGCTGTCGAACTTCACGCCTGCGGGGATGTAGAGAAGCGTCCAGCCGGTCTCGTTCTTCTCGTAGAGCACGCCGGAATCATCGGTGCGGTACTTCTCCACGCCGTCCGCAAAGCGGATGGAGGTCAGAGACGTACAGCCGGAGAACATACCAACGGAGAAGGAGGAGATACGCGAGGGAAGCTCGACGGAAACCAGGTTCTCAAGGTTCCGGAACGCGTTGGACGCGATGGAAAGTGCTTCGCCGGGAACCTCGTTTCCGTTTTCGTCGCGCTCAAAGGTGATGGTCCGGAGTCCCTTCGCGCTGGAGAGAGACGGCAGGCTGGTCATGCTTGCGGGGATGGTGAAGCTGGTCTTCTTCACAGGGAAGCAAACCATGCTCATACCGGAGGTGAACAGGACGCCGTCAACGGACACGTAAGACGCGTTGCCGGGAGCAACGTTGATCGCTTCCAGCTCGGAGCTTGCCGAGAAGGCACCCGACGCGCCCATGATGTTGGACAGGGTCGAAGGCAGGTTCACCACGCGGAGTGCGTAACATTTGGAGAATGCGCTCCGTCCGATCTTGACGGTTCCTTCCGGCAGGCTGACGTACTGCAGGTTGGCAGCCTCCTGGAACATGTAGTTGCCGATCGTAAGTCCGCCGGCGCGCTCACCCTCTTCAAAGGTTACGGTCTCGAGAGCAGAATCCGCAAAGGTATTATAGGTCAGCATCGGAGAAAGGTTGGTCACTTCCACGGGGATCTTGTACTCGGTCGCACCCATCGGGAAGACGAGCAGGTTCCAATCCATGTCGTAGACCGCGCCGAACTTCGCCTGATATGCGGTGTTGCCTGCTGCAACGGTGATGTACTTGAGGTTGGTCGCACTGAAGAGCACCTCGAAGAATTCCTCTTCGGTCATGCCGCTCGGCAGGGTCGCGGGAATCTCGTACTCGGTGACGGAATCGCCGAAGTAGATGATCTTGGTCATTGCCGCGTCATAGAGCACGCCGCCGATTGCCTGGAATGCGGTGTTGCCCTCTTCCACGGAAATGGAAGTGATGTTGTGATCCTTGAAGAAGTTCTCGGGCAGAGACACGACTTCCTTCGGGATGGTGTACTCGGTCTTGGTGACCGGGAAGAGCGCGATCTCCCAATTCACGGTGTAGATGACGCCGTCCTTTTCGGTGAAGGAGGTACTGCCCTCCTCCAGGAGGAACCGGTCAAGGTTGTCACAACCGCTGAACGCTTCAGGAGAAACTGCCGTCAGCGTTGCGGGAATGGTGAAGCTCGTCAGGGATTCGCAGTTTGCGAACACGGTTGACTTCAGCTCCTTGACGCCCGCGCCGAGCCTGACGGAGGTGAGAAGCGAGCATCCGTCAAACGCACCGGTATCAATGAGCGTCACGGTCGTGGGGATGGTCACGCTGCGGAGGTTGGTGTGATAGAACGCACGCACACCGATGGAAGTGACAGCGGACGGGAAGACGAATTCCTCAAGAGCGGTCTTGCCGAAGGCATAATCGCCGATCTTGGAGCACTTGCTTCCCTCTGCAAAGGTGACGCGCTTCAGCGACGTGCATCCGGAGAACAGACCGATATCCTTGTCCTCAGCAAAGAGCTCCGTGTTCTTGTCGGGGATCTCGGTGATGCTTGCGGGAAGCTCGATGCTCTCAAGTCCCGTGCAGCCGATGAAGGTACCGACCGGCAGGACCTTGATGACAGAATCCTTTGCAAAGTTGACATTCTTCAGCGATTCGCAATCGCGGAATGCGAAGTTGCCGAGCGTCTCCAGCGTTGCGGGCAGGTAGACGGTTTCAAGCGAGGTGCAACCCTCAAAGAGAGATTCACCTGCCGTGACAAGGCCCTCGGAAAGCGTTGCGACCACGAGAGATCCGCAGTTCTCGAATACGCTCTCGCCGATCTCACGCACGCTTGCGGGAAGCAGGATTGCTTCCAGCCCGGTGGAGGCGAATGCCCCGTCACCAATGGAGTTGAGCTTACTGCCGTCCGCGAAGCGGATCGTCTTCAGCGTCTTGACACCGGAGAACGCATAGCCGTTGATGGCAACGGCTCTTGCGGGGATGGTCACATCGGAAAGCGACGTGTAGGAGAAAGAGTTGTAACCGATGACAAGCGGCTCATTGCCCGCCTCAAAGGTAACGGAGGCAAGCGACTTACAGCTGGCAAACGAGCCCTCGCCGATCAGCTTCACGGAAGCGGGGATGGTCACATGAGCGAGATATTCGTTTGCATTGAACGCGCCCTCGCCGATCGTTTCGGTGCCGGCGGGAATCGTGTAATCGGTATCGGTACGGGTACCCAGGTAGTAGACCAGCGTCTTGCCGTCCGCGGAGAACAGCACGCCGTCAATGGATTTGTAGTTGGTGTTTGCCGCGCTGACGTTGAGTTCTCTCAGGTTCTTGCATCCGGAAATGATGGAAGAATCAAACTCGGTAAATGCCGCCGGCAGAGTCAGAGCAGTCAGCCCGGTGCAGTTGCCGAACGCATCCGCACCGATCTTCGCCACGCTGTCGGGAAGCGCCAGTTCCGTAAGCCCCGTGCACCAGTTGAATGCGAGGGAACCGATTTCGGTCAGGGCACTGCCGGCTTCAAAGGTGATCGCGGTCAGTCCGGAGCAATTTGCAAATGCATTTTCGCGGATCTTCCTGACGGATGCGGGAATCGTGACCGTGCCTTCCTTGCCCGCAGGGCAGAAGATCAGTTCGGTCATGTCGGCAGAGTAGATAACGCCGTCGCTCGTTGCGTATTCGCCGCCCTTGCCTTCGATCACAAAGTTCTTGACGTAGCTCGAGAAGACGCCTCTGCCGTTTGCAAGAGGAGCAATCGTGTTGCCGTTTGCATCGGTAAAGGTTGCAAGGCGTGCGGGAAGCGTAATGGTCTCCAAGTCGATGCCGGAGAAGGCGCTCGCGCCGATGGTAAGAGGAGCGTCGCCGCCCATCTCAAAGGTCAGAGTACCGTTGATCGCGTAAGCGAATGCGCTCTCACCGATCGCGATCGAGGCATCGGTGTTACGGAGAGATGCGGGAAGGAACACATTCTCAAGAGAGCAGCTGTCAAACGCGCCCTGCCCGATGGTGGTCAGGCGGCTGTTCGACTTGCCGGTCACCTCGTCGATTTCGCCGAAGGTAACGGTCTTCAGACTGTACTTCAGCGAAAAGGCTTCTCTTCCGATCTCGGTCAGTCTTGCCGGGAGGTGGAGTTCCTTGATACCCGTGCCGTCGATGACATTGCCGTATCTCATGCCGTATTCACCCTGATAAGGAACGCCGAAGATCAGGTCAGCGTCGCCTGCTTCAAAGTCCAGGCTTTCGAGATAGCTGCAGTCGGCAAACGCGAAGGAACCGATGGTTTCCACGCTGCCGGGAACCGTAAATTCGGTAATGCCGGTTTCAGCGAAGGCATACGCGCCGATCGTGCGGAGCGCAGAACCTTCCTCAAACGTGATGGATTCGACATTCTCGGCTTCGTTGAACGCGAAGTCGCCGATCTCGGTAACGGTTGCGGGGATAACGATGTTCAGTCCCCTCCAGTTACCGGTCTCTTCAAACGCGTGTGCACCGATGGACTCAATGCCGCCGAGCGTCAGAACACTCAGCTGACCCATATCCGCAAGTGCGTACTCGCCGAGCTTCTGTGCTCTTGCAGGAAGTTCAACAGAGGCAATCGACGTACCGCAGAATGCGTAATCGCCGATCGTAAGCTTCTTGTCGCCGTCCTCGAAAGTAACGGCTGTCAGGGAGGATTCCCGGAACGCTTCCTTACCGATAGAAGTAACAGAAGCAGGAATGGTAATCTCGGAAAGGTCGCTGTGATACTTGAACGCGCCGTCCGCA
Source organism: uncultured Eubacteriales bacterium (assembly GCA_934525675.1). Taxonomy (GTDB): domain Bacteria; phylum Bacillota; class Clostridia; order Oscillospirales; family CAG-272; genus CAKVOU01. The sequence goes on from CAKSZH010000013.1 coordinate 42,105, forward strand.
ATCGCCGTGACGGTTCCGGGAATGGTGAAGGATTCGTCGCTCTTGCCGGAGGGGTAAACCAGGAGCACGCCCGGATTGCCGTCAGCGTTCTTGCTGTAAAGCACGCCTTCCACCGAGACGAACGCCTTGTTGCCTTCGCTGACGAGGATCTCCTCAACGGACAGACCGCCGAAGAAGTTGGGCAGTGCCGTCACGTTTGCGGGAAGAGTCAGGGACGAAATGTAGCAGTCATAGAAGACATCGTTGCCGAAGGAGAGGGGAGCAGTTCCTTCCTCAATGGTCACCACGAGCGAGCCGAAGCCGGCGAAGGCACGGTCGCCGACAGAGGTAAGGGTCGCGGGAAGGATCAGCTCCTTCTCATCATCCACCTTGTCATAAGTATCGTCCTTTGCAAAGGCATCTGCGCCGATTCCGGTAATGCGGCTGCCTTCATTGAACGTAATGGTGGAAATTCCGGTGTACGCGAACGCATAGTCACCGATCGTCACGTCGCTGAGGCCTTCCTCAAAGGTAACTGCGGTCAGTTTTGCACAATCGGCGAACGCCGCGGTACCGATCGAGGTCACACGTCCGGGCAGGATCAGTTCACCGGTGAGGCCGGAAACAGACAGGAATGCGCCCTCTCCGATCCTGGTGATACCTGCGGGGATCTGATAGTTTTCTGCGCGCTTCGCTGCGGGGAAGTACAGAAGTGCGGTGCCGTTCTCTCCGATCAGCACGCCATCCTCGGATGTGAACTTTGCGTTCTGTCCCTTGGCGACAATGATCTCGGAAAGCGCCGTGCAGCCTTCAAAAGCGCTCGGGGTATCGGTGAAGGAGATTCCCAGTTCGGTCATACGGAAGCCGGCAAGGGAGATGTTCTCCAGTCTTGCGGGGAGCGTGAGAACCGCGAGCTTTTCGCAACCGAGGAACGCGCGGTCTCCGATCGTAAGTCCGGCAACACCGTTGGTAGCGCCTGCTTCCTCAAAAGCAACAGAAGTCAGCTCGGTGCAGTTTGCAAACGCTTCCACGCCGATCTCCTTGACACTGACGGGAAGGATGATCTTGGAGAGCTTGCTGCCTGCAAATGCACTGCGCGGGATCATGTCAACGCCGCCGGGAACCGTGTAGGTACCGGTCTTTGCTACGGGCATGAACACGGGACGGGGCGCATGCGGGGTCACAGAATCGCCGCTGTCGAACAGGACGCCGTCTGCGGAGGAGTAGCGGGCGCCGCTCGCGCCGGAGGCATAAACCTCGACGGACTTCAGATTGGTACATCCCGCAAATGCGGTGTCAGCCGCGATGCGGAGCAGGCTGTCGGGGAGGCGGAGTTCGGTGAGCGTCGTGCAGTTTTCAAACGCGCCCATCAGGATCTCGGTCACAGGCAGTCCGTTGTATTCCGCGGGAATAGTCACAGAGGAGACGAGGTTGATGCGGGGTCCCTTGGAAACCGCGTAACCGCCGCCGATCTGCGTATAGTTGAGCACACCGTCCACCCAGAAGGCATAAACGGTCACTTCGTCATCGGTAAAGTTCCAGGGGGCGAGCGAATTGCCCTCGGCATCGGTGAATGCGATACCCGCGCCATAAGGAGCGCTGTACCAGCCGCCGAACACCTTGGTGCCGTCCGCAGAGGCGGGAGCCTTGAAGGTGAAGTTCTTGCCGTAGTAAACGGTCGTCCACTCGTCGGAGTCGTCGCCGGTCTCATAGCGCACGCGGTACGCCTTGGACGTGTAGAATGCGTAGAGCACCTGCTCGCCGGACTCAACGAAATAGCGGTCGGTGTATTCTCTGCCGTTTGCCTCGGCCCCGCCGGGGAGATTGTACCAGCCGGCGAAGTCGTAGCCCTTCTTGGAGAGGGCGGGCAGTTCGATCACGTCGCCGACTGCCTTGAAGAGGGATTCCACTTCACTGCCGCCGCGGCTGTCCAGCGTCACTGCGTGAGCGGTGACCTTGATCTCCATCCATTCGGACACATAGCTGCCGTTGTTGCATCTGACGCGGAGGGTGTTTTCGCCCGCGCGGTCAAAGCTGTTGATGTAAAGGAAGTTCTCGCCGTTCTCCACGGTGATGATCGCGCCGTCGTTCATCTGCACTTCATAGGAAAGTGCGCCGAGCACGGGCGTCCAGCGGAGCACGCTTGCGCCGTAGGTCAGCTTATCGCCCATCTGGTTGTAACGGACGGTGATCTCTTCGGTCTCGGCAGAAGCGTTCGCGCCGGTCACCTTGACGGAAAGCGTGTAGTCCGCGCCCTCGGTAAAGGAAGCAGCATCTGCAAGGTCAAGAGAAGTCTCGCCTGCGGGAACATCCAGCGTCTTACCGTTGAACTTCACCTGATAGGAGGTTGCGCCGTCCACTGCGTCCCAGGAAAGGACCGTGCCGATGAGGCGGATATTTGCGGGAACCGCGGGCGTTTCCTTCTTATATGTAATGCTCGTTGCCGCAGGGGAGTTTGCACCGTGCGTTACGGGAGTGACGGAGATGGTGTAGGAACCGTCCGCGAGGGTGCCGAGCCCAAAGGAAGTGCCGAGCACGGTGTAGGTCTTGTCACCGATCGTAACAAGATACATGGAAGCGCCCTTGACTGCGTTCCATGTGAGAACGTCGTCCGTGACGGTCACACCGTCGACCGCATCAAGGTTCTTTTCGTAAACAAAGGTTGCCGCAGAGGATGCCTTGCCGTCCGCGACTGCGGTCACGGTAAAGACAATCCCGCCCTGCTTCATCTCGCAGTTTGCGAAGCTGAAATAGACGGCAGTACCGTTGTCATACGCGGTATGCTGATGCTTTTCGTTGCCGCAGGACACCGTGATGAGGTACTTTTCAGCGCCGGCAACGCCGCGGAACACGAGCACGGAAGGATCCATGACCGTAAATCCGGACACGCGCGGAAGCGCGAGGTTTCTGTAATATCTGACCGTCGTTGCGGAAACGGCGGTACCGCCTGCGTTGATGGCGGTCACTTCAATGCGGTAGTCGCCTGCCGCGGAGAAGTCGACCGTAAAGGTCGTGCTCGTGGTACGCTGATCATTCACCACGACGGAGCCGTCGGGAGCGGTGACCCTGACCAGGTAAGCCGCACTTCCGACCGATTCCCAGGTAATCGCGGAAGACGTGACGCTGACTGCGGGTGCGGCAGTTCCGTCACTGTTCGGCTGCCAGACGGCAAACAGCGTGGTGTCGGAATCGAACACGGTACCGGCGCTCTCGCTTCCCTCTTCAAACCGATAGGAAAGCTGATCGCCGAGGTTGGCAGTGCTCACCCACCAGCCGACAAAGGTGAAGCCTTCCCTTGCGGCGGGAACAGCGGGTGCGTAAAGCTTACCGCCGATGGTGGTTGCGTCGGCGATGGCCTCGCCGTCATAGCCGAGGTCATAGGAAATGTTGTATTCGGGCTTGCCGGCTTCCGCCTTTGCAAACCGCGCATACAGGGTGATGTCGGCGGTCACGGGGGTTCCGTCGAACGTGAAGGCTTCGGAGTATTCCGCGTCAATATACCAGCCGAGGAACACATAGCCGTCGCGCGTCGGAGCCGCGGGAGCCGGGATCGTCTTGCCGTTGAGCACAGTCAGCGCGGAAACAGCGCTTCCGCCTGCCGTGTCAAACTTTACATTGTAATATATTTTTTTGAGAAAGCGCATCTGCGCGCCGTCGCGGGTAAGGGTAATTGCCCCGTTTGCCGCGGTTGCGGTCGTGCTTGCGCCGTTCGCGGTCAGGGTAAGCGTTTCGCCTTCGAGCTTGTAGGAACCGCTCTCCGACGTGCTTCCGATCGCGAGTGTATACTGACACTCACCGCCGAGCGTCAGAAGATACTCTTCGTTGTTTCCGGCGTCGAAATAATAAACGCCGGCTTCCTCGCCCGATTTCGGTACTTCCGGGGTCGGGTCTTTCTTCCCGCATCCGGCAAGCACCAGGGCGCAAGCACAAAGAAGCGCAAGCACTGTGAGAAAAATGCCGAGTCCTGCTCTTTTTCTACTCATACAGAGCCTCCTGTCTTTCCGTGCCGGACGTGTCCGCCACGGTAAAAAGTCGAATGAAAACGGGGCTTGTACGAAGAAGTCCGGTTTTTGTGTGACAGATTTGTGAAATATGCAGCTTCACAATGCAAAAATTGCAAATCAGAATCAAAAAGCCATATTGAACAGGTAGAAAATCTGTCCCATTTTCATCTTTTGTTGTATTATATCACCGGCATATCCTCTTGTCAATTGTCGATTACGACAGAATTACAAACATTTGAACATGTTTTTTGCATTTATCTGTCCAAATTGACGGTTTTCTGACGAAGAATCCCCCCAAAAAGCCGCAACTTTTTCGTTTTTTTGCAACATCCGGTCGGTAAAATATGCAAAAATTGCCGCCGCACACTCGTGCGGCGGCAAATAATCATGCAAAACCTGCAAAAAACTTCACAGAACGGACAGAAATCAAAGGGTCAGACCCATGAGGAGCGGTACCATGACGAGGATGACGAGATAGGACAGCACATCGATCCCCACGCCGTACTTGAAGTAGTCGCGGAACTTGTACCCCGCCGCCATGGAGATGCCCCACGTGGAACCGGACAGGGGGCAGGAAGCGCCCATGGAAGAGCCGAGCACGATGCCCATCGCGTAAGCGGTGACGTTGAGCCCCGCAAGGCTTCCCGTCGCGCCGGAATTCGCAATGGCGATGACGATCATGAGCGTGACCGTGATCGCGGTCGAGTTGGAGATGAACAGGCTCGTGAGCTGTGCGATGAGCACAAGGATCGCAAAGAGGACGAACGGCGTGCAGCCGATGTTTTCGAGCTTCATGAAGAGGTCGCCGACCAGCGCGATTCCGCCGCCCTTCTGGAGCGCCGCCGCAATGCCGAGGCAGCCGGCAAGTCTGCCGACGATGTTCCAGTTGACCGACGCGATCGCCTTTTTCTGGCTGATACAACCGGTGATAATGCAGGCAAGCGCCGCCGCGGTGGAGGTCCACTGAATCGGAACCTTGATGTCCGTGAACGGGATCTTCTGATAAATATAGAAGAATACCATGAGGACAAAGATCACGGAGACGGAGATGACCTTGCGCTTCTCCAGCTTAATCTCACGGATCTCCGTGTTCGCGTACTCCGAATCCAGTTCGGTGCGCGCTCCCCAGATGCGTTTGCCCAAGGGGTAACCGACAAAGAGGCAATACAGAAGCGCGACCGCGCCGAGCACCAGCCCGAACGGGAGAAAATCAAACATTTTGAAAGGGGTGAAGCCGTAATCCTCCAGGAGTCCCTGCGCGGTCATCTGCTGGGAAGAGCCGGCAAGCGTCGCCACGCCGCCCATGTTGACGGCAAGCGTCAGCGGGATGACAAGGTTTAACGGGTTGATGTTCTTGTTGTCCTTTGCCAGAGCAAAGAAAATCGGAATGAAGATGGCAAGCACCGTAACGTTGGTCATGAAGGTGGAAAGCGCCATGGCCACGAGGAAGGACACGGCAAGCAGTACGCGCTCGTTGCCGCGCGAAACTCTGGTAATGGCTCGCCCGATGACGGCAGCGACGCCGGTCTCCGCGACTGCCGCGCCGACAATGAGCACGCCGATAAGCATGAGCACCGTGTTGGACGCGAACTGCCCGAAGGCAGTCTTGAAGTCGCAGACCCCGAAGATGACCATCAGCGCACAGCCGAGGATCGCGGAGGTTGCCATGGGGAGCTTATCCCAGATGAAAAGCGCGACCGAAAATGCAAAGATGATTAGACTGATCACCGCGGAATTCGCGGCAAGAAAGGCGGATACGGATTCCATGAATACTCTCCTTTGAATGAATTTGAGACAATAGGGGATACCGGCATCTCCGGCAAACGCCATGCGGGCGGGAATGAATACAGCGGGTGTACCCGCACCGGATCAATCGCGGGTCAGGGTCCGGATATCCGGGAAACGCTCCATCCGGTCGATTCCGCGGACGGCGGCAATCAGCTTCTCCTGCCCCGAGGCAGAGAGAAGTCCGTCGGCACATCCGGCGAGCTTTTGCCGGATGTCCTCCCACGTAAAGGGATTCGCCGCGTCGCCTTTGGGGATGAGCACGGTCTCCTCCAGTTTCTCTCCGTCCTTTGTCACAAGCACCGTGCGGCAGCCGCGGATTCCCGCGTCACGCTGCTCCATGGAAGCGTCGGGGATGAGGCGGATCTTATCCACCGTTTCCCGGATTTCGTCCGTAATGCCGGAAACGGCAAGGTCGGAAAGATCGAAATGCCCGCGGATAAGCGCCGTTGCAAGCGAATAATGCACCGAAAATTTGGAATCGTCGTCCGTTGCGGGAATCCGGATCTGCCCCGCGATGCGGATGGCGTTTTCATAAATGTATACCTCCACCCGGGACACGTCCCCGGCGCGGAATTCTCCGTACTTTTCCGCCATGCGGGCGCGGAGGCGGAGCGCACATTCGATGCCCGGATGGGTATGGCGGCAGGAGGGATACGGCTTGAGGTAACTTTCGTCAATCGTGAAGGCCTTCCCAAGCCCGTCCGTAATCATGGAGAGGTCCGGCTCGTCGGTCATGGCGTGGAGCCAGCCCTTGTCGGACTCCAGCGGGTAGCGCGGGCAATCGATACGGGCGGCGGCGAGCTTCGCCGAAAAAATGCCCGTTCTCGCGGCGTTTGCGGGGTTGACCGGCTTGAGTGCCTGCCCGCTCTCCGCAATGATAATCAGCCCCGATGCCTGTACGGCGGCGGCGGACATGGCGGCATAAATTCCCGCCTCGTCAAGCCCCATGAGCTTCGCGGCAACGGCAGCGCAGGCGATCGCGCCGGCGGTTCCCGTGGAATGGAAGCCTCTTCTGACCAGTCCCGGCTGTGCGGCGGCGGCAACGCGGTTGTACACCTCATAGCCGACGTTGATTGCCGTGACGAGGTCCTGCCCGGTGACGCCCGGAAGCGTCTCGGAAAGCGCCAGCGCCGTGGACATGACGTGCGCACCGACGTGTCCCATCGCCTTGCGGTTGCCGTCGTCCATATCCGCGCCGTGCGCGTAGGTAGCAAGCAGAAATGCGGCGTGCATGACAGGCAGGCGGCGGTCGGAGAACATCACCGACGCTTCCTCCTTACCGCCCATATCAAAGAGAATCTCCCTCACCGCGCAGTTGTATGCGCCGTTGACCTTCTCACCGGCAAACGAGGCGGCGAACCAGTCGGCAAGATAAATCTTGATATGCTCCACCGTTTCCGCGGGCAGGTCTTCAAAACGGAGTTCTGCCGCAAAGCGGGCAAGCATGGCGGTCACATGTGTTTCAATCATATTGGTTTCCTCCCGGAATCATGACGGTTCCCGATCTGCGTCGGGAGCGGTTTCCGGCGTCTCCCTCAGGAGCGCCAGCATGGTTTTCATCGGTTCACTGAGGTAAGAACCGCGGCGATACAGTACAACGACCCGCCGCACATCCTCTTCTCCCGTCAGGCGGTACGTCCTGACCGAAGCGTCGCCACGGACAAGGTATTCGGGGAGCAGAGCCGCGCCGATTCCCGCCCGCACCATGGCAAGGCAGGATTCCACATTGATACAGACGACCGCTCGCCGGACGGTCACACCCGCGTCGGCGGCAATTTCCGAGAAGCGCTTGCCGAGTACCTGATCTTCTCCGACCGTGACAAACGGCACCTCCCGGAAACGGGAAAATACCACGCCGTCGCCGCTCTCCGGAAGCTCCCGGCAAACGGGAAACGCGGCGGGGACCGCGATGACGAGACGTTCCTCGGTCACGTCCGAGACGACAAATTTCTTTTCGTCCACCGGCAGGGTGAGCAGGCAGAGGTCATACTCACCGCGCTCCGCCCCCTCGGTCAGTTCGGCGGTGGTCGCCTCGGTCACACGGACGGTGAAGCCGGGATACCTCTCCCGGAACCGTGCGATCGCACGCGGCAGGATCGAAAAAGTGCGGAACGGCGCGGCGCCCATGCGGAGCACGCCGGTACGATCCGCCTTGAGATCGCCGATCCGTGAAAGCATCTGCGCTTCGGCATCCAGCATCCGCCGCCCCATCTCCAGATACACCAGACCCGCCCCGGTAAGGCGAAGAGAAGATCCGGTTCTCGAAAAAAGCGGGGTTCCGAGTTCTCCTTCGATTTTTTTGATATACTGGCTGAGCGACGGCTGGGAGATTCCCAGTTCTGCGGCGGCTTCCGAAAAGCTGCCCACGCGCGCCAGTGTTTCAACATAACGGATCTGCTTGGTATTCATACGCAAGTATAATCCTTTGCTTATAGTATCGATAGATAAATTGCTATCACGGTTCCATGTTACCGCACCTCCGATGAAAAGTCAACACAGGCGAACCGATTTCGCCATAGTGCACAAAAATAAATATAAAAATTTGTATATTTTTACGATCAGGTACTTGACAAGTTGACAAATACCCGCTATAATGTAAATGGTTCCGGAAGGAATGCTTACCGGGATCAGAAATTTCAACGAACAAAGGAGGATTTCACATGGGAAACACGATTGATCTGCATGATGTTGATGTCAAGGATTTCATCCGCACGGTGGAAAGCTGCAAAGGAAACGTGTATCTGGAGACCGGTGAGGGCGACCGTTTCAATCTCAAGTCCAAGCTCAGCCAGATCATGGGTCTGACCAAGCTCATCCAGGGCGGCATCATTGTGGACGCAACGCTTCGTTGCGAGAAGCCGGAAGACGAATCCAAGCTGGTTCGCTTCGACCTGTTCCGTGAAGTGCCGAAGGACTGAGGTCCCGGCGCCGCTCGCGGCACAAAGAAAAAAACGACCGAACGGTCTTGCAGATAAAACACGGGACTGCCAGATGGCAGTCCCGCTTTTGATTTTCGGAATATTTCTTCTGTTCTGCCGCGCCGGGTGGGTTTCACCGCGTGTGCCGGATATCGTGATCGGGCGAAAGGTTTCCCCGCAGGTTTCCGGAGGGTTTATCGTATGCACGTCGGGCAGCGGTCAGGTCCACGCGGCGAGGGGACCCGCCGCGATGTCCGCTCGTTTCGGTTCCCCTTCCCGTCGGTTCCGCGTTCCGGGTTTACGCAAACCGGGAAACATTCCCGTCTCCCGTGCAAGCCACGACCGGCAACCGGATTATTTTGCAGAGGCGGGGTCCGCCTCCTGCAGGTCGTTTGCGGTGTCCCCGCTTCCCTGCGCTTCGGCATATGCCGCGTCGGTGAGGCTTTCGCCGAACACATAGGCAATAATCAGCCCACCCGCGGTAATGATCGACGTGATTTTCGCCGCAAGGGTATCTCCGAATCCGATTGCCGCGCACAAAGTCCCGATGAGTCCCGCAATCGTCAGCCAGAATTTGCGGCTGGTCAGCTTGCGGAAAAGTGCATTTTTGGTTTCCTGTTTCATATCTTTCTCCTTTTTCATATTGTTTTGAAGTCCGCATCCTTCCGGTTCAGTCCGTTTCGTATTCCCGTCCGGGACGTTCGCCCTCCAGGCGGGACAGCCGTCTGTCAAGGTTGCCGAGAATATTGCGGACGGTCAGGTTCTCCTTGCTCTGCGTCTCCATAAAGGCGCGGAGCTGTTTGACAGCGTCCTCCAGGGACACGAGCGTCCGGTTGACCCGGAGAACCACGCTGATGACCGAACACAGCGCCGACGCAAGCGTGACGATGCCGACGGCGATTTCCCATGTCATGTATGATGTCTTCTCCTTTCCTTTCGCCACCCCACGTCAAGCATAACACGTCTTTCATGCCACGGACTGACGCGTTTCTGTCAGAAGAGAAAAACGCGCAAATTGTAAGAATTTCCTTGAAAAAACAGCACGCATATGATATACTGAAATAAATATACGCCGGCAGGCGCCGGGCGCGGGCGGCGAAAACGCCCGCGCCCCAAAAACCGCCGTGCCGGTCAATTCCGAGGTATCCGATGAATATCATTCTTGCATCCGGTTCTCCCCGCCGGCGGGAGATTCTTTCTTCTCTCGGCGTTTCGTTTTCGGTGCTGGTCGCCGGGGCGGACGAAACCTGCGCGGAAACGAATCCCGGGAAGCTGACCGAGATTCTGTCGCTCCGCAAGGCGTGGGCGGTGAAAGAACGGCTCGGTGAGGCGGACAAAGAATCGGCGGGGGACACGCTTCTCATCGCCTCGGATACGGTCGTCGCCGCGCCGGACGGGGAAATTCTCGGCAAGCCGCACACACGCGCCGACGCGGAACGGATGCTGCGGCTGCTTTCCGGCAAACGGCACACGGTCGTCAGCGGAATCGCGCTGATTCTCGGCGACCGGGAACTCACCGCGCACGCCGTAACGGCGGTGGACTTTGATCCCATCCCGGAAAAACTGCTTTCCGCGTATCTGGACTCCGACGAGCCTTACGACAAGGCGGGCGCATACGCGATTCAGGGGCGGGCGTCGGTCTGGATCCGCGGGATCGAGGGCGATTACTTCAACGTGGTGGGGCTTCCCGTCAATCTGCTTGCGTGCAAAGTGCGGGAGTTGACCGGGAAAGAACTGTGCGAGCTTACGGGCTGCTGAGAAAAAAGCGGCGCGGAGCGCCTTAAGTTGCATGCTCCGCACCGGAGGATAAACATCAAATCATAAAAGTTATAAAAGCCCGGAAAATCAGGAAAGGGGGAGTTTTTATGGCAGAATCGGTCGGCATTGATCTCGGTACTTCCAATGTACGCGTCTGCGTGCGCGGAAAGGGTATCGTTCTGCGTACTCCCTCGGTGCTTGCCCGCAAGAAAAATACCGGGGAGATCATTGCCTACGGCATGAAGGCGCGGGAAATGTACGGCAAAACACCCGCCAGCATTCAGGTCATCCGTCCCATCGAGGGCGGCGTGGTCGCGGACGGGGACATGGCGGCTACCCTTTTGTCCTACCTGTTCCGCAAGATCGGCGTCATCTCCATGTTCAGCCGTCCCAATGTACTCGTCACCGTACCCTCCGGCGTCACTGCCGTGGAACGCAGAGCGGTGGAAGATGCGGCATTCGACGCAGGCGCCAGAAGCGTGACTCTGCTTGACTCGTCTGTCGCCGCCGCAGTGGGGGCGGCACTGCCCGTTGCGGGTCCGCGCGGCTGCATGATTGCGGACATCGGCGGCGGAACCACCGAAGCGTCGGTGCTTTCGCTCGGCGGAGTGGTCTCCTCGTCCGTCCTCCGCAAGGGCGGCGACGATCTGGACGAAGCGATCGTTTCAAAGCTCGCGTCCGATGCAGGCATCCTCATCGGTGCCTCTGCCGCGGAGCGGCTCAAGTTGCGTGTGGGCGCGGCGGTTCCCGGACTTCGCCGGGAATCCCAGACCGTCACCGGGCGCGCGACCGGCACGGGACTTGCCACAAGCGCGGACATTTCCTCCGACCGGATCGCGGAAGCGACCGCAGAGGCGGTTTACGACATTGCCATGGGCATCAAGTCGGCGCTCGGAAACGCGCCGCCCGAACTGGCGGGGGACGTCATGAGCCGGGGGGTGGTTCTCTCCGGCGGAACCTCCCTTCTTCCCGGCATCGGGCAGGTCATCGGAAACACCTGCGGCGTGCGGGTATTCTTCGTGAAATCCCCGCTCGACGCGGCGGCAACCGGACTTTGCCGGATCCTCGAAGAGCCGGAAAAATTCCGCAAACTGTTCCGCACCGGAAAGAACTGAAAAAACTGACACCGCGCAGAAGCAACCGTTACCGGTCGCCATGCGCCCCGCTTTGTGCCACCGGTCAAAACCGGGAAAGGAGTTTTATCTATGGATCAATGGAACGCAAAACCTCAGAAAGGACGCAAAACGTATTGGGAGGTACCGGAACCCGGCAGCTCTGACGCGCCCTCTGCCGCGCGCAGGACCTACGCTTGGATCGGGTTTGCGATCAGCGTGATTATTCTTGCCTCCAACGTCGCAGCCGTCCTCATTCAGGTTCTTACACGGCTTCTGGCACCGGAGGTATACGCTTCCCCGATCTTTCTGGTCGCTTCCGGCACTTTGCCCATGTACCTGTTCGGATTTCTCCCCGCATATCTCATGCTCCGCCGCCTCCCGCGTGTTCCGCTCCGGAAAAACAAGGTATCCGTGCGGATGTACCTGCTTCTCTTCGTGTTCTGCTTCGGCATGATGATGCTCGGACAGATCATCAGCAACAATATCATAAACCTGCTGGAATTCATCACCGGGTACCCGATCGGCTCCTCGCTGGATGAACTTCTCTCCGACGTTCCCGTTTTCGTGACGGTGATCTTCAGCGTCATTCTCGCGCCCATCATGGAGGAACTGATTTTCCGCAAACTGCTCATTGACCGTCTGACCCCGATCGGCGGCTTCGGCGCGGTGCTGGTCTCGGCAATCCTGTTCGGTCTGTTCCACGGCAACTTCTATCAGGCGTTCTACGCCGCAGGGCTCGGGCTGATCCTCGGATGGGTCTATCTGTACAGCGGCGGAAACATTCTCTACTCCACTTCCCTGCACATGCTTTTCAACCTCTTCGGCGGCGTTCTCATCCCCATGCTGACGACACGCATCGGACTGGATACCGAGGAGGGCATCACAATCGATGCCATTGCGGCACACCCGGTGGCGTTCCTGTTGCTGTTTTTCTACTTCCTGTTTGTCCTCGCCTCCTTCATCACCATGTGGATTTTCCTTGCGCAGAAGAAACGGGAAATCAAGGAGCCTCTCGAGGTCTACCCCTCCCCCGTCGGAGGGACGGGCAGGCAGGTCGGCGCATTTTTCTCCAATCCCGGAATGCCGGTCCTTTTGCTGCTCCTTGCCGCCATGTTCGTTCTGTCCTGTCTCTGACCGGGAAATACACCCGGGAAAAGCGTCCCTGAAACGTATCCGGGGGAACAACAGATCCCCCGGATAAAGTGTCGATCCATCCGTAAAACATGGCGCACCGCCGCCGGAAAGGAGCCCTCATGAATCAAAGAACCCCGTCCGGGCATCGGCGCAGATACATTGCCGTCGCGGCGGTGTTCTGTGTCGTATGTCTCGTTTATATCGGCCGCATGTTTTACGTCCAGATCATCGCGCGGAAAAACTATCTCGGCGACGCCGGAAAATACACCACCGAATACCGCGACATTCAGGCGGTACGCGGCGAGATCTATGACCGCAACGGCGTCAAGCTGGTGGGAAATCACTATACCTACCGTTTTGTGCTGGACTACGCGTCGCTGCCGCGCGGAAAAGCCAACGAAAACGACGTACTGCTCTCTGTGCTCGGCGCGATGGAGCAGTACGGCACCCCGTATAAATCGGGCAGCCCGTTTGAAGGGGTCTATCCCGATCTTTCGGTAAAGGACGACGCCGGTGACAAGGTCGCTTCCCTGATCGGAATAGCAAAGCTCAAGGACGGCGCGGGGGCTGCGGAGCTGATCGAATATCTGAAAAAAACATATCTGCTTGACGAAAAACTTTACTCACCCGAGGAAATGACGCGCCTCCTCACTGTCCGCTGCGACCTGCTTTTGGCGAGTTTCGGCGACAGGTCCGCGCAGTTTACCCTTTCGGAAGACGTGGATTCCCGCTTCATCGGGTACATCAGCGAGTTGAACCTCTCCGGCGTGACCTTTGCGTCGGAGGTTGACCGCACCTATCTCTACCCCGGCTACGCGTCCCACATCTTAGGCAGAATCAGCCAGATCTACAAGGAAGACTGGGACTATTACGCGGAGCGCGGCTATTCCATGAACTCACTGGTCGGGGTATCCGGATGCGAGCTTGCGTTTGAGGAATACCTGCACGGGCAGGACGGCAAGGTGGAGCTGAAATTCGACAAGGACGGAAACCTCGTCGAGCGCAACGTCATCACCGAGCCGGTCGCCGGCAAGGACATCTATCTGACGGTCGATATCAATCTCCAGATTGCCGCGGAGGACGGGCTTGCCGAAAACGCGGAGTACATCCGGAACCTCAGCACTGCCTACGAAAACTGCAATTCCGGTGCGCTCACCGCCCTGGATCCGTCAAGCGGCGAGGTGCTGGCAGTCGCCTCCTATCCGACTTATGACCTCTCCCGCTTCAACGAAATGTACGACACGCTGTCAAGCGACGCGTACAAGCCCCTGCTCAACCGCGCGACCAGTGAGATCTACGCGCCCGGCTCGACCTTCAAGCTGGGGGTTGCCGCCGCCGCACTGACCGAGGGCATCGTCGCCGGTGATTCGGTCAACCTCTGCTCCGGCAGGTACACCTATTATTCGGATTATCAGCCGAAATGCTGGGTCTATCCCGGCTCGCACGGCGACACCAACGTGGTCAAGGCGATCCGCGTCTCCTGCAACTGCTTCTTCTACGAGGTCGGCAGACTGCTCGGCATCGAACGCATCGTCGACTACTGCACCTCCTTCGGACTGGGGCAAAAGACCGGCATTGAGATCGGCGAGGTCACAGGCACGCTCGCTTCCCCCGACGAATACCCCATCCACCACAAGGACGAAAACGGCAATCCCATACAGTGGACGCCGGGACTGACCATTCAGGCGGCGATCGGGCAGTGTGACAACTCCTTCACGCCGCTCCAGATTGCGAATTACGTTTCCACGCTTTTGAACGGCGGCACGCGCTATGCGGTACATCTGCTCGGCTCGGTGCGCACCTTTGAGGGAGAGATCCTCTTTGAAAACAAGCCGGTCGTTGCGGGCAAGGCGTCCATTACGGCGGAATCGGTAGCCCTCGTGCGCGAGGGAATGCGCGAGGCGGTCTGGGGAAACGATACCGCGACCGTGGGCAACGAAACCTCCACCGGCAATTCGTTTATCAAGCGGCAGATGAAAAATCTGCCCGTCACGGTCGGCGCGAAGACGGGTACCGCACAGCGCGGGACCGGCATCGACAACGCGCTTCTCGTGTGCGCCGCGCCCTATGACACGCCGGACATCGTGATCTGCTGTGTACTCGAAAAAGGCGTTTCCGGGCAGTACGCATCCATTGCCGCGGCGCGGGTACTGGAAGCGTTCTACGGCGTCGAAAAGAAGTAACCCGGAGTAAATCCGGAAGTATTCTGCGGAGCCGAAAAAAGCAATCCGGCGCGGACAGTCGCATAAAACCGGAAAATTTACAAATTGTCACACAAAAGCCAAGCACCTGCAATAATCCGTGCTATAATGGAATCGGAGCGGTGCGCCTCCCCCGGAGGGAGATCCGGGAAAAGCGGGACCGGTCCTCAAATGCGGAAACACCGCAGCCAAATCCGTCACTTATTCCGGCGTTTGCCGGTCAGAGAAAGGATATATACATCATGGAACAGCATACTCCTCATCCCGAATACAACGATCTGCCGGTACTTGTCGTCGGCGCGGGTGCCATCGGCAAGCGGCACATTGAGGTTCTTTACGAAATGGGCGTTAAGAACCAGACCGTCTGCGACCCCTTCCCCGCCGCTCTGGATGTCATCCGGGCGCAGCATCCCGAGTTCGGATACGAGACCGATTACACCGAAGCGCTGAAGAAGAAGCCCTTCGCCGTCTTCATTCTGACCCCGACCAAGATGCACATTCCGATGGCGATCCAGGCGCTGGAAGCCGGCGCACACGTCTTCATCGAAAAGCCGCTGTCCAACTCCTCCGAGGGCATCGAAGACCTCAAGGTTGCGGCAGAAAAGGCAAACCGCAAGGTCATGATCGGCTTCTGCTTCCGTTATCACGAGGCGCTGCTTGAGGCAAAGAAGCTGCTGGACGCGGGAAAAATCGGCAGACTGGTGTCGGTACGTGCCCTGATGGGAGAGTGCTTCCCGTCCATTCACCCCGAATACAAGTCGATGTACCTGTCCAAGTACTCCGGCGCGTTCGAGCTGATCCACGACCTTGATCTCGCCATCTGGTTTGCGGGACAGAAGGTCAAGAAGACCTACGGCGTGTACGGCGCGTTCAGCAACTATGAATTTGAGTCGCCCGACACGGTGGAAATGCTGCTGGAATTTGAGGATCGTTGCACCGCATCGGTGCATCTGGACTTCTTCCAGACGCCCCGCCGCCGCAAGACCGAGCTGATCGGCACGGACGGCGTCATCACGGTGGATTTTGCGTCGTGGGACGAAGCGGATCTGGAGATCTACGAGAAGTCCAAGGGCGCGTGGGAGAAGAAGCATTTCGAGACCCGCCGCAATGATATGTTCATCGACGAGGACACCGAGTTCCTCGAAGCCGCGCTGCACGATCTGCCCATCAAGTGCACGATCGACGAAGCGGCGAAGTCGCTTTGCGCGGTAGAGAGCATCTACAAGCCGTACTGAAAAGACAGGCGGAACGACCGGGTTCCGGGAACAACGCGGAGGGGGATCCTCCGCCTCCCCGCACGGGGAGGCTGGAGGCGGGCACCCCTGCGCGGCAGAAAGAGAAACGCCGGAACGAAGCATCATAAAACAAAAAAATCCCCCGCCGCACTTTGTGCGGCGGGGGATTTCATTCAGTTGCCGGAACAGCATCCGCAACAGATATTACACATGCCGGAACTGCCCATCGGACAGCGGACAATCCGTTGCCCATGCACCACGCCCGAAGCAAGGCTTACTCCTTGTCGGCGGGCTTCTCCTCTTCGATCACGCAGTCAAACTTTTCGCCGCACGCAGGGCAGACCATTTCCTTGTCCGCAAGAGACGCGTCAAAGCAGACGGTTTCTCCGCAGGACGGGCAGACGATCTCATAGTATTCATCATCGTCATCCTCCCCTGCGAATTCGCAGTCCTCGCCGCAGGCGGCACAGTTGCCGTCGCAATCCTCGTCGGTGATCTCATCATCGTCGTAATCGTCCTCGTCATCATCCTCATCGTCGAACACAACGTCCTCCAGATCTCCGAGATCTTCGTCCACCTCGGAAACATACTGATCCAGATATTCGACCGTGCTTGACAGCGTGGTGATTTCATCCGCCATTTCGCCGCATAGTCCGATGAGCGCGTCGATCAGCTTGCCTTCCTTGGTGCTCTTGTCAAGATCAAGCCCCTCGGCAAGTCCCTTGATATATGCTGCTTTTTCCTTGAGTTCCATACTGAATTCTCCTTCCATCTTTCTCCGGCGGTCTTCCCCGCCTGTGACACCCATCCGGTGCCCTGATTCCGAAAAACGGGAAAACATACCGTCAAGCATTGTTTTCCCGTCTTTATTCGTGTCATTCCGTTCCTCCGGATCTCCCGCACGTCGGCAAAACGTGGCAGAGCGGCAAACGCCGACGGTCACGGAAATTCCCCCGCGCAAGGCGCGGAAACAATCTTAAGCTCTCGACAGATACTCGCCGGTACGCGTGTCGATCTTGACCATGTCGCCCTCGTTGAGGAAGAGCGGAACCTTGATCTCAGCGCCGGTTTCCAGCGTTGCGGGCTTGAGGGTATTGGTTGCGGTGTTGCCGGCGAAGCCGGGATCGGTCTTGGTGATCTGCAGTTCGACGAAGGTGGGCGGATCGACCTCAAAGATGTTGCCCTTGTAGGAAACGATCTTGCACATCATCTCTTCCTTGACGAACTTGAACGCGTCGCCGACCTTGTTGTGCGGCACGAGCGTTTCTTCCCAGGTCTCGGTATCCATGAAATGGTACAGATCGCCGTCGTCGTAGGAATACTGCATATCCTTTCTTTCGATATACGCGATGTCAAACTTGTCCGTCGGGTTGAACGTCTTTTCGACGACCGCGCCGGAAATCACGTTCTTGAGCTTGGTACGGACGAATGCCGCGCCCTTGCCGGGTTTAACGTGCTGGAATTCAATAACCTGAAGCACATTGCCGGTTCCGTCGTCAAAGGTAATGCCGTTTTTGAAATCTCCTGCAACAACTACTGATGCCATGGTTGAAACCTCCGAAATAGAGTGGATTATCCGTATTGGCGGCGATAAAAACGCCGGCAACCATACAGTTACTGTTATTTTACACCAAAAAGGCAGGTTTGGCAAGAGGGTTTTCACATTTTTTTGCGTTTCGGTAAATTTTTTCGCAAAAAACAAGAAGACCGCCCCTCCGGCGGTCTCCCTGTCTTATTTATGCCGTTCCGATTGGAACGGAATGCTTATTGTCATTATAGCATCGGTTCCCCGGTTTGTCAAGCAAATTTTTCTTTTTTTCTCCGAAAACACGAAACTTTTTTGAAAGATTTTCGTCAACGCTTCCGATTTTCCCGGAAACGGTGCAAAACGACCCGCTCGTCTTTGATTTTCCTTGTGCAAAACAAATCGGGCGGTTGCTTTTGATGGGGGGATATGATATAATGGACAACGTGCCCGGGTGCTACGCCATACCGGGAAAGTGCCGACAACGTATTTTTTTGAAACGACAAGCAACAAAAAATCAGAAGAAGGGGCTTCCGCCACGCGGGAGCATGGTGGAGCACCGTATGAAAAACAGATCCTGCCCTGCCTTTTTTGCCGCATTTCCCGCGGTATATGCGACGGAGAACGTTTATCAGATCTTCATTCCGGTGCGGGAAGCCTCGGTCATGTGGGCAACCGTCGGCAAAGAACGCTTTGACGACGCCAGAGGCGGCGTTCTGCGCTCCGACACGCGCTGTCACAAGGTCACGGTGCCGATGGAGTCCCTCGACCGCGCCGGAGAATACACCCTGCACTGGCGCAGGGTCCCGGAAAGAAAGCCGTATTTCACCGAGGCGGGAGACGAGGAAACGGCGACCTTCTGTTTCCGTCCCGTTCCGGAAGCGGGGAATCTGCGTCTCTGTCACCTGTCCGACACGCACGGGCTTCTCGCCCCGGCAGTCCGCGCGGCGGAGATAGCCGCGACGGAAGAGACCGACAAAGCGGTCGGAGAAAAAGCAGGCGTGACTACCAGAGAACCGTCCGTGCGCACTCCCGTTCCGGACGGCTTTGACCTGATCCTGTTTACCGGCGACGTGCACAACCACAACGGCGGCGAGACGGAATACCAAGCCCTCCCCCGCCTTATGTCGGAGCTTGCCCACGGAGAGATTCCCATCGTCTATGCGCGGGGCAACCACGACACGCGCGGCGCTTTTGCGGAGTATCTTCCCGAAATCGCACCGACGGTCGGCGGTGCGTACTACTACACCTTCCGTCTTGGAGGACTGTGGGGACTGGTGCTGGACTGCGGCGAGGACAAACCGGACGACCACCACGAATACGGGTTTGTCAACGATTTTGCCCTGTACCGCGAGGCCGAGACCGCGTTTCTCCGGCACCTGACCGAGAATTACGGCAACGCTCCCGGTTCTCGGGAAACCGTATCCCTTTCCCCCGACGCACTGGACATCAGATGGCGGCTGGTCATCAGCCACGTCCCGTTTCCCTTCCCCAAGCAACCGCCGTTTGACATTGAACGCGGACGGTACGCGGACTGGTGCCGCATGATCGGCAAGGGAATCCGCCCGGACCTGATGGTGTCGGGACACCTGCACGTCTGTGAGGTCTGCCAACCGGGATGCGAGAGAGACAAGGAGCACATCCAGTTTTGCCCGCTGTTCCTCTCCTGCCGCCCGGACTTTGAAAACGAGGTCTACACCTGCGGCACGCTGACGCTCACCGGGGACGGCATTCTGCCGCGTTATGTTTCCTCGGACGGAACCGTGCGCACCGAAGAAAAGATCCCGCTTGCGGGAAGAAACGGTTAAGGAAACAGAACAGCCGAAAAGTCCGGAACGGCAAAACGACCGGAACGACAGATATGACCGCACCGGCTGAAGCAAATGCAACAGCGGGGTTACCGGAAAATCAACTGCAACTGCTGAACTCACTGTTGTAATTGAAACGGCTGTAATGACCTAAGCAACCGCAACAACCGTTGCACCGAATCAGCTGTAACGACGAAGACAATCGCTGTAACCGAAACAACCGCAGCAATCAAAAAAACAGCCGTCAAGGCTGAAACGGCGCGGGCACCGAATGTCCGATAGAAAGTGACAACCTTATGAAAATTCTTGCCATCGGCGACGTGGTCGGCCAGACCGCACTCGCCACCCTGATCTCCGGTATCCGGAAGAAGCGTACCGAACTCGGCGCCGACCTTGTGGTCGTCAACGGCGAAAACGCGACCGAGGTGCGCGGACTGTGCGCGAGAGACGCACATCTGCTTGCCGACGCGGGCGTCGATCTCATCACACTCGGCAACCACACCTACGGAATGCGCGACCTGTACGATCTTCTGGAGGACGAATCCTTCCCCATGATCCGTCCCGCCAATTTCCCGGCGGCGGCGCCCGGCATGGGATACCGCACGCTGAACGCGGACGGCTACCGGATACTCTGTATCAGCGTTCAGGGCGTTGTGTACATGGACACGCTCGCAAGCCCGTTTGAAACGGTGGACCGTATTCTGGCGCGTGAAAAGGGCGCTTACGACTTTGCGCTCATGGACATTCACGCCGAGGCGACCTCGGAAAAGCTCGCCATTGCGCATTACTTTGACGGGCGGATCGCGGTCATGTTCGGTACCCACACGCACGTCCAGACGGCGGACGAACAGATTCTGCCGAAGGGCTCCGGGTACATTACCGACCTCGGCATGACGGGCCCCGGGAACGGGATCATCGGCACCGACGCGCAGACCGTCATTGACCGGTTCCTCACGCACCTTCCCGCACGCTTCACGGTCGCGGACGGCGAGATTACGACCCACGGGGCGCTGTTTGACGTAGATGAAGGCACCGGACGCGTCAGGCGGGTCGAGCGGATCGTGTACTGACCGGGCGGCAGAGAAGTTGTCCGCGCCCCGACATTGATTTTGCAAGGAGGCATCCTGATGTTTTATGACGCACCCGAAACGGAGAAGCCCTTTGACCGCATGGCGGACGACGGCGGTTTCTCCGCGATCTTCCGCACCATCGCCTGCATCGGCGACAGTCTTTCCTCCGGCGAGCACGAGGGAACTGCCGGGGACGGCTCGGGCTTGTACCTCGACTATTTTGAATACTCGTGGGGACAGTTTATGGCGCGGACGCTCGGTTCCAAAGTTTATAATCTGTCGCGCGGCGGCATGACGGCAAATGAATACATCTCGACCTTTGCGGACGAGAACGGCTTCTGGTCGCCCGAATATGCAAGTCAGGCATACATCATCGCGCTCGGCGTCAACGACGTGAACTGGGCATATGCCGGGACGCTCGGCGAGCTTTCCGACATAGAAAACGATCCGCGCGCCGCCGGAAAACCGACCTTCGCCGGGGATATGGCGCACATCATCCGCAAGGTCAGAGAGCAGGAGCCGAAAAGCCGGATTTTTCTTATGACCATCCCGCGCAATCCCGACACCGACCCCGAAATCATCCGCCGGGAAGACCGCCACGCGGAGCTGATCCGCGGAATCGCCGAAGCGTTCCCGTTCACCTATGTACTGGATTTCCGCAAATATGCGCCCGTCTATGACGAAGCGTTCCGCAAGAGATTTTTTGTCGGTTTTCATATGAATGCCGCGGGATATCTTCTGACGGCGAAATTCGTAATGTCCTACCTGGATTATATCATCCGCCACAATCCGGAGGACTTCTGCCAGGTCGGATTTATCGGAAAAGGCGGGGTACATAACGGAAATTACAAGTGGTGACGGCGCTTCTCTCTGCCCTTCCGTTACCGTCGTTCAATCGCATAGATAACAGACGCGCCCCACAGGGGGCGCGTTGTTTTTGTGTTCCCCGCCCCGACCGGGGCAGTGTCGGGACGGCGGATGCCCGCATACCAGGAGAACCTCTGTTCTTCATTCTCCCGCCCCCCGCAAACTCCATAATAACGAAGCCGCGCAAACTGATGCCCTCCTGCTAAACGCCGGAATATTGCCAGCCCCCGCGAGCGCCAAAGTGATGAATTTCCGCAAAACTCCACACGCGCTCCCGCCGTGAAACTCCCGTTCCCCGACCCGCGCGGGCGCTGACCAAACGATTTCCGCGGGGCGATCCGCGCGCGGTACTCGAAATAAAAGACAATCGCCTTTCGCTGCACAAACATCCCGTTTCAACGTACCCGCTTCCGCTTGTGACGGCGTTTCCGCAACCTTCCCCATTCCGCGGAGCGAGCGCAGTTCCCCGCCCCGACCTGCTCTTCAGTCGGGGCGGGCGGGGTATCCCCAAAGGGGCAGCGCCCCTATGGGCGAACCTTTTCCGGCTACTTTTCGTTTCGCTACGAAAAGTAGCCCCTGCGGAGCAAAAAACAAACAATTTTTTGATTACAAAAAATCAGAAGCAAAACTTCAGCCCCTGCAAATCAAGAACAAAAAATATTTGCAGATAAACCGCAGAACACAGAGTTTTCAATTCATGATTCTCTTCGTAGGGAAAAGTCGTCCCTGCGAAATCCAAAAATCAATAAAAAAACAGCCCCGCTTCCCTTCCGGAAAGCGGGGCTGTTATTTCATTCAACCATTAACCAAGCTTTGCCTGGTTGATCTTGATGCCGGGGCCCATCGTGGATGCGACAACGCAGCTCTTGATGTACTGACCCTTCGCGGTTGCCGGCTTTGCCTTGATGACAGCGCCGAGCAGCGTGTCAAAGTTCTCCTTCAGCTTTTCAGCACCGAAGGAAGCCTTGCCGATCGCGCAGTGGATAATGTTGGTCTTATCGAGACGGTACTCCACCTTACCTGCCTTGGCTTCGGTCACTGCCTTAGCCACGTCGGGGGTAACGGTACCTGCCTTCGGAGAAGGCATCAAGCCCTTCGGACCGAGGACCTTACCGAGCTTACCGATCACGCCCATCATATCGGGGCTTGCGATGACCACGTCAAACTCGAACCAGTTCTCATGAACGATTTTGTCTGCCAATTCTGCACCGCCGACATAGTCAGCGCCTGCTGCCTTTGCCTTGTCCACATTGTCTCCCTTTGCGAATACAAGGGTGCGGACCGTCTTACCGGTACCGTTCGGGAGGACGACTGCGCCTCTGACCTGCTGGTCAGCATGACGGGAGTCAACGCCGAGACGGATATGGCATTCAATGGTTTCGTCGAACTTTGCCTTGGAGGTCTGGCACACCAGTGCGATCGCGTCGGCAGAGTCGTACAGCTTGCTCTTTTCAATCAGCTTTACGCTGTCAGTATACTTCTTTCCCATTTTTCATGCCCTCCTTCTCAGTCTTCCACCGTGATACCCATGCTGCGCGCGGTACCTGCGATCATGCTCATAGCAGTCTCAAGGGAACCTGCATTCAGGTCGGGCATCTTGGTCTCGGCGATCTTCTTCACCTGCTCCTTCGTGAGCTTCGCAACCTTGGTCTTGTTCGGAGCCGCGGAAGCAGTCTCAATGCCGCACGCCTTCTTGATCAGAACGGGAGCGGGAGGAGTCTTGGTGATGAACGTGAAGGAACGGTCAGCGTATACCGTAATGACGACCGGGATAATCAGACCGATGTCATTCTTGGTGCGCTCGTTGAATTCCTTGGTGAACACGGCGATTGCGACACCGTAAGCACCGAGTGCAGGACCGACAGGCGGCTGAGGAGTTGCCTTGCCTGCGGGCAGCTGCAGCTTGATATAACCCATAATCTTCTTAGCCATTGTGAATTAACCTCCTTAGATGTGGTTGATGCGGGAGAAATCAGATTTTTCTCCCTCCCACGTGTCCGTCCTTGGTCAGACGGCACTGTCCGCGAGCTTGAGCGCGTCGGCTTCAATCTCCACGGGCATATCACGGCGGCCTCTCTTGACGAGCACCGTGACGTTTTTCTTGTCATCGGAAATCGACTGAACGACTCCCTCGTAGCCTTCGAACAAACCGCTGATGATCGAAACGGTATCCCCTTCCTTGAAGGAAAGACGAACCTGCGTCTCCTCGATGGAGAGCGCGGCAACCTCCGCGTCGGAAAGAGGCGTCGGTCTGGATCCGGGACCCACGAATCCGGTAACGCCCGTAATGTTACGGACGGCGTGCCAGCTTTCGTCTGTCATGACCATCTTGATATACACGTAGCACGGAAACACCTTGACTTCCTTGGTCTTTTCCACATCGCCGTTTTTCTCGACGATGGTTTCCGTCGGGATCTTCGTATCGAAGATCAGGTGTCCGAGCTTGCGGTTTTCAACGATTTTCTCCAGGTTATCCTTGACTTTGTTTTCGTACCCCGAATATGTGTGCGCCACATACCATTTCGGGCCTACGTTCATTTCGTCGAAATCGCTCATAGGAAAATCCTCAACCGACGAGACCGCTCAGCGCGATGATCCCCTTGGTGAAGCCCCAGTCAAGCAATCCGACCAGTACGGCAATTGCAACGGACGCGACCAGCACGATCAGCGTGTTCTTCCAGGTCTGATCCCAGGAGAACCAGACGATCTTTCTGATCTCACTGCGGTAGCTGCGGAAGAAGCGCTTTACCTTCTCGCCGAAGCCGACCTTTGTTTTTTCTTCAGCCATTTCTCAATCCTCCGAATTACTTGGATTCTTTGTGAAGAGTGTGCTTCCGACAGAACGGGCAGAACTTCTGAAGTTCAAGTCTGTCGGGATCGTTTTTCTTGTTCTTGGTCGTGTCATAGTTTCTCTGCTTGCACTCGGTGCAAACGAGCGTGATCTTGACTCTTGCGTCATTAGCCATATTAGCGGCACCTCCCATTATAAATTATTTGGTTTCCGAGGGAAACCCAGTACCTCCCTCGGCGAACGTCGCGTGCCGGGACCGTACAGACGGATGGCGCTTTTCCGGGCACGAAAAAAAGACCTTTTCGCAGAGGTAAAGCTATTTTACCACGTTCCGGGCGGCTTGTCAAGCACTTTCCCGAAAAAATTCCGCTTTGTGTGACGCGTCCCGGCGTTTTTCCCTTGCAATTGTCCGGCTTGTCTGCTATAATGGGGGCAATCTATGAAAGGCGGCGCAACCTATGCATCCCTTCCGGCACTTCCGGACGATCACTCATCACCGGCATCTTGTCATTGCCGGCTGTTTCCGCGCGGGAATCCCGTGGCGGGGACTTCTGCATGACCTGTCCAAATACAGTCCCACCGAGTTCTTCACGGGGGCAAAATATTACCTCGGTACCCGCAGTCCCAACGCCGCGGAGCGTGAGGCGATCGGCTATTCGGTCGCGTGGATGCACCACAAGGGGCGCAACCCGCATCATTTTGAATACTGGACGGACTTTTCCAAGGCGACCGGACGTTACGAGCCGGTCAAAATGCCGCTGAAATATCTGAAGGAAATGTTCTGCGACCGCATTGCCGCCTCCAAGACTTACCAGGGGAAGAATTACACCGACCGTCACCCGCTCGAATACCTGACGACGCGGAACGACCGGGATCTGATGCACCCGGAATCCTATGCCATGATGAAAAAAATGCTGACCGTACTTGCCGAAAAGGGAGAAAAGGAAGCGTTCCGTTTTGTCCGGAATCTGAAATCCTACTGACCCGTCGGGAACGGCAGCCCATTTTTTCCGAAAAAACCGGGGACGCGCCGGGCACCGGAGCGCCACCGGATCCGTATAAACCGACGACCCGTTCGAGAGCTGACCGCAGAGGAACCGCAATACAAGGAGAAACCTGATATATGTACGAATTTCACCGTGTGGGAGAGAGCACCTGTTATTTTTCCGCCCCCACCAATATCGGAATCTATCTGCGCGGCAAGGGCGCCTATCTCATCGACGCGGGCAGCCGCGACGCCGACGCCGACCAGATCATCCGCGTTCTCGGAGAAAACGGGCTGACCCTCGCGGGAGTCATCAGCACCCATGCGCACGCCGACCATACCGGCGGCAACCGACGTCTTCAGGATGTGACGGGGTGTCCGGTCTTTGCGTCCGCCGCAGAGGGAGCGATCATCGCAAATCCCATTCTCAACACTTCCCTGCTCTACGGTTCCTATCCGCCGGAAGAGCTTCGCCGCATCCACTATCTGTATGCCCGCGGCTGTCGGGTCAGCGGGTTTGAGCATCCCGCATTTCCGAAGGAACTGGAGATCCTCCCGCTTCCGGGGCACTCGGTCGGCATGGTCGCCGTCCGTACCCCGGACGGAGTTCTGTTTGCCGCGGACGCGGTCGTGGACGAGAACGCGTGGAAAAAAGGCGGCGCGCCGTACCTTTACCGGGTCGGACAGGCGCTGGAATCGTTGGACCGGCTGGAGCACCTGCCCGCAAAGCTGTACATTCCCTCGCACGCAAAGCCGACGGAGGATATTTCCGTCCTCACGCGTCTCAACCGGGAGCGGATTCTTGCGACGCGCGACCGTCTGCTTGACATGACCACCGAACCGATTTCGTTTGACGATGTGGTCGGGCGGTTTGCCGGCTCGCACGGCTTGTGGCTTGACCTGTTCCGGCGCACGATCCTCGGCAGTACGCTGTGTGCGTACCTTTCGTGGATGCTGGACGACGGACTGCTGGAAACCATGTCGGACGGGGAACGGCTGCTCTGGCGGCGG
>CAKSZH010000014.1 GCA_934525675.1 uncultured Eubacteriales bacterium
GGGTTGAAATCGCAAGTCCTTGAATCTGTGCAAGCCGCAACACCGTCGTCCCCCGCACGGGGGACGTGGGTTGAAATCAAAGATGAAACATATACCGAAAAATCAAAGAATGTCGTCCCCCGCACGGGGGACGTGGGTTGAAATCTGTCCAGTATCGGCGGCAATACATATCTTGCAAGCGTCGTCCCCCGCACGGGGGACGTGGGTTGAAATTCTGTGGAATGTTACTAAAATGCTTTATTATTAGTCGTCCCCCGCACGGGGGACGTGGGTTGAAATAAGCGAACGGACGGTCAATATCTGTGGGAATATCGTCGTCCCCCGCACGGGGGACGTGGGTTGAAATGCGCAGAAGCTCTTCGGCAGAACCCGTTGATTTCAGTCGTCCCCCGCACGGGGGACGTGGGTTGAAATCCGAAATCCGTAATGCGGAGATACCCGCCGGGACGTCGTCCCCCGCACGGGGGACGTGGGTTGAAATCGCTGACGTCCTGCTCTTTGACGATCCGGGGCGTTGTCGTCCCCCACACGGGGAACGTAGGCAAAAGCACTGTTTCCACAGCCGAAGGTACCATTCCGGCGCTCAAGGCGTTCCCGGGAAACATGCCGGGCAAGACTCTGCAACATCGGTAAAATAGACGTGTGGTATCCGTATGCAGAGCAAGAACCGTATCCCTTTTCACAGAAGGGATACGGTTCCTTTTGATTTTCCGGGGACCCCCACGCGCTTTTTCGTGGAGTTCCCCGTTTTTTCACGTTTTACGCGGTACGCTCAAACTGACTGTTGTACAGGTCGGCGTAGAAGCCGCCGCGCGCCATCAGCTCGTCGTGCGTGCCGCTTTCAATGACGTCGCCGTCGCGCATGACAAGAATCAGGTCGGCGTTTTTGATGGTGGACAGGCGGTGCGCGATCACAAAGCTGGTACGATCCTTAGTCAACTCATCCATTGCGCGCTGAATGAGCAATTCCGTGCGGGTATCCACCGAGGAGGTTGCCTCGTCGAGGATCAGCATGGGCGCATTCTGGAGCATGGCACGCGCGATGGTCAGAAGCTGTTTCTGCCCCGCAGAGATTGCGGCACTTTCGGAAAGCACCGTATTCAGTCCGTTCGGAAGCGAATGAACGAACTGATCCAGTCCGCAGGCAGAAAGCACCTCTTCCAGACGTTCATCGGAGATTCCCTGCATATTGTACACAAGATTTTCACGCACGGTTCCTTCAAACAGCCAGGTATCCTGAAGCACCATGCCGAACAGGTCATGGACCGTCTCGCGGCGCATTTCCGAGATCGGTACGCCGTCAATGCGGATCTCGCCGCTGTTGACCTCAAAGAAGCGCATGAGAAGGTTGACCATGGTTGTCTTGCCCGCACCCGTCGGACCGACGATTGCCACCTTTTCACCCGCATGTACCTCGGCGGAAAAGTCCTTGATGATGATCTTATCCGGTGTATCCGGATAGCTGAACTTTACATGGTCGAACACCACGTTCCCCCTGACCGGGGAAACCGTTGCGGTCTTTTCGCTCTCGTCCGGAAGTTCCTCGCTCTCAAGGAAATCGAAAATCCGGTGTGCGGAAGCGGAAGCGGTCTGCATATTGGTCATTCCCTGCGCCATCTGGGTCAGCGGCGAGGTAAAGAGACGGACATAGAGAATAAAGGAAACGATCACACCGAATTCGATGGTACCGTTCAGGGCAAGCACCGAACCGAACACGCAGACCGCAACATAGGAAAGGTTACCGATGATATTCATCAGCGGCTGCAGAATACCGGACAGAAACTGGGATTTCCAGTTCGCGTCGTACACCTTTTCGTTCAGTCCGTCGAAATGCGTCAATACTTTTTCCCCGGCGCGGCTGATCCGCACGACTCCGTGTCCCGAATACATTTCCTCCACGTATCCGTTCAGTTCGCCGAGGCTCTTCTGCCGTGCGGAGAAGAAACGCTGGGAATTCTTCATCAGGACCACGGTCAGCACAACGCCGAAAAGCGTCAGCCCGAGCGCAATCAGGGCAAGTCTCCATTCGGTGACGAACATCATAATCAGGCAACCGACAAACTGCGTGGCGGCGCTGATGATGGTCGGCAGGCTGTTGGTCAGTCCCTGCTGAAGGGTGGAAACGTCGTTGGTGATACGGCTCAGAATGTCGCCTTGCGAGGTGGTGTTGAAATACTTCTGGGGCACGCGGTTGATCTTTGCAGACAGTTCCCCGCGCATCCGGTAGGACATTTTCAGGGTGACCACCGACATGATATAGTGCTGAACAAAGCCGAACAGGGCGCTCAGCACATAGATGACCGCAAGGAAAATGCCGATCCGTGCAATGGCGGAAAGGTCAATGCCCCCGAGCAGTCCGTCCGACATAATGGTGGCGATTCTGCCGATCTTATCCGGTCCGATAATGGTCATAACCGCGCTGAGCGCTGCCAGGACAAGCGCCACGATGACGGCGCCGAAACCGGATTTCATATATCCCGCGGTTCTCGAAACCGCTTCCCGCATTCCCGTTTTTCCCTTGTAATCCGGATCGACGGGACGATTCATTCGCATATGATTCATGGTCTTCCCTCCTCAGGCAAGCTCCGCCGCGGAAAGCTGCGACGTTGCGATCTCGCGGTACACGGAACAGTTCTGCATGAGTTCCTCATGTGTACCGATTCCGACCGCCTGACCGCGGTCAAGCACGATGATACGGTCGGCATGGCGGATGGTGCTGATCCGCTGTGCGACAATGATCTTTGTGGTGTCGGGCAGTTCCCGGGCAAGCCCTTCGCGGAGCTTTGCATCGGTACGGTAATCCAGTGCGGAGAAGGAGTCGTCAAAAATCAGAATCTCCGGCTTCCGTGCCAGCGCACGGGCAATGGAAAGCCGCTGTTTCTGTCCGCCGGAAACATTGCGCCCGAGCTGCGCGATGGCGTGATCGGTGCCCTCCGGCAGTTTGTCCACAAATTCCTTCGCCTCGGACAGGCGGATCGCCTGCTCCAGTGTTTCTTCATCCGCCGGAGCGGCGCTCTCACCGAACAGCACGTTGTCGCGGACGGTTCCGGAGAACAGCACCGCCTTCTGGGTGACGTATCCGAGCTTGTCGTACAAGGCGTCAAACCGGTAATCCTTCACGTTCACGTCGTCCACCAGCACCTCGCCATCCGTCGCATCATAGAAACGAGGTATGAGGCTGACGAGCGTGGACTTGCCGCTGCCCGTTGCACCGATGACGGCAAGCGTTTCGCCGCGGTTGACCCGGAAGCTGATTCCGGACAGTTCATCCGCCGACGCGTGGGGGTACCGGAAGGAAACATTCCGGAATTCCACCGAGCCGGACTCCTTCCCGTCGGTGATCTGTCCCTCGCGGATGGAAGCCTTGCGGTCAAGTACTTCGTTGATACGTTCCGCGGAAACCTGCGCCTGCGGGAGCAGCATGAAGATCATCGCAAGCATCATGAAGGACATGACGATGTAGGTAGCATAGGTACTGAACACCAGTACCTCGCTGAACAGGTTCAGCCGCGCCGCGGGGTCTGCAACCGAAATGTTGTTGACCAATACCGCGCCGAGCCAGTAGATCACAAGCGCCAGACCGTTCATACCGAGCATCATGGAGGGCTGGATCAGGGAAAAGAGCTTCTGGTTCTTCATCTGCAGTCCCATCATCTCAAGGCTCGGCGAATCGAACTTGCGGTTCTGGAACTCCTCCGCATTGAACGCGTGAACGACGTTGATTCCCGTCAGGTTCTCCCGCGCAACGCGGTTGATCTTATCGGTCATCTTCTGAACGAGACGGAAACGCGGCAGGCAGGAACCCATAATCAGGAGAATGAGCGTGACCAGCACGACCACAAAGCCTGCGGTCACAAGCGACAGCTCCCAGCTCTTGCCGAGAATCTTGACAATCGCCCAGACCGCCATGATCGGCGCCTTGATGAGCATCTGAAGCCCCATGGAAACGATCATCTGGATCTGCGTGATGTCGTTGGTGGTTCTGGTGATAAGGCTGGGGATGGAGAAATCCTGCATTTCCGCGTTGCCGATGTCCATCACGTGGTGGAACAGCTTCTCTCTTACGGTAAAGCTGAAACCGGACGCTGTCTTGGCGGACAGGAAGCCGCAGGCAATCGCAAGCAGTGCGCTCACCGCCGTGCATCCGAGCATCTTCAGGCCGACATTCACGATGTCCGACGTGGCGCCCGATGTTTTGATGAGTTTGGTCAGTTCGGTCATGTAGTCCGGCAGGCGCAGGTCAAAATACACCTGCCCGACCACAAACACAAGACAGAGAAGCGCCATCAGCACTTCCCGCCTCCGCATATTTTTCAGTAATTTCAGCATATTCCTCAGTTCCTCTCTTCCCCGGTCTCAAATCCGCCATTGCGGATCTTTTCCATGTTCTGCATCATCCGTCCCATACATCGGCACAAAACGGCGACTTCCTC
This sequence comes from uncultured Eubacteriales bacterium, assembly GCA_934525675.1. Taxonomy (GTDB): domain Bacteria; phylum Bacillota; class Clostridia; order Oscillospirales; family CAG-272; genus CAKVOU01. The sequence continues at coordinate 4,434 of CAKSZH010000014.1, forward strand.
GTCCGCGATTCCGTCAAGCAACAGTTGCCCGAATTGCTTCTGCAGTTCGCGTCCGCGCCCGATCAGCGACTGTGCCTTCCCTGTCGGAACCAGCCGCATTTTTCTGCGATCGCCCGGGATCACTTCCCGCGTGAGCAGTCCTTCCGTCACCAGCCGGTCAATGTGCACCGACACAATCCCGGATTTCAGCCCGCGGAACCGGCACACGTCGCTCGCGGTATTGTTTTCCGGATTATTTGCAAAAAACAGAAGGATGTCCACCGCCATCGGCGGCAGATCGGTCTCCCGGCAGATCGGCAGCAGAACGGTATGGTACGCCCCCAGCATTTTGTTGGCTCCTGCAAACAGTCCGGACGCCGTGATATTCCCTTCCTGCATGATAACCTCCCAATGATAGAAAGTCTAAAATTAGAACATTATTGATTATACTCCTTTTTTCAGCCATGTCAATAGAGTTCACCCGATTTTCATGCGGCAGACACATTTCCCGGTTGCCGGAATCGCGGAGGAGGCACAGCGCGCGAGCCTGTCAAAAACGGACTTTTTGCGCCGGATGAGCCACGACATCCGCACGCCGATCAACGGTATCCGCGGCATAATCGAAATCGCCAACCACTATGCGGACGACCTGCAAAAGCAACAGGAGTGCCGGAACAAGGTCTGGAAAGCGTCCGGTTACCTGCTCTCGCTCGTCAACAGCGTACCGGATATGAACAAGCTGGAATCCGGCGCGGTCCTGCTTGCCAATCTCCCGTTTGATCTGTATCAGCTCCTCGCCGAGGCGAACGCCGTCGCCGAAATGCAGGCGATGGAAAGCGGAATCCGCTATGTCATCGACACCGAAAAACAGCATATCGAGCATCCGTATCTGATCGGAAGCCCGTCCCACATCAAGCAGGTCCTTCTGAATCTCGCGAGCAACGCCGTCAAGTACAACAAAGAAAACGGCACGGACACGGTTTTCTGTCAGGAGGTCACGGAAAGAAACGGCACGGCGATCTTCCGCTTCGTCTGCTCGGACACGGGAATCGGCATGAGCGAGAAATTCCAGAAGCGTGTGTTCGAGCCGTTCTCACAGGAGGATCAGGTCAATGCAAGAACCCATTATGACGGGTTCGGTCTCGGGCTGTCCATCGTCAAGGGACTGGTCGGTCAGATGGACGGGAACATTGATTTCGTCAGCAAAGAGGGCGTCGGCACCACCTTTGTGGTCACGCTTCCCTTCCGGATTGCCGAGACGCCGGAGAAAGCTCCGGAGCAGGTTCCCATCGGATCCGTTGATCTGCACGGAACGCGTATCCTCCTCGCTGAGGACAATGACCTCAATCCGGAGATTGCGCAATTCTTTCTTGAGCAACAGGGCGCCGGGATCACGGTGGCAAAGAACGGCAAAACCGCAACGGAGCTGTTTGCAGCATCCGCCCCGGGGAGATCGACCTGATTCTCATGGACATCATGATGCCCGTGATGAATGGGTACGCCGCGACCGAAGCCATCCGGAACATGGACCGTACCGATACGCAGACCGTTCCGATCATTGCCATGTCCGCCAATGCGTTTCAGGATGACATTCAGAAGAGCCTTTCCGTCGGCATGAACGACCACCTGCCAAAGCCGCTCACCACGGAAAAATTGCTCTCCGCCGTTGCGGGATTTGTGCAGAAAAAGCCCGGAAACGTATGATTTTTACCGGAAACAGAGTACAGAAATGTACTCTGTTTTTTGCTGCTTTTCCGCCGGCGTATACATGCGCCGTTCATCATATATACCTTATTTATTTATATCGGACTTTGTGCAGCATTCAAAGCGCACAGTAAAAAATTCAAACAAACTTAATTTTTTATACATTCTGAATAAAAAACTCTATTTCAATCCTTGCATTCCTGTGGTAAGATAAGTACAACGACGAAAGTCGAAATACGATTCGGAGGAATCAACATGAAAAAGTTTATCGCAGTCATCCTCGCGCTTCTCCTCGCAACCACCGCGCTCGTCGCTTGCGGCACCACGGGCGACAGCGGCAAAAAAGATGGCGAAGTTTCCGTCTTCTACTACACGTTCGGCGACACCTACATTTCCAGCGTCCGTTCCAACATGGACAAGCTGCTCAAGAACGCAGGTCTGAAGTATCAGAACTACGACGCAAACGGCAACCAGACCACCCAGACCGAGCAGGTCACCACCGCTCTGGCAAAGGGTTCCCGCCTCCTCATCGTCAATGTTGTGGAAACCGGCTCCGATGACGCCGCTCAGAACATTGTCAACCAGGCAAAAGCAAAGAACGTTCCCGTTATCTTCTTCAACCGCTCGGTCAGCGAAGCGGTCGTCAGCAGCTATGACAAGTGCGTTTTCGTCGGCACTGACTACGAGATGGCAGGTCACATGCAGGGTGAAATGATCGGCAACTACCTTGTTGAAAACTTCGCAAAGCTCGACCTCAACGGCGACGGCAAGATCTCTTACGTCATGTTCAAGGGCCAGGAAGGCAACATGGAAGCAATCGCCCGCACCCAGTACGCAGTGGAGGACGCAAACAAGATCCTCGCAGCTGCCGGCAAGAGCCCGCTGGAATTCTACGACGCAAAGAACTCGAGCAAATACCTTGTTGACCAGGATGGTCAGTGGTCCGCAGCATCCGCAACCAACAATATGTCCACTCTGCTCGGTCAGTACAGTGAAACAAACAACAACATGGTCGAGCTGGTCATCGCAAACAACGACGACATGGCGCTCGGTGCCATCACCGCACTTCAGGCAAAGGGCTACAACAAAGAGGGCGGCAAGCTGATCCCCGTGTTCGGCGTTGATGCAACCGCCGCAGCCGTTTCCGCAATCAAGGAAGGCAGCATGGTCGGTACCATCAAGCAGGACGCAGAAGGCATGGCAACCGCCATCACCACCATCTGCAAAAACCTCCTTGACGGCAAGGCAACCTTCGAGGGTGTCAACAAGGACGACGTGGTCGGCACCTGGAGAGTCAACATTCCTTACCAGACCTACCTCGGCAAGTAATTTCCCGAATCAGACCGGATAGTCCGGGCAAAATATGGGGCGGGCGGAAACGCCTGCCCCCTCCGGCGCCGGCACCCAATCCAAACCACACTGCTCCGGAAGGGGGATCTTTCATGAATGAAAATATGACAGCGGCAACGGAAACCGCCCCCGTGCTGCTCCGGATGGAAAACATCGAAAAGGCGTTCCCCGGTGTCAAGGCACTGGACAAGGTCAGCCTCAATGTCAAGGCGGGTACCGTTCACGCTCTCATGGGCGAGAACGGCGCAGGAAAATCCACGCTTATGAAATGCCTGTTCGGCATTTACTCCAAGGACGGCGGCAGAATTTTGCTGGACGGACGGGAGATCAACTTCAAGAACTCCAAGGAGGCGCTGGAAAACGGCGTCGCCATGGTGCATCAGGAACTCAATCAGGCCTTGAAACGGAATGTCATGGACAATATGTGGCTCGGACGTTTTCCGACTACCGCAAAGGGCATTCCGATTGTCAGTGAAAAGAAAATGTACGACGCGACCAAGGCGATCTTCGAAAAGCTGGAGATCGACGTGGATCCGAAAACCATTATGAATAAAATGTCGGTCTCCCAGCGTCAGATGGTCGAGATCGCAAAAGCAGTTTCCTACAACGCGAAGGTCATCGTGTTCGACGAACCGACCTCTTCCTTAACGGAAGAAGAAGTCGCACACCTCTTCAAGATTATCCGGATGCTACGCGCACAGGGCTGTGCCATCATTTATATTTCCCACAAGATGAAGGAGATCCTGGAGATCTCCGACGAGGTCACCGTCATGCGTGACGGCAAGTGGGTCGCAACCAAAGCCGCAAAGGATCTGACCATGGAGGAGATTATCCGCCTCATGGTCGGACGCGAGCTGACCAACCTCTACCCGCCCAAGACCAACAAGGTCGGAGACGTGTTGCTGGAGGTCAAAAATATGACTGCCATGTACTCCAAATTGCGCGATGTTTCCTTCACCGCGCGCAAGGGAGAGATCATCGGCATCGCCGGTCTGGACGGCTCCGGACGGACCGAGCTCCTGGAAAATCTCTTCGGCGAAGCAACGCGGAAGGAGGGTACCATCACCCTTGGCGGAAAGCCCATCCGTAACCGCAATCCCCGCGAATCCATCAAAAACGGGTTTGCGCTTCTGACCGAGGAACGCCGCGCAACGGGTATCTTCGGAATTCTGAATATCCGCGAAAACGCGACCATCTCCAGTCTTGACAAATGCAAGGCAGGACCCTTTCTCAGCGACAAGAAACTCAAAGCCAACACCGAGTGGTGCATCCACTCCATGTCAGTCAAGACGCCGAGTCAGGAAACCAAGATCCGTTCCCTGTCCGGCGGCAACCAGCAGAAGGTGATCCTCGGACGCTGGCTGCTCACCGAGCCGACGGTTCTCCTTCTGGACGAACCGACCCGCGGTATCGACGTCGGCGCAAAATACGAAATCTATCAGCTCATCATCGACCTTGCCTCAAAGGGCAAGACGGTTCTGATGGTTTCTTCCGAAATGCCCGAACTGCTCGGCGTATGCAACAGAATCCTCGTCATGTCCGGCGGACGGCTTGCCGGAGAAGTGGACGCGGAAAAGACGACGCAGGAAGAAATCATGACGCTTGCCGCCAAATACGTATAACGGAGGAAAAGGAAAATGCCAGAACTCAAAATCAAAAAGCCAAACCGCATCGCGGTCTGGATGAACGACTTCAAGGGCAAGTCCCGCGCCGACAAGCGCCGCGCCATCACTGACCTGCTCTTTAACAACGCCATGTATATCATCATCGTGGCGGCAATCATTTATGTGGCGATCCGGGTGCCCGCGTTCCTTTCGATCGACTCGATTGTCAACATTATCTCCCTGACCGCGGCGAAGCTCCCGATTGCACTCGGCATCGGCGGTGCAATCGTGCTGACCGGTACGGATATTTCCGCCGGCAGATGTGTCGGTCTGACCGCTTGTATCTCCGCTTCCCTGCTCCAGATGACCTCTTATGCCAACAAGATCTTCCCGAACATCGGCGTCATGCCCCTTTGGGTCGTTCTTCTGGTGGTCATTGCAGTCGGCGCGGTTGTCGGTCTCGTCAACGGTTTCTTCGTTGCAAAGTTCAAGCTTCATCCTTTCATCGTCACGCTGTCCACCCAGCTCATCATCTTCGGTTGCATTCTGATGTACCTGATGATCGGCAACAACAACGGTCAGACGCTGTCGGGTCTGGATAATTCCTACAAGGAATTCATCAGCGGCACCCTCTTCAAGATCGGCGACGTTGCCGTTCCGAAATATGTGCTCTATGCCATCATCCTGACAGCCATCATGTGGGTCGTCTGGAACAAGACCAAGTTCGGCAAGAATATGTTCGCGGTCGGTTCCAATGAGGAAGCCGCAAGAGTTTCCGGCGTCAACGTATTTATGACAATCGTCATGGTCTTCGTGGTTGCGGGCATCATGTACGGTATCACCGGCTTCATTGAAGGCGCGAGAATCGCTGCCTGCACTGCAAACACCGGTCTGAACTACGAATCCGACGCGATTGCGGCGTGCGTCATCGGCGGCGTTTCCTTCGTCGGCGGCACCGGTAAGATCAGCGGCATCGTGGTCGGCGTGTTCCTGCTCCAGATCATCTTCGTCGGTCTGAACTTCCTTTCGGTCGACCAGAATATGCTCTACGTCATCAAGGGTCTCATCATCCTGGTTGCCTGCGCAATCGATATGCGTAAGTACCTCGCGCACAAGTAATCCGAATCAAAAATCACGGAAAGGAGTCACCGCCATGGAAGAAAACAGACAGGAGAGTCCGGAAAAAGAGGTTCTCACAGAGACGTCTGCTGCCCCGGAAAACCCGAACGCACGCCGTTCCGGAGGACTTTACGCCAAGGTCAGGCTGTCGGTCAGGGGCGCGAATATTCTGGTCCTTGCGACGGTACTCCTTCTCGTCGGCGCGATCATCTTTGTCTCGAATCACAACGGATTCACCGTGAATTTTGATACGGACGGCGGTTCCTCCGTCGCAAGTGTCAGACTCATGCATGGGGAAACGCTCCCCGAAATCTCCGAACCGACCAAAGAGGGCTACACCTTCACCGGTTGGTACACCGATAAAGCATGCACACAGAAATGGGTGACCGAACGGGATACCGTCAGCGGAAGCATGACGCTCTATGCCGGCTGGGAAGCCAAAAACTGAATCCTCTCCTCCCCGCCATGGGTTCTCCATGGCGGGGCATTTTTAACCCGGGCGCTTCCGCTTCCCATGACAATTTCCGAAAAATATTCCGTCTGCTTGCCAAATGCGTCTGCTTGTGTTATACTGAACATATCAGAGAGTGTGCAATTCCCGCCGCGCGGGACGCTCTTCTTTTGCGGAGGAAACGGCGATGAACTATACCGTGTTGGTGGTGGATGACGAAGAGACCCTGCGGCGAACCATGATCGAACGGGTCGATTGGGAAGCCGCGGGCTTTACCGTTATCGGCGAGGCGGAAAACGGCGTGGAAGCGCTGGATCTTGTGGAATTGCTCGAACCGGATCTCATCCTGACGGACATCCGGATGCCGATGATCTCGGGGCTTGAGCTTGCGGCAAAGGTGCGCGAAATGCGACCGGCTACCCAGATTGTCATTCTGAGCGGCTATGACAGCTTTGAGTACGCCCGCGCGGCAATCGATTATAACATCATCAGCTATCTGCTCAAGCCCATCTCGTCCTCGGAAATGTCCGCGGCGCTCATCGACATCCGCAGGAAAATGGACGAAAAGGTCGGCACCGGGCTACTCCGCACGGACGAAAACCTGCGGGAACGCATCCGCCGCCTGTCCGTCAACGAATTTCTCATGCCGCTGATGCTCGGAAGCGGGGAAGAACGGACGGACGACGAAGCCCTCCTTGCGGAAGCACGGCGTCTTGACATTGTTCCGGAGGCGGTCTCCTCCCCTGTTTATTGTGTGCTCATCTCCAAATTCAAGCAGGCGGACGGCTCCTATCTGACCGACGAACAGCACATCGATTTTCTCCACAACATCCTCTCCCGCTATATGCACGCGGAGACCTTCATCGTTTTTCAGCGGGCGGTGACGCTGGTTGTTGCCGACGGGCAGACGGATCTGCCGGGGCTTCTGGAACTTCCGCTTCTGGAGGTCGTGCAAACCGCCAAGCGGCTTTTTGAGGAACGGTGCACCATCGGTGTCAGCCGCAGTTTCACGTCGCTCTCCCAATGTTCCGATGCCTATTTTCAGGCGATTACGGCGCGCCGTTACACCTCGGACGGCGTCGGCGAGGTGCGTTTTATCAACGACCAGGAGCACAATGTGGATTTCGAAGCGGATCGGGCGGAAAAGACCGCGGTACGCCTGGAGCAATACCTCAAGGTCGGTCCGACGGACGAGCTGGAAGAGTTCATTCAGGGGCTTTATGAAAACAGTACCCCCGAGAACGCAAATCTTCTGATCTTTCAGATCATCGCGACCGTCTGCCGCGTCGTGCGCTCGGTATCCGAAGGCTCCGACCCGATGGGGCTTCTTGCCGCAAACCCGCTTTTCTCGCGTATGACCTCGTACAGTAGCGAGGAAGTAATGAAAAAAGAAATTCTCTCCTTCTGCAAAAACGCAAAGGAACTGATCTCCAGCTCCCAGAAACGGGACAGTGAAATTCTCTGCGACCGCGTGGTGCACATCATCGACGAGCGGTATTCCGACGAAACGCTTTCCCTTACGGGCGTCAGCCAGGAGCTTGCCGTCAGCCCGAACTACCTGAGCACGCTCATCAAAAAAACCAAGAAGAAGAACTTCATTACCCTGCTCACCGAAAAACGGATGCAGGCGGCATACGATATGCTGGTCTGTACCAATATGCGGGTACTGGAGATCGCGGAGAAGTGCGGATACAGCGACCAGCACTATTTCAGTTACTGCATCAAGAAATTCTACGGGGATTCGCCCAACCATATCCGCGCCGCGAGCCGCGGAGAAGATAAATAACGGGAGGACGTTATGAAGAAAAAACACGCTCCCGTCAAACTCTCCACCCTGACGGTGCTGTCCGTTGCCATTGCCACGCTGGTTGCCGTTGCCGTAAGCATCACCGTGTTTTCCTCGGTATACAGCCGTGCGGGCAGACGGGATGCGCAGGTCAACTCCGAACAGGCAGTCAGGCAGACGGCGGTCGCCATCGACAATCAGATCGACGCCATGAAAGCCCGCCTCTCCAAGTTCTTGAAACTTGCAACCGAAAGCCATTCCGCCGATGATTTTCTTTCACAGATCAAAGCATTGACCGAACTGGAGGAAAACATTTACGCCATCATTGTCTACGACGATAACGGCAATATCGTAAGCTGTGCCGGAAGCGGATTTGAAAAAAAAGAAAACGTCCTGCGCGACCTGTCCTTTGACCGCGAACTTTTCGAGGGAGCGGATACCTTTGCGCTCTCCAAGCCGCACGTGGAAACCCTCTTTGAGGGTGCGTACCCGTGGGTGGTGACGCTTGCCGCGAAAAGCGAAGCCCCCATTCTCGGCACCGGGCGCTACGTCGTGATTGATTTCCGCTTTTCCGAAATTGCCGATTACATCGACAAGGTGGGTATCGGCAGACACGGTTACTGTTATATCATCGACACCGAGGGCAACATTGTCTACCATCCGCAGCAGCAGATGATTTTCTCCGGAATCAAAGAAGAGGACTCCTTCCACATGGCATCGCTTGAAAACGGCGTTCACACCGAAAAGGGACGCATCTGCGCGCTCACGGAAGCGGCGAACGGCGCATGGCGCATTGTCGGCGTCAGCTACACCGAGGATCTGGATGTCGAACTGCGGACCCAGATCGCTCTCATCATCCTGATCTCACTGTGTGGGTGCGCCGCGGTACTCCTGATCGTCTGGCTGGTTTATTCCAGAATCGTCAACGCGCCGGTCCGCGCGCTGATCCGCGCCATGCGCGATTTCGAGAACGCCGCCGACTCCTATGTCTATTCCCCGCCGGAGGAAAGTGTCCGCGAATTGCAGGTACTCTCGGACAGCTTCTCGCAGATGGCGGACAGAATCCGACAGCTGATGGAACGTGTCCGGCGCGAGGAGACCGAACTCCGCAAGACCGAATTACGCGCGCTTCAGGCACAGATCAACCCGCATTTTCTGTACAATACGCTGGACTCCATTCAGTGGATGTGTGAGGCAGGCAACACGGAAGACGCCGCCAAAATGGTGGGTGCGCTCGCGCGGCTCTTCCGCATCAGCATCAGCCGCGGACACGAGTTGATTCCCATCCGTGACGAGATACGGCACGCGGAAAGTTACCTGCTCATTCAGAGTTACCGCTACCGCAATCAGTTCACCTATGTATTCGAAGTCGATCCGGAACTGGAGGGGTATCTGTGCAACAAGATCACCATTCAGCCGCTGATCGAAAACGCCATTTACCACGGCATTGACCGCATGGTGGATGAGGGCGAGATCCGCATCACGGTCAGGACCGCCCCCGACGCGGAGAATGACATTCTCATCACGGTCGCGGACAACGGCGTCGGCATGACGCGGGAACAGTGCGAGAATATTCTCCGCAAAGACCGCAGCGATTCCGGCGGAATCGGGGTCAAAAACGTCAACGACCGCCTCCGGATTTACTTCGGCGAAAAGTACGGGCTGAGCATTGAAAGCGAGCCAGACGTCGGCACCACGGTAACGGTCCGGATGCCGAAGATCGAGCGCGAAAAAGACATCAGCCGCCAAGCACCCTGAAATACTGTAAAACGGGAGAATATTATGAAGACTGGCAAGCGGTTTTTCCTCCTGCTTCTCGCGGTATCCCTTGTTTTCTCCGGCGCCTTCGGGCTGACGGGGTGTGCAAAGGGAGTATCCGTGAAAAAGGAGATCGCCGTTATCGTCAAATCCACCAACTCGGATTTTTTCCACGCAATGAAAAACGGCGTGACGGCGGCGGCAACCGAATACAATGTTTCCGTGACCTTTGAGGGTCCGGAAAACGAAGAAGATTACGAAACCCAGAATCAACTGATTAAAAATGCGATCGCACGCGGCGTACAAGCCATTGTGCTTTCCGCCATTGACGAACACAAATCCGTCAGCACGGTCGAAGAAGCGGTCCGCAAAGGAATCAAAGTCATCACCATCGACAGCGGCGTTGCCACAGAGGCGGTCAGCCTGTTTATCGGAACGGACAACCGCGCGGCAGGACGCAAGGCGGGCGAAGCGGTCAGAACCTGCTGCTCCGGCACGGGAACCATCCGCATCGGACTGGTCAACTACATGGAGGCAACCGAAAACGGCAGAGAGCGGGAGGAGGGCTTCCGCGAATACGTGGGAACACTTCCGAACGTGCGCATTACCGCCGCCGTCACTGTGGAAAACAACACGGAAAGCGCCACGGAGGGGGCGCTCCGGCTGATTCGGGAGCATCCTGAAATCAACGTACTGGTCGGCTTTAACGAATGGATGACACTCGGAGTCGGATACGCCATCCGCCAATGCCGCGCGGGCGACATCGTCACCGGAATCGGATTTGACACCAACCTCGTTTCCATTTCCATGATCGAAAGCGGCGAGATGGACGCGCTCATCGCGCAGAATCCGTTTGCCATCGGGTACCTCGGCGTCAAAAATGCAGCAGATCTGGTTTCCGGCGTCAATGTCGGAGAGACTCCGATCCACACCGACGTCACGCTCATCACACGCGGCAATCTTTTCGATGAGGACATCCAGAAGGTACTGTTCCGTTTCTGAGGGTACAAAAACCGTAAAATAAAACGGAGGGGCAGTGAAAGTCCAAAGGCTTTTCACTGCCCCTCGAATACTCGGTCGGGGGAGTCCGTCACATCGGACGCCCCGGTCTTTTTGATATGCCGGCTGATTTGTCAACCGCAGCCGCCGGTTACCATACCGCTTTTACCGAATTGATCTGAAGAGCCCCGTCCGGCGTAGCATATCACATCGTCAGAGCGACTCCTCCGTCACAGGTCCCCACGAGAAGCGGTAGCTTCCCTTATGCTCATTCGCGAGAAAATTGACCCGATAGGTACCGCTCTCGCGGAGATACACCGTAAACGTTCCGGTTTCCAGGTGATTTCCCTCGTAAACCGTGTCCTGTCCGTCCTTTTGAATGGTCAGACCGAGCGTTCCGGATTCGGTCGTGATCTCCACCTGCACCGCGTACTCCTTTCCCTCAGGAACGCGGATGGTGTACACCCGGTTGCCGCGGAACAATTCATACCGTGCGGAAACGGTATCGTTCTTCTGCTCCTGTATGCAGTTCTTGAGAAAATACGACTGTGCGGAGCCGATTCCGAACGCACATCCGCCAAAACAACACAGGACGCCGGCAAGCATCAGTAAAACGCAGATCATGCGCACAATAAGCAGTTTTTTCGCTCCGATCGGTTCACACGCCGATCCCCTGTTTTTCCCCATACATGTAGTCCCTTCTGTCTGTTCGTTATCGGTCATTCGCCGGCGCCTGTTCCGTTTTCCATGCGGTCAAACGCTCCTGCCGCATGGGTGACCGGCTTCCCTGCCATCGGGTTACCCCCGTACCGCTCGCATCAGTTGCGTCTCCGGGAAACCGCGTTGAAGAGAACGTACAGCGCGATGAGGAATGCAATGGACCCGCCGAGGATGAGGAACATGGCCCCGGTTCCCACCTTGTTCTCAAAGAAATACAGGTTGCAGTCCACGCTGTCGCGGATGCTCTCCACCACCTCGTCCGGGAATCCGGATGCCCGCATTTCACGGAACACGCCGAGGAGGGCGTGGTTACGGAGAAGCGAAGTACCATATGTACCGGGCAGAAAGGACAGTACCTTCTGCAAGCCGTCCGAGAAGCTGGAGATCGGCATGTACGCGCCGCAGATGAAGCCGTAGCCCGCACTGACGATGGTGCCGACTGCCGACGCCTGACCGTTGGTAGACAGGGGAAAGATTACAAGTGAGGAAAGCGCGGTGCCGAACAGCACGAGAAGGAACACGTCAAGGAACAGAAACGCCACATCGGAAGCGCTGAGAAACCAGCCCGTGATCCCGATGTAACCGAGGCACACCGCGGTTGCCGCAAGACAGATCAGGAGTGACGACACAAGCGTCGCAAGGTAATAAGCGAGCGCAAGCGTTGTGGGCTTCACAGGGGCAACGGTCAGGTCGCGCCGCGCACCGGAAACCTTGTCCTGCACCATGAGCAGGTTGGAGCAGAACGGAACGGTCACACAGCTGACCGCAAGAAGCGAGGAAATCAGTTCCCCTCCGACACAGCCGTGGAGCACCTTGTCAGCAACGGTCGCTCCCGCCGCGGTAAGCGAGGCACGGAAGGAATCCTCGAAAATGTTACCGAGAAAGGTACTGTAAAGCACCAGGAGGATCAGGGGGGTGATGAGCGAGGTGAAGAACATCCCCTTATCCTTGAAATACAACTTGACATTGCGCCGGATTAGCGCACCGAGTCCCGTCATTGTCCATGCCTCCCATCAGTTTTTTGCCGGCAGTTTCTTGCCGGTCACGGCAAGAAACACGTCGTCCATCTTACCCTTGGTGATCTCGTAATCGCGGAAAATTTCCGGGTATTTCACAATCAGTGCGGTTGCCGCCGCGGTATTCGGGACCGACACGCGGAACGCATCGCGGATCGCTTCATACGGCGCACCCAGCTTGCGGATCTCCTCTTCCCCAACTCCGTAGATCGTGATAAAATCGCCCGTGTAGCTGTTCTTCAGGGTCAGAGGGGTTCCCTCCGCGGCAATCTCACCGCGGTCAAGGATGACGACATAATCCGCGTCGGCGGCTTCCTCCATATAGTGAGTCGTGAGGAATACCGTCATATTTTCCTTTCTGCGGAGATCGCCGATGACCCGCCAGAGAATGTTTCTCGTCTGAGGATCCAGCCCCGTCGTCGGCTCGTCAAGAATGAGAACCTTCGGTTGATGCAGGAGCGCGCGCGCAATGTCAATGCGCCGTCTCTGCCCGCCGGACAATTTGCCGACCGGGCGGCGGAGCAGGTCGCCGAATTCCAGAAGTCCCGCAAGCTCGGAAAGACGCGCTTCAAACTGTTTTCCGTGAATTCCGTAAAGCGCGGCGCGGCTTCTTAAGTTGTCGAGCACGTTCAGTTCCTTGTCGAGTACCGAGTTCTGGAACACTACGCCGAGACTGCGGCGCACCGAATCCGGATTGTGATCCGGGTCTTCACCGCAGATGGAAACATCCCCGCTGTCGCGGCGCAGTTGCCCCGACAGAATGTTGATCGTCGTGGATTTTCCCGCGCCGTTGACTCCGAGGAACGCGAACAGTTCTCCCTCCTTCACCCGGAAGCTGAGGTCATTGACTGCCCGGACGTCGCCGAAGCTTTTGCACAGATGATCGATCTCCATGATATTTGCGCTTTTTTCCATATAATAATACATTCCTTTCCTCCGCCGAAGACCGGCAAACCCGGTAAGCGGATCCCGAAATTCTCTCCGTCGGAACAATCAGAGCGCGGCAAACAACTCGCTGCCCCGCTTCTTCAGCCACACAGAAAGCGCCGCACAAAGTCCCGCAGTCAGTACCGTGAACGCGCCGGTATAGGGCGCCATACCCGAAAATCTTCCGACCAGCAGGAAACCGCCGGCATACAGAAGCGGATACAGGAAACCGCCGAGGAGAGAAAGTGCGACCGCTCCGCTCTGTTTGATCGGCGTGATCTCGCTCGTCCACGTCAGGTTTGCGAGCTTGAGACCAAGCGTCAGATCGAACAGCGCTTTGAGAAGGGCGAACAGCACAGGGAACAGGATCGTCATAATCAGCTCTGCCAGAGTAAACGTTCCGGCAAACGCGACACATCCAAGACAAACCGCCATCGGTATCCACGTCAGTGTCAACTGTACAGACAGCTTGGCACGGAGCACCTGCCACGGAGTGACCGGCAGACTTTGCAGAAGCCAGATGTTTTTTCCCTCAAGGGAAACCGACGGCGCCGCCATATTATTCATCAGGGTGAGCGCACAGACTGCTGTCGTCAGGATAACGGGGATCACTCCCGACCCGGTATCGAATACTTCACCAAGCTGCCGGAAGAGCTCCCTTCCTTTGATCAGAAGCATTACCCCGCCTGCCGGAAGAAGCAGGATGCCGAACCCGCAGTTGAGCATATAGTTGGGACTTGAGGTAAACCGACGAAGCTCTTTTTTATACAATGCCGCACTGACACTCTGCGTTTTCTCGGCTGTCCCCCCGCGGTAAGCCTTTTTTGTTCCGCCGTCTCCCGTAGAAGTTACAATGGAAATGAAGCTGCGGGAGATCACCATCCACATGATGAAAAACAACAGCAGAATGATTGAGGAAACCGTCAGCACTGCCAGAGGGTCCCCTGTGGCGACCTGCCCGAACAGATAGACCGGATATGCAGTCTGCTTGATCTGGTTTCCCCACGCACCCGCATTTGCGACAAGCTGATCGATCAGCTCTCCTGCACGGGAATAAAAATAATAGTATGCACCGAAAAACACAAGCGAAACCAGTACCGAGACAAAGCTCTTGTTCTTGAGCTTGCGGCTGATCTTTGCAACCACCCATCCGAGTGCGACTGAAAGCGTCAGTACAAAGATCGACACAAGCAGAACAAGCAGAAGTGTACCGAAGATCTTCACAAAACGGAACGGCGTATATACCAGATAAACAATCACTGCGGGAATCAGCACCACACCGGAATACATGAGTCCCATCAGGTACACGCCGAGCAGGCGCGCCACAAGGATCGCGTGCACCGGGATCGGCATGGACAAAAGCAGGTCGTTGTCCTTGGCAAGATACAGCCCCGCGTGGGTATTGAACACACTGCCGAACACGCCGAGAAAGACCGCGAGCAGTCCGAGAAGCGCGAAATACAACCAATCCATACCCGCGTCTGTCATCGGTTGGCAGATTGACGCGGCAAGTACGGTGAAAAGACCGCCGAGTAAGCCGACCATGAGAAACGCAAACAGAACGAAGAGAACGATACTTGACCCGGCAGAACGCTTTTTGTTCTTCTTTGTGTCATAGAAGTAACCGCGGAAAATTTCCGTCAGCTGTTTCCCGAGAAGGACTCTGATCATTGTTCGTCCTCCAGCTCCAGGAACACACGCTCCAGCGATTCGTCTCCCCGGACCTCTTCCATCGTGCCGGAACGGATGAGCTTGCCGCCCTTGATGATTGCCACCTTGTCGCAGAGCTTCTCCGCAACTTCAAGTACGTGCGTGGAGAAGAAGATGGCTCCGCCGTCTTCACAAACCTCGCGCATCATACCCTTGAGCAGGTGAGACGCCTTCGGGTCCAGACCGACGAACGGTTCATCCATAATGATGAGCTTCGGGGAATGGATCCATGCGGAAATGATCGCCAGCTTCTGCTTCATGCCGTGTGAATATGCGGCGATCGGATCGCCCAGATCCTTGGTGATCTCAAACAAATCCGCATAATGGCGGATGCGCTCCTCGCGTTCCTCCCGGCAGATTCCGAAAATATCCGCGATGAAATTCAGATACCGGATGCCCGTCATATAGTCGTACAGATCGGGGTTATCGGGAATATAGGCGAGCTCCTGTTTACAGGCAAGCGGATCCGCTTTGATTGACTTGCCGTCAATGTATATTTCTCCTTGGTCAAACTGCAGGATGCCGACCGCAGATTTGAGGGTCGTTGTCTTGCCTGCGCCGTTGTGCCCGATAAAACCGTAGATCTCTCCGGGCAGGATGTGCAGACTCAGATCATCCACCGCACGTTTATCACCGTAGGATTTGGTCAGATGTTCGATACGAAGCATGGGCTCCTCCTTTTTGTCTCTTTTGAGCATTCAATCTCTGTCATGATTTTCCGATCAGCCCGCGGAACACCTCGTCCCGGTCAAACTGTCCCCCGGAAAAGCCGGGAACCTCTTTGATTGCCTTGCAGACTGCGACACTGAAGCCGGTCAGGATCCCGCCAATCTCTTCCCCGGAATACGGACAACCGCCGGTCACCTTGAGCGTAGCAAGACTGAAGACCACCAGCCACAGATCGCGGAAAAAACGCTCGGCATCCGTCTCATCGAGATGATAAATCCGCATGAGGGACGGGCAGACCGCAGGAAACGAACGCTTCATGGCAGGCATCATTCCGGAGTCCCGGTCACGGTTCCCGGATAGAAACAGCAGCCGGAACAACTCGGGTTCTTCTCCGGCAAACCGGAGATACTGCTTACCGTAGCCGAGAAACGGCACCTGTTCTTTCAGCCCCGCCTCCGTATACTCCCGGAACAGGTCCTCCGCACACAGGCGCACCTCCCGCCTGACCTCCTCCATGGTACCGAAGCAGGTAAAGATCGGGCGGGTGGAGGTACCGAGCCGCTCGGCGATCGCTTTCGCCGTCAGAGCGTCGGCACCTTTTTCCCGGATAATCGTCAGTGCGGTACGGGTCATCTCTTCCCTTGTAAATTTGTTTTTCGGCGGCATTCTGTATCCCTCGTTTGCTCGTTAGGTTTCATGCGTTGCACATCGTTCGATGCACATCGATTTCATTATACGTCACGTGCATGGGATTGTCAACAGAAACGTGAAAACTTTATCAGCTTTTTACATACAGGGGGATTTTCTGTCGGGAGTGTGTAACCTTCCGGATTGTTCCCCGCGGGAAAGACTATAAAAAGGCTGCCGCAACGCGACAGCCTTTTGAACTATTCCGGAACAGAATGGGGGTAAAAAATGATGTATTATAACCGCCCGCATTTTGGTCTGTTTTGCCCCTATGTCCCGATTTTCCGGATTTTCTTGGCGGCAAAACGGTGGTTTTTCCGCCGGGCCAATGTCGTCGGGATCTGAAAAACTCATTTTGAGGTTTTCACTCTCCCGTTTTGTCTCAGAGCAATCAGTCCGCAAACAGCGGAGTGGAAAGATAGCGGTCGCCGGTATCCGGGAACAGGACGACAATGTTCTTGCCCTTGTTCTCGGGACGCTTTGCAAGCTCGATCGCCGCCCAGGCCGCGGCGCCCGAAGAAATGCCGACCAGCACGCCTTCCTTCTTGCCGATCATCTTGCCGGTCGCAAACGCGTCCTCGTTTGACACGGGGATGATCTCGTCGTACACCTTGGTGTTAAGTACCGCAGGGACAAAGCCCGCGCCGATACCCTGAATCTTATGTGCACCCGCCACACCGGTGGAAAGCACCGCGGAGGTCGCGGGCTCGACCGCCACCACCCGGACGTCCGGATTCTTTGACTTGAGGTACTCGCCGACACCGGTCACGGTACCGCCCGTGCCGACGCCCGCCACGAAAATATCCACCCTGCCGTCGGTATCCTCGTAGATCTCGGGGCCCGTCGTCGCTCTGTGCGCCGCGGGGTTGGCAGGATTGACAAACTGCCCCGGAACAAAGCCACCGGGGATTTCCTTCGCCAACTCGTCCGCCTTTGCGATTGCGCCCTTCATGCCCTTTGCACCTTCGGTCAGCACCAGCTCCGCGCCGTATGCCTTCATCAGCTGTCTGCGTTCGACGGACATGGTTTCCGGCATGACGATGATGATGCGGTAGCCCCTTGCGGCGGCAACCGATGCAAGCCCGATGCCCGTGTTACCGGAGGTCGGCTCGATGATGACGGAGCCGGGATGAAGCAGCCCCTTTGCTTCCGCGTCGTCGATCATGGCTTTGGCGATACGATCCTTGACCGAGCCTGCCGGATTAAAATATTCCAGCTTTGCAAGCACATGTGCGTCCAGTCCGAATTGCTTTTCCAGATGCGTCAGTTCGAGAAGCGGCGTTCTGCCGATGAGCTGATCCGCCGAGGTATAAATCTTTGCCATATCACAAAATTCCTTTCGGTTCATTATTTCTGTATTCAGTCAGACCGTTCCGGGGGCTTACATCGGAACCCGGGGCGGTACAGGATGACCCGTTTTATCATTGTGACACTCCCCCATTCCGCACAGCAAGAAATCCGCTCCCCGGATCCGCAAGAATGTCGTCGATGTGCCCGGTGCCGATCGACAGCCGGACCGTGTCCGGTCGGATCCCGCACGCAGGCAGTTCCTCCTCGGACATCCGGGGATGGGTGGTGGACGCGGGGTGAATGACCGGCGACTTGACATCCGCGACATTGACAAGCAATGAGAACAGACGAAGGCTTTCGGTAAACTTTTTTGCCGCCGCGGCTTTCCCTGGTTGTTGAAAGGATTATACCACGATTATCCTATCTTGTCAATAGGTTTTTCAAATCCGACGTTTGTTATTTTTTTATCAAAATTTCGGACAAGTCTATTGACTATTGTCTACGGCATTGTTATAATAAATCTGAACATGATTTTTAACGATCTGTAAGGAGGACGTTATGAAACTTACCAATGTAGTGGTTGCCGGCGGCGGTGTGCTGGGCAGCCAGATCGCTTTTCAGGCGGCGTACTGCGGGTTCCACGTGACCATCTGGCTCCGCAGTGAAGGCAGTATCGGCAGAACCCAGCCCAAACTCGACCACCTGAAGGAAACCTACCTTGCCACCATCGACAAGATGGCGACTCCAGAGGGCAAGACCCCTGCGATCTGGGCAATGGGAATTTCGGACTATGAGAGCTTTAATCCCGACGCCTGCCGCGCCAAGGTGGAGGCGGCTTATTCCGGAATCAAGCTGGAGCTTGACCTGAAGAAAGCGGTCGCGGATGCGGACATCGTGATTGAATCCATGGCGGAAAATGCGGAGGAAAAGATCGCGTTCTACCAGAAACTCGCGCCCTTGATGCCCGAAAAGACCATTCTCGTCACAAACTCCTCGACTCTGCTTCCCTCCAAGTTTGCAAAGTACACCGGCAGACCCGACAAGTACCTGTCACTCCACTTCGCAAACTCCATCTGGAAGAACAACACCGCCGAGATTATGTCGCAGTCCAAGACAGACAAGAAGTACTTTGACGAGGTCATGAAGTTTGCCGGCAACATCCGCATGGTTCCCCTGCCCGTGCTCAAGGAAAAATCCGGCTACTTACTCAACTCCATGCTCGTGCCGTTGCTCTTCTCCGGCATGGATCTGTACGTCAACGGCATTTCCGATCCCGAAAGCATTGACAAGGCGTGGACGATGGGAACCGGTTCCCCGAAGGGCCCGTTCCGCATTCTCGACACGGTCGGTATTCAGACGGCGTACAACATCGTCAAGATGTACGTCAAGATTCCCTCGTTCCTCGCGCCCTACAACTTCAAGGGCATGGAAAAGATGCTGAAGCAGATGCTCGACGAGGGCAAACTCGGTATGTCCTCCGGCGAAGGGTTCTTCAAGTATTGATCTCAATCAGATACAGTTTCCCCGTCGGTCGCAAAACGACCGGCGGGGATTTTTGTTGCAGGGTGTGTCACGCGTCGCCCTTGCGCTTTTTCACCACCACGCCGGATGCTTTGCAGATACTGTCGGGCGGAAGTACCCCGCGCACCGGAGTCAGCGGGTAGACATTCGTGTTTTTCCCGATGACGGTGCCGGGGTTGAGTACGCTGTTACACCCGACCTCCACGTTATCGCCGAGCATGGCACCGCATTTGCGCCGTCCCGTCGGGATCCCGCCGTCCGGCAAATGAATCACCACCTCTGTCCGGTCGCTCTTGACATTGGAGGTCACCGCCCCCGCGCCGAGATGCGCGTGATAGCCGAGCACCGAGTCGCCGACGTAATTGAAATGCGGAACCTCCACACGGTCAAAGAGAATGCAGTTTTTCAGCTCTGTGGAGTTACCGACCACGGCGCCCTTCCCGACCAGCACGTTCCCGCGGATAAAGGCGCCGGGGCGCACCTCCGCACCGGAACCGATAACGCAGGGACCCTTGATGGTCGTACCGGGAGCAATGACCGCGTCCCGCGCAACGCGCACGTCCTCTGCCGGAGAAAGGTACTCCGCGTCGGGGAGCGTCCGGCAAAGCTGTTTCAGAAATTCCCCGATCCCGTCGAGCGCTTCCCACGGGTAGGTGTATTTTTCAAGCAGGGGCGCTGCAAGCGTGTACCCGAGATCATAGAGAGACGCGACCGTAAGGTCGTCTTTTGTCAACTTAACCTTCTGCATGGAATCACTCCCTCCCCACTTCGTTTGCGTCTTTGTCCAGCCCGAGGCGGCGGATGCAGGCAATCACCTCATCCGTCAATTTCTCGCAGGTTCCGCTGTCTCCCGCCTCCGCCATCACGCGAACGACGGGCTCGGTGCCGCTCTCGCGGAGCAGGATACGACCGTCGTTGCCGAGCCGGTCGTTGATCTTCTTCACCAGTTCGCGGACCTCCGGATTGCCCGTCACCCGCTTTTTGTCGGGAACGCGGAGATTCTTCAGCACCTGCGGGCAGAAGACCACGGGGGACGCGAGATACGAGAGCGTAGTCTTGCTCTCCAGCATTTCCTCGGTCAGCTTGATGGCGGTGAGAACGCCGTCGCCCGTCGTCGCGTATTTTTTGAGGATAATATGCCCCGACTGCTCGCCGCCGACCTCATAACCATTCTTTGCCATGCACTCCCAGACAAACCGGTCGCCGACATCCGTCTTCTCGGTGCGGATCCCCGCTTCGTCCAATGCACGATACAGTGCAAGATTGGACATGACCGTGGTCACGACGGTGTTGCCCGTCAGCATTCCGCGGGAAGCAAGGCTCTTTCCGAAAATATAGAGAATGTGGTCGCCCGTCACCAATTCTCCCCGCTCATCGACCGCGATACAACGGTCCGCGTCGCCGTCAAAGGCAAAGCCCACGTCAAGTCCGCGCTCCCTGACAAATTTCTGAAGCGCTTCGGGGTGGGTGGATCCGACACCCCGGTTGATGTTCACGCCGTCGGGCGAGTCGCCCATCAGATACACCCTTGCGCCGAGTGCTTCAAACACCGACCGCGCGATCATCCACGCACTGCCGTTGGCGCAGTCCAGACCCACGCGGAGCGACTTGAAAGAATGTGCGGACAGGGAGATCAGGTATCCGATATAGCGGTTACGCCCGGCAACGTGATCCACCACGCGTCCGATCGCCTCGCCGGTCGGGAGCGGGAGATCCTCGCACCCTGCCATACCGATCGCAGCCATGTCGCCATCCAGATAGGCTTCGAGCAGACGGATGGTCTCATCGTCCATTTTTTCGCCGTTTCCGTTGACCAGCTTGATGCCGTTGTCGGAAAAAACATTGTGCGACGCGGAGATCATGACCCCGCATTGGAAATCCTCCGTCCGCGTTACGAAGGAAACCCCCGGCGTGGTGATAACGTGCAGGATATGCGCGTCCGCTCCCGAGGCGCACAACCCCGACGCAATGGCGTATTCCAGCATATACCCGGAGCGCCGCGTGTCCTTGCCGATCACGACCCGCGCGCGTCCGCCGGTCTTCTCCCCGTAATACCAGCCGAGAAACCTCCCGATCAGAAATGCGTGACGCGCCGTCAGTTCCCTGTTTGCTTCCCCGCGGAAGCCGTCCGTTCCGAAATAATGTGCCATGCTGTACACCCCCTATTGATTACTTTATTCTTTGACAGGATACGGAAAAACATTCCGGCGTGTCCATCCTTTTGTACCGTTCCGCCGATTTTCCGATTACGCTCAATCCGTAATCATTCACCTGCTATCTTTCATTGTATCGGAAACGCCGTCCTGCCGCAAGCGGCAACATGCCGAATTTGTAACAAAAATATTTCGGATTTATGTACAAATAGACGGCACCTGTCGAAGCGTCAAAAAAGGAGCGCCGACGGCGCTCCGGGAAATTATTATGGACTGCGGAAAACGCCGTGTGTCCCGGCGCCGGAAATCCGTGCTGCGGAAAACGTTCGGGCGGTCAGACATCAGGAATTCTCCGCCGCAAATGCAAGTCCGGAGAGCACCGCCTCTGCCGCATCCGAAAGCTCCGCAAGCGTCCGGGCTTTGCGGAAACGCTTCTCCGCATGCCCGTCGTCAAAGAAAAGCGGAAGCAGGTACCGCCACACGTCCTTCATGCGGAACAGTACCGCACGGTCATTTCCGAAGCGGGCGCGATAGGTTTCGGTCAGTTCTCCGAGGAACGCGCGCAGCCCTCTCCGGTATTCCTCCGGCTCCGGGACACTGCCGGAAACCCGCAAAGCAAGCGCAGGATCGCCGACAAGCCCACGCCCGATCATCACGCGGGCAGTTCGGGGATATTCTTCCGCAAGCGCCCACACCTCCCCCGCCGTCGTCAGATTTCCGTTGAAGATCACGGGGAACGGACACGCGGCAAGCGCCGCGGCAAAGGCTTCCGGATGCATCCCGCCGCGGTACATCTCCGCTCCGGTGCGCGGATGCAGAATCAGCTCCGCAAGCGGATACCTGCAAAAAACTGCAAGGATGGCGGGAAACTCGTCGGGGGTGGTCATTCCGATCCGCGTTTTGACGGATACCCGGACGGTCGCTTTTTCAAACACCGCGTCAAGGAAACGGTCGAGCGCCTCCGTATCCCGGAGCATACCCGCGCCCTTCCCCTTCGCCGTCACCGTTCCCGACGGACAGCCTGTGTTGAGGTTAACAACGCGGTACCCGATCTCTTGCGCGTATTCTGCCGCAAACAGGAAATCCTCCGCGTTTTTCGTAAGAAACTGCGGCACGACAGAAGAAAGGTGTTCTTCCCGTTCCGCCGGGGACATTGATTCCGGAAATCCGCCCTCCGGGGACAGCTCGCGGATATCCTTGGGGGTCATGAGATGGTCCCCGGTCGGCGAGATGAACGGGATATAATAGCGGTCCACTCCGCCGAAATACTTACGGTGAAGCCGGCGGTACACCGTATCGGTGATCCCCTCCAGGGGAGCAAAATCAATCTTCAGCGAATGCCCCCTGTGGGCAAATTCCCGTTCCTGTTCTGTTTCTGTCCGTTTTTCCATCGCTTCCCGTGTCCTTTCTTCGTCTTCCGGCGCGTCTTTTATCGGCGGTCCCGGCTTTCATCCTCGTTTCCCGGTGTGCCGGGCAATTCCGGCTTCCGTCCATCGGCTCCCCCGGCTTGCCCCGGCAATCGGGCAAGTCTGCTGCCCGGTCGGTTGCAGTTTTCAATTTCCCGCTTCCGGTTTTGTCCGTGCCGATCCGTTTTCTTTCACACCGATCTGCCGGGCAATTCCGCATCACCGGGTTCTCTTCAGCCGGTCCAGTATACCATAATTTCCGCCGTTTTTCAATCACTCCCCCGATTTTGCCTTTTGGACTTGTATTTTCGGGAAAGCTGTGATACAATAGACAGCGTGGTTGCCACAGCGGATCGTAACAGACTTTTTACAGACAGACAAAACAATCCGTAATTCCAGGCAACAGGTGACATATGGATCGCACAAAAAAGCAGGAATTCCTGAAAGATTTTCTGATGATGAACGCGGGGACACTTCTCCTTACGGTCGGTGTCTACTTTTTCAAAGTACCGAACGGCTTTGCGCCCGGCGGCGTCAGCGGCCTTTCCATCACGCTCTCGAGAGCGCTCCGTGATGTTGCGCCGTGGTTCACGCAGGCACGGATCATGTCCATTATCAATGTGCTCCTTCTGGTAATCGGTCTGATCGTGCTCGGTAAAAACTGCGGCGGCAGAACCATCTTCTGCTCGCTGCTCTTCTCCTTTGAAAACCAGCTGTTTGAGTGGTTTGTTCCTCTGGACGGTCCCCTCACCAATCAGCCCTTCATGGAGCTGACCTACGCAATTCTTCTGACCGGAATCGGTTCCGCGATCCTGTTCAACTGCTCTGCGTCGTCGGGCGGCACGGACATTGTCGCGCTGATCCTCAAGAAGTACACCAAAATGAACGTCGGCCGCGCCCTGCTGGTCTCCGATTTTCTCATTGCCGCAACCACCTTCTTTGTCATCGGGGTGGAAGCGGGGCTTTATTCGGTCCTGGGACTTTTCGCAAAGGCGTTCCTCATCGACAGCCTGATCGAATCGATCAATCTCTGCAAGTCCTTCACAATCATCACCACCAAACCGGATGAGATTGAAGACTACATCATGAATACCCTGCACCGCGGCGTGACGGCGTATGATGCAACGGGCACCTACACGCACGAGTCGCGCAAGGTGCTGATGACAGTCTGCCGCCGCTCGGATGCGGTCAAGCTCAAGACGGTCGTCAAGGATCTGGACCCCCAGTCGTTTGTCATTGTGACCAACACAAGCGAAATTATCGGAAAGGGATTCCGTGGCGTCTGACAAAAAGCAGATTCCCGGGCTGTTCCATGTTGGAAAATGCGTGGAAAGCGAGCCATTCCCTGTTGAAAAATATTGTGGGATTCCGTGTTCCCCATCCGCAACCCGCATGAAACAAATACTTCACCGACAAATCCGGTTCCGACAAATGTGTGAAATTTCAAGCCGTTCCCTTCTGAAAATGCTATGGAAATCCAAATCCTCGACCATAACCCGTATGAAACCAACATTCTTCCCGGTAAATCGGTTTCAAAAAATCCCGCGGCTTTCGCCGCGGGATTTTTTTGATTCGAGACGTGGTCACAAGGTGCCGGTTCTTCCATATCAGGGAACGAAGCCGTCCGGCGCCCACCGTTTCCGGTCAGTTGAAGAATTTTCTGATTGCGTCCGCAACCGCGTCGGCAAAAATCTCCCAGCCGCCGTCCTCGTAGTGAATTCCGTCGTCGGAGCGATCCGCCATGGGAATCTTCGTGCTCACCGCCCACAGATCGTCCACGGGCAGGTGATACTTGTCGGCAAGCGACAGAACCACCTCGTTGCGCTCCATGGCAGCGGGAGTCTGACGTTCGTCAAGCTTTGCGTTGCCCGGCTCATACACAATGGTGGACGTCGCCACTTCGACAGGTGCAGACTTCATCAATTCCGCGAGTATTTTTTCGTAGTTCTCACGGTACGCGTCCTTGTCCATATGAAATCCGTGCAGTCCGAAATTGAAGTGGATGAGGTCATACTCCGATGCCTTGGCAATCCCCCCGACCATGGCGCGGTAAAAATCCGAGTCAAGCGAGTGGGAGGTTGCGAGAAAATCCACATAAAATTCGCCTTTCAGACGGTTTCTGACAAATTCCTCATAGCCGTTGCAAATGGAATCTCCTATGAGGAGCACACGGGGATGGTCATGTCTGTCGGTGTGATCCAGCCAGGAATGGATCCATTCAAAAGTCTCCATCATCGGTCAGTCCACGTCGTTGTTGCCGGGTCCGTACAGGGTATCCGCCGGTGCCTCGGTCGGATGGAAGGTGCTGTAACCGGTGAGCGGCATAGTCTTGATCGCGGTCATGTCGTCTTCGGAGAGGTTGAAATCAAACACCTTTACGTTGTCGGCAATCCGGTCTGCGTGGGTGGACTTGGGCATGGGAAGCACGCCGGACTGAATCGCAAAACGGATGCAGATCTGCGCGACGCTCTTGTTGTACTTCTTGGCGATCTTAGCAAGCGTGGGATCGCTCAGAACTGCACCGCAACCGAGCGGAGACCATGCTTCCACCAGAATACCATGCGCCTGGCACCATCTCACCAGCTCGGGCTGATAGTAACCGGGGTGAAATTCGATCTGGTTGACCATCGGCTTGATCTCTGCGGTCTCTTCCAACGCCATGATATGCTCGGGCAGATAGTTGGACACGCCGATTGCACGGATCTTGCCGTCCTTGTACATTTTTTCAAAGCCGCGCCAGGTGCTTGCGTTGACTTCTTTCCAGTTGGGGTAGGTCTTCTCGACGCAGGGCCAGTGGACGAGGTAGAGGTCGATATAATCGGTTCCGAGCGCCTTGAGGGACGCTTCCACAGCGGCGATCGTTCTGGTATAGCCGCGCTCGGTGATCCAGTGCTTGGTGGTGAGGAAAATATCCTCTCTCTTCACGCCGGATTCCCGGATGCCCGCGCCGACGTCCGCTTCGTTGCCGTAGCAGGCTGCGGTATCAATGTGGCGGTATCCTGCCGCGATGGCAGCCTTGACGCTTTCGCGCGCCACGTCGCCCGACGGGGTCTGCCAGGTGCCGAATCCGATGCACGGAATCTTGACACCGTTGGAAAGGGTATAGGTATCGGTCAGTGATTTTACCATGATAATATATCTCCTTTGTATAAAAATGTTCTGATAAAATTGAGAAACGGCGTGCCGTCAATGAGCAGCTGCGCCCCGAATCGGCACAAGCACGCCTCTGCCGGGGCTAAACACCGTGCAGCGCCGGAACGTCGTCGGCAGATAGGAAAACTCTATGTTCTTCGCGCCGTACGGGACAAGCAAGTGCGCACGTCCGGAATAATCGCTGCTGTCGTGTTGGCGCACCCGATGATCAGGAAAACACTATGTTCTTCGCGCCGTGCGAGGTCAGAAGCCGCATCCAGCGGTCGGCATCCTGCTCCGTCGCGTTGTCCGCCGGGGCGTCGTAGGCGCGGGCAAGCGCCTTTGCCTTGCTGAAGCCGAGGTTGTGATACTTCATAATCTCCGCACGGAGGTATCTGCCTTCGTTCTCTTTCAGAAAATGCGCGAGCGCGCAAAGATCATCGTCGGAATCGTTGAATCCGGGGATGAGCGGCAGGCGGAGCACGATCGGCGCGCCTTTTTTCATCAGGCAATCAAGATTTGCGAGAATCTCCCCGTTCGGAACGCCGGTCAGCTTCCGATGCTTATCGGAATCCAGCGCCTTGAGATCGAAATAGAAGACCACGCCGAGGTCCGCCGCCGCAAGGAAGAACTCCCGCTTGCCGAAGCCGCTGGTCTCGATCACGGTGCCGAAACCGGCATCCTTTGCCATGCGGATGAGCGCGAGCGAAGCCTCCGGCTGCATGGACGGTTCCCCGCCGGAAAGCGTCATGCCGCCGTCCTGCCCGTAAAACATCCGGTCAAGAAGCACCTCGGAGAAGATGTCCTCCACCGATTCGCTTCTGCCGCAGATTTCATTGGCGCCCTGATAGCAGGCTTCCACGCACTTGCCGCAGAGCGTGCATTTCTCCGGATCGCGGCGGATGTAC
Organism: uncultured Eubacteriales bacterium; assembly: GCA_934525675.1. Classification (GTDB taxonomy): domain Bacteria; phylum Bacillota; class Clostridia; order Oscillospirales; family CAG-272; genus CAKVOU01. Next base: position 31,323 of record CAKSZH010000014.1, read on the forward strand.
TGCGGGCGGTCGGGATCGCGTTCCCGTGCGTCGCAGAGCCCGAGGCATTTCCCGCAGCCCGTACATTTGGATTCGTAATACATGAGCTGCCGACCCATGCTCTGGGACTCGGGATTGTGGCACCACAGGCAATGCAGGGGGCAACCCTTGAAAAACACGGTCGTGCGGATCCCGGAACCGTCTGAGAGGCAGTACCTCTGCACATTGAAAATGACTGCGTCCATACTTTGCCGGTCAGACCGCAAACGAGGTGCGGTCAATGATGTTCTGCTGAAGCTCCGGCGTGAGGTTACAGAAGTAATCGCTGTATCCACCGACGCGGACGATCAGATTCTGATACTGTTCCGGATGCTCCTTTGCGGCAAGCAGGGTCGCACGGTCAAGCACATTGATCGACAGCTGCTGACCGCCGTGTGCAAAATAGGTCTTTGCAATGGTAATGAACGCGCTCTGCCCCTTTTCGGTGGCAAACAGCGCCTTGTCAAACTTCATCTGTGCGACAAAGCCCGAACAAGCCTCGGTCTGGTGATAGCGCATCATGGACTTGAGCGACGCGGTGGGTCCGTGGGTATCGCACCCCGGCGTTGCCGCAATGCTGTCGGCATAGTTGGCGTCTCCGTCCCGTCTGCCGTTGGGAAGCGCCGCGGTACCGAGCCCGTTGTCCGACGCGCGGTTGAAGGGACTGCATCCGCCGGTGTACATGCCGCCGCGGAAGGTATTCTTGGTCTTGAGGTAACGGAAGAAATGATCGACGATCTCAGATGCCACATCGTCCACCTCGGGAATGTCGTTTCCGAACTTCGGGCAGGTGGCAAAATCATGGTGCAGCTCGTCGAAGCCCTCGTAATTTGCTTCAAGCGCGCGGATCAGTTCGTCCATGGTATATTTCTTTTCGTCAAAGATCAGCTTCTTCATGGCATAGAGCGAGTCTGCCGCGTCGGCAATGCCCTCGGCGAGAATCTGCCCGTAGCCGTAAAGCGGTCCGCCCCACTTGTAATCCTTGCCCTTCTCAAGGCAACCCTCAATCAGGCAGGAGCGCATTGGGTTGGGCGCGTAGCGCGCGTAGGCTTCCTGCGACGCGTTCGCGGTGCGTACCGCAACATCGGTCACGAAATCCATCTGCGCGTAGTATATTTTAAGGAAATCCTCAAAAGTTTCGCACTCGCGGGGATTGCCCGTCTGAATGGAAATCAGCTCGGTACCGCCGGACTTGAAATCATAGCCGTTGTGAATGGTCAGTTCCAGCACCTTGCCGAGGTTGACCTCGCCGTCCTCCAGCCCCATGTGCGACTTGCCCATGATGTCGATCTGGTTACAGCCGTTCATGCAGTAATCGTGGCTGTCACAGGGCGGAATTCCGATCTCTTCAAGCGCCGCGCAGACGACCTCGTCGTTGTAGATCGCAGGAAGGCCCGTGCCGGTGGACAGGCTCTTTGCCGCCATCTTCCACAGCTTTTCGGGGGTATTCCGATACACGCGCATGGTCAGATTGGGGGTCTGGTAGCCCATTTCGGTGACTGCTTCCAGAATGTCGTAGGACAATTCGTTGGTCTCGTCGTTCCAGCTTTCATCCGAGCCGGAGATGCAGAGGTTCCAGCCGCGCACGTTGTGCATGGCTTCAAGGAACCGGCGGAGCATTTCCCGTCTCTCCGCTTCGGGGCTGTTCCGGTAGAAACCGATCATTTCCTGATCGAATCTGCCGGGGGAGTCGATCCCGTCCACGCTGTACAGCATCCAGTACACCATGACTGCTTCGTAAAAATCCTTGGCGGGCTGTCTCGGCACACGCGTGAAGGTATCCGCAATGCGCTCCCATTCCGTGCGTTTTGCGGGATCCGTTTCGGTTTCTGCGTTTTGCTTCGCCATCGCGCTGATGCGGTCGCCGAGCACGTCCAGCGCCGCCATTGCGGTCACGCACGCGTCATAGAAATGATCCTTCCCCGGGTTCTTTTTCCGATTTTCTTCGATCTCTCTGCGGATTCCGTCGGTGCCGACGAGGGGGAGCTTTCCGAAGGCGGGATTCGCGTGTCCGCCCCAGCCGCCGCCCCAGTACGCCATAGAACCGCGCAGGCGCATTTCGTCAAAGGTACAGTTTCTTTCCCAGATCGCGTTGGTATTGAACCGTGCCATCTGGCGTTTGATATCTTCGATCTCATCTTTATGTTCCGGATTTTTTTCGAGGATTGCCGTGTATTCGCCCGGATTGTAAAAAATCCCGAGTCCGAACGCGTACCCGACGGCGGCGTCCTTGGCAAGTGTTCCGACGGTCGGGAGCATACAGTTTTCCGGGAAAGTGATGGGCAGGTAGTGCGCCGCCTCAAGCATCCCGGCGGCAACCCGCTCGTTCATGGTCTTGTCCCGGTTTTCGAGAAACGCCCTGGAAAAGGGATCCGCTGAGAAGTTATACTTTTTCATGAAGAACACCGTCCTCTCTGACAAATCTTCATGTTAAATTATAGCATGTTTTTCCCCGTTATGCAAGTGCTTTCCTCCATTTAGAAATTGCCGCGCCGTGAATTTCTGTTGAAAAAATTCGTAAGATATGTTACAATGAAAGCGTCGGACGCGCCCCGCAATGGTTGCGCCCGCACAAATGACAACCGCACGCAAGAGGGGAAAACCGATGGCACTGAAAAACGATATTTTACGGCAACTGGAGCAAAACCGCGACCGCGATCTGTCCGGTGAGGAGCTGGCGCGTGCCGCGGGTGTCACCCGTGCCGCCGTCTGGAAGGCGGTTACCTCGCTCCGGCACGACGGCTACCGCATTCTGTCCGGCACCAACAAGGGCTACCGGCTCTCGGCGGACGATGACCGGCTCTCCCCCGACGCGATCCGCGCATATCTGCCCGCCGACACGGAGCTTGACATACGTGTTTTTGAAACGCTCGATTCCACCAACAACGAGGCAAAGCGCCTCGCAGTGGGCGGAGTCACGGGGCCCGTGCTGATCCTCGCCGAAGAACAGACCGCCGGGCGCGGCAGGCTCGGGCGCAGTTTCTATTCCCCTGCGGGGACCGGGCTGTATCTGACGCTTCTTTACCGCACCCCCGACAGCCTTGCCAAAACGGTACCCGTCACCTCCGCCGCCGCGGTCGCGGTCACGGAGGCGATTGAAACACTGACGGAAAAACGCCCCGGCATCAAATGGGTCAACGACGTGTACCTTGACGGAAAGAAAATCTGCGGTATTCTGACCGAAGCGGTCACGGATATGGAATCGGGCGACGTGCAGAACGTCATCATCGGCATCGGGCTGAACGTTTCCACGGACGCTTTCCCGGCGGAACTGCGGGAGAGGGCGGCGTCGCTCTTCCCCGTCGGAGTCAGCCGCAACCGGTTTGCCGCAGGGATCGCGTCGCGGCTCCTGCATTACGCAAAAGAACTTGACAAGAAGACGTTCCTGACCTCCTACCGCTCCCACAGCATTCTGACCGGCAGAGAGATCACCTACCGCCGCGGCGAGGTACTCCACGGCGGAACCGTGATCGGGATCGGGGACGACTGCGGGCTGATGGTGCGTCGCCCGGATGGAAATGTGGAAGTACTCCGCACGGGCGAGGTCACCGTTCGCCTCAAGGAAGACTGAACAAAAACGATATACCAAGGAAGAGCCGCCCCGTCGGGGCGGCTCTTCCTTGATGTGGGAGAAGAATCGGTCACAGATGCGCCGCCGGCTGGCGGATCGTTGCCTTCGTGTCGGTCTGCGCGGGGCCGTCGAGCAGTTCCCCGGTATAGGAAAACCTTGAGCCGTGGCAGGGGCAATCCCAGCTTTTTTCGTCCGGATTCCACGAAAGCTGACAGCCGAGGTGCGGGCATTTTGCGTCCACTGCATACAACGTTCCGTCCTCATGGCGGTACACGCCGACCTTGCGTCCCGCAAGCGTGACGATTCCGCCGTGTCCTGCCGGCAGGTCGCTCGCTTCGTCAAGCGCCGGCAATAGAAACGCTTTTGCAAGTCCCTTGACGGCGGTACCGCCCTCCGACAGAAGGTCGTCTGTTGCCGCCGCTTTGAATCTCTGCGGAGAAAAAAGCGCGGCATCCGGATTCTCCATGCCCGACAACCGATCCGCAAGTATTTCCGCCGCAACCATGGAGGAGGTCATTCCCCACTTGCCGAACCCCGTTGCCACGTACCAGTTCTCCACCGAAGAGGAAAACCGTCCGATATACGGAACTGCATCAATGGGCATACAGTCCTCCGCCGACCAACGGGCAACCTCGCGTGCTCCCGGAAACCGGCGCGCGGCAAAATCCGAAAGGAAGTCATATCTGCCGCCCTCGCGGTTATCCCCCGTCCGATGACCGGCGCCGGAAATCAGAAGCGCATTCCCGGCGCTGCGGAAGGCACAGCCGCCCTTGTCTGCCGACGCGTACATTCCGTCGAGTACCGGTGCACCCGAAAACGCCATGACATAACTCCTTGACTGGTGCATCCGGGCGAAATAGTAGCCGGGCTTGTTGACAAACGGGAAATGGCAGGCAAACACGATGTTCTTTGCCGTCACCGACCCGCCATCGGTCTTCGCGCGGTTTCCCCTGACGGTCAGGACGCGGGAGTTTTCATACACCGCTACCCTGTCGGAAAGCGCCGAAAGAAACTTCAGCGGCTGAAACTGCGCCTGCCCATTCACCCGGATGGCGCCCGCGACGGGAAACGGCAACTCGGTTCCGGAGACAAGACGTGCGTCCACCCCGGCACCGAGCAATGCCTCAAGTTCCGCCCCAAGGGGGTTCTCCGGCTTTTCGGAATAAAGGTACGACGGGCAATCCCGCCAGTCACACCCGATGTGCAGATTTCCGACCAGTTCCCGGTACCGCCCGACCGCCCGCGCATTGGCATCCGCGTACTGCCTTGCCCCGTCTTCCCCGAACACTTTTCTGACGTGTGCGTATTTCAGACCGTGGAGCAAGGTGATTTTTGCGGTGGTGTTCCCCGACTGCCCGCTGCCGACCTGCTTTGCCTCCAGCACCACACAGTGAATTCCGCGTTTTTCAAGCAAATACGCGGTGAGAATTCCGGCAAGTCCTCCCCCGATAATCAGGGTGTCCGTCCGGATGTCCCCCCTGAGCGGTTTCCGTTCCGGCAATTGCGTTTCCTCATGCCAGAGCGAGTAAATTCCGTTATTCTTCTGCATTATGATCCCTCCGTTTGTCCGTCCTCGGTTCCGGCGGACATCCCGTCTGGGTTCTGCCGTCCTTTACAGGCAGTTTCGCCCGAATTCCCGCCTTTTAATCGCACGAAAAAAACGACCTCAATGATTTTTCCGCGGGACATTCCGGCGCACGCTTCCCGCTGTGCGGCGGAAAGCGCGAGCAACGGCGGTCCGGAACGGAACAACTCCCGGAGCAAAAAGAACGCACGGCAGGGTTTCGGCAAGCCCGGTGTCGGTGTTCACGTCGGCTGGAACTCCGATCGGCGTGTACTCTCCGACAGATGAATCCGCGATCGTCACGGATTCCGGCTGACGCGGAGTACAACTCGTGTAAAACCGTCGGCATGAAACTCGTCGACATAAAACATATTCGACGCGGCGTCCGGGCGGAACGGAATTCAGTCATGTGGTACCCGATTGCGTGCCACTCAATCGCGCGGAGCCGAATCGCGCAGAATCCAATCGATCAAGATTCAATCGCGTGAAGCCAGATCGGGTAAAACGCGGTCAGCACCTCCGATCGGTACGGAATCCGACAGCAGGACTCTGATCGGCAGAAACCCAAACAATATGGCATCCGGTCGGCTCCCCCCCCGCAGACGCGTTTCACGAACCCCTCAAAACCAAAAGGGACTGCCCGGGGCAGTCCCTCTTGGTTTCGAAAGTCGATCCGGAAACGGATCAACGGTCGTTGGATACGTATCTTGCGTAGTTGTTGCTGATCCGGGTGCACAGAGCGGCAGCACCGGGCGATTTTTCCTGATAAACGCTGTCAATACCGCTGTTGTTGATCATCACCAGATTACGCATCAGCTGAAGCGTCATCAGACCGTATACATAACCCGCGTCCATCTTGACATTCTGGAAAATGATGTTCAGCATTTCCACAGAATCGGAATCACGCGTGTAACGGCCGGAAAGAACCTCTTCGTAGTAGGTAGGCATCACTTTGTTATGGCTGGTGCATGCAAGATATTCGAGCACCGAACCACACACGTCCGCCATGTTCTTTGCAGGCAGGGGAACCATGTGAACCGTGTAGTGGTCACGCGCACCCGTGTAGTACTGCTTCTGGCTTCTGTTGTACTTCGGATAGGGAAGAATGCCGTAGTCCTTGCAGTTCTTCATTTCGTCGATGGTAACATTGTACAGACGGTCATTGGCAAACAGCGTATGACCCGTTGCGACCATCTGCGCGCCGCCGGCTGCAAAAATGGTCTTGTTGTTTGCACCGATCGCGTCAGCATCCGACTCGTTGTCAATGCACATAACACCCTTCTGGGACCAGGTAAAGCTGTTGAGCTTACGGAGGACATTGCCGAGTCTCGACTTATCCACGTTCAGCTTCAGGCGACCGCTCGCATCCGTTGCCGCCATGCTGATGTTGCAGGAACTCCACACAGTGTCCAGCGTTGCGAAGACCATGCCGTAGCCGTAAATATCTTCCGTGTCGTAACCGTTACCGTTGGTATCGGTGTAAATATCCTGCGTCAGCTCGATCATCTTGTCCAGCGTCCACTGCTTGTTGACCACCAACTCATACAGGGACTCCGGCTCAATTCCGTTGGTACGGCAGAGAGACGAGTTGAAGAAGCAGACATACAGTTCCTGATAAAGGTTCAGGGAGATACTGCCGGTCACGCCGAAGATGGCACCGGAAACCTCGGCGTTATCGTTGACGTACTTTGCCCAGTAGCCCTTGGACAGATCCAGGTTCGGGAGGCTCTTGAGGTTCAGGAAGGTTCCTTCCTCCATTGCGACGGGCGTGTAGTCGCCGCCGTGGGAAGCGATGACAAGCTGGTAGGCATTATCGCCGGAACCTGCCGCGGAACGCACCTTATCAATGACTTCCTTGCTATGTGCGGATCCGCTCGCAGGCTGGAAATCAAACTTGATTTTGAAAAATTCCTGGGTCTCCGCGTTTCTCTTGTAGATTGCGTAGTCGATCTTATCGCTGGAATTTTCTCCGTTTTCAATGTAGATTTCATGCGAATAAAGCGGATCGTCCGGTCCCTGATACAGAATCGAGAAGGTCCCGTTATTCACATTGGAATAATCCGCCTCTTTCACCTCATTCTTAATGAACGGGAACATTACGCTGATCGTGGACGAACCCGTTTCACTGGTTTCGGTCTCAGCCGGCTTGGTTCCCGTTTCGCCGCCGCCGCTATTGCATCCGGCAAGAACCAGCGGCACCAGCATCACAAGCGCGAGAATCATGACCAAAGCCCTGATTAACGTTTTTTTCATGTTGCATCTCCTTGGTATAAAACTCGTCCGTACCGACGGACGGTGGGGGACAATTTCATATACGGCACATCCGGAACATTGCCGACCGATGCCGCGCGGTCAGGCGTTTTCCCTTGTCAGAAGCACGACGTTTTCGACGTGCCCCGTCCGTGGGAACAGATCGACCGGAGTCACTTCTCCGATCCGGTATCCCGCCTCCCGGAAAAGCGCACAATCTCTTGCAAGCGTATCCGGATCACAGGAAACATACACAATTTTGGGGACTTCCCGGCAGGCAAGGAACGAAATCAGTTCAGGTGTTGTTCCCTTGCGCGGGGGATCAATGATGACCACATCGGGAGAAAGCGTTCCTTCGGCGGCTTCCGCCGCGGCGAGCAGCTTTTCGGTATCCGATGCGTCTCCGCAGTAAAACGCGGTGTTGGAAAGACCGTTCATCGCGGCGTTTTCTTCGGCACAGCGCACGGCGCCGGGAACAATCTCCACGCCGATCACGCGGCGTGCGCGGTCCGCCATGGAAATTCCGATGGTGCCCGCTCCGCAGTAAAGATCCAACAGGGTCTCTTCTCCGGTCAGTCCGGCTTTTTCTGCGGCAAGTCCGTAAAGCAGCTCCGCCGCATCGTGGTTGACCTGATAAAAGGAATCCGGCGAGAGGGAAAATTTCTTCCCGCACAGAATATCCGAAAGATGCGGTTTGCCCCAAAGCAACCGATACCGGTCGCCGAGCACCACATTCGTGTTTTGCGTGTTCTGATTGATATAAACCGATGCGACCGACGGGAATCTCCCTGTGAGTGTGCGGACAAATTCCGCTTCTCCCGGGAGTTTATCACCGTTCAGTACCAGGGTAACCATCACCTCGCCCGTTCCCTCGGCGTACCGAAGGTAAACGTGGCGGAGAAGCCCCTTCCCGGTTGATTCCTCATACGCGGTAATTCCGTGGCTGTCACAGAACCCGCAGGCAAACCCGAGAATTTCGCCGAATATCTCCGGCGCGAGCGCACAGTGCGCGGCAGCAACCACTTCATGCGTTTTTCTGGCATAGAAACCGGCGATCATGCCCGTTTTTCCCGCCTTCACCGGATACAGCGCCTTGTTACGGTAACCGGAAACCCGTCCGGTAGTTCTGACGGGGAGTACCGTGACATCGGGCAGTCCCGCCTTGCGGAACGCGTGCTCCACGTAGGAGCGCTTGCAGGCAAGCTCATGCGCGTAGGCCACATGCCGATAGACGCATCCGCCGCAGGCATCCGCCGCGGTACAGGTGTCGTCCTCCAGACGATGGGGCGATGCGCGAAGCAGCGTTTCAAGCCTTCCGACGCAATAGGTAGAAGCGATTTTAATCAGTCTGACCTCACAGGAATCCCCCGTAACCGCGCCTTTGACGAACACGGTTCTGCCGTCCACCAGATGTCCGACGCCGAAGCCGAGGTTATTGAGGTCTGTGATCTCAAGCGGGATCACACTGTTTTTGACAAACGGTCCGTTCATGCCGGTCAGGCGTAGAATTCCGCACCGTCGTCAAGGCGCAGGCAAGCGAGCTTGCCGCCCTCCGCGGCGCCGCAATCAATGGCAATGAATCCGTCCGTGTGAAAGATCTTCCCGGGAGTTGCTCCGGGGATCTTCTGCGTCGGGGTATGCCCGACGATGACCGTCCGGTCAGAGAAATACGGCTTTCCGAAATCGGGGATTCCGGTCATGAAATCCTCCGGCGCGTAGGAATCAAGCTCCCGCCCGGGGTCAAATCCGCGGATCCCGGCGTGCACCAGAAGATACTTCTTCCCGTTCACCTCCGGCTCCTCGAAAAGCGTCATTTCCGAGAGGAAATCCAGAATACCCTCGCGCATATCCTCATCCAGTGCGCGGAATGCGGCAAGCATGGCACTGCCGCCGTCCTGTTCCGCCCACGCCTTCATTTCCGCGATAAACGCGGGATCCGGCGCCGTACCGTCCTTTGCCATCCGGTCAAAGCCGGAAAGCATCCGGAGTGCCCGGAAATCCTTATCCCCTGCAACGGGGTAGACATTCGGGCGCATACTGAGATCCGAAACGACCTCAAGGGACGCGTCTCCGCTTCCCACCATATCGCCGAGCACATAGAGAATATCGCTGTCCGAAAAACGAATCGTATCAAGGAGCGCGGTCAAGCGGTCAAAACGACCGTCGATTCCGGAAATCACATACGTCATTTGCTGGCTCCTTTCCGCTCCGGGAGAGCATACTCCCGTCTCCGTACTGTTACTTATACCATATTTTATGTGTCGTGTCAAGAACAAACTTGTGAATTAAAACGAAACACTTTGCAATAAATTCCTCAGACCGGGGATAACCGGAAGGACGAAATGACCGATACCTCCACCGGTGCCTCGTCGTCCGCCCGCATCGCTTCGTCCGCCGCCCGGACAAGCGAAGCCAGCTTGCCGCAGACCGGGAATTCCGTGAAATAATGCCCTGCCTCGATAAGGTTGAGTCCCATCTCCGGCGCGTCGATCATGCGGTGATAGCCGAGCCTGCCAGAGACAAAGGTATCCGCACCCGCACGGAAAGCGGCTTCCAGATCGTCTCCGCCTTCCCCGCCGAGCACGGCAACCCGGAAAACGGGTCGTCCCGCGTCCGACGCAAGCAGAACCGGCGCGCCGAGGCGTTGTTTCACCAGAGCGCAGAAATCAGAAAACGGCATGGCTTCGGGCAAAGAGCCGATCCGCCCGATCATTTCCCCGTCCGCGCCGAACGGCACGGTATCCCGGACGCCGAGCAGATCCGCGAGAATATCGTTGACCCCGCCCGTCAGCGCGTCCAGCCTGGTGTGGAACGCCATGGCGCTGACCCCGGCACGGATCATCTTCACGAGCTTGCGCGACGAGCCGGTCCCGCAGTCGACCGCCTTCACGCCCTTGAAGAGCAGCGGATGATGGGTGAGGATCACGTCATACCCCTCGCGGATTGCATAATCCACAACCGCCTCCGTGGGGTCGAGCGTGACAAGCACCCGGCGTACCTTCGCCCCGGGATCCGGACAGCAGGCAAGCCCGTCGTTGTCCCAGTCGAGGGACAGCTCGGGCGGGATTTTCTCATTCAGATACCGGTACAGTTCACTGACTGTCATAAATAGCCCTCCATTTCATGAATCCATGCACATTCCGCTTCTGCCGGGTCGCCCGCCGACTGCTTTCCCCGGACCCGCGCCGACAGCACCTTGATCTCATGCCGCACAAAATCACGGAATAATTCGCCCCCGCGGGCAATATTGCAGGGTCCGAGCCATTCTTCCGCGGGCGTCAGGGTGCGTGCAACGCCGTCATAATCGGCGCAGATAATCTGATAGATGCGATCAGTCTCCGCAAGCGTTTCGCCGGTGATACGGAATCCGTCCCGGGCGAGCGCCGCGCGGACTATTTCCGCGTGGGTCATGGGTTGCAGAATCAGCCGCTTTCCGGGAACATACAGAAACGGAGCTTCCCGGATAATTCGGACGATGAGATCACCGCCCATGCCGAAAATCAGAACATCGTCGGGGTCGTCCGTCTCCGCGCCGTGCAGTCCGTCGGTGCAGAGCGTGCGGATCTTCCCCGCAAGTCCCGCAGAAAAAATATTGGCGTCGGCTCTTGCGATCGGTCCTTCGTTGATGTCCGTTGCTACGGCGCCGCGGATTTTTCCCGTCAGCGTCAGGTAAATCGGGAGGTACGCGTGATCGGTACCCACATCGCAAAGCAAGCTCCCCGCTCTCACATACGGAAGAGCCGCGGAAAGCCGCGCGTCAAGTCTCGGTAATTTCTGTTGTTTCACTGGTGTATCCGCCTTTTCGGAAGAATTCATGCGTTTTTCGTTCCGGTAAAGAAAAACGGGCGGTTCCCCGCCCGCTTTTCTCCTCAATTGTTGGAAGCGAGAAAGTCGTTGATCTTTGCAACCAGCGTATCCGCGTCGGTTCCGTGAACCGCGCAGGCGTCCTCGATGGACTCGCCGCGCGATGCGGGGCAGCCGAGGCAGTGCATTCCGATTTCAAAGAAGAAAGGCGCCGTATCCGGGCAAGCGTCCAGAATATCGCCGATAATGGTTTCTTTCGTTACCGTCATGATAAAATACCTCCGTATATGATATAGTATTATACTCCCGAAAAGCAAGTATGTCAACAGGTTTTTCCGGGATGACGGAAATTACGGGTCACGCACAGCCGTTTTTCCGGGCGGATACGGAAGAAAGTCCTTGCATTTTCTTCCGAAATGTGTTATACTGATTCAGTATGGTCATTGACCGCCGGAGGCGGTCGGTGCAGAATTGTCAGATCAGTCGCCGCATCCCGCGGCATGGGAGGTACCCTTTGATTATCGCATTGGAAGAAGCAAGGCTCAAGCTCGTCGCCATGCGCGACGACTTAAAGGATCTCGGTCACGCGCTCCGGATCGAGCAAACCAAGGAAAAGACTGCCGAACTGGAAGCAAAAACGCAGGATCCGAATTTCTGGAACGACCAGGAGACATCCTCCTCGGTTCTCCGCCAGATCAAACAGGGGCAGGACAAGGTAGAGGGCTACGAGAAGCTCTGCTCGCGGCTGGAGGATGCCATTGTGCTTGCGGAAATGTCCATCGAAGCAAACGATGAATCCTCGCTTGACGAGGTACAGAGCGAGGTGGAAGCCATCCGCGATCTTGCCGACAAGAAGCGCATCGAGGTGTTGCTCAACGGCGAGTACGACCGCAACAACGCCATCGTGTCCTTCCATCCCGGTGCCGGCGGCACCGAGGCGCAGGACTGGGCGCAGATGCTCTACCGCATGATTACCCGCTGGGCGGAGCGCAACGGCTTCACGGTCAAACTGACCGACTGGCAGGACGGAGACTCCGCGGGTATCAAGAGCGCGACGATCTTCGTCGAGGGCGAAAACGCCTACGGCTTTCTCAAGAGCGAAAACGGCGTGCACCGTCTGGTGCGCGTGTCCCCGTTTGACGCGGCAGGCAGACGGCAGACCTCCTTTGCCTCCATCGAAGTCATGCCGGAGTTCGACAAGCTCGACGATGTGGTCATCCGCGACGAGGACATTGAATTCGTCGCCTACCACTCCAGCGGCGCCGGCGGACAGAACATCAACAAGGTGTCCTCCGCGGTGCGTCTGACCCACAAGCCCACGGGCATTGTGGTCGCTTGCCAGACCGAACGCAGCCAGCTCCAGAACAAGGAGACCGCCATGCGTACCCTGAAATCCAAGCTGATGGAAATCAAGATCCGCGAACGCCTTGACACCATCGACCAGATCCAGGGCAACAAGGTCAACATTGAGTGGGGGTCGCAGATCCGCTCGTATGTCTTCATGCCCTACCAGCTCGTCAAGGATACCCGCACGGGATACGAGGACGGCAACGTCGGCGCGGTGATGGACGGTGAGATCGACGGATTCATCAACGCCTATCTCAAGATGAACGCAAAGCAGTGATTTGTCTTTTGCGGAGTTTCCCGGACAGACAATATGCCGCCTTTCATAAGGGTTCCCGGCAGAAGGTGCGCTACCTTCCGCAAAGACTTCCGGCAGGCGGTGAGCCGTCTGCCGAAAAAGTTTCCGGGCAACAGGACACCCGTAAAACGGCAGAACCGCGCAGTACGCAAGCCGCACCCTCCGCAGAATCCGTAAAAGCAGTTTTCAGAAATACACATCATACAAAAAAAGCAACACCCACGGCGTTCCGCCGGGGTGTTGCTTTTTGTATCTTTTTTCGATCAGAGCGTTACGGTACCGTTCTTGCAACGAACCGTGGTAAACGGAGAATCCGCACGCCAGGAAGGATCAAAGGTGATCGCATTCCACTGCTCCATGGTGCCGTCGAAAACAAGCCCGTTCACAAGCGCCGTGCAGTTGGAGAAGGCTTCCGCCTCGATCTTCACCACGCTTGCGGGGAGTTTCACCGAGGTCAGGCTGCTGCAACCCGAGAACGCACTGTTTTCAATCACGCTCACGCCGTCGGGGATCACAATGGATTTCAGCGTCGTGCATCCGTAGAACGCATGACTTCCGAGGACATCCATGCTTGTGGGAAGTGTGATGTTGTCCAGTTTGCTGCATCCGTAGAACGCATACTGTCCGATCTCGGTCACGGCGTCGGGCATTTTGACGCTCTCCAGTCCGAAGCAATTGTTGAACAGGTATGCGTTGATGATACGGATTTTGCCCGGGATGGTCATCGAGGTCAGGCTGCCGCACCCGGAGAACGCCCATTCGCCGAGCTCCGTCAGGCTTTCGGGCAGGGTGACATTGACAAGGCTGACACAGCCGGAGAATACCGACTTGCTGAGCGTAGTCAGGACGGGAGAGAATTTCACCGTCTTCAGCGCCGCGCAGCCGTTGAATGCGGACTCGCCGACAGTCAGGATGGTATCCGGCATCACAAGGGATTTCATCCGCACATAACCGGAGAACGCCCACGCCTCAATTGCCGTTACAGTACGGCCGTTATGGATCGCGGGGATGACGACTTCCTCGTCGGTACAGGATCCGGCACCGATCACGGTACAGGTCGTTCCGTCTTCATTGTCGCGGAAATCAAGCCCGAGCGAGCCGGTTGCGGGGAGAACCGTCTGAGCGGTCAGCACCGTTCCGCAGGTCGAACAGAAGCTTCCTTCGGTCAGACCCGTCGTGGTCTTTCCGGGCGCAACCGCGGGACGGGTCACGGGCGTGTGCCCCTTCGCGGGAATGGTATTCTGCGCGGTCAGGGTCTCATTGCAGGCAGAACAGTAACTTCCCTCCGTCAACCCGGATTCGGTACAGGTTGCCGCCCTGCCGGGCAGTCTGGTCGGGGTGTGTCCCTTGGCGGGAATGGTCACCTGCTCCGAAAGAACCTCGTGGCACACGGAACAGGTCTTTCCTTCCGTATGTCCGTCTTCGGTGCAGGTTGCTTCCTTGGCGGGAACAATGACCTCCGTATGTCCCGTAGCGGGGATCAGCTGCTGCGGAACGCGTGCTCTGCCGCACACCGAGCAGTATTCGCCCTCGGTTCTGCCGGGCGTGGTACAGGTCGGCGCGACCGCGGGTCTTGTCACATACGTGTGTTCCTTGCGTTCGATCCGGGTCTGTGCGACCAGCGTCTTGCCGCAGCTCGAGCAATGGCTACCCGCCGTCAGTCCGTACCGGCTGCAGGTTGCCTCGCGGGCGGGATCCTCCACCGGAGTATGCCCCGTCGCGGGAATGACGGTCGGCTCGGACATGACCAGTCCGCAGTACTTGCAGTGGCTGCCCGACGTACGACCGGGCTCGGTGCAGGTTGCCGCAACCGCGATGTCCTCAACCGGCAGATGCCCCGTTGCGGGGATCGGCTCCTGGCTGACAAGAACCTCGCCGCAGACCGAACAGTGGCTTCCTTCGCTGATACCCGCTTCCGTGCAGGTCGCAGGCTTGCCCGCGTCGGTCACGGGGGTATGCCCCTTCGCGGGGATCACTTCACCAGACAGAACCTCGCCGCAGGTCGAGCAATGACTGCCCGCCGTGTGACCGGGTTCGGTACAGGTTGCCTCCGCGCCCGCGTCGGTCACGGGGGTGTGTCCCTTCGCGGGGATCACAGTCTGCTTCGTAATCACTTCTCCGCAGACCGAGCAATGGCTTCCTTCCGTCATGCCGGACTCCGTGCAGGTCGCTTCCGTGCCCGCATCGGTCACGGGGGTATGTCCCTTCGCGGGAATGGTTTCCCGTCCGACAATGGTCTCTCCGCAGACCGAGCAATGGCTTCCCTCCGTCACGCCCGGCTCCGTGCAGGTTGCGGGCATTCCGGCATCCGCAACGGGGGTATGTCCCTTTGCGGGAATGATATAGCGCGGCGTCAAAACCTTACCGCAGGTCGAACAACGACTTCCCTCGGTATATCCCGGCTCCGTGCAGGTCGCTTCCACCGCCGGCTCCACGACTACGGTATGCGTGTGATCCGGATCGGGATCGGTTACCTCTTCCCGCTTTGTCTCGGTCTCGGAACCGGTTCCCGTTTCGGTCCCGGAATGGGATCCGCTCTCCGTTTCGCTTCCCGGTTCGGTCGTTGCCGATTCCGGATCTTTTCCGGATCCGGTTTCCTTTACGGGAGTCGTCTCCGTAGCCGACTCCCCGGGCTGATCCGGCTTCTGCCGGTTACAGGTAGAGAGCAGGATAATAATCAGAACCACGATCAGAACGAGAATCGCAATTCCGACAATTTTCAGGGCACTGTGTTTGTTGTTCGACATCTTTTCCTCCTTACAGAATCCATACTGATTTCAACATCTCAGTATACACTTTTTCTTTGTTTTTGTCAATGTAAAAACAGTTAACACTTTGTCAAATCCGGTCACGGATTCCGACCGGATCCGACGTTTCCGAACAGTAGCCGGAGCAGAAAAATCACCAGTGCCGCCGCGACCAGAAGAAGCGCGCAGGCAAGCACCGCAAAGAACAGCGTCGCAAGCAGCGCGGCAAACCGGATCATGGCATCCGTGACCGCTCCGACCGCCGTTTCTCCGAGGAAAACGCAAACTCCCGTCACCGCCGCCGTCACGACCAGGATCCACGGCACAGCGCGTACCGCGCCGCGCACATCCTCCGGGCTGAGGCTGACGTGCAGGCTGACGGAAAACATGAGTACGATCGCACCAACCCGCAAGTACCATGCGCGGGGCGATGATACATACAGTTCCTTCACAAGCGAAAACAGCCCGCCGAGGAAGTCCTTCGCGTCCGCCCTTCCCGCCGCAACGTCAAGCGCACCGGAGAGATAGGCGGAAAACGTATCGGGGAACACCAGGTACAGAAGAAGCAGCACCATTGCCCCACCGGAAACGAGGGGACCGATTCCGATAAAATAATTGCCGATCACGGCATAAGGGTTGCTTTTCCGGTAGGAATGCTCAATGTAACCGAGCCGTCCGTCGTCGCTTTTCGGATTCCAGAGGCGCATTGCCTCGATCCGATGTCCGAACAGAAGGCACATGACGGCGTGTCCCAGTTCATGAACCGGCGTTCCGATCACCGAAGTGGCAATGACGGCGGCATACCCGACGCCCCTGCCGCACAGCTTGCGGAACAGAAAAGAGCAGACCCCGACACAGAGTCCGCACAGAACCGGAATACCGACCGTGGCAAGAAGGATCGTCAGAAACAGTCTGATAAATGTCATGCGCGACCCCCTTCCGTTGCCTTGATTCCATTATAAACCGACGCAGAAACACTGTCAAGGTTCCACTTGATTTTTTCCTTTATCGGTGCTATCATGAAAGCAGTGAAAAAGACCGGAAAAGGGCTCTTTTCCGGGAATCGTGCGGAGGTGGTATCATGATCCCGTTTCTGACCGGCGGACAGATGAAGGTGTGCGACAGATACGCCATTGAAAAGAAAGGAATTCCTTCCCGCGTGCTGATGGAACGCGCCGCCCGGGCGGCGGTTGAAGCGCTTTTTACCGAGGGCTTCGATCTTTCGTGTGCGACGGTCGCGGTCGGTTCCGGCAACAACGGCGGGGACGGGCTCGCAATGGCGCGGATGCTCCGGGAGAGCGGGTACGATGTGCGCGTCGTTTTTGCGGGAGCCCTCCGGGAGGACGGCACGCCTGACCCGTCGCACATGAGCGAGGGATTCCGGGAACAGCTTGCCCTTCTACCGGAAACGGTTGCATTTCTTACGGAATACCCCACGGACAACCGCACCTCCGCCATTGTGGACGCGATCTTCGGCATCGGGGTCTCCCGCCCTGTGACGGGGCGGGGTGCGGAGCTGATTAAAAAGATCAACGCGTCGGGTGTCCGTACTCTGTCGGTCGATCTGCCGTCCGGAATCCACTCGGACACGGGAGCGGTCATGGGATGCGCCGTCCATGCTTCGGTCACGGTCACCATCGACCAGTATAAGGTGGGGCTCCTGCTCTATCCCGGCAAAGAGTACGCCGGAAAGGTACTCTGCCGCGACATCGGGATCGGCACGGACGGGCTTGCACACATGGGAGATGTTCTTCCAACGCCGTCCGGTCAGGTACCGACGAAGAATGACCGCGTTGCCTGCCCCGAACGGGTGCTGACGCATGATGCTCTTTCGCCCCGTCCCGGTCAGGTGCTGACAAAGGACGACCTTGCCGCGCTTCTTCCCGCCCGCCCTGCACGCTCCCACAAGGGGACGTTCGGCAGGGTACTGGTTGTCGCCGGTTCCCGTGCCATGGCGGGGGCAGCATATTTTGCGGCAAAGGCGGCGTACCGCACGGGCGCGGGACTGGTTGAAATTCTCACGCCGGAATGCAACCGCGTCATTTTGCAGATGCTGATTCCCGAAGCTGTGCTGACGGTTTACGAAGAAGAAACGCCGGACATCCCGCGTATCCGTGCCGCCGCGTCCCGCGCGGACGCGGCGGTGATCGGACCGGGGCTCGGAACCGGCGATCTTGCCGTGACTGTTTTACGGGCAGTTGCCGGCACACTCACCGTTCCTTCGGTACTCGATGCGGACGGGCTGAATCTTGTCGCCGCACACCCGGAACTCCGCGATACCCTGCAGGTTCCGCTGATCTTCACCCCCCACCCGGCGGAGGCTTCACGCCTGCTCGGAGTACCGGTCGGGGATCTGCTTGCCGATTTGCCGGGCAGTGCGCTTACGATCGCCCGCAGATTCGGCGTCACCTGCGTACTCAAAGATGCCGCGACCGTAACCGCCACACCGGACGGGGACCTGTGGATCAATCAGTCCGGCAACAGCGGCATGGCGACCGGCGGCTCCGGCGACGTGCTTTCCGGAATTCTCGGCGGACTGCTTGCGACGGCGCGGCACACCATCGACAATCTCTCGTCAACCTCCCCCTCCGGCACCGGAGTGGGTTCCCACTTCGGTGCCGGCGCCAATATCGGTGCGGGCGCCGCAGGTCAGGCACAACCGTCCCGGGGCATCGGTCTTATTGCCGCCCTCGGCGTTTACCTGCACGGGCTTGCGGGAGATGCCGCGGCGAAAAAGCTCGGCGAAGCGTCGGTCATGGCAAGCGACATTGCGGACGGGATTGCGGATGTACTGAAGAATGTGCGGAAATAACCGTCATCATTAAAAAAAGCCTCACGGCTGATTGCCGTGAGGCTTTTTGTATCTGCCCGCCGCCGGGTGAAGGTTCCGGCTGCAAGTTTCCGTTGCAGGAAAAGAAAGTCCGGCACGCGCGGATAAATCGAGCTGCGCCAAACCCGCACATCCGCACGCCCGGTTCACCGCCATTTGTGCTCCGTTCCCGCGATTCCTCAGTTTCTGATCCGTACCAGCTCCGACAGCCCTGCATCCAGTGCCGCGCACAGCGCGTCAACGTCTTCCCCGGTGTTGTACTCCGAAAAGCTGATCCGGAGTGTGCAGTCCGCGTCGAAGTCGTTCAGTCCGAACGCGGTCAGCACACGAGACACGCGGTGACTGTGCGACGAGCAGGCAGAGCCGCTCGACACATAGATTCCCTTTGCGGAAAGGTAGTGCAGCATGGTCTCGCTCTTCACCGCGGGAAGCGTCACACTGACAATATGCGGCGCAACCGTACCGGCAGGTTCGTTGATGTGAAGTCCCATCAGGGAAAGCCGCTTTACCGTCTCCTCCCGGAGACCCCGCAGATGGGAAAGGTTTGCGGCAAGATGCCCGTATCCGTCCTTTGCCGCCTGCCCGAAGCCCGCGATACCAATGACGTTTTCCGTGCCGGAGCGCAGTCCCTCCTCCTGTCCGCCGCCCTCAATAACGGGAATCAGTGCGCGGCGCTTCAGGATTGCGGGATCGACGTATAGTGCGCCGACGCCCTTGGGACCGTGGATTTTGTGGGCGCTGACCGTCATGAGATCCGCGCCGACCGAGGCGGGAGTCATTCGCAGCTTTAAATACCCCTGCACCGCGTCGGTATGCGTCACGGCGGCAGGGCAAAGCTCCCGCACCATGGAAAATGCGGTTTTGAGGTCATATGCCGCGCCGGTCTCATTGTTGACTGCCATCAGGCTGACAAGAAGCGTATTCCCGGTCAGCTCTGCCCGGAGCCGCTCCATATCCAGAACACCCCCGCGCGTCGGGATCCGCGCGACACAAAAACCGTCCTTCTCGAGACGTTTCATACAGTTTTCCACTGCGGGATGCTCGGAATCCGTCGTGATGATCTTGCCGCCGCGTCCGCGGGGTTTGGCATACACGCTTCCGAGAATCGCAAGGTTGTCCGCCTCGCTTCCCGAGGCACAGAAAATAATCTGTCCCGGCTTCGGCACACGCACGCCAAGCGAGAGGGCGACCGCTTCCCTTGCCTCCCTCACCACCGCCTCGGCGCGGACGCCGGCGGCATGGAGCGAGGACGGGTTGCCGTAATTCTCCATGACCGAGATCATTTTTTCGCGTACCGCCGGCGAGAGCGCCGTGGTCGCGCTGTTGTCAAGATAAATTTCTTTCATGATTCTGTTCCTGTCGATTTTTCCTGTGAGTACCGCCGAACTTTAAGAACATGGCGGTATTCCGTTTTCGCCTGACGGATTTCTGCTCCGAAAGGAAAAGACACCGTCGCCCCGGAGCGGGTTGCTTCTGCCATTCTCAGCGAAGCTGAAACGCGGCGACCATCGCATCCACATCGGGCAGATGCTCGGCGTAATGCTCCTCCGTCGCGGTGTAGGTCAGTGTGTAGAACGCACTGTAAAACAGGCTGTTGTAGGTGATGACCGTCTGGCGGTAGTGGTAGGTCTCCCCGCCGACCTTTGCGGTGAACTCCCAGACCTGCGCGACTCTGCCGCCCATCGTCTGGTCCGTCGTCAGGCGGGAGATCCTGGTGAATCCCGCGAGAGAGTCCGCGTATTCCTTCATGCACTGCTCGTAGTAGTCGTCCAGCTTGACAACCTCCGCGTCGGGAACATACGCCGTCACAGAGACATTGGAGCGGTCGCTCTCCGAGAAATACGCGGAGGTACCCGCGTCCTTGTCGTTGACCGTCCATGCGTCTGGGATGAAAAAGCGGTACGGGACACGGTCGTCGGACGCGATCTTCATGCCCGCGGGGGCTTCGGCATCGGCAAGCTTCTTGACCGCCTTCTCCGGCACATACGCGTCGGCAAAGCGGAATTCCCGCACCATTTTCTGTACGTCGGCATACAGAGTCTCGTAAAGTTCCGGATCGGCGGCGTAAGTCAGAAGATAATATGCACCGTCGTGCTTCGCGGCGCACTGAAGCACCTTGTAGTTGACGTCTTCCTCGGTCCACGCGGTGAACGTCCAGACCTTTGCGTCCTCGCCGCCGAGCGTGGTCACGTCGGTCGCGTCAAGGCGGAGACGTTCCCCATAAGTCGCCCGATGCCCTGCCATGCACTCCTCGTAGAATGCGTCAAGTGTTTCTGCGTCGGAGCGGATGCGGCGCGCGGTCACACCGGAGGTCTTGGTCGCGGTGTAGTATGCCCCTGCCACGCCGGTGCCGTTATTCAGGTTCCAGCTGGTTGGGACATAGAGGCGGAACAGATCCCCCTCCACGTTTGCCGCCTGCATGCCGGCGGGAACCTCCTCCTTTTCCCTTTTGGCACAGGAAAACAGGGGGAAACAAAGCGTGGCGGCAAGCAGCAGGCAGACGCCGGCTTTCAACAATCGCTTCATGATTTTTACCTTTCCTTTCACTTTACGGAAAGCTCCTTTCTTGCGGGAACCGAACCGGCAGAAGCGGTTCGGAAACGGAATCAAAAAGGGGGAAAACAAGAGCGGCTCACACCGGACATTCCGCTCGTTCGGATGAAAGCCGGAGTACCGGCAGCGAAAAGTGACAGGTTACCGGACTCACGCGCCCCATGGAGGACGAAGTCACAAACACCGAAAGCAGCATGCGGTAACCGCCGCCATTCTTTCGGAGCGGTACCGGAAAACTCGCGGACAACCGCTGGTCGTCAGTCTCTCCACCCCTTGGGGAACGTGTGAGACTTGTCCTCGTCGAGCATCCGCTGTGCGGCGGAAAGCACGCCGACCCTGCCGCTTTCATAGGTCAGTCCGCCCTGGAAATACGCGGTATAGGGAGCGCGGAGCGGTCCGTCGGCGGAAAGCTCGATGGAGGAGCCCTGCGTGAACGCGCCTGCCGCCATGATGACCTCGTCGGAATACCCCGGCATTGCCCACGGTTCGGGCGTGACGAACGCATCCACGGGGGAACCCGCCTGAATGCCGCGGCAGAAGGCGCACAATCCGTCGGGGCTGTTCGTGATGACCGTCTGGATGATGTCGGAACGGACCTCGTCCCAGTGCGGCTCGACGGGATAACCGAGCGCGTCAAAAATGTACGCCGCAAGATGTGCGGTTCTGAGCGCCTGCGCCGTGGTGTGGGGCGCGTAGAAAAGTCCCTTGTAAAGGCTCTTGGTCTGCCCCAGCGTCGCGCCGACCTCACAGCCGACGCCGACCGAGGTCAGGCGGTAAGAGGCAAGCTCCACCGCGCGCGCGGTACCGGCAATATAGCCGCCGGTCTCCGCCATGCCGCCGCCCGGATTCTTGATGAGCGAGCCGATGACCATGTCCGCGCCGAGCGCCGTCGGCTCTGTGGTCTCAACGAATTCGCCGTAGCAGTTGTCCACCACGACAAAGGTTTCGGGGGAAATTTCATGCACGAAATGCGCCAGCTCTCCGATCTCGGCGACCGTCAGCGTTCTGCGGTTGAGATACCCCTTGGAGCGCTGGACGAATACCATTTTCACCTTGCCGATGTTCTCCCGGAGTACCTCGCCGATCGCGTGAAAATCCAGCTTTCCCTCGGCGGTCAGTTCTGCCTGCCGGTAGCTGACGCCGAAATCACGGAGCGAGCCGTCCCCCGCCTTGCCGGAAAGCCCGATGACCTCCTCAAGGGTATCGTAGGGTTTCCCCGCGACAGAGAACATGATGTCTCCGGGACGCAGAAGCCCGAACAGCCCGATGGAGAGGGCGTGGGTCCCGCTGACGATGGTGTGACGGACAAACGCCGCGTCGGCTCCCATGACACGCGCCCAGATGCGGTCAAGGGTGTCTCTCCCCTTGTCGTCGTAGCCGTAACCGCTCGTGGGGTTGAACATGGTGTCGGAAACCCGCTCCTCGCGGAAAATATCGAGGATGCGGTTGGTATTTTCAAAGGAGATCGCGTCGATCCGCCGGAAATGCGGAGCAAGTTCCGCTTCCGCTTCGGCGGCAAGACGCGTCAGTTGTTCGGAAAATTTCATGGGTTACCTCTTTTGCTGCAAACCGGGCAGGAACAATCCCGTCTCCCGGCAGTTGTTTCTTTTTTCGGGACGTACCGCGACGGACGCGGGTACCTCTTACCGGCTTACTTTCCGGAAAGGAACGCGACCGCAAGGCGGGCGCAGGCTTCCATATCGGAAAGATCGCAGGTCTCGACCCCGCTGTGCAGGTATCTTGCGGGAACCGACAGCGCCGCAACGCGGCAGCCGAAGCCCGCGGACTGAATGGCGGAGGAGTCGGTCGCGCCCTCGCCGACGACCTCATACTGCACGGGGATACCGTTCTTTTTTGCCGTATCCCGAAGCGCGTCGGAAAGCTCCGCGTCGGTGATGACCGAGCCGTCCTTCAGCTTGATCGCGGCACCGTCGCCGAGCTTGCAAGCCATGGGCTTCGCGCCCGGTACGTCGCCGGTACAGGTCATATCAAAGGTGATGGCAAGATCGGGGGAGATTCCCGCCGCGGCGGTTCTTGCCCCGCGGCAGCCGACCTCCTCCTGCACCGAGAACACATAATAAAGATCGTCCCTGCAGCCGGTCTTTGCAATCTCTTCGGCAACCTTCAGAAGCACCGCACAGCCCGCGCGGTCATCGAGCGGTCTGCCCGCCACGCGCTTGTGCATCAGGCGGGTCACGCCGGACTCCGCCGTGAAGAAATCGCCGACCGTGACGCGGCGCTCCGCGTCTTTTCTGTCGATCGCACCGATGTCAATGTAAAACTGATCGAACGAAAAGTTCTTGTCCGCGTTTGCCGCTCTGACAAGAAGTCCCTTCACACCCGTTTCGGAGACGACCCGCTCCATCGCCGACGCCGTGAAATCGACCGCGCCGACGGGGGTAATGCGGAGAAGTCCGCTTGCCTCAATGTAGGTCACAAAGAACCCGATTTCGTCCATGTGCGCCGAGAGCAGGATTTTCTTTTTTTCGCCCTGATCCCCGCTTCCGCGGCGGACGGCGATGAGATTGCCCAGCGTGTCGCGCTTCACCTCGTCGGCATAGGGCGCAATCAGGGTTTCCAGTAGATCGGCAAGCTTCCCTTCCCGACCGGATACGGCGGCAGTCGCCGTCAGTTTTTTCAAGAGTTCGTACATCTGATAAGCCCTCCTTCGGAAGCTACGTCCGTAATAATCGCATAAACAAGGTCTCTGATCGCCTCGCAGTCGGCGACGGATTCCACAAGCGCGGGTCCGTGCAGGTAGCGCGTCGCACAGGAAATGTTGAGCACGCGCACGCCGGTTCCGGTTTTATGAATGACGCCCGCATCGTTTCCGCCCGACACAAAGTGCTTGGTCTGGGCGGCGATTCCGTGCTTTTCTGCGGTGCGGAATGCAAAATCCAGCACCTCGCGCGGATAGATGGTCCCTCTGTCCATAAAGCCCATCACGCCGCCGTTTCCGACGAAGGCGACCTTCTTTGCGTCGGGGGTGCCCGGCAGGTCAGCGATCGCCGTGGTTTCCAAGATCACGGCAAAATCGGGAGAAATGCGGTTGGCGGTGGTCTTTGCGAGAGAGCAACCGATTTCCTCGCCGTCGGTAAACGCGAAATACAGGTCATACGGAACGGTGAGCTTTTCTTGTTTCATGCGCCGGATTGCCTCAATCATGACGGCACAGCCGAGACGGTCATCAAGCGCCTTGCACTTGATATATTTCCCGTCCTCGCCGAAACGGACAAACTCCGAATCGAATGCGGCGTAGTCGCCGACCGACACGTATTTCTCCGCGTCCGCCTTGTCCGCGGCGCCGATGTTGATGTAAAGATCCTCGGCTTCAAACACTTTCTTGCGCTCGTCCCCCGACATATGGTGGATCGCCTTGGCGGAAATCACGCCGGGAATCCTGTGCTCTCCCACCAGCACGCTTCTGCCGCACAGCACCTTTGCATCAATGCCGCCGACGGGACGGAAATACAGATACCCGCCGTCGTCGATACCGACGATGAGGAAGCCGACCTCGTCCGCATGAGCGGAAAACAGCACCTTTTTCGGGTTTGCGGGGTCATACCCGTCGCCGCCTCCGGGAATCTTCACCGTCAGCACGTTCATGCGGTCGGTTTCGGTGGGGACAATCCCCTCCAGTTCCTCTCTCACAATTGCAAGCACCTCGTCGGTGTATCCCGTGGGTCCGAACGCAAGGGAGAGCCGGCGGATCAGTTCCAGTCCTTCGGTTTTCATCTGCCGAACACCTCCCCCAGCTTCTCCGACGAGACAAACGTGCGGATGAATTTCACAAGCGTTTCTGCGTCGTCCATCGAAATGATCTCGTTCTGCGTATGCATATTCTGAAGCGGCAGACCGATCACTGCGGTGGGAATTCCCGCCGACGTCAGGCGGATGCCCTCGCCGTTGGTCCCTGTGGAAAGGGATGCGGCAAGCGGCTGATACGGAATGCTTTTCTCCCCGCAGAGCGCCATGAGCGCTTTGGTATACGCGCGGTTCATGGACACCGACGCGGCAATCGAAATTCCCTTGCCCACGTCGATGGTCTCATATTTCGGGGTATCGGGTGCCGTTCCGAGGTCAACGTCCACCGCGATGGCATAATCGGGATCGATGCCAAAGGCACCGGTCCCGGCGCCGAAGGATTCCCTTGACGATTCCTCCCTCTGGGAAAACAGCAGGTACACGTCGCCTGCAAGCTGCTCCGCAGGAATATCGGAGAGCGCATACGCGGCGCACGCGCCGCACGCCTTGTCGTCAAAGCTTGTCCCCGCGATCCGCCCGTTCAGGAGCTTGTGATACGACGGCTTGTATTTGACGGGCGTGCCGACCGGGAACAGCGCTTCCGCCTGCTCCTTCGGGTACCCCGTGTCGATGTACAGTTCATTTACGGTCTCCAGCTTTGCGCGCTCCTCTTTGGTGGAAAGGTGGGGCGGCTTGGCGGCAACCACTGCGTAGGCGGTCTTTTTCCCGAGGATCATGACCTCAGACGCCTGAAGCGTGCGTGCGTCCAGTCCGCCGAGTTTGGTCACGCGGAGAAATCCGCCGTCGCACACCTCGGTCACCATCATACCGATCTCGTCAAGATGCGTGTCGATGAGGATGCTCCGGGCATTTGGCTTTCCGGAGCGTTTCACGAAAACGCAGTTCCCCGCCGCGTCGGTATACTGCTTGTCAAAGCAGGGACCGATCAGAGCGGTCAGCCCCGGCAGTGCGTCCCGCTCTCTTCCCGATACCGACGGGAGCGCCGAGAGCGACGTAATCAGTTCTTCCAGTTGCATTTCTGTTTCCTTTCTTGGGTCGGGCGGATTCCCGTCTGTGGCTCCGCGTCCATACAAAGAGCGGAGCGGTAAAAATCGTATTTTGCAGTTTCCGGGCAACGGGCATCAGTCGTCCGGGAACCCGTTTACCAGATCGCGGAAGCGGTTGCCGCGCTCCTCGAAATTGCGGAACGCGTCAAAACTGGTGCAGGCGGGCGACAGAAGCACCGTGTCCCCCTCTTTTGCAAGGCGCTTTGCCGTGCGCACCGCGTCGTCAAAGAGCGGCTCCGTCACGACCGGCAGCTTCTCCGGGTCAAACCCCGGCGCCCGCGTGAGCGCGTCGAAAATCTGCCCTCTCGCCTCCCCCGTCAGAACAACCGCCTTTGCCCTTGCGACAAGCGCGGCGGCAAGCGGGTCAAACGGAACGTGCTTATCTCTGCCCCCGCAGATGACAATGGGGCGCTCCGGGAGCGCCGACAGCGCGGCGCAGGTGCGCGAGGGGCTGGAATCAATGGAGCTGTTGTAATATTTCACGCCGCCGACCGTGCGGATATATTCCAGCCGGTGCGCGACACCGGGAAAGGTCTCTGCGACCTCTCTCACGATCTCCGGGGAAACGTACCCCCGCGTGAGGGCAATCGCCGTCATATAATTCTCCAGATTGTGCTTTCCGGGAAGCCGGATTGACGAAGCATCCAGAATATAGCTCTCGGTCGCCCCGTCCGAGCAGTATACTTTGCCGTCACGGACATAGACGGCGGCACAGCCGCGTCTCCCCGCGGGAATCAGCCCGGAAAACGCCGCAAAAGACGGTCGGACAGAGGAAAAAAAGGTCACGGGGAGCGCCGTTTCCGCGGCAATGCGGCAATCCCAGTCGTTCTCCGCATTGAGAACGACCCGTTTTGCGCCGCGGTGGGAAAAGATGTTGCATTTCGCCCGCGCGTATTCCTCCATATCCCGGTGCCAGTTGAGGTGATTGGGGGAAAGATTCGTAATCGCCGACCGCGCGGGGGAATGGCGCATGGTCATAAGCTGAAAGCTGGAGAGCTCGACCACGGCGAAGTCCTCTTTCGTCATTTGCTCCGCAAGCGGGAGAAGTGACTGACCGATGTTGCCGCCGACGTAAGTCTTTCCGTATCCACGCCGCTCGCACGCCTTTTCCAGCATGAGTGCTGTCACGGTCGTCGTCGTGGTCTTGCCGTCGCTTCCCGTCACGCCGATGACGGTCGCGGGCGTCAGCTCCATGAACCATTCCATCTCGGAGGTCAGGCACGCGCCGCGCGCAAGCGCGGCGGGGATCCCGCCCACGTCGGGGCGGATACCGGGGGAACGGAAGATCACGTCCTCATCCAGGTGATCGAGGTACCCTTCGCCCGTGACAAAGCGGACACCTGCCCGCTCCAGCTCCGCCGCCCCGGCGCCGAGCTCCGCGACGCTCTTTTGGTCATGCACGGTCACGCGGGCACCCATGCCCACGAGCTTTTTGACAAGCGGGAAATTGGAGATACCGAGTCCCAGTACCGCCACAGTCCCCGCCCTTATGCGTGCCCCGATTTCATCCGTTGCCAATCTCATCGCCCCCGTTTCCGAAAAACGTTGTCTGACTGCATCAAGCTCTATATCAGTATAATAAATTTCCCCGCAAGTTGCAAGAGAAATCCGATATTTTTTGTCCTTCTGCAAAAATGTTCTGCTTTTCCCCTTTTCAAGGAGAACATTTTCTGCTATAATTAAAGTTGATACTTTGACAACGCACGCCGCGGGCGGCAATTCGGAAAAAGAAAGGCACGAGAACATGGCAGCAACCAAAAAACAGCAATACAATGACCAGAGCATCAAGGCGCTCAAGGGCGCGGACCGCGTCCGCAAGCGTCCCGCGGTCATTTTCGGCTCGGACGGTCTTGAGGGCTGTGAGCATTCTTTTTTTGAAATTCTGTCCAACGCCGTGGACGAAGCGCGCGAGGGACACGGCTCGGAGATCCGCGTGACGGCATTCCGCGACAGAAGCATTGAGGTGGACGACCACGGACGCGGCGTCCCGCTCGGTTGGAACGAAGCAGAGAAGCGCTGGAACTGGGACCTTATTTACTGCGAGCTTTACGCAGGCGGTAAATATGACAACAACGGCGGGGATTCCGCCTATGAATACTCGCTCGGGCTGAACGGTCTCGGCGCGTGCGCGACCCAGTATTCCTCCGAATACATGAACGTATATTCCTATGACGGCACGACCGAACGTTCCATCCGGTTCAGAAAAGGCGAGCCGGTCTCGGAGCTTGCGGAGCGGGAGCTCTCCAGAAGCGAAAAACGGACGGGCACCGTCATCCGCTGGAAGCCCGACCTTGACGTGTTCACCGATATCAACATTCCGGCGGAGTTCTTTCGCGATACCCTGCACCGCCAGGCAGTCGTCAACGCGGGAATCGGCTTTATCCTCCGCGTTGAAGAGGAGGACGGCACCTTCACGGAAACCGTTTACCGCTACGAGCACGGCATTTCCGACTACATCCGGGAAACCGTCGGAGACGACAGCCAGACCGAGCCGGTGCTCTGGCATATGGAAGCGCAGGGACGCGACCGCCCCGACAAGCCCGAATACAAGCTCAAGGCGGAGATCTCCTTCTGTATGTCCAATACTGTGACCTTGCTGGAATATTACCACAACTCCAGTTTTCTTGAATACGGCGGCTCTCCGGACAAGGCGGTCAAGGTCGCGTTTACCTACGCGCTGGACAAATACCTGAAAAACGCGGGAAAGTACAACAAGACCGAAGCAAAGATTACCTTCGGCGACATTTCCGATTGCCTCGTGCTGGTCATCAACAGCTTCTCCACCATGACCTCCTACGAAAACCAGACCAAAAAGGCAATCAACAACGCCTTCATCTATGAAGCGCTCGCCGATTACCTCAAGAAAAATCTGGAGATCTACTTTACCGAGCACCCGACCGAGGCGGAAATCTTCGCCAACCAGGTGCTTGTCAACAAGCGCAGCCGGGAGACCGCGGAGAAATCCCGAATTGAAATCAAGAAAAAGCTGACCGGCACCATCGACATCGCCAACCGCGTCGAAAAATTCGTCAGCTGTCGCTCCAAGGATCCCGAAAAGCGTGAGCTTTACATCGTCGAGGGCGATTCCGCCTGCACGTCCTGCAAGCTCGGCAGATCCGCGGAATTCCAGGCGATCATGCCGGTGCGCGGCAAGACGCTCAACTGCCTCAAGGTTGACTACGCCCGGATTTTCCAGAGTCAGATCATCACCGACCTGCTCCGGGTCATCGGCTGCGGCGTGGAAATCTCGGGAAAGGTCAAGGGCGACCTGCCGACCTTCGACCTCGCCTCCTTGCGTTGGTCGAAGATCATTCTCTGCACCGATGCCGACGAGGATGGCTTCCAGATCCGTACCCTTCTGCTTACGCTCTTCTACCGCCTGCTCCCCACCCTGCTTGCCGAACACCGCGTCTTCATCGCGGAAACGCCGTTGTTTGAGATTACCACCAAAGACAAAACCTACTTTGCCTACGACGAATTCGAAAAAGCGGATATCCTCAAAAAGCTGGAGGGCAAGAAATACACCCTGCAACGCTCCAAGGGTCTTGGCGAAAACGAGCCGGACATGATGTGGGAGACCACCATGAACCCCGCAACAAGGCGTCTTGTTTCGGTCGAGCCGACCGACGCGGAGGCGACTGCCGTCATGTTTGAGACCCTGCTCGGCAACGACCTGCCAGCCCGCAAGCAGTTCATCACGCTCCACGGAAGCGAATACATCAAAGAGGCGGACTTCTGATATGGCAAAACTCGAATGCGACCTTGAAGGCGACTTCGACGAAATCCTTGATGCAGTTGACAAAGGAGTTTCCCGCAGTATCTCTGCCGCAGAGGAGGCGACCAGTTATTTTCACGGGGACGACTGCCGTATCGTTGTACGTGTTTATGAACGGTACAGCTTTTTCGGAGGCAACCGCGTCAGCCTCACCTTTACACTGTGTAAGATCGGGAAACGGCTGACCTGTTCCGCCATTTCGGCGGGCGGCAGTCAGGCGGTGTTCTTCAAACTCAACACGTTCGGCGAGGAAACCTTTCTGTCCGTTGTGGAAAAAGCGCTCGAACCGTACCGGAAGCGGTCGGAATACTGATTCAACAAAAGACCTCTCACATCTGTGAGAGGCCTTTTATATCAAAGAAACTCCGATTCTGCCGGGGAAGGCAATCCCCCAAAAAGCAACCGCTCGGCAAAGCGCGCCTCCCGAAACGCCCTGACAAAAAGCTCTCCGCCGGTTGCCGGATCCTCATTTTCCGTTCTTTTTCCCGGCGCGCGCGGCAGTTTCCCGGATCCGGAGTTCTCTTGTTTCCCGCTCCATGAGCGAAAACCGTTCCTCCGTTTCCCGGTCCATTCTGCCGACAGGAATCACGTACTCCCGTGCGTGCGAGGTATGCAGAATGGCAAGCGGAACACGGTGACGGCATTTACGGTCCACCATCTGCACTTCTCCCGTCTCCGTGAACGTCTCGCCTTTTTTCGTCGATTCCAGCCGATACGTCCACCTGCCCGTATCGTCCTCGCGTACAAAGCGGAACAATAACGTACCGGTCACCCCCCGGTTGTAGCCCTTGCACAGTGCCACGACCGGCGAAGACAAGAACAGAATGACGGAGACGGAATACAAAAAATATCCGAGCGGCTTGTCAAATTGAGTGGTCACGCGTCCCTGCCACCAGGACACAAGGTAAACGGCGAACAAAAACAGCGCAACGGAAACGGACAGACAGGTGAAAAACGCGGAAAGTTTTACCCACGTTTTGTCGCGGAGCAAGCCGGGATACCTGCTGTCAAACACGACGTCAAACGACATTTTTCCTCCTTCGGGGCTCCCCCGCTGATTCACCTGCCGGCAGCCCCCGGCGATTCATATGCCGCATTTTCTCTTTTACGGCGAGCACCAGCCGATATACGCCGAGCGTCGGGAAAAAGGTGCCGAATACATAGGCGAGATAGATCACGAGCGAATATGCGGGCTGACACGATGCGGCAAGCGTGTGCAGGAACGGAATGGGGAGATTGTACGGCTCCCGCATGAACATGAGATTGCAACCGCTATAATGATTGACAACGATCCCGAGTGCGCAGAACACGCCGACAAACAGGGCGTACAGCGAAAAATCGCGGACAGCCAGCTTCTGCACTCCGGTGACCAGATACATCAGCCCAAGGTAGTGCATAAGCGAATGGAACAGCATACTGTAACAGGACAGGTAATGCCACATGGGATAATTGGCGACCGAGGTGGAGGGCATGATGAGAAAGCTCGCCCCCGCGATGATCCCGCCACCAACGAGGAACAACCGTCCCGCGCGCCGGATCTTCCCTTTTCCGAACCCCGCGCACCACGCGCAATAGAGGAACAGCGAACAGAACCAGAGCGGAAGCCACTGATTCAGTCCGTACTGTCCGTGTATGAAGCAGTACGCGATCTTCCCGCCCTCCAATACCGTAATCAGAACGGCGATGACCCGGGTCAGGCGGACCAGCGTCCTCTCCTGCATTCTGCGGGTCAGCACGACCGCTGTCCAGACCAGAAGAAAACAGATTGCCATCACAATCAGATGAGTACGCGAAAACACCCCGCATGGCGTTCCGCCTTCCGCAAAAAACGGCATCTCGCTTCTCCTTCCCGACCGTTTGCCGCACCGCAGCGGCTTCAAGGAACAGTATATCACAAAAAATGACGGTTGTCTACCGGATTTGTTCCCCATGACAGGTAACGTTGCCCGAACCGGGGCAGAAAAGTGAATGATACGAAAAAATCAGATGCCGATGCAGAATAGGGCGTTAACCGGATAGCTCCGTCGGCTATTCCCGCTTACAATCGGCAAAAGTCAGGTCCCGTGTTCAGGTCCAGTTTATCACAAAATGTTCTCCGGGACAAGAGGCAGCGAAAAAATGCCGGAATTTCGGGTTTCCCACAGCAAGCAAAAAAGCACCGCAAGACACGGTGCTTTTTTATGTCAATGACGAACAAAAAGGAGCGTCTTTTTAAGCCGAAAAGAGAGTAGGCGTCCACGGGGATTTGAACCTAAAGCATTGATTTTTGCTATTGGTTATGGTATAATACTTATGAGGGCAGTCTTGATTGGGTAAAGTCGTTAATTAATTTATTTTCAAAGCATTTATTTGCATGTTTGAGAACAATAAATATAGATACGAATAAAAATCCGACAAGATTCATTGTTAATCAAAGGTAGGTGATGAAATGAAAACAAGAATTATAAAGTTACTTTGTTTGATTTTTTCTTCGATATTAGTATGTTCCAGCGTTACTGCTTGTAAACCAGAAAGCAAAATAAAAGGTTTTGATGACCACTGTAAAACGACTGAGGATGGTTTCAAATATTATTACAATGAAAACTCAAATGAAGGTGCATATATTATTGAAATTCCAAATGCTGAAAACTTAATTATTCCTGAATATCTCGATGGAAAAAAAGTCGTGGAACTTGGGCATTGTGATACAGGGATTGGATATATGAATGATTATTTTGTGGTTGGAACTAACACAAAAACTTTAACTATTCAACATCAATTCAAAATTCGTAATAAAGCACCTGTTAAATATTATGTTGATTTTCCAAATCTAACAAAACTCATATTTTTGGATTTTTTATATTGTAATATCTCAACATCAGAGGAAGAAATAGTTGTTCCCTATTATGTAGGGAAGCAAAGCTCAAATATTCCGACTGTGGAGTTAAGAAAATCGGAAAGAACTTTTAGTTTGGAAAATTTTGAGCCAAAAGTTATTATTATTCCTGAATACGTTGAAATAATTGAAAAGGATGTTTTTTCAGGATTAACAAATGTTACTATAAAAA
>CAKSZH010000015.1 GCA_934525675.1 uncultured Eubacteriales bacterium
AAGTGGTACTACTTCTTCGCGATCGGCTCTTCGATGGGCTCCGGCTACATGTGTGTGGAATCCCGCACCATCGGCGGTGTCTGGTACGAGTTCAACGAAGACGGCGTCTGCACGAGTAAGTAATTTGCACTGTTTCAAGTAAAACTTCGGAAGGGAACCGGGGGTACCCCGGTTCCCGGAGAAAAATTCCCCGACACTGTCCGGTTTCCGTACCCGCGGAACCGATTGTGCCGGGGATTTTTTGTGTGAGGGGTACGTACAGAAATTGAGAAAAACTCGGGTGCTTGCCCATCCGGGCGGATCGACTTTGGAATGGCGGAGCCGGCTGTGTCGGGGATTTTTTGTGTGAGGGGTTGCATAATACCGGAAAATATGATAACATAAACTATATGCGCTGATTCCGCCGAGGCGGGGGACGTCCGTTCCGGACGCGTCACCTGTTTCGCCCGTCGGCGGAAATCTGTTTGATTTGTGAGGTTTTCCATGGCAGACTTAACCATGCGGAAAGAAATTGAAAGACGGCGTACCTTTGCGATTATTTCGCACCCGGATGCCGGTAAAACGACCCTGACCGAAAAATTTCTGCTTTACGGCGGTGCAATCCAGACCGCCGGTTCCGTCAAAGGGAAGGCGAGCGACAAGCACGCGGTATCCGACTGGATGGAGCTTGAGAAGCAGAGAGGTATTTCCGTGACCTCTTCGGTGATGCAGTTTGAATACGAGGGATATTGCATCAACATTCTGGACACGCCCGGACACCAGGACTTCTCAGAGGATACCTACCGCACGCTGATGGCGGCGGACAGTGTTGTCATGGTGATCGACGCGGCAAAGGGTATCGAGGCACAGACGAGAAAACTGTTCCGCGTGGTGGCAAAGCGGGATATCCCGATCTTCACCTTCATCAACAAGATGGACCGCGAGGCGCGCGACCCGTTTGACCTGATGGATGAGCTGGAAAAGGAATTCGGCATCGGGACCTATCCCATCAACTGGCCGATCGGTTGCGGCGCACAGTTCAAGGGCGTTTACGACCGCGCCGCCAAGTGTATTCACGCGTTTGACAATTTCCACGGCGGCAGAAACAAGCTGAAGTCCATTGACTGTGACCTTGGTGATACCGAAAAACTGGATTCGCTGATCGGGGAGAACCTGCGGAAAGAGTTGGTCGATCAGGTGGAACTGCTTGACGGAGCATGCTTTGATTTTGATCTGGAAAAGGTCCGTCACGGCAAACTCTCGCCGGTATTTTTCGGTTCCGCGCTCAACAACTTCGGTATTGAGCCGTTCCTTGAGAGTTTCCTCAAAATGACTACGCCTCCGCTTGCGCGCAAGACGCAGGACGCGGTGGTGGATCCGTTTGACGAACGGTTTTCCGCGTTTGTCTTCAAGATCCAGGCAAACATGAACAAGCTGCACCGCGACCGGATCGCGTTTTTCCGCATTTGTTCCGGGGAGTTCAACCGCGCACAGGAGTATTTTCATGTGCAGGGTGGCAAAATGATTAAGCTGTCCCAGCCTCAGCAGATGATGGCGCAGGAGCGGGAGGGCATTGAGACCGCCTACGCGGGTGATATTATCGGCGTGTTTGATCCCGGTATCTTTTCCATCGGCGACACGGTGTGCGATCCGTCCATGAAGGTGAGATTTGAAGGAATTCCGACCTTTGCGCCGGAGCATTTCGCCGTCATTGAACAGGTCGATTCCATGAAGCGCAAGCAGTTTGCCAAGGGCATGAACCAGATCGCGCAGGAAGGCGCAATCCAGATTTTCTTTGAACCCGGTTACGGCATGGAGCGTGTGACTGTCGGCGTGGTCGGTATGCTGCAATTCGACGTGCTCAAATTCCGGATGCAGACCGAATACGGTGTGGAATATCGCAAGATGGACATCCCGCACGATCAGATCCGCTTCATCGACAACGACAAGCTGGATCCCGCAACCCTGAAGCTGGCATCGGATACCAGAATCGTCGAGGACGTGAAGGGCAGAACCCTTCTGATCTTCAACGGGGAGTGGAGCATCCGGTATGCCGAGGAGCACAATCCGGGACTGGAACTTTCCGAATTCAACCGCTGGTGACGCGGTGTTCCCATGTGCGGATGTACAGAATTTACAAATGTGCCCGTCAAACCGCACAAACCAATCCTCGCCTTGTTTTACTCAGCCGGGGAGAAGCAAACGGAATGTTGCTTCTCCCCGGTTTGTCTGTCCGGCGTTGTGTCAATCAGAACGTGCCATTTTCGGAAAACCGGGAAGAAAGTGTATACTCCCGTTGAAATCCGTCAAAAAATGAATTGACGAATCTTATGTGCAAACTGCCCATATGCCGTGGGGGAAAGTTTGTGCAAATAACAAATGGAATTTTCGGGCGGATTTTGCTATAATAGATGTAGATAATGTGTTGCACTCTGCGGCGCCGTCGCACAGTCGCGGCACGTATTGTTTTTGAGGGAACGGAGGGGATATGAATGTTTGAGGTCGGTGCGTATGTGATGTACGGGACATTCGGCGTGTATTCGGTCGAGGGGATCCGCAATTCACCCATTGATAAGAACGACACGCGGCTCTTTTACGAACTGAAACCGCTTCGGAACGGGGAAAACTCCAAGGCGTTTGTCCCGGCAGACAGCGAGCATGTCTTTATTCGTCCCGTGATGACAAGAGAGGTTGCGGAACGCTTTGTGGGAGAGGAGCTTCCCGTGGCGGAGGTGATGGAGATCACCAACGAGCGGGAAAGAAAGAATGCTTACCGTATGGCGATCGGCGATCATACGCCGCTTTCCTGCGCGAGAATTATCCGCACGGTGGCACAGCGTCGCCGTCAGCTGGTCGGTTCCTCCCGCCGTCTGCCCGATACGGACGCGGAATTTGAACGCGAGGCAAAAAACAATCTGTTCGGCGAGTTGTCGGTCGCGCTCGGGATTCCGTTTGAAAATGTCGAAGAATATATTCTGAAGTGTTGCGGCGAGGCGTGAGGGTGCCGCATGGCGTTCATTTGTCAGCCGGAAAATAAAATCAACGGTATCCGAAAAAGATACCGTTGATTTTTTTTGCGGAGGGTGGAACTTCCTTTGCGGTTGTGATACAATAGACAGAGAAACCGGTCGGGGCAGCCCGACGGAGGAGGGAACGCCATGAAACGGTCGGAGCAAAACGGAAAGAACCCGGAAATGCAAAAAAGGGAAACCTGCAGCGGCGGGCAATCTGTCGGGAAAGGGTCTCCTGTAAAAGAGCATGCAGCAGGGATTCCCGTTTCCCGTGAACCTGTGACAGAAGGTTCCGGGAAAGTGCCATCCGGGTGTTTCCTCGCGGACGCCGGGGAACATGATCCGGTCGGCTTACCGCAAGCGATTGTATCGCCGCTGTTACGGTGGTATGCAGAGAACGCGCGCCCGCTGCCGTGGCGGATGATGCCGGACCCGTATCGGGTATGGGTTTCCGAGATCATGCTTCAGCAGACCCGTGTGGAGGCGGTCAAACCCTATTACGAGCGGTTCCTTTCCGCCTTTCCGGATATCCGCTCATTTGCCGCTGCGAGGGAGGACGTCTATCTCAAATACTGGGAGGGGCTCGGCTATTACAGCCGTGTCCGCAATATGCACAGGTTTGCGGTGGAGGTGACGGAGAAATACGACGGGGTGATCCCGGACGACCGTGAAACGCTTCTCCGGCTTCCGGGAATCGGGCCGTACACGTCGGGTGCGATTGCTTCGATCGCCTACGGGGTTCCCGTTCCGGCGGTGGACGGGAACGTGCTTCGCGTTGTGACCCGCCTTACGTCGGACGGAGGAAATATTGGGGACAACCGGGTACGCCGTCGGATCGAG
The DNA here is from genome assembly GCA_934525675.1 of uncultured Eubacteriales bacterium. Taxonomy (GTDB): domain Bacteria; phylum Bacillota; class Clostridia; order Oscillospirales; family CAG-272; genus CAKVOU01. Next base: position 3,831 of record CAKSZH010000015.1, read on the forward strand.
GAGGCGATTGCCGCCGTGATTCCCGCGCATCTGCCGGGGGATTTCAATCAGGCGCTCATCGAGCTTGGCGCGACGGTCTGCGTGCCGAACGGCGAGGCGCAGTGCAGCCGTTGTCCGGTCCGGGAGTTCTGCCGGGCTTTTGCCGAGGGTACGGTGGAGAAATATCCGGTGAAGGCGCCGAAGGCGGCGCGGCGGGCAGAGGACAAGACGGTTCTGCTCGTGACCGACGGCAAGCGGATCCTCTTGGACAAGCGCCCCGTGCGGGGGCTTCTGGCCGGGCTTTACGAATTCCCGAACCGGGAGGGGCATCTGACACGCAAGGAGGCGGAGGGGGCGGTCCTGACGCTTGGGTTGGAGCCGCTGGAGTCCGTTGCTCTCCCTGCGGCAAAGCATATTTTTACGCACATTGAGTGGCACATGGTGGGGTATCTCATCCGCGTCGCCCCGCCGATGGAGCTTCCCGCGCCGTATCTCGCGGCAGATCTTTCCGAGGTGCGGGACAATTATGCGCTCCCGTCGGCGTTTGCCGCCTACCGCGCGTGTCTGCCGGAGATTTGAAGGGATGGGGGATAAAGCCCGCCGCACGGACGGGGATCCTGCGGCGACGCCACGGACGGAGTCCGATGGCGTCGCCGGTAGGCGGGCACCCGCCCGTGGCGGGCGGAAAAACGGCGCAATCCAAGGAACATGAAACCGATACATTCGGTGAAAATCAGGAAAGGAATCGGTCAGGAAAACAAGATGAACATGCCGGGAATGATGCCCGAATCAGCAGGACCGCATATTCGTCCGGCAACGGAGGCGGACGCGGAGGCACTGCTTGAGATTTATCGCTATTATGTGGAAAATACGGCGGTCTCCTTTGAATGGGTAACACCGTCCATCGCACAATTCCGGGAACGCATCCGGAAAATCAGCGCGCGCTACCCGTATTTTTGCGCCGAGATGGACGGGAAGATCGTCGGGTACGCATATGCCGGGGAATTCAAGTCCCGTGCCGCTTATGCATGGTCGGTGGAAACGACCGTTTATCTGGAGAGGGATGCCCGCCGCCACGGAGTTGGCAGAGCCCTGTATGCCGCCCTTGCAGAGGCACTCCACAAGATGGGGGTACGGAATATGTGCGCCTGCATTGCCGTGCCGACAAAGGAGGACAAAACGCTGACGTTTGACAGTATGCATTTTCACGAACATATGGGATTTCATCTGGTCGGAAGGTTTACCGCGAGCGGCTGCAAGTTCGGCAGATGGTATGATATGATCTGGATGGAAAAGATGATTGGGGAACACTCTGAAAACCCGTGCCCTGTGATTCCGTACCCGGAGGTTAGCGCGCGAAAGTGACCCGCCGCCCTTGCGGGTGCCCGCCGGCAGGCTTCGCCACCGGACTTCGTCCGCGGCTCGCCGCCGGATCCCCGCCGTGCGGCTTTCCCGTAACGCCAGAACTCCCCCGCCGCGCGAAGCGCGGCGGGGGAGTTTCTGATCAATACCGGAACAAGGAAACCGCGGCGTTCGTCAGACCTCCGCGTATCCGTTGAAATTCATCGGAAGTCCGTCGTGGAAAATGTGGCTCATATCCGAAAAACCAAGCACGTGAGGCACCGTGTAGCCCTTGCCCACATCACCCCAGTCGTGGAAGTACAGGCAGGTGACGCCCGACGGCGTGACGGCAAACGAACTCCAGAACAGGTGCGGCGGGATTCCCAGCATGAACGGCATCCACGCCATGGTGAAGCCCTCGTGACAGAAAAGAGCCACGCGGTCGTTATTACCCGGACGGAGGATTTTGTAAACACTGCCCTCGCGGCGGTAGCCGAGCCGTTCCATGAAGTCGTCGGATGCGGGGATCAGACGCTTGTAGCCTTCCTCCGCTTTGATGTCCACGTGGAGGTCCGCTTTCATCCAGTCCGCGTTGCCGAGATTGAAATTGTCCCCGCCGCGCAGATTCTGCCACGGCTGCTGGAACGCCCAACCGTCATAGCCGAGGTCTTCGTAATGCCCCGCAAAATAAGGCCACATCTCGTCCTCACTGCACCACGGTTCAATGTGCATTTCCAGTCCGAGCGCATCGCACAACGGCTTTGCCGTCAGCTTGGCGCGTCCCTTGGGGGAAGAGTACACCTTGTCAATCCCGTGTACCATCAGACGCTTGGCGACCGCTTCCGCCTGTTTTTGCCCGGTGGGGGTCAGCGCGTCGTGCTCGTAGTCGGGTTCTCCGTGTCGGATTACAAATAAATACATAAACTGTCTCCCATCTGCCGCGGTGCGCGGCACAAAAATCATTTGTGGTCAGCGCCGCCACCTGCCTGCCGCGATACACGGCACAAAAATCATTTGCTTGAGGTGTGGTCAGCGCCGCCACCTGTTTACCACGATGCACGGCACAAAAATCGGTTGTCCCGGCATGGCGCAAATCGCCGCCCGCCGCGTGGCAGTCAGGCAATCACGCCGACCGGACGGATCAGACCTTCAGCTCGCTGGATACGTCGCCCGCGTAATAACGGTCAATCAGTGGGCGGATAACATCCTTCAGGAACTCTTCGACCTGCGAGGGGCATCTGCCGATGTACAAGGAGGGATTGAGGTGCGAGGTGATCTCTTCTTTGGTGATACGGAACGCGGGATCCGCGGCAATGCGGTCGATGAGGTCATTGGTGCCGCCTTCCATCTTGACGCGGTACGCCGCGGCGTGGGAATATTCGCGCAGCTTTTCGTGCAGCTCCTGACGGTTGCCGCCCTTTTTGACCGCTTCCATCATGATGTTTTCGGTCGCCATAAAGGGCAGCTTTTCCATCACGCGGCGCTCGACCACCTTGGGGTAGACCACAAGTCCCCCCGACACGTTGATGTAGATATTGAGAATCGCGTCGGTCGCAAGGAACGCCTCTGCAACCGAAATGCGCTTGTTTGCGGAGTCATCCAGCGTGCGCTCAAACCACTGCGTGGACGCGGTGAAGGCGGGATTGAGGCTGTCGGTAATGACGTAGCGCGCCAGTGCGCAGATGCGTTCGCTTCGCATGGGATTGCGCTTGTAGGGCATTGCCGAGGAACCGATCTGCTTCTTTTCAAACGGCTCTTCCATCTCCTCAAAGGATTGCAGGATACGGAGGTCGTTTGCAAACTTGTACGCGCTCTGCGCGATACCGGAAAGCGCTCCGAGAAAGTATGCATCTACCTTGCGGGAGTAGGTTTGTCCGGAGACGGGAACGACACCGGAGAAGCCCATGTCGGAGGCGATCATGCGCTCCATCTCGCGGATTTTTCCCTCGTCGCCGGAGAACAGATCCATAAAGGAAGCCTGCGTGCCGGTCGTGCCCTTGGAACCGAGCAGAAGCAGCTTGTCAAGCCGCGATTCCAGCTCGTCCATATCCTGCGCCAGCTCGTACATCCAGAGCGTTGCGCGCTTGCCGACGGTCGTCAGCTGTGCGGGCTGGAGATGGGTGTAGGCAAGGCATGGCATGGATTTGTACTTGTCGGCAAATTCCGACAGATTCAGGAGCACCTGCGCCGCCTTTTTGAGGATGACGCGGGATGCCTCGCGGAGAATGATGACATCGGTATTGTCCCCGACATAGCAGGAGGTCGCGCCGAGGTGGATGATTCCCGCCGCTTTGGGGCACTGCACCCCGTAGGCGTATACATGGCTCATGACGTCGTGGCGGACTTCCTTTTCTCTTGCTTCGGCGACCTCAAAATTGATGTCGTCGCGGTGGGCTTCCAGCTCGGCGATCTGCTCGTCGGTAATATCAAGCCCCAGCGCCTTTTCCGCTTTTGCAAGAGAGATCCAGAGCTTCCGCCAGGTGCGGAATTTGAAGGTCTCGGAGAAAATGAACTGCATCTCGTCGCTTGCATAGCGGGTCGAGAGCGGAGAAATGTATTTTTCCTTGGAATCTGCCATGTTTTCTGCCCTTTCTTGTGCTCAAGCATTTCCGTGCGGCTTCCTGCCGACGGATAACAGCATTATTTTACCATGCTTTTCCCGTCAAGTCAAGGGAAAACCGGCGGGAAGGGCAAGGCTGAACGGAAAAAGGAGAGACGTTGACAAATCCGGATTTTTGCGGTACAATAAAAAGGGGGAAAGTGCTCCCTTGCCGTTCGGTTCATGTTCCGGTGAAGCCGGCACAGTGACTTTGCGGACAAGCGAACGGCGGAGAACGTTCTCCCGAAAAACGGAAAGGAGAGTGACGGATATGGCAATCACAGGCGAAAAAGCGGTTTTGAAGAAACGCCCGGCATCCAACTGCGAGCACTGCGAGTTTTATGACTACGACGAGTATTACGATGAGTATACCTGTTCCATGAGCCTTGACGAGGACGAGATGATCGACTATCTGTCAAGGGATTCCGCATCCTGCCCCTATTTCCGCTTCTACGATGAGTACAAAAGCGTTCACAAACAAATCTGATTTCTGATGAAAGAAAAAAGCCCCGCTCGTCGCATATGCGGCGGGCGGGGCTTTGCCATTCGTACCGTTCCGGATGCCGGATCACACAAGCATCGGTAAAAACGTGGGAAGGGAAGGAAGGGAAGACAATGAGATGCCGGGGAAAGAGGCGCTGCGGCGGTACGAAAACATTGCCGGTGGTTCAGAACAACTCCGTGGACTGCACGGTTTCCGTTACGGATGGGGGATCTTTGCGCGGTGTTTCCGCCGCCTGGAAGCGAAGCATGCTGATGACAAAGCTGACGGCGAGCGCCAGATTGACGGCGAGCATGACGATGTTCAGATAAAAGAACGCGTTGGTTCGTCGGAAACGCCGGAAGGCGCGCTCGGTGTCGGTATAGTAATTGGGATCGTTATTCATGTTTCTTCCTTTCGGTTGTTTGATGGTGAGAGAGCCGAAGCGACCGGAAAACGGAACCAGCACAGGAAGGGCAGGTCAGAAATACCCGGTGACCCCGGAATAAGTCCGGCGGAAGCGTCTGTGACAAAATCCGCGGAATCCCCCATTTTCTTTCTCAATGTCCTATTTTCTGCGTATTATGTTCCGGAATGGTCTGTTTATAGCCTAATTGTATCATATATAGCCCATAATGTCAAGGGAAAATTTCTATAATAAACCCGAAAGACGTTATCCGGAGGGCGAATTATGGATACTTATGATGCAGTGAAGAACAGACTTTTGCAGCTCAGCTTGGAAAAACACATGACGATCCACCGGCTGGCAACCGAGTCCGCGGTTCCGCCATCCACGGTGAAGAACATCCTGTATGGGAAGAGCAGGAATCCGGGCATTGTGACGCTTAAAATGCTATGTGACGGACTTGGGGTATCTCTGACCGAATTTTTTGACACGCCGGAGTTCCGGTCTTTAGAACAGGAGATCCGTTAAAACACCGTATACCGGAAGTTCGGGGTGGCGGAAAACGTACGGAACCGCGTCCCTGTTTTGTCGCGCTCAGATTCTGCCGGAAGGAATCTGCGCGGCTTTTTTGTTTTCCGAAACTTTACCGTATCGCGCCCGCCGGCGCCGCTGCGCGGCGCTCCCGCCGCGCGGACACCCTCGCTGTGCTCGGTCTCCGCTGGCTTTATGACATCCGCTGCGCGTCTGCCGCGGGCGCTTCCGCCAACACCACCTGCTTCGGTTCCGATCTCCATACCAAAACCGCGCCGTCCTCCTTCTCCGGAGGACGGCGCGGTTGATTTTCTTCTCAATCTTCTGTGACTGTCAGAAGCAACCTCTTGGAAACGATTTTGCCGTATTCGTTTTCAAAATAGATTTTCAGATACATTTCCCCCGCCTGATCGGAAGAAAACGACGCGGTTCCGTCTGCGATTTCTTCGGTTGAGAGAAACCGTTGAATCCGGGTGACGTACAGCCGTGTTTCCATGCAGATGTACAGAGGCTTGCAGCCGTCATAGCCCGAAAACTCCACCTCAAATGTTTCGTCTGTCCGGATGGTCAGCCGATCCCCGCCGCCACGATAGGCAATGCTGCCGGGATCCGCCACCGAAAAAGTGGCAGACTCGCTTTCGGCCCCGTCCGCGCTTCTTACCGAAAGACGGTAGAATCCACAGGTATCCGGAACGTAGGCGAGAAGGTTGCAGGAGATTCCGTTCACGTCGGTCGGGACGGCGTCCGCCGGGTTCAGGGTACCGATCCAGCGGTACGTGCCTTCCGCGCTTTCCGCATACCGGATGACGATTTCACCGCCGTCCGCCTGCATGAGATTCAGCGTCACCGTAGCGCCCTGGGAATACACGGCGCCGTTCCCCCGGTCGGGGCAGAGCGCCATACGATTCAACTCTGCATTGGTTGGGTAACGGTCGGCGGGCGGGACCTCCCCAAGCCGATCATAACGGTAAACCTGATACCGGGACAGGTACAACTCTTCAAAAACGGGATAGGTCAGCCAGGTCTTGCGGATGCAGGCGATGCTTGCCTCGGTGACTTCCACTGCATAGATTTTTCCGTTGCTATGCCGCAGGATTCTGCTGACAATTGCCATGTGTCCGCCGTCCTGCATATCCGGGGTCCCGCTGCACAGAACATCGCACAGCATGAGTCCGTCTTCCGGGGGATTGACCGGATTCATTCCCGGAATGTTCTCCCATTCGTAAGTGGAATACCGGATGTCGAAGTTGAAGGCATATCCGATGATGGTGGAGCAGACGGTGCCGTAAGGCGACCAGGCATACTGAATTCCGGGACTGTGCCCCGGATCGTCCTTGCGGGAGATGTCGGAGGTGTACAGAATGCTCGCGGGATTGGCGAGCGCGGAGAAGAAGGTCTCAAAGGAAACTTCCATCCCTACGTAGGCATCTGTCTTGCGCACGGAGGAATAGGGAAAGGCAAAGAGCAGACTGTCCTTTTTCAGATGCAGGGAAGTATAGGGATGCGGTTTCCCGATACGCGCCGGGTCGTTGTACCCGATGGCAAAGCCGTTTCCGCGTGTTTCGAGAATGGTGTCGGAGAAGATTCTCAGGCGGTCGAGCGCATGCTGCATTCCGTCCGAAACGGCAAGGTCGGCGGTGCAGTCTGCGGGGATCGTGCTGTTCCAGGGAGTGGAAACGGTCCCCTCTTCCAGATAAAATCCGGCGGCAACGGCATTTTCCACAGTTGCCACGGCATTTCTGCCGGATTGCACACGCAGATAAGCGGTGTCTGCGGATGTGGCGAACGTCGCAGGAGAAACGGAATTGGAGAACGGTACCCGGTGGAGAAAACGGAATTCTGCATCGTATTCATAGATGAGCGAGGTATAGAAAGGGTACCCCCAGTCGGTGACGCTGAGCGTATAGACCGTTGCGGGAGAAACGGGAATATATCCGCTCCGGACCCGGTCGTTCTCCTCCGTATCTTCTCCCGCGATTCCGATTCCGCCAACCTCAAAAGAGGTGTTGAACAGGTTGTCCGGATCGACCGATGTTTCGGTTTCTGTCGGGGCGGGAGGATGCGGAGGTAACTTACCGTTTATCAGAAGGAACAACAGTGCCAGCAGTACGGACAGCAATAAGGGGAGAGAACAGGAAAGGAGAATTGCTGTGCATTTTGCCTTTTTGCTGCTCCCCTTCCGCTCTGTGGTTTCCGTTGTTTCCTTTTTGCCCATATCCTATTGTCCTTTCTTCCGATTTCCGATCTGCCGGAATTCCTTATTCCACCGATTTGAGCGAGTCAGCCATGTTGATCTTTGCAATGCGGAACTGCATGAAGAATCCGACTGCGAGGGCAAAGGCAAAGGTGATGACAAGCGAGATCAGATAGGAGAGCGGCGAAATATAACTCTGGAACGAAATGAGGTCCACCTGGATCTGCGACATGACAAACGCGTGGAGCGCAAAGCCGAGCGGGAGCCCCACGAGCGCGCCGAGAATCGTCAGCACGGTGTTTTCGCGGAATACATACGCGCTGGTTTCCCGGCGGTAGAAGCCGAGCACCTTGAGCGCGGCAATTTCTCTTTGCCGTTCGGTGATGTTGATGTTGGTCAGGTTGTAGAGCACGATCAGTGCAAGCGCTCCCGCGCAGACGAGCACCAGAAGCACGATATAGTCAAGCCGGGACATGACCGAGTTGACGCGTTCCAAAAGGTCGCCCGTGGCAGTGACTGCCGCAACGTGATCGTTCTGCATCAGCGTGGCACTGACTGCGTGCGGGTCGGCACCGTCCGCAAGGTTCAGGAATGCGGAGTTGGGCGCGGGCGACTCTCCCCACGCGTCGGCGCAGGTTGCGGGCGTCAGAACCGCGTAATTGTACACATAGTTTTCAAAGACGCCGGAGACCGTGACAAAAACCTCCCGTCGGTCGGCATCGCGGAGCGTGATACGGTCGCCGACCTTCACACCGAGCTGATCCGCCAGCTTTTCGTTGAGGAGGACCTCACCGTCCCGTGGGTAGGCGACCTGTTTTCCGTTCTTTGTGAAATGGAAGAAGGAATCCATGCCGTCACCGTCCGAGATGAGCACGTTCGCGTTTTTGATCCGTTTGTCCGCTTCCAGTTCCCAGTTGCTCTGGCGGAGCGCAATCGATGCGGTTGCGCTTTCGGGGAGAGCGGCACGGAAGGCGTCAAGCTCTTCCTCGGTCATGTCCTTCGTGAAGGTGACGGAGAGGTCGTAGACCGAGATTTTTCCGAACTGATCGTCCGCCACGCCGGCAATGGAATCGCGGATGCCGAAGCCGGTGACGAGCAGCGCGGTACAGCCCGCCACGCCGAGCACCATCATGAAAAAGCGCTTGCGGTAGCGGAAAATGTTGCGCGCGGACACCTTGTGGAGGAATTTCATGCGCTTCCAGATAAACGGAATCTTTTCCAGGAAAATACGCTTGCCGCTCTTGGGTGCCTTGGGACGGGTCAGGTTTGCGGGCGTTTCCCGGAGCGACGTGCGGCAGGACAGCCACGCGGAACCGACCGAGCAGAGCAGGGCAACGACAAAGGAAATGAGGAAAAGCACGGGGGAGAATACGAATTCGAGCGGCGCGAAGTCGTACATGATGGCGTAAACTGCCCAGATGATGCGGGGGATGAAGAGCGTGCCGATGAAATAGCCGGAGACCGAACCGATGACGGCGGCGCTTCCCGCATAGATGGTGTAGCGCGACATGATGGCACCGGTAGAAAAGCCGAGCGCTTTGAGCACGCCGTTCTGGGTACGCTCCTCGGTGACCATACGCGTCATGGTGGTGGAGCAGATGAGCGCGGCGAGCAGGAAGAAGAACACGGGGAAGACCATGGAGATGCCCTCCACGATCGCGGAATCGTTGTCAAAGCAGGAGTACCCCACGTTTTCGTTCCGCGTCAGAACGTAGGTCGTCGCCCCTCCCATATTGTCCAGCCGTTCCCGGAGCGCGCGGAGCTGTTCTTCCGCGGACGCTTTTGCGGCAAGGTATTCCGCGTTGCCGTCTTCCCACGCGGCAAGCCCCGTGCGGTATTCTTCCGCGTAGCCTTCCAGTTTGGAAAGCAGCTCGTCTCCTTCTTCGGACGGAAAGAGCTGGTTATAATTCTTTACATAATCAATTCTTGAGAGCAGGGCATCGTAATCCACTGCGTCAAGCTGCGCCTTTGCTTCGTCCAGCTGACGTTTTGCCTCGGAGAGTTTTTCGTTTGCTGCCGCCTCTGCTTCCGGGTACATCCGGTTGAAGCGGTCCCCGGCGCGCTCGGCAAGCATGGATTTGATTTCTTCCAGATGTGCGTCCACCGTACTTTCGTAAGCGTCGGAGAAGAGCGGTGCACGGTCGGAGAGCGTCAGGCAGACCTCGGTGTAATAGTCCGCCGTGAAAACACCCCGGGGCAGGTACAGAAAGCCCGCTACGCTTCCGGTTCCGACCGAGGAGGTGCCGCGTTCATAGTTGAGGTACATCGGCGAAGTGGCAAGCCCGACGAGCCGGTAGGTCCTTCCCGAAAGCGCGGAGATCGTGTCCGATGGATTGGTGTCGGTCAGAGTCAGTTCTTTCCCGATGTCGGCTTCCGTGAAGAGATGCGCATCGCCGAGACATTCGTCGTCCGCCTCCGGCATTCTGCCCGCCGTGAGCGAGGGCAGATTGATCTCTTGTGGCAAAGACATGAGGTGATACACCTTGCCCGTGCCGTCCTCCCCGCCGAGACGCAGGATCGCGTCAAGCGAGTTCATGCCCTCCGCCGCGGCGATGCCGTCCGCTTTGCGGAAAGCCTCCACGTCGTCCCGGGTAAGTCCCACGGTGGAGATCAGACGATAGTCATAGAAATTCAGTTCCGTGAGATAGGTATCTCCGGTTTTCACCATTGCATCACGGCAGATTTTGAGTCCCGAAAAGAAGCCGCACCCCAGCGCAATGATGGCAAGGATCGCAAGGTACCTGCCGAGACTCTTGCGGATTCCGCGGAATACGGATTTGAGTAAAGTTCCCGTCATGGCGTCACCACTCGATTTCTTCCACGGGGACGGGATGTTCGTTGGTCTTCACGGAGCGGACGGTTCCGTTCGCTACGTGAATGACGCGGTCCGCCATGGCAGTGAGGGCGGAGTTGTGGGTGATGATGACGACCGTCATTCCGTTCTTGCGGCAGGTATCCTGAAGCAGCTTCAGCACCTGTTTGCCGGTCTCGTAGTCCAGCGCGCCGGTCGGCTCGTCGCAAAGAAGCAGTTTCGGATTCTTGGCAAGTGCGCGGGCGATGGAAACACGTTGCTGCTCGCCGCCGGAAAGCTGGGCGGGGAAGTTGTCGGTCCGTCCGCCGAGCCCCACTTCCGAGAGCACTTTCCCGGCGTCGAGGGAATGTGGGCAGATCTGCGCCGCCAGTTCCACGTTTTCAAGCGCCGTCAGGTTCTGCACCAGGTTGTAAAACTGGAACACGAAACCCACGTCGTACCGCCGGTACGCTGTGAGTTGCTTTTCATTCATGGCGGAAACCTCCGACCCGTCGAGAAGAACTTTTCCCGTGGTCAGGGTATCCATGCCGCCGAGAATGTTGAGTAAGGTTGTTTTGCCCGCGCCGGATGCGCCGACAATGACGCACAGCTCTCCCTTTTCAATCCCGAAGGAAATGTTGTCGAGCGCGCGGATTTCCACCTCGCCCATATGATAGATCTTGCTGACATGATCGAACGAAACAAAACTCATGAAATGTTACCATAGCTTCCCCGGGGAAGCGTCCTTTCCGGAAAATGGCATCGGGGCCCGCCTGCCTGCGGGAGCCGTTTCCTTCATTATAGATTACGTTTATAAATTCATTATAAAGAATTTCCGGGAGAAAATCAACCCGAAAAAGTGAACGCTATGCGATAATCTTCTGACGGTCTTGCGAAATCGTACCGGGCTTTTCTTTCCGGTTGTGCGACAAAACGCCGTTTCTCTCCCGCCCCGGCGAGCAGATTGCAGTTGACAAATGCGGGGAAATGGGGTATAATAAACTGAAAACAGTCGGAATGCGGGAGTCCTTTGACCTCCGCGTGCTTTTTTGCGGAAAGGGGACATATGACAGCTGTCAATGTCATACTCATGATCCTGTCGCTTCTCGGCGGGCTTGCCATGTTTCTGTTCGGCATGAACTTAATGGGCAAGGCGCTTGAGAAAAACGCGGGCAATCAACTGAAAAACATTCTCGGTAAGATGACCTCCAATCCGTGGAAGGGCTTTCTGTTGGGTCTTGCTGTCACGGCGATCATCCAGTCCTCGTCCGCGACGACCGTCATGGTGGTCGGTTTCGTCAACTCCGGGGTCATGACGCTTGCCCAGTCGATCGGCATCATCATGGGTGCCAACCTCGGCGCGGCGGTCACGCCGCTGCTGCTCTCCACGTCCGCAATTGAAGGCGGCGCGGGCTGGCTGGCGCTTCTCAAGATTTCCTCCATCACGGCAGTGCTTGCCGCGGTTGGTATCATTCTGTACGCATTCCAGAAAAACGAAAAGAAAAAAAGCATCGGCATGATCCTCCTCGGATTTGCCGTTCTGATGTTCGGAATGGAGAGTATGTCCGCCGCCGTATCGGAAAGCGGATTCGATTTTTCCTCCCTGTTCCGCCACTTTGAGAATCCGCTTTTGGGACTTCTCATGGGTATCGTTGTGACTGCGGCAATCCAGTCGTCGGGTGCGTCCATCGGTATTCTGCAGGCGCTCTCCACGGCGGGCGCAATCCGCAACGGTATGGCAATCCCGATCATCATGGGTCAGAACATCGGTACCTGTATCAGCGCCATGATCTCCTCGGTCGGCGCCAACCGCAACGCAAAGCGCGCGGCGGTGATTCACCTGTCCGTCAACGTCATCGGCGCGGCCGCGTGGGTCGGCATTTACAGCGCCGCGCGGTACCTGATCCTCCCCGGACTTGCCTTCTGGAGCGATGTGTCCAACCCGTTCGGAATCGCAATCATCAATATCGGTTACAAGGTCGTCTCCCTCTTCCCCCTGCTTCCGTTCACGGGCGCGCTGGAAAAACTGGCGGACAAGCTGGTTCCCGGCGAGGACCGCGAGAGCGGGGAACTCATTCTCGACGACCGTCTTCTGTCCACGCCGTCGCTTGCCGTCGCGCGCTGTGACGACGCGGCTTCCACCATGGCGGCGCTTTCCTTTGAGTCACTTCGCATGAGCCTCCGCGCGCTCGGTTCCTATGACCAGGCGCAGGCGGACGAGGTCCGGCGGATGGAGAGCGAGGTGGATATGTACGAGGACAAGCTCGGCACCTATCTGGTCAAGCTGTCCGGTTCCTCCAACATGACCGAAAACGACAGCCACGAGGTCACCAAACTGCTCCACGTACTCGGTGACATCGAGCGCATCTCCGACCATGCGGTCAACGTGATCGAATCGGCGGAGGAGGTCAAGGACAAGGGACTGCATTTTTCCGACCGTGCAAAGAAGGAAATTGAGGTGCTCTGCCGCGCGATCGACGAGATCGTGACCCTGACCGCGAAGGCGTTCATTTCGGGGGATATGCAGGCGGCGGCGCAGGTCGAGCCGCTTGAACAGGTGGTCGATCATCTGCGCGACGAAATCAAGGATCATCATGTCATCCGCTTGCAGAACAGCGAGTGCACCATTGAGCTTGGTTTTGTGCTGTCGGACATTCTGACCAATCTGGAGCGCGTTTCCGACCATTGCTCCAACATCGCCGGATGTATCATTGAGATTTCGCACAATGTGCTGGATATGCACAGCTATCTCCAGAGTATCAAGTCGGGCGGCGACGAGTTCAACCGCTCCTATCAGTATTATCTTGCAAAATATACGATCGACTGAGGGGGACCGACATGGCAAAAAAACAGATTTGGACAGTAAAGACCGACGACGGTGTACATACACTTGCATATTCTTATTCCATCTGGAGCGGGAAAAGCGTATTTACCATTGACGGTGAGGATTTTGTGCAGAAAATGCGCTCCTTCCGCGTGAATGTCGCGCGGCGGGAAATCTTCCGCCTCGGCGACGAGCAGTGCGTGCTTGCCGTGTCCGGCAACGGACGCGCGGAGATCATATATCGCGGTAAAACGGTGCCGGAAGGCACGGCGGCAGAAACCGCTGCGCAAGCGCCGGAAAAGACTCCGGCGGGGAAGCGCTGACTTGTTGCAGATTCAGCGGAAAATCCACGGCAAAGACCGCAGAAGCGCCGGAAAAGGCACCGGCGGGAAAGCGCTGACGATTTCGGAATCCTGATGCGCAGTGCCGATGACTGCAGAGGCGGTCCGGAATCAATCGGAAAAATCAGAAATGAAAATATATCGGGAAAGCCCGCCGCGGCGGTGCTTTTCTTGTGTCGGGGCACGCATACGTGTTCCGGATGGAGGACGGTATGAGAACAGTATACGGGAACGTATTGGTAGGACAGTCCGGCGGACCGACCGCCGCGATCAACGCAACGCTTGCGGGTGTCATCCGCGGTGTATTTGCGGCGGAGAAAAAGGGGCTTGTCGGCAAGCTGTACGGCATGCGGCATGGGATTGAAGGGTGCCTGGAAGGGAAGCTCGTTGATCTGACCGAGCGGTTCCGCAGAAACGGCAACCCCGAAAGCGAACTGAAACTGCTGGAAACCACGCCTGCCGCCGCGCTCGGCTCCTGCCGTACCAAGCTCCCCGATCCGGAAAAGGATTCCGCCGTTTTTGAAAAGCTCGCCGGGATTTTTGAGAAGTACCAGATCCGCACCTTCTTCTACATCGGCGGAAACGATTCCATGGATACCGTGGCAAAGCTGGAGCGCTATTTCGCACACCACGATTACGAGATCCGTATTGTCGGCGTTCCCAAGACCATTGACAATGACCTCTGTGGTACCGACCACACGCCGGGCTACGGCTCGGCGGCGAAATACGTGGCTGCGACCGTCAGAGAAATGATTTGTGATACCTCGGTCTATACCGTGAGATCCGTGACCATCGCGGAAATCATGGGGCGCGACGCGGGCTGGCTGACCGCCGCTTCCGCGTGCGCGGGCTTCGGCGACGGCACGGCACCAGATCTCATCTGCCTGCCGGAGCGTGTGTTTGATACCGAGAAGTTCCTGGAACGGATCAGAAGGGCGTGGGAGACCCATCCCAACGTCATGGTTGCCGTGTCCGAGGGTGTTCGCTTTGCGGACGGCACCTATGTCGGCGCGGGTTGCCAGAATGGCGTCAAGGATAATTTCGGGCATCAGTACCTCTCCGGAACGGGGAAGGTGCTGGAGGCGCTTTGCCGCGAGCGGCTCGGCTGTAAGGTGCGCTCGGTGGAGCTGAATATTCCCCAGCGCTGTGCGGGACATCTTGCCTCCGCCTGCGACCTCCGCGAGTCCTCCGCGATCGGCAGACTTGCCGTGATGGCGGCGATCCGCGGGCAGAGCGGGGTAATGGCGTCCTTCCGCCGCACCTCGGACAAGCCTTACCGCATCCGGCTGGAGACCATTCCCGTTTCACTGGTTGCGACAAAGATCCGCACGGTGCCGGACGAATACATTTCGGAGGACGGCTTCGGCGTGACCGAGGCGTTCCTCGATTACGTGCGCCCGCTGATCACGGGCGAGGCGCGGACGCTCTTCCGTGACGGCGTGCCGACGCACTTCAGGCTGTAACATACCGACGGGCGGGTTGTCAGGTACACCGACGGAGCACAGACCGTAAGCGCATTGACGCATTGCAGGCTGCAAGCTGCCGACGTGTTACCGCCTGTGAACATACCGTACCCGTAGCGTGCGCCCGGGGAATTCCCGATCACTTTTTTCGGGGGAACCCGCATTTGCGGGCATATCGCACATAAAAAAGAAAACAGGATCTTGCGTTTTGCAGGGTCCTGTTTTGTGCGCCCGGAAAACTGTTTTGTGTTGTCCCCGATTTCCGTTCCAAAAATTCGTTTCCGGAATTTTCGGTAACCTGTTGCCCGACGGGTACTTGCCGGCATTTTGTGGCGTAAAATCGGGTTTCCCTTGTTGCCGGAACCGGCGTGTGCGGCGGAGCAACCGGGCGGCAGCCGATTTCTGAAATCCGCCGGAGCCGCCGGGAGCCCCGAAGCTGCCAAAGTTACCGAAGCTGCCGGAATCCCCGAAGTTGCCGGAATTCCCGAAGCCCCGGAGCCGCGTCCCTGTCATCCGGCAGGTTTTTGCGGATCGGTGTTCTGTCGGTTGTCCGGTGCCCTGGAGTCCCCGTCCTTTTCCGGTGCTTTGTTTTTCTTGCGGAGCGCCGAAAAGATCTCCCGTACCCCGACGAGCAGAACGAACCCCGCAAAGATCTTGCGGAGCAGATCGGAGCCGATTGCCCGCGCGAAAAAAACACCGAGAAATACCCCGGCGATTTCCGGCAGGATGCTGGGCAGAAGTACCTTTTTTTCGATCAGGTGATTCTTCGCGTGGAAGATGAGCGAGAATGCCGCGATGGGGAGAAAGAACAACAGGTTGACGCCCTGCGCTTCCAGTTGCGCCGTTTTCTCAAAGACGGTCAGGTAAATGACCAGGATGAAGCCGCCGCCAAGCCCCATGGAGGCGGTGATACCCGTCAGGGCGGAGACGAGCGACAGAATAATCCAATCCGGTGCCGTCATGAGAACCACATCCTGACCGCGCCCGCGATGATGAGGAGCGCAAAGGCGACCTTCAGCCATTTGTTCCGGATCTTTTTGAGCAACCACGCCCCCACAGCCGCGCCGATCAGCCCGCCCGGCAGATAGCACGCGGCGCGGGCAAGGTCAAGGTGTCCCGCGGAAAAGTACAGGTACGCGCTGACCACGCTTGCGGGGAGAATGATGGCAACCGAGGTTGCATGCGATTTCTTGGTATCCACGCCGAATTTTTCGAGCATTGGTACGACAACGACCCCGCCGCCCGCGCCGAACAGTCCGTTGAGGACGCCTGAGACAAGACCGAGGCAGGCATACTTTGTATTCTCTTTCAGTTTTTGAGCCACGTTTTCTCCCCCCATCTGTCACTTTGTTTATTTTTCCGGAAACGGCGGGATTCTATACAGTGTTGCGGGAAAACAAAGTACAGGGCTTGTAAAACATTGATGATCTGATCCGCGGGAAAGAGTTCACCGACCGTTCCCGGGAGCTATGACGGGGAGTTGTCCGCTTACAAAACCGCTTTGCGGGGAACACGACGGCATCGGGTTGCCGGGCGTTCCCCCGTTACCGGGGTATGGCAACGGGAACTCCGGGTAACAGAGGGGCGGTGCGGAACCTCGCTTCCGCACAAAAAGAAATTCCCCGGAGCGCCCAGCGCTCCGGGGGATTTTATGACCCGCCGTTTCTGATTACTTCAGTTCAGCGAAGTACTTGATGGTACGAACCATCTGGCTCGTGTAGGAGTTTTCGTTGTCGTACCAGGAAACGACCTGCACCTGGTAGGTGTCGTCGTCGATCTTGGAGACCATGGTCTGGGTTGCGTCGAACAGGGAACCGTAACGCATACCGATGACATCGGAGGAGACGATCTGGTCTTCGTTGTAACCGAAGGACTCGGAAGAAGCAGCCTTCATTGCGGCATTGATTGCTTCCTTGGTGACGTCCTTACCCTTGACCACAGCGGTCAGGATGGTGGTGGAGCCGGTCGGAACCGGAACACGCTGAGCGGAGCCGATCAGCTTGCCGTTCAGTTCGGGGATAACGAGACCGATTGCCTTTGCGGCGCCGGTGGAGTTCGGAACGATGTTTGCAGCGCCTGCACGTGCACGGCGGAGGTCGCCCTTACGGTGAGGTCCGTCGAGGATCATCTGGTCACCGGTGTAAGCGTGAATGGTGCTCATGATACCGGACTGGATGGGAGCGAAGTCGTTGAGCGCCTTTGCCATGGGAGCAAGGCAGTTGGTGGTGCAGGATGCAGCGGAAATGATCTGATCCTCAGCAGTCAGGGTGTCATTGTTGACATTATAAACAATGGTCTTCAGATCGCTGCCTGCGGGAGCGGAAATAACGACCTTCTTTGCGCCTGCCTGGATATGTGCCATGGATTTTTCCTTGGAGCAGTAGAAGCCGGTGCACTCGAGAACGACATCGACCTTCAGCTTCTTCCAGGGCAGATCAGCAGCCTTGGGCATTGCGTAGATGGTGATCTCCTTGCCGTCAACCGTGATGGAGCCGGGAACTTCGACTTCCTTGGTGTCCTTGCCGTCGGCATCCTTCTTGAAGACGGGTTCCTTGGAAGTGACGGTGTGGGTGTTCTCACCGATCTTGCCGCAGTAACCGCCCTGCGCGGTGTCGTACTTGAGGAGCTGAGCCAGCATCTTGGGGCTGGTCAGATCGTTGATGGCGACGATGGTGTAACCCTTTGCACCGAACATCTGACGGAAAGCCAGACGGCCGATACGGCCAAAGCCGTTGATAGCAACTCTTACGGACATGGTAAAAATCCTCCATAAATATATATTTTATTTTTTCGACTGTGTTACGGACAGGTTCCTGCCCATCCAAATATTTATTTTACCGCATTTCCCGTCAAGTTACAAGAGGTTTGACCAAAATTTATCAACTTTGTGCGTTAAATTTTATTTCGCCGGATTATTTTTGGGGATTCTGTGCAAATTGTGACTTTCCCGGCGGCAGGCGAGGAGAAAGTGCGCGGCGTACCCGAGTTCGGGAATGCGCCTCGGTTCGCGGCACACGCGATACAGCCATTCGAGTTTTGCCACCCGCATCCATTCCGGAGCGCGGCGGAGCTTTCCCGCCCAGACATCGAGGGAACCGCCGAGTCCCGCCGCGATCTTTACATCGGGAAGCACGTCCGCGTACCTCAGAAGAAACCGCTCCTGTTTCGGAAAGCCGAGGCAGACGATGAGAATATTTGCGCGCGACACCCGGACGGAATCGAGGAGGCGGGAGATTTCTCCGGGGCACTCCGGATCAAAATAGCCGTCGTTGGTGCCGGCGACCGAAAGCCCGGGCAACTGTTCTCTGAGCCGTTCCGCCGCCGCGTCCGCTACGCCGGGGGCGCCGCCGAGCAGAAAGACGGGGTATCCGCCCGCGGCGGCAAGAGAGAGCACTCCGTAGCCGAAATCGATACCTGCGACGCGTTCGGGGAAGGGGGAGACGGCGTGTCTTTTGCCGGTACCATTGCGGTTTTCCCCCGGAAGAATGCGCGAGGCAAGCACTGTCCCCGCGCCGTCGGGAAGGCAGAGTGATGCGCGGTCAAGTAGGCGGGAGAGTTCCGGCTGCGAGAGGCATTTTCCGGCAATCACCGCGTTGGGGGTGACGACCGTGAGGGGCGGGGCGCCGTATTCCCGGGTGAGCGCTTCCGCGGCAATGGCGAGTGCCTGCTTTTCGGTACAGGGGTCAAACGGTACTCCACGGAGATATACCCGTGCGATTTGTTTCATGTCAGCTTCCTGCCTTTGTTTTTTATGTATCCGCGCCGCACGGGGGCGGTGCCCGCCGGGAGGCTCGCGAAGCCCGTACCGGGCGCCGCTTCGCCCCCGGATCCCGCTCCCCTGCGGCTTGTCCGCGTGTTTTCCGCATATCTCTCGCGGGATTGCCGGAACAAAGCGACCGGGACGGGGATCCGGCGGCTCCGCGGCGGGCGAAGGTCGGCGCGGAGCCTGCCGGCGGGCACCCGTCCGGGGGAGCGGACCGGCTGCGGGTGCTACCGGAAGTAGTAAAAGCCAAAAAACTTGTAACAAAGATTGACAAGCACGCGGAAGTGCGATATAATAATTTTATATATGCCGCCGTCCGGGCAGGATGCCCGCGCGCCGGCGATCCCCCGTTTTTTGACGAGGGAAACAGTTTCAGATTCAGTATGTCCGGGAACGTCCCGGACGACGCGGAGGAAAAAATGGCAAACGAAAAAATGGTAGAGCAGATCACGTCCATGGACGTGGATTTTGCGCAGTGGTATACCGACATCTGCAAAAAAGCCGAGCTGGTCGATTATTCCGGCGTCAAGGGCTGCATGATCATCCGTCCTTACGGCTATGCGATCTGGGAAAATATCCAGAAGGACCTGGATGCCCGCTTCAAGGCGCTCGGACATGAGAACGTCTATATGCCCATGTTCATCCCCGAAAGCCTTCTCCAGAAGGAAAAGGACCACGTCGAGGGATTTGCGCCCGAATGCGCGTGGGTTACCATCGGCGGTCAGAACCAGCTGACGGAACGCCTGTGCGTCCGCCCGACCTCGGAAACGCTGTTCTGCGACCACTTCAAGAATATTATTCATTCCTATCGCGACCTGCCCAAGCTGTATAACCAGTGGGTCAACGTCGTCCGCTGGGAAAAGACCACCCGCCCGTTCCTTAGGACCTCGGAGTTCCTCTGGCAGGAGGGTCACACCATGCACGCGACCGAGGAGGAAGCACGAGAGGAAACTCAGCGGATGCTCGGCGTGTACCGTGATTTCTACCGTGATACGCTTGCCATTCCCGCCATCACGGGACGCAAGACCGAAAAGGAAAAGTTCGCGGGAGCCGAGGAGACCTACACCATTGAGCCAATGATGCACAACGGCGTCGCGCTCCAGGGCGGTACCTCGCATTACTTCGGTGACGGCTTTGCAAAGGCGTTCGATATTACCTTCACCGATAAGGATAACAAGCTGCATTATCCGCACCAGACTTCCTGGGGTGTTTCCACCCGTTCCATCGGTGCGATCATCATGACCCACGGCGACAACAACGGTCTTATCCTGCCGCCCCGCGTGGCGCCCATCCAGATCGTCATCATTCCCGTCGCACAGCATAAGCCCGGTGTGCTGGACCGCGCGTATGCGCTCCGCGATGAGCTTACTGCCGCGGGTTATCGCGTCAAGGTGGATGACACCGAGAATTCGACCGGCTGGAAGTTCAGCCAGTACGAAATGAAGGGTGTGCCGGTCCGTCTCGAGCTGGGACCGCGCGACATCGAAGCCGGCAACTGCGTGCTGGTCAGCCGCGTCAGCAGGGACAAAAACATCGTCCCGCTTGCGGGTATTACGGAAAGCGTGGGCAAAATGCTTGACGCCGTGCATGACGAGCTGGTCGCCCGCGCGGAAAAGAACCTCGCGGAGAAGACTCACGTCGCCCGTACCTATGAGGAATTCCTGGACATTGCGGCAAACAAGCCCGGCTTTATCAAGGCGATGTGGTGCGGCGACAGCGCCTGCGAGGATCGGCTCAAGGATGTGACAGGCGGCGTCAAGTCCCGTTGTATCCCGTTTGAAGAGGAGCATCTCTCGGACGTGTGCGTGTGCTGCGGCAAGCCCGCAAAGCACATGGTCGTCTGGGGCAGACAGTATTGAGGATCGTTCCGCCGGTCACAGACCGGCGGAACGGGGATGCCCGGCTCCGGGCGGCAAGCCCCTCAAGATTCATCAGGGGAACGGTGTGTGACACGTGTTCCCCCTTTTTGACCGATCGAAAGGGATGCACGCCCGCTTCCGCGGAGCACGGTTCCATCAAAAGAAAGGAGGGGATTTCGCTTGCGCACATTCTTCCGGACGATCCGGGAATTCTGCCGCCGGGTGGATCCCGTCCTGTTCTTTGCCACGCTCGGACTGTCCGTCATCGGGCTTGTTACGGTCGTGGGATGCCTGTGGGGCGAATACGCGTCGCTCGGACGCGCGCTCCGCAGCAGCGCGTTTCTCATGCAGATCGCCATGACGCTGTTCGGCACGGTCTGTATGTTTGTCATCGCCAACATGGATTACCGCGTCATCGTGGATAAATTCTGGATCATCATGCTGGTCGCGTCTGCGGGGCTCCTTGCCGTGACACTCGTGTTCGGCTCGTCCGGCGAGACCATCGAAACCTCCAATAAAAGCTGGCTCCGCATCCCCGGTATCGGCATCAATGTGCAGCCGTCCGAGTTCGTCAAGATCACGTTTATCTGTACCTTTGCCAAGCATCTGTCGCTGGTCCGGGATCAGATCAACCGTCCGCTTGTACTTCTCGGTCTCGGTGCACACGCGGGCGTCATTGTCGGACTGATTCTGCTGTCCGGCGATCTCGGCGTCGCGCTGGTGTACATGGGAATCGTACTGGTCATGCTGTTCTGCGCAGGGCTCAGCCTTTGGTATTATGTCGGCGCGGGCGGCATCCTGGCGCTCCTTTTTCCGTATCTCTGGGAAAAACTGCGGACGGATCAGAAGGAACGGATTATTTACGGCTTCAACCCGGAGGGCGACCCGCTGAATAAGGGGTTTCAGCCGCTGATGTCGCGCCGCGCGATTGCAAACGGCGGGGTGTTCGGCAGAGGAATCCGCGGCGGCACCTATTATCAGAATCTGACCACGGGCAGACTGACCGACTACATATTCGCGGCGATCTGCGAAAAATTCGGTTTTTTCGGTGGGCTTCTGGTCATCGGCGTGTTTGTCGTCGTCGTTGCGCGCCTTGTTATGATCTGTTCCAGAAACGGTGCCGGGTACGGAAAGTTCATCTGTGTCGGAATTGCCGCCATGGTGCTGGTGCAGACACTGGAGAGCGTCGGGATGTGCCTTGCCATGATGCCCGTCATCGGTATCACGCTTCCGTTCATTTCCTGCGGCGGCTCGTCTGTGCTTGCCACGTATCTGCTCTTCGGCTTTGCCCAGAGTGTGTATGTTCACAGCGGTCCCGGTGATCGCTTCAGCGAATCCTTCCGCCTGCGTGCCCGCGCCTAACGTGTAAGCATTTTTTGCTGATTCCCCGGTATATTTTTCCCTCCCGGAGCATACCTTCTTTTGAACGAAGAGAGATCCGGGAGGGATTTTTTATGTTTGTATATTCCATGCGGGCGACGACGGTAAAGTTTTTCGGAGTGGTCAGTGCGGCTTTGGTCGTGCTGATCGTGCTGATCGCGGTAGTTCCGGCGTACACGGGGGGCGCCGCGGCAGTTGGCAATGTGGATTATCGGTACGACAATATCCGCACCGAGGCGGACGTGGAGAATTTTCTCTCCCAGTTCGGCTGGAAGGTCGATGCCTCCACGCTGACGAGCGCCGCGGTCACGGTTCCCGCGGAGTTTGACGCGGTATTTGCGGCGTACAACGAGATTCAGAAACGGCAGGGACTTGACCTGTCCGGCTACAAAAAGAAGGAAGTCATGCGGTATACATACGAGGTGTCCAACTATGACGGCTATGACGGCAAGGTGTACGCTACGGTGCTGGTCTACCGCAAGCACGTCATCGGCGGCGATATCTGCTCGGCGGATGTGTCCGGTTTCCTGCACGGGTTTGAAAAATAACCCCGATACCAATTCGGATGGCGGGGACTCCTTACTGTTCCGAAAAACAAAAAACGTCCGGAGCCGTTCCGGGCGTTTTTTCGTTTATGGGATCACCGTCGGCAGTCATTGTTCATGTTGTCCGGGAAAAATCCGTCAACCTCTCCCCGCTCCATGGCAAGGAGAATCCGGTGCCGTAAGCCCTTGTGCTTTCTTTCCAGCTCCTTTACCAGCTTTCCGATCTCCGCGCGTTCGGTGTGCCCGTCCTCTGGGCAGGGGGATTTCAGGATCGGGAGCGGTGTTCCGGAGACAAAGTACAGAACGTCGGATTCCTTGACGTCCAGCATCGGACGGATGAGCGTGATGCCGTTGTCAAGCACCGTGACAGGCGAAAAACAACCGATGCGCCCCTCAAAAAACAGATTCATGAGAAACGTGTTGACCGCATCGTCCAGATGATGCCCGAGTGCGAGCTTGTTGCAGCCGAGTTTCTTTGCCGCGTCGTACAGCGCGCCGCGCCGCATCCTCGCGCAGAGCGAGCAGGGATTTTCCTCTTTCCGTTCCCGGAACACAATGTCAAAGATCTGTGTCGGAACGATGTGATACTCCACGCCGAGCCCGTCGCAGAATTTCCGGATACCGGAAAAGTCCGCTGGCGGATCGAAGCCCATGTCCACCGTGACGGCGACAACCTCGTAACGGTGCGGATAAAACCGCCGCATTTCTGCGAGCGCGGCAAGCAGGGCAAGCGAATCTTTCCCGCCGGAAATGCCCACCGCAATGCGGTCGCCGTCCGAGATCATACCGTATTTTTCCGAGGTGCGGCGCACGCCGCCGAGAATGCGTTTCAGCGTCTGCATGGTTGCTCCTTTCGGATATCAGTCAAATGAGCAGGTGTCGTAGATCCTTTGTGCGCGGGCGGTCATGGGACGTTCTCCGCCGGGGAGCTTTTCGGTTAAGAAGAGCGGCGGGGTGATGCGGACTTCGGGCGCTCCGTCCCGCCGCGCCTCCACGAGCACCATCGACGGCTCCGCGTCCGCGTCGGCATGGACAAAGGTCATGCGCTTCGGCTCCAGTCTGGCATCCCGGAGGGCGACCGTCAGGTCGGCGAGGCGGTCGGGACGGAATACCACGAAGAACTTCCCGCCGGAACGGAGAAGCCGCGACGCGGCAAGGCAGAAGTCTCCGATGTCGCCCATGACCGCGTGACGCGCCATACGCTTTGCGTCGCCGGAGCTGACGATCCCCGTGCCCGCACGGCGGTAGGGAGGATTGGCGAATACCGCGTCGAGTGCTCCTCCGGTGTCGCGGGAAGAAATATCCCGTACATCGGCAAGATGAGGAATGAGCCGGTCCGCAACGCCGTTTTCTTCCGCGTTTCGCCGGATGAGATCCGCGAACTCCGGCTGGATTTCAAAGGCGTGGATGCGCGCGACCTTTTCCCTTGCCAGAAGCAGCAGGGGAATGATGCCCGTCCCGCTTCCGAGGTCGGCGGCGACGGCGTTCTTCATGACCGGCGCGAATGCCGCGAGCAGATACGCGTCGGTACCGAAGGTCAGTCCGTCGGTCTTCTGAATGAGACGGATTTTTTCGTTGACCTCGTCCACCCGTTCGTTCCCGGCGGGAACCGGCTTGATTTCGGGGCATTCCCTGCCCGGATTTTGATTTATTTTCAATGTAAAACACCTCCCGGAACAATTGCGACATACGGGATGCCGCAATGTCTGACGATACTGCGGCAAGCAGCACAGAAATGCTGCCGCCGACGAGCGGCGGGTAACGCCTCCCGGCGCACGGCTGATGGCGATACCAGGCATACGGCGAATCTGCCGCCTTGCAAGCGGTTTTGCGGCACAATAAGGAACGGAGCAAGACCTTGGCGGCACTTGCTCCGTTATGTTCGTTGGTTTCGGATTACTCCGCTTTGGGAGCTCCGACAGGGCAGGTCTCAGCGCAGGTTCCGCAATCGACGCACAGATCCGCGTTGATGACGTACTTGCCGTCGCCTTCGCTGATCGCGCTGACGGGACATGCTTCCGCACATGCGCCGCAAGAGACGCAATCATCAGAAATCTTATATGCCATCGTGATGTACCTCCATAATTGATAATACTATTGTATCATATATTTTGTATTTTGCAAGCGGTTTCGGGATATTTTTTTGACTTTTTCACGGGGGAACGCCCGGAAACCGAACCGGAAAACGGTCAGGACGGCGGAATTTTCCCGAAAACATCTTCCGATATTCTGATCTGACGGTTCAGTCGTTGCGCTCAGGAGTATCCGTTTCCGTGCCGGATGCGGGGAGTTCCGCTGTTTCGGCGGGGACCTCCGCTCCGGCGGCATCGGTTCCGGGAACGGGATCCGCATTGCTGTCAGCCGGGTGGCCCTTGCCGCGCGGGTCCTTACCGCGTCCCGATTCGTTCCGTGCCGGATGGTCACCGCGCTTCTGTCCGCGTCCCTGTCCCCGATCGGAATCGTTGTTCCGGGGAAGAACCTCCACGTTGTCGCGGTGATACATCTTCTGGGGGGTATCGGGCGAGTCGATGAGGAATACCCGGACGGTGCCCGCAAGCGGATTGACTGCCGTCACCTTGCCGATGCCGTCGGCGGTACGCACCATGGTATCCACGGCGGGGGTCAGACGGGTTTCCTCGGCGTACACCTCGTGCTCATAACGAAGGCAGCACATCAGTCTGCCGCAAAGCCCGGAAATTTTGGCGGAGTTGAGGGACAGATTCTGTTCCTTTGCCATCTTGATGGAAACCTGTCCGAAATCGGAAAGAAAGGTGGAACAGCAGAGCGGCCTGCCGCAGACGCCGAGTCCGCCGAGCAGCTTTGCCTCGTCGCGGATGCCGATCTGCCTGAGCTCAATACGCGTATGGAACACGCCGGCAAGATCCTTGACCAGTTCGCGGAAATCCACCCTGCCGTCCGAGGTGAAGTAAAAGAGCAGCTTGGTGTTGTCGAAGGTGTACTGCGCCTCGACCAGCTTCATGTCAAGCTTGTGCGCCGCAATCTTTTCGCGGCAGACGCGGAAGCATTCCTCCTCGCGGCGGCGATTGTCCTCATCGTGTGCGCGATCCTTTTCGTCGGCGGCGCGGATCACCGGACGGAGCGGGGAAACCACCTCGTCGGCGGGGATAAAGCGGTTGCCGATGACGATTTCTCCGAATTCCTGCCCGCGCGCGGTCTCCACGATCACGGCGTCTCCGGGAACGGACTTGACGGAGCCGGGCGCAAAGAAATAAATTTTTCCCGCCCCGCGGAAGCGGACGCCGACAATCTCGGTGACGGGAGAGGTTGCAAACGCGGATTTTTCCTTGTCCCCGTCGGATTCGTCCGGTTTTTTCGATGTATCCGGAACGGCGGGAATGGGGGTGGTGCCCGCAAAGCAGAGCGGGTCATCCAGATAGTTTTCGGCGGTCAGCCCCTTGAATCCGAGGTCGATGATGGGATCGGCATCGGTCTCCGCCGCGGCGAAGGGAAACGGTTCCGCGCTCGGCGCGACGCGGGTGGGGGTAATGTCGGAAACCATCGGCACGGACCGCTCCCCCCTTGCGCCGTTTTCCGCGGGGCGGTTCTGGCGGTTCCCGTTCGCCTGACGATCGGGACGTCCCTGTCCGTTCTGACGGGAACGGTTGCGGTCGCCCGTGCGCCCGGAACCGTCGCGGCTGTCGCCGCTCCGGTCATTGTTCCGGTTGTCTTCGCGGTTGTTCCGGCGGTCTCGCTGGCGGGAATCGTCGCGTTCTGCGCGGCTGCCGTCGCCGGGCTTGCGCGGACCGGACTGGCGGTTCTGCCTGCCGCCATTCTCTCCCGGGCGGCGGTCGGCACGGCGGTCTGCGCCGGATGTTTCGTCAGCTCCGGTTTCGGTTGTGTTCTGTGCCGGCTTCATCCCCGCCTGGCGTTCCTCTGCGGGGCGGTTCCCCGTATGATGGCGGCGTCCGCCGCGGTGGGTGCGGCGGCGTTTTGCGCCGCCCTCCGGGGAAGTCTGTGCGGCTCCGTCCTGCATACCTGCGGGACGGGTATCTTTGCGATCTTCGTTGTTTTCCATGAAAACCTCCGTGCGCCTTGTCCGGCGCGGTTCTGTATCACTGTATATGGTTCCGGCGCACCGGGCGGCGGTACCGGGAAAGCATCCGGTAGCCATGCGGAATGCCGGTGTTGAAAGTCCGTCAGAGAAGTCCCGCGTCCGTGCCGAGCTTGGTGAAGGTCAGGCGCAGATTGGCGTTGCGGGACAGGCGGTCATACGCTTCGGTTACGGCGCGGTACAGGGCCGACAGCTCCTGCGCGCTCCGCCCGGAAACGGATTCCGCTTCCGCGGAGGTATAGAAGAAGCACAGCGTCGGCTCGTCGCTTTTGCGCAGGGCAAGCAGGTCGCGCACCGCCACGCCGAGCAGGGAGAGAAAGCGTAACAAATCCTCCCGCTTGTTCCCCATGTCGCCCATCAGCTTCAGGTATTCCGCCGCATTGGCTGCACCGAGAAACCGGCGGACGTATCCGCGTTCCTCCACGAGCGGCTTGCGCTTGTCGGGGTGCAGAAGCTCCAAGGCGCGCCCGATGCTGCCGTCGGCTCCCGCTAAAATGTCGGACATTTCCGCCTCCGGAATCCCGGCGGTTTTGCCCGCACGGTCGAGACAGGCGCGGATGTCCGCCGGGGGAATCGGCTCCATGCGGAGAACCGGCGCACGGCTACGGACGGTTTCCAGCAGGTTTTCCGTGTTGGCGGCAAGCAGAAGGAAAAGCACGTATTGCGGCGGCTCCTCCAGGGTCAGGAGCAGTGCGTTCTGCGCCTGCGGAGTCATGGTTTCCGCGTCCTCGATCACGTAGATCTTGGTATCGGTGTCGTTGGGGGCGATCAGCACGTCCTCGCGGAGAAACCGGATCGCCTCCACGCCGAGTGTGGCACGTCCCTTGTCTTTTGCCACGCGGATGTAGTCCGGAGAATTTCCGGACAGGATTTTGCGGCAGGAGGGACAGGTCATGCAGGGGAGCGGGGCGCCCGGGATCTTTCTGTTTTCACAGGAGAGCGCCATGGCGATGCGGAGCGCGAGCGTGTGTTTTCCGCTGCCCGCGGGACCCGCGAGAATGTACGCGTGAGAGAGCTTCCCGGAGCGGATCTCTCCGTCAAGACGCGCGGCGAGCGCCCGGTTGCCGACGAGGTCCGGAAAAGCCGTTTCCATAAAACTCCCCCTTCCCGTATGCATCTTATCTGACTTCTCATTATATCAAAAAATCTGCGTTCTGTCAACCGGTAACCGTTAACTGCCGTTCTCCGGCTTTCGTGGGACTCGCCCGGTGCCGTGTGCGGAACAGTACTGCGGAGAACGGACGGCGGGAGTGCTGTTGTCCGCCTCCGGCAGGCTTCCGGACACAGGAATAAAACGGAACCGCCCCGGCAAATGACGGGGCGGTTTTCGGATCCGAAATGCGGCGCTGCCTGTATCAAAGGCATTTTTCTGCGACCGCAAGCAGGTCGTTGAGAATATTTCCCGCCGACAACTCAAAGAGCAGGGAGGTGCCGACCGGGTTGACGTAATCCGACAGATCGTCGGCGGTCTTTCCGAAACGGAGGGAGAACGAATGCGTCACACGCTCGTAACGGTTGCCGTTCTCCGTGGAAACGGTCACGGTTTCCGTGTAGTGTACGGTGACGACGGGGCTGTCCTCCCCGACGCCGTATGCGGCAAGCTCCGAGGCGTGCCAGGTAATCAGCTTTTCATAATCCATGCAGATAATGTTGTTGCACAGATCGTCGGCATCGGTGTCGACCGGCTTGCTCGCGTCGCCGTTTACGGACACGAACCAGTAATACAGTTTCCCGTCCTTTTCGACGCCGCGGATGTCAAACAGGAACCGGTAGGTGTTTCCGTTCGCGGTCAGATCAAAACCGTCCAGCGTTGCCGCGGTGAGATACGGATATTCGTCCTCGCGGAGCAGGGTGGTCGGTGTGGCTTCCGCAAACGCGAGATACGGATCTCCCGCAACGACGTATACGGTCGCGGGTGCGTCGGCGCGCTGAGCGTAATACCCGCCCGCGGCGGCGCTGTATTTTCCGAAATTCAGCGTCCGGGTTCCGAAGGCGCCGTCGGTCACGGTGACCGAAAGCGCAGGGGAGGAAAGCCCGAAGCTCTCGCGGTCTTCCCCGGTCGTGTCGGTGTAACGCTTGGAAGACTTCAGGGAGACGAGCAGCTTCAAGAGGTCGCTGACCTTGTTTTTATCGATCGGCATTTCGGGGTCGTCCGCATAGGTCCACGTGTTGCCGGACAGGGAGAGGGAAACGGTCTTTCCGTCCTTTGTCCAGGAGACGGCGGTCGCGGAGACGGGGTCCGCCGAGAACGCCTCGTAGGTGTGCGGAGCGGGAACCAGGTCATCCGACGGCTTTTTGTTGACGGAAGCCGCCACGACAAACCCGACGGTGAGAAGCGTCGCAAGGATCACGACGACGGCGATGATGATGACGGAGGTGTTTTTCTTTGCCGCGGGCTTTGCCCCGTTTGCGGGAGGCGCGGCGTGCTTCTGTTGTTTCCCGGTATTCTTCATGTCATACCTCATGCCTTTCTGCGGCGGCTCCGATTGACGCATCCGACGGCAATGATGACGGCGGGGAAGATCAGGACAGTCAGAATGCCGATCAGGATGACAGCCGGATTGGAAACCGCGAGATAATCCTTGCTGATCGGGGTGGCGGAAACCGTGATGCGATTTCCGTCGATGGTGTCAGCCGAAACCGGATCGACTTTCTTGTGCGTCGGGGTGAACTCCCGCCCGAGGTAGGAGACAGCGAGCGCAATGTAATACTTGTTGCCGCACAGCTTGGCGTCCTCCGCCTTGCTTTCGTTGGCGGCTTTTTCTTCGTCGGCGGTCAGGATCAGGTCGTCGGAAAGCATTTCCGTGGACGCATACCAGACGATGTTCGCTCCCGTTTCGGAGTTTTTGATTTCCACGGCGAGCGGGAAGGAAGCCGTTTCCCGATCTGTTACGGTGGAGCCGTCCTCGTTGGTTTTCTCAATGGAAATGTACCCTTCCTTCGAGGTATTCAGAAGCTCTGTCACCGTGACCTTATCCGGGAGATCGTCCTTTCCCGCGACCCGGAGGAGATGCGTCATGGGCATATCCACGCGGTAACCGGCAAGGTTCGGGTAATAGTTGATGCTGTGCGAGGAATTGACGGTCGGGAGCAGGTGCTCTTCCGATTTTTCATACGAGCCGGATTTCCCGTCCCTGACGATCTCCGCACCCGCGGTAACGCCGTAGGAGGAGAGCACACCCATCAGCTTTTCATACGAGGTACTTCCCGCGTTTGTGAAGAGAAGCAGGTGCCCGCCGTTTTTCAGATAATTGGTCAGGGTCTGCGCTTCAGCGTCGGTCAGGTCGCGCTTGGGAGCGTACAGGATGAGGGATGCGGCATTGTCCGGAATCGTTTTGGGGATACCGTTCTCCAGAACCTCATAATCCGTTGCCGAGTCGGTGAAGAAACCGGTCAGCTTGGCGGAAAGCGGCGTGCCGAGGTCGCCTGCCACAATATATGCGTGGGGGATGGTTTCCTGAATCACGTAGTCGATTGCCTCGGTGTACGCCTCCTCTCCGTCGAAATAGGAGGTGACGGAGGTGACGTTGAACAGGCTTACCGACTGGGAAGAGGAGCCTCCCGAATAGGCGAGGTAGTAGGAATAGCAATACCCGTAGGGGATCTGTCCGCCGAAGCGGGAGTACAACTGATTCTCCGTGGCGAGGATCGAGGCGTACTGGGAGGAGGTCATGGTACCGAGCTTTGCGTGGTGATACCTGACGACATCCGACCACTTGATCACGGTACTCCGGCGGTCGCTTTCCACGACAACGGTCATGGAATCCGGTGTGGCGGTGAAGTGCTTTTCAATGAACGCGGCGTTTTCCGCGAGCGACGGGTCAATATACCGGACGGTGATGTTGCGGTTTGCCGCTGCGTACTGGTCAAGGATTCCGGCGATCTTGCATTCGCTCCTGTCACCGGACCAGATGCAGGAGACCGTGACCGGAATTTCAATGCCGGAAAGGAATTTGCGCGTATCCTCCGAGAGGGTCAGCGTGTAGGACAGATCCTCTCTTGTCACATATTCAATGGCGTTGGTGATCTTGCTGTCCGCGTCGTAATACTGCCGGAGCGATGAAAATTCAAAGCCGTACAACGTTTTGAAGGCGGCGGCACCCTGCGCGGAATAGATGGAGGTCATATAGGAGTACTCCGCGAGGCTGATGCGTCCAGATGCCTCGCTGTAATAGTAGAGCAGGGTGGAGTAGTCCAGGTAGGTGTAGCGGCGCGCGCTCTCAATGACCATGCTGGAATTCTTGGAGGAACTTGTGAAGTCCGAGGCGGTCAGACCGTATTTTTTGCAGAATGCTTCATCGTTTGCGGCATCTACGTATCTGATTTTTATGTGCTTCGACGCTTTTGTGTAGCGGGAGAAAAGGGTGGAGAGCTGGGTGCTCTCATCGCCGTTTTGGGTCAGGCAGTAGATGGTGACATCTTCGTCGAGCTTGCCGAGAAACGTCTTGGAGGCGCCGGAGAGCGCATACATTCCGACGCCGGAGAGATCTCCCTCGGTCACGGAATACGGCAGGAGCGAGACGAACAGATTCAGAATGAGGAGCAAGGCGAGCAGAACCAGCGCAACGGCGGTGGCGCCGGAACGGGTGCTCATCAGTTTTTCCGATGTTTTTTTGAGGTTCATGTTCCGACTCCTTTCTTACGCCCGTTTCTTTCTGACGGAGATCACCGTCAGAAAGAGGAACAGTGCCGTAAAGCTGATGAGGTAAATGATGCCCTTCAAGTCAAAGAGCAGGTACTGGCTGAAGCGGTTGAACCAGTTGAAGGGGGAAATGTATTCGAGCAGATGCCGGGAGAGGTTCGGGAACAGCTCCTGACGGAACACGAACAGAAGCACCGTCGGCAGAATCCCGCAGGCTCCGGCAATGACGGCAGGGAGCGGATTACGGCTGAAAAGTCCCGCCAGGACCGCAACCAGCACGACCAGCACAATGACGACAATAAAGGAAACGATCGCGGTTGCCGGCAAAACGTCGGCAAGCAGGTTGAAGAGATAGAGCACCGCGAGGGCGACAATACCGCAGACCGCCGCGATCGCCTGATTGCGGCAGAGCGACGATAGGAAGGTGCAGAGCGCAAGCAGTGCCGCGCCGAGCAGTAAAAATGCAAAGAGGGAGGCGTATGCGGAGAGCAGGTTGACCGAGCCGAAGCACAGAAGCAACAGCGCATACAGCCCGCTGAATACGACCGGAATGGCAAAGACCGCGAGCGTCGCAAGATACTTGCCGAGTACGATCTCGGTGGCGGAAAGGGGCAGGGACGCAAGCAGCTGGTCGGTGTGTCCCCGTCTGTCGCCCGCAACCGAACGCATGGCAAGCAGGGGGAGCAGAATCACGAGCGCCGGTGACAGCGTCCAGAGCGAATATTCAAATGCCGGATTGGCAAGAATGAGGTTCATGACCGTTAAAAACGCGCCTTCGAGCAAGAGAAAAAGCGCGATGATGAGGTATCCGGTCATGCCCTGAAAATAGGCGCGGAATTCCCGCTTGAATACGGTTGTCATTCGCGGTCACCTCCTTTTTCCTCACGGGTCAGTTCTTCGATGGAAGCGGCGTCCTCTCCGGGGAACCCGGTACGGTTGTCCGGCAGACTGTCGCCGGTGAGCGAGAGGAAGACCTCTTCGAGATCCGCCGACTGCGTTTTTGTCGAAAGCACGACGTACCGCTTGTCCGCAAGCGCAAAGAAAATGTCGTCTCTCGGATCGGCGCCTGTTCTGGCGCGTACCTCCACGGTGAGGTTTCCTCCGTCCTTTGAAACGGTCCGGCAGGTCAGCACGCCTGCAACGCTCCGGATGACGGTGAGCACGCCCCTCTCGTCGCCCTTGACGATGACAAGCAGGGTATTCCCGCTTGAGGCGGACTGCTTTTCCAGCTCCTCGATGGTGTTGTAGGCGACCAGCTTTCCGCGCGAGAGGATCAGAACCTCGTCGCAAAGCTCGCTGATCTCGGAGAGAATGTGGCTGGAGAGAACCACGGTCTTGGTTTTTCCGAGACGGCGGATCAGCTCCCTGATCTCCACGATCTGTTTCGGGTCAAGCCCCACGGTCGGCTCGTCGAGAATGATGATATCGGGATTTCCGAGCATGGTCATGGCAATGCCGACTCTTTGCCGGTACCCCTTGGACAGCTTTCGGATGAGACGGTCGCGGAACTGCAAAAGCCCCGTTTCCTCCATCGCCGTCCGCACTTGTCTTGCAATCTCGGTGCCGCGCACGCCCTTCGCCTCGGCGACGAACGAAAGGTATTCCTCCGGGGTCATGTTTTCATAGAGCGGGGGATTTTCCGGCAGGTATCCGATGCATTTTTTGGCTTTCTTCGGCTGCTCCCACATATCGTATCCGTTGATTCGGACGGTGCCTGCGGTGGGCGTGAGACAACCGGTCATCATATTCATGGTCGTGGTTTTTCCTGCGCCGTTGCGCCCGAGCAGGCCGTAGATATGCCCGTTTGCGATGCGGAAGCTCACATGATCCACGGCACAGTTGTCTCCGTAGACCTTGGTAAGTCCTGTGACTTCGATCAAAACAGATTCCTCCGTTCAAATGGATTTGAAATTAATTACATCTATTTTACATCATAACAGACTTTCATGTCAAGCATTTGATGTAAATATGACAGGGATGTGACAGTGTGTGCCGGGAGGCAGGCGAAAGTAAAAAATTCATAAAATGCTCAAAAATGAATTGACGCTATAATCAGAATATGCTATAATATATTTTGAATAAACAGTAAAATTGCCCGCGGATCCCGGGAGGGACTCCGGGGGGCAGGCAACCGGAAGGAGTCGCACCGCATGGCTGATCGCAAAGCTGTCAATCCAATCGTCAAAAACGGCACGGGAACGGTATCGGGGACCGGCGACATGGCGCCCTATCTTTTTCACGAGGGCACCAATTACCGCGCTTATGAATACCTCGGTGCGCACCGCACGGAGGACGGATATGTGTTCCGCGTGTGGGCACCGAATGCCGACAGCGTCAGCGTTTCGGGCGATTTCAACGATTGGAGCGATTCCGACGGAATGACCCGCGTGACGGCGGGCGGCGTGTGGGAAGCAAAGATTCCCTCTGACCGCGCCCGGGCAGGGCAGAAGTACAAATACCGCATTGTGGCGGGGGACCGCGTGCTCTTCAAGGCGGACCCCTACGGCACCTCCATGGAGTGCCCGCCCGCGACCGCGTCGGTACTCACCGACCCTTCTGCGTTCCGTTGGCAGGATGACGGCTGGATGGCGTACCGCAAAAAGACCATGGGCGAGCGGATGTACGACCAGCCGATGAACATTTACGAGGTACACCTCGGTTCCTGGCGGCGGCATGAGGACGGAAGCTACTTTTCCTACCGCGAGACCGCGGAGGAGCTTGCACCCTACGTCAAGCAGATGGGGTATACCCATGTGGAGCTGATGCCCGTGATGGAATACCCGTTTGACGGTTCCTGGGGCTATCAGGTGTGCGGTTATTACGCCCCGACCGCGCGGTTCGGCACGCCGGACGATTTCCGTTATTTTGTCAATGCCATGCACGAGGCGGGGGTCGGCGTGATCCTTGACTGGGTGCCGGCGCATTTCCCCAAGGACGCGCACGGGCTGTATGAATTCGACGGGGGACCGCTATATGAATATCAGGGTGCCGACCGCATGGAGAATGCGGGATGGGGAACCCGCCGCTTTGACGTGGGACGCAACGAGGTGGAGAGCTTCCTCGTGTCCAACGCCGTGTATTGGGCGGAACAGTTCCACGCCGACGGCTTGCGCGTGGACGCGGTCGCGTCGATGCTTTATCTCGATTACGACAAGAAGCCCGGCGAGTGGGTGCCCAACGTGTACGGCGACCACAGGTGCCTTGAAGCCATGTCCTTCTTCTGCAAGCTCAATTCCTGCATGGGAAAGGAATTTCCCGACGTACTCATGATTGCGGAGGAATCCACCGCTTGGCCGAACGTCACCAACTGGGGCGTGGACGGACTCGGGTTCTCGCTCAAATGGAACATGGGCTGGATGAACGACACGCTGGCGTATGCCGCGGAGGACCCGCTCTTCCGCAAATACGACCACAACCGCGTGACCTTCTCCATGACCTACGCGTTCAGCGAGAAGTACGTGCTGCCCATCTCCCATGACGAGGTGGTGCACGGCAAGAAGTCCTTCCTTGATAAAATGCCGGGCGATTACTGGCGCAAGTTTGCGGGCGCCCGCGTGTTCGGTGCCTACCAGATGACTCACCCCGGCAAGAAGCTGACCTTCATGGGCGGCGAGATCGGGCAGTTCCGGGAATGGAACTTTGAGGATCAGCTCGAATGGTTCCTGCTCGACTACGAGTCGCACGCGAAGCTCCAGCGGTATTTTGCCGAACTCAATCAGTTTTATCTGAAAAATTCCGCGCTCTGGCAGTGCGACGATTCGTGGGACGGCTTCCGCTGGATCGACCCCGACAACCGCGACGAGAGCGTGCTCTCCTACCGCCGCATTGACCGCGACGGCAACGAGATCATTGTCCTTCTGAATTTCACGCCGATTGTCAGAGAGGAATTCCGTATCGGCGTTCCCGTGTCCGGTATTTATTGCGAGGTCTTCAATTCGGATGATGAGCGTTTCGGTGGTTCCGGCGTGGTCAATCCGGGTGAGATCCGCTCGGAATCTGTCCCGCAGAACGGACTCGAGCAGTCTCTGACCCTGCGTCTGCCGCCGCTCGGCGCGACCTTCTTCAAGCTGACGAAAAAACTGCCGTCGCACCGCGCAGGGGTCAAACGCCTGCCGGAAAAATCGCAGAATAACGGAAAACGCCAAAATAATCCGCGCGAGCGTCTCATAAAGTAAGACGCGGCGGTGCGCTCCCGATCCGGGAGCAGCCGAGGCGGTCAGAAATCATTCATAACGGGAGATTCCCGCTCCGGGTAAAGCCCGATGGACGGGAATTCTCCGGGAATCCCCATAAAAACAGCAGAACCGAAAACATCCGATATCCTATTGCGCATTTCCCGCTTCTTTATTACCGAACGACGATCGTCAGAGGAGGAACAGTATGTTCAAGAAAAAAGAATGTGTTGCCATGCTGCTTGCCGGGGGGCAGGGCAGTCGCCTGTATGCGCTGACCACCACGACGGCAAAGCCTGCGGTATCTTTCGGCGGAAAGTACCGTATCATTGATTTCACGCTCTCCAACTGCATCAATTCGGGTCTCGATACCGTCGGCGTGCTGACGCAGTATCAGCCCCTTGTTCTGAACGAATACATCGGGAACGGACTCCCGTGGGATCTCGACCGCGCTTTCGGCGGGGTGACCATCCTGCCGCCGTATCAGGGCAAGCACGGCGCGGACTGGTACAAGGGAACCGCGAACGCGATCTACCAGAACCTTGCCTTCATCGACCGCTATGACGCGGATTATGTGCTGATCCTGTCCGGCGACCACATCTATAAGATGGACTATTCCAAGATGCTGGATTACCATAAAAAGATGGGCGCGGACTGCACCATCGCAGTCATCGACGTGCCGCTGGAAGAAGCGAGCCGGTTCGGTATTATGAGCACCAACGAAGACAATTCAATCTACAAGTTCTCGGAGAAGCCCAAGAACCCCGACAGCACCAAGGCGTCGATGGGCATCTATATCTTCAGCAAGAAGAAGCTCGCGGATTATCTGACGGTGGATGCCGCCGATCCCAAGTCTGCGAACGATTTCGGCAAGAATATCATTCCCGCCATGCTCGCCGCGGGTGAAAAAATGTACGCATATCCCTTCGAAGGGTACTGGAAGGACGTCGGGACCATTTCCTCCCTTTGGGAAGCAAATATGGATCTGCTCGGCGATCCGCCGGCATTCAATCTCGGTGACGAGACATGGAGAGTGTTTTCCCGCCATGAGGCATACGCCCCGCAGTTTGTGGCGGACGGCGCCGTCGTGTCCGACGCGTCCATCACCGAGGGGTGTGAGATTTTCGGCGAGGTGAAGCACAGTGTGCTCGGCACGGGCGTCCGGGTCATGCCCGGCGCGAAGGTACATGACAGCGTTATTATGAGCGGAACCGTCATCGGGGCGGGAGCCGAGGTATCTTACAGCATTGTGGATTCCGGCGTGCACGTCGGTGCGGGCGCCGTGATCGGTTCTCCCGACGCGGACGAATCAAAGATCACAGTCATCGGAGCCGGAATGGAGATTCCGGAAAACGGTACCGTCGCCGCAGGCGAAATGGTATCCTTGAAGTGAGAGGGGGGAAAGAACAATGACCGCAGCAGGACTCATTTTTTCCAACATCCACGATGGGTGTATCCCGGAGATGACGCGCGTCCGTACCATGGCGAGCGTCCCGTTCGGTTGCCGTTACCGGCTGATCGACTTCGCGCTTTCCAATATGGTCAACTCCGACATCACCAAGGTCGGGGTCATTACGCATTACAACTATCAGTCCCTGCTTGACCACATCGGCAACGGCAAGGACTGGGATCTGGCGCGCCGTTCGGGCGGCATCAAGATCCTTCCGCCGTACATCACCGCCTACGCCAATGCGGCGGCGGGCAGAGTGTACAACACGCGTCTGGAAGCGATCATGGGCGCGGCGGGCTTCATCAACCGCTGTACGGAGGATTACATCGTGCTATCCGACTGTGACGTGATCTGCAACATCGACCTGTCCGATGTCATCCGTCAGCATGCAGAGACCGGGGCGGAGATTACCGTTGTGACCAAGCGGCTGGACCCCGCGACGACCTTTGTGTCGGGCAAGCTCCCCGTTGTCACCACAAACGCGGAGGGTGTGGTGACCGACTTCTCCGAGGAGGAGCCGACTGCCGGCGAGGTGGATGTCAGCACCAATATCATGGTCATGAGCCGTCCCTACCTGTCCGCGATGATCGCAGAGGCGGCAGCACACGGGTACAGCGGCTTCCACCGCGACATTATCCGCAGATATATGTACAAGGGCACCTTCCGTATTTACCGCTATACCGGCTGGTATGCAACCATCTCCTCGCTTGACGCATATTTCCGTGCGTCCATGGAGCTGCTCCATCCGGAGGCGCGCAACGCCATTTTCGGCGTGAAGAACCGCCCGGTTTATACCAAAGTCCGCAACAGCGCACCCACCAAGTATGCGGCGGATGCCGCTGTCCGCAATTCGCTGGTTGCAGACGGCTGTGTGATTGAGGGGACTGTGGAAAATTCCATCCTCTTCCGCGGCGTCAAGATCGGACGCGGAACGGTCGTCCGTAACTCCATCCTGCTTCAGGATACCTACACAGGCTCCGACGCGACGCTCAATTGTGTCATCACTGATAAAAACGTCATTGTCAAGGACGGACGCCATCTGTCCGGACATGAGACCATGCCGTTCTTCCTCGGAAAGGGAACCATGGTCTGACCGGAGCGTCCGGCGGGAGCCGTCTTCCTCTTTGCTGGCGGCGCGGCTTCCCGCCGCGCCGGGTACCAAAACATTCCGTGCAGACACGCGCGGAACTGCCGAATTGATAGAAAGGAACGGATATTACATGAAGAAGATTCTGTTTGTCGGCTCGGAAGCAATGCCGTTTGCGGCGACGGGAGGTCTTGGCGATGTGCTCGGCTCTCTCCCCGCGGCAATCAAGGCGCGGTACGGTGAAGACGCGGACGTGCGGGTGGTGATGCCGCTCTACGACGCGGTGTCCGAAAATTGGCGTGCCGAAATGAAGACCGAGGCGGTCTTTACCGTGTCACTCTCGTGGAGACGGCAGTATTGCGGCGTGCGCTCGCTCGTCCGCGACGGCGTGACCTACTATTTCATTGACAACGAGTATTATTTCCGGCGCGGTGCGCTTTACGGGCAGTATGACGACGGCGAACGCTTCGCGTTTTTCTCCATGGCTGTCGTGGAGATGCTGGAGCATATCAGCTTCTACCCGGACATTCTGCACGCGCACGACTGGCAGGCGGCGCTCTCCGTTGTGTATCTCAATCAGCTTTTCCGCTGGAAAGAGGGGTACGCGGGTATCCGGACGGTCTTTACG
Source organism: uncultured Eubacteriales bacterium (assembly GCA_934525675.1). Classification (GTDB taxonomy): domain Bacteria; phylum Bacillota; class Clostridia; order Oscillospirales; family CAG-272; genus CAKVOU01. The sequence goes on from CAKSZH010000015.1 coordinate 42,379, forward strand.
ATTCATAATATAGAGTATCAGGGGAAATACGATCCGAAGATTCTCACCGACGTGTTCGGGCTTTCTTCCTTTGACTGGCGGCTCATGGAATACGACGGCTGCATCAACCTCATGAAGGCGGCAATCGTCTGCGCCGACAAGGTGACGACGGTCAGCCCCCGCTACGCGGGCGAAATCCGTTCGTCCGAATACGGACACGGACTGGAGCACATCCTCGACGCGTTCGGTTATAAGCTCATCGGTATTCTCAACGGCATTGATTACAAGTATTACGACCCCGCAACCGATCCCGCAATCGCGGCAAACTATTCCGCGGATCACCTGAAGGGCAAGGAAAAGGACAAACTCGCCCTGCAGAAGGAAGTGGGACTGCCGGAGCGCACGGATATTCCGATGCTCGCGGTCGTCTCGCGGCTTGTCACCCACAAGGGGCTGGACCTCATCCGCGAGATGATGTACGGCATGGTACAGAACCACGACCTGCAATTGGTGGTGCTCGGCAAGGGCGAAGTGCAGTACGAGGACTATTTCCGCTGGCTCGAAGCTCAGTTCCCGGACAAGGTGCGCGCGCTCATCACCTATGACCGCGACCTGTCCAAGCGGGTCTATGCGGCATCCGACATTTTTCTCATGCCGTCAAGGAGCGAGCCTTGCGGGTTGTCCCAGATGATTGCCTCGCGTTACGGCTCCATTCCGGTCGTCAGAGAGACGGGCGGACTGTACGACTCCATCAAGGGCTACTGGGAAGAGAACGGCGAGGTGCGCGGCAACGGCTTTACCTTTGCCAATTACAACGCAACCGAGCTGTATGACCGCACCGATGCGGCGCTCGGCGTCTGGTGGGATCCCGAAAAGCGTGAAAAACTGCTGAAGAAAATCATGACGACCGATTTCTCCTGGAGAGTATCGGCGGAAAAATATATGGAAATGTACGGCTGGATCGTCTGACCGCCGCACGGAAAGGCATTACCTGTATGAATTACCATCCCAAAGCAAACGAGGTTGAGGAAAACCTCAAAGCCAAATTGTCCCGGTACTTCGGCTGTACCTATGAAGAAGCGTCCCGCGATCAGATGTACAAGGCGGCGGCTATGACCGTCAAGGACATCCTGACCGAAAAGCGCGGAGAATTCAAGAAAGAGGTCAACGCGAAGGGTGCCAAGCGCGTGTACTATATGTGCATGGAATTCCTGCTCGGCAGATCGCTCAAGACCAATCTCTGCAATCTGGGACTTGACAAAGAATACGCAAAAGCTCTCTCCGGTCTCGGATTTGACCTCGAAGATCTGTACGAATGCGAGCCCGACGCAGGGCTTGGCAACGGCGGTCTCGGCAGACTTGCTGCCTGCTTCATGGACTCTCTGTCTTCGCTTGATTACCCCGCGACAGGTTTCTCCATCTGCTACGAATACGGTCTGTTCAAGCAGAGAATCGTCGACGGTATGCAGGTCGAGCTTCCCGATGTGTGGCTCCCCGGCGGCGAGGTCTGGCTGGTGCCGCGTACCGACCGTATCTACAAGGTGAGAATGGGCGGACATGTGAAGGAGGAATGGAGAGACGGACATCTTGACATCCAGTACGAGAACTGCGATGAGATCGAAGCGGTTCCTTACGATATGATGATCTCCGGCGCGGATTCCAAGGCAGTCAGTCAGCTCCGCCTGTGGAAGGCGCGCGATATCCAGAATTTCAACATGGGGCTGTTCACGCAGGGGCAGTACGCCAAGGCAATGGAGGAAAGCACCAACGCAGAGGTCATCTCCAAGGTGCTCTATCCCTCGGATAACCACACCGAGGGCAAATTGCTCCGCCTGTCCCAGCAGTACTTCCTCGTTTCCGCTTCCATGCAGAGCATCATCCGCGATCACATCGCCGTCTACGGCACACTCGATAATTTCGCCGACAAGGTCGCCATCCACATCAACGATACGCACCCGGCACTCTGTATCCCGGAGCTCATGCGTATTTTCATCGACGACTATTTCTTCACGTGGGATAAGGCATGGAACACCGTGCTCCGCACCGTTTCCTACACCAACCATACCGTGCTTCCGGAGGCACTTGAGACGTGGAATGAGGATCTCTTCAAGCTCAAGCTTCCCCGCATTTACACCATTGTGAAGGAAATCAACGAGCGGTTCTGCCGCGAGGCGTGGGCGGCGTTCCCGGGCAACTGGGACCGCATTACCAAGCTGTCGATCATCAAGAACGGTCAGGTGCACATGGCAAACCTGTCGGTCGTCGGCTCGCATACGGTCAACGGCGTGTCCAAGCTGCATTCCGAGATCCTCAAGAACGATCTGTTCAAGGATTTCTACCGGATGTACCCCGACCGCTTTGACAACGTGACCAACGGCATTGCACACCGCCGCTGGCTGTGCTATTCCAATCCCGAACTGGCAGGACTTCTTGACGAGTGCATCGGCACCGGCTACCGTCACAATCCCGAAGAGCTTGCGGAATTCGCAAAATTTGCCGACGACGCGACCGTCCGCAGCAAGGTGCGCGACATCAAGCACAGAAACAAAGTGGAATTCTCCAACTTCCTCTACCGCAAGACGGGGCAGAAGCTGGATACCCATTCGGTCTATGACGTGCAGATCAAGCGTCTGCATGAGTACAAGCGTCAGCTGCTCAACGCGCTCAATATCATCGGTCTTTACCTCCAGCTCAAGGATAACCCGAACCTCGATATGCAGCCGCAGACCTTCATCTTCGGCGCGAAGGCGGCTCCCGGGTATACCATGGCAAAGGAGATTATCAAGCTCATCTGCCTGCTCAGTAAGGAGATCGAATCCGATCCCGTGATCCGCGAAAAGCTCAACGTCGTGTTCATCGAGAACTACAACGTCAGCATGGCGGAGGCGCTGATTCCGTCTGCCGAAATCTCCGAGCAGATTTCGCTTGCCGGCAAGGAAGCGAGCGGCACCGGATGCATGAAGCTCATGATCAACGGCGCCATCACCATCGGCACGCTGGACGGCGCAAACATTGAAATGCTGGACGCGGCGGGTAAGGACAATATGTTCATCTTCGGTCTCAATGCGGCGGAGGTCGAGGAGCTGTGGCTGAGCGGCTACCGTTCCACCGACTACTACGTCAAGAATCCTTATCTGCGCCGTATCGTGGACTACCTTGCAACCGGCTTTGCGGGCGAATCCTTCTCGGATCTCGCTTCCTATCTCCTGTCCGGTCACGGCATTGCCGACCCGTTCATGTGCCTTGCGGACTTTGAATCCTATCAGCTCACCCACGACGAGATGATCCGCGCCTATGCGGACAAGGACCGCTGGAACCGGATGTCGCTGCTCAACATTGCGGGTGCGGGACATTTCGCTGCCGACCGCGCCGTCCGCGAGTATGCCGACCGCATCTGGCACCTGACCCCGCTTGACGGGAAGAACCGTAAGGACAACCTGAAATAAGTATGTTGCCGAAACTGTTTTGCGAACTGGACGCGGGTGTTCACGCCCGCGTCCGGAAACGGATTCTGAATGAAGAAGGGGATGCCTCATTTCTGGGGGCATTCCCCTTTGGTGTTTCCGTGGAATTTATCATGGAAGTACCACGCCTGCTCGGCGCGGCTGGCGTCGTTATGCGTATCGCCCCCGATGGGGAAGCGGCACGGGATATTCCCATGATTTTTTCGGAAAGCGAGAAGGGCAATGACCGCTATCTGTTGACGCTTGACACCGGCAGTCTGTGCGCGGGACGCGGCTGGGGGCTTTTTTACTATGAGTACCTCTTTCTCCGCAGAAACGAAACGCTGTTTTCGGATACGCGGAACAACGTGGACGTTGCCTTTGCACACGAGTCTGCGGGGAAGTTCCGCCTGCTCGTCTGTGAAAAGGATTACCGCACGCCGGACTGGTTCCGCGGCGCGACCATGTATCAGATCTTTCCCGACCGCTTCTGCCGCGGCGACAGTCCGATGCCGGTGCGCTCCGACGCAGAGATGGAGCCGGATTGGGAGCACGGAATTCCGCAGTACGCGGAAAAGCCGGGTGATCCGCTTGCCAACAACCGCTTTTTCGGCGGTGATTTGTGGGGAGTCATCAAAAAGCTGGACTATCTGCAATCGCTCGGCGTGAACGTGCTCTACCTCAATCCGATCTTCCGCGCCTATTCCAACCACAAATACGACACGGGCGACTATGAGACGGTGGACGAAATGTTCGGCGGGGAAGAGGCGTTCCGTGCGCTTCTTTCGGAAACCGGGAAACGGGGTATGCACGTCATTTTAGACGGTGTGTTCAACCACACGGGCGACGATAGCAAGTATTTCAACCGTTACGGTAAGTACCCGACCGTCGGCGCGTATCAGTCGGTCGCCTCTCCGTATTTTCACTGGTACCGCTTCAGCGAATTTCCGGATAAGTACGAAAGCTGGTGGGGTATTCCGATCCTTCCGCGCCTCAATCATGAGAATGAAGGGTGCCGCCGGTATTTCACCGGGGAGAACGGAATCCTCCGGAAATATCTGAAAATGGGCGCATCCGGCTGGCGGCTGGATGTGGCGGACGAACTCTCTGACCTGTTTCTCGACGAGCTCCGCAAAGCAGTCAAAGATGAAGATCCCGATGCCCTTATCATCGGCGAGGTCTGGGAAAACGCGGCGGATAAGATTTCCTACGGCAAACGGCGCAGGTATCTCGCGGGAAGACAGCTTGACGGTGTGATGAACTACCCGCTTCGGAACGGCATTCTGTCGTTTGTCCGGGACGGCGACGCGGAAACGCTGTATCACGTGCTCACGGAGGTGTACGGCTCCTACCCGCGCGCCTCGTCGGATTCGCTCATGAATCTGCTCGGTACGCACGATACCGAACGGATTCTGACGGTGCTCGGCGCTTCCCCCGACGATTTTGCTCTTCCCAACGCGGAGCTCGCACACAAACGCCTGACGGCGGAACAACGTGCGCGGGCGGTAAAGCTTCTGAAAATCGCCTCGGCGATCCAGTTTACCGTGTTCGGCGTGCCGTCGGTTTACTACGGAGATGAAGCCGGCATGGAGGGGTATCACGATCCCTTCTGCCGGATGCCGTATCCATGGGGCAGGGAGGACGGGGAATTGCTTGCCCATTACAGACGGCTCGGCGAGATCCGGAAGGAGCCTGCGTTCGCGGGCGGAGATTTCCGCATTCTCGGGCACGGCGACGCGTGGATTGCCTACGAGCGGAAAAAGGGCAACAGCCGTGTGCTGATTCTTGCCAATCGCTCCGCGGACGCGGTTGCCTTTGAGGCACCCGGTAATTTTACCGAGCTTCTGACGGGCGTTTCCGTTGCGGACGCCTTGACTGTTCTCCCTGATTCTGTCGGAATTTTTCTTTCAGCAAAGTAATCTGCTTTTCCACGCCCCGCCGCCGGATCCCCGCTTTGCGGGTGCCCGCCGGCAGGCGGGGCTCGTCCCCCTCACAAAAACAGCGGCTTTTCCAAGCCGCTGTTTTTCTGTTCATTTCATTTATACGAGGTCGCTTTTCCCGAACCCGAACGGGAGCAATTCCGAAAAGACGTGCGCTTCCGGCAAGCCGTCATTCCCCAGCAGATATACCGTAAATTGCTCCGGCTCGCAGAACTCCGCCAGCACCTGCCGGCAGACCCCGCAGGGCGCACACCTCCCCGCACGCTCTCCCGCCTTTCCGCCAACCACCGCAATCGCGGAAAAGTCCCGCTTCCCGTCCGCTACGGCGCGGAATATCGCTACCCGTTCCGCGCAGACCGTCGGCGTGAATGCCGCGTTTTCAATATTGCACCCCGTGTAGACCGTCCCGTCCGATGCGAGCAACGCCGCGCCGACCGCAAAACCGGAGTACGGAGTGTAGGCGGATTCTCTCGCGCGTGCGGCGAGAGAAAGCAATTCCTCCGGTCGGATCATTTGATACTTCCTTCCATATAGTAAGAGGCTTCCATGTCTGCCCACGAAAGCGCCAGCGCCAGCGGGAACAGCTCAAACGCTTTTCCTACGTTTCCGGGATCTTCGGGACCGGAGAAGCCCATGTGATAACGGATGGCAAACGCTTCGTCGCGCGACAGGCGCATGTACCCCGAAATGATGTAGACCGACTTCTCTCCGTGCCCGTAGGGGAGATTATCCTCAATCGTGAAGTAGGGAACCGATTCCCATACCCCGTTTTTCTTGACGTTACGCATTTCCGTCTTGTAGAAATTGACCTTGCACAGGTCGTGAAGCAGTGCGGCGACGGCAAGCGATTCTTCCGAGAATTCAAAGCCGTATTTTTCGTGAAGCCGCGGTACGATCTGGCAAAGACATTCGTACACGTTGAGCGAATGCTCCAGCAGCCCGCCTTCGTAGGCACCGTGATAGCGGGTGCTTGCCGGCGCGGTGAAAAAGTCGCATTTGTCGCTCGTCAGATAGTCCAGCAGCTTGTCCGCGCCCTCGCGCGTAATCTTTTCCTTATAGATCTGAATGAATTTCTCGCGGTTTGTCATATAATTATCCTTTCCGTTCTGTATGATGACCGGTTATGAAAGCGAGGAGAGAAGTACCGAAAGCCCGTTCCCCCGGAGCGTGCAGTTGCCCATGCCGGCGGGCAGGAAGTAGCTGTCGCCGGTATGAACCGGATAAGATTCCCCGCCGAAGCGGATTTCTCCGTTCCCGCCGACGCAAAGAAGCGACACGAAACTGTTGTCTCCCACGGAGAAGTCTCTCTCGCCCGTCACGTCACAGTACCGTACCCGAAAGTACCGGCAGGCGGCAAGTAGCTCTTTGTCAGGGGCGGAACCCGCCTCGAAACGGATGCTCCGGATCTCTTCTTCGGTGAAGGGGCGCGTGACGTCCATCGCCTTCCCGACATGAAGTTCTCTCGGCTTTCCGTCCTTCCCGAGCCGTCCGTAATCGTACACGCGGTAGGTCAGGTCGCAGTTCTGCTGGATCTCCGCGATGAGGATTCCCTTGCCAATGGCATGAAGCATTCCCGACGGAATGAAATAGGTTTCCCCCGCGTGGACCGGCTGATGGCGCATGACCGCCTCGTAGTTGCCCTTTTCGACCTGCTCGCGGAATTCTTTGTTTCCGACACCGTCCTTCAGCCCATAGATGATCTCCGCCCCCGGCTCCGCGTCCACAATGTACCACATTTCGGTTTTTCCGCGGTCGTTTTCCACCCGCTTTGCGTATTCGTCGTCCGGGTGTACCTGCACCGACAGGCGGTCGGTTGCGTCAATGAGTTTGATGAGAAGCGGGAACCCCGCGGAGTAATCGCCGTTTCCGATGAGCGCGTTCCCGTATTCGGAAAAGATCTTGCCAAGCTCACGCCCCGCAAGGGAACCGTTTGTGACGCTGCTGTTTTCCGCGGCGCGGACCGTCAGCATCCACGCCTCTCCCACCGTCGGCGCGTCGGACCGGATGCCGAAACGCTCCGAAAGGCGGGTTCCGCCCCAGATGGGGGACTTGGTGACATAGGTCAGATGATAAGGGTAACGGATTTCCATAAGAACCTCCGGAATTTATAATATATGTAGATACTTTTATTATAGCGCATTTTACCGGTTTGTCAATTTGTTTCGGGGTAGTTGTAACCTTTTCGGCAGATTCTTTTGAAACCGGTGGACAAGCCGGGGGGAATGTGCTACAATGAAATCAGGAAAGTGTGTGGGAGGAAAGCCTATGAAAAAAATCTTGTCTCTGATTCTTGTATGTCTTTTGACTTTTGCCGCTGTCGGCTGTGCCGCGAAACCGGCGGAAACCGGGACCGACCGTGAAAGTTCGACCAAACCGCCCATGGACGTATGCACCGGGGAGGTGGTAACGAAGCCTTCCGGGGAGGACCCGACGGAGAGCGCAACCGATCCGGAGAGCGCGACCGAAGCACCGTCCGCCTTTACGGACGAGACCGGTACCGTGACCGTGATCTCTTACGGAATCCTGACCATCCGTTCCACTCCCGCATTTGAGGACGGCAACGCGGTCGGTTATGCCGAAGAAGGCGATACCTTCCCCATGACGGGCAGAAACGGGACCTTCTGCCGGATTCTGTACAACGGACAGACCGCCTACATCACCGCGTCGCCGAAATATGTCAGCGTGACTCTGTCGTCCTCGGAGAGCGGCAGTGAAACCACGACCGAGCCGGCAACCGACTCCGATACGGCGACGGAAACCGCAGCGGAGACGGCGACGGAAACCGCAGCGGAGACGGCGACGGAAACCGAAAGCGGCAAATGGGGACAGACCGAGTACGTACCCGACAAATGGCAGAACAGCGTGGTGGACACCTCCAAAAGCGAGTATACCTATGAGGAAATGGAGGAGGATCTCCGCATCCTCGCCGCCCGATATCCTTCCTTTTTTAATTATAAGAGCCTCGGCACCTCGCTCGACGGCAGAAATATTTATGTGGCAACGGTCGGGAACCCCAATGCAAAAAAACAGATCGTTGTGACTGCGGGCATTCACGCGCGGGAATACGTTTCCTGCCTGCTTGTGATGGCACAGACGGAATTTTTCCTGGATAACTATACCGTCGGTGCCCGGGAGGGCGAGAGATTTTCCGACCTGTTTTCGGAATGTGCGGTCGTCATCGTCCCGATGGTCAATCCCGACGGCGTGACGTTGGCGCAGAAGGGAATTGCCGCCGTCCGCAACACGGAAGTCAGGGAAAAGCTGCTTGCCGCTTACGAATCGGACAAAAAGGCGGGGCTGACCGCGTCCTCGTCCGGCATGGACGGATATTTCCGGACGTGGAAGGCAAACCTTGCCGGTGTGGACATCAACCGCAACTTCGGCACCGCCGATTGGGAGGGGTATCATAAGATGTATCGCCCCAGTATGCAGAATTTCAAGGGATATCTGCCGGAATCCGAGCCGGAAACTAAGGCGCTGACCTCTCTTATGGCTTCGCTTCCCGGCGCGGTCGCGTCGCTCTGTATGCATTCGCAGGGAGAAGTGGTGTACTGGAACTGCGGGCAGACCGGGGCGCTTCGTGAAACGACCCGCGATCTTGCCCGCATTGCCGTCAACTTGACCGGGTACCGCTATATTACGGAGGAGAACCACGATGCGTCCTTCAGCGACTACTGCGTTCTCAATCTCGGTATCCCCGCAATCACGGTGGAGATCGGAAACGGCAAGGGATCTTCTCTTGTCCCAGCCGATCAGATTCCCGGGATTATTCTGGAGAATCGTTTCCTCTGGACTTCCGTTGCCGCATATTTCACGGAATAAGGGATTCTGATCTCAAAAGAAATACGGATTATTTGCCTTATGGCGCCGTCAGTAACACACTGAGTTTTGACGGCGCCGAAGTTTTTTGAAAAAACCTCAAAAAACTTTTAAAAAAGGGGTTGACAAAGGGGAGGGGATGTGGTAATCTAATAAAGCTGTCCCGAAAAAAGGGGGG
>CAKSZH010000016.1 GCA_934525675.1 uncultured Eubacteriales bacterium
GGCGGCGGTTTCTCTTTCATTCTGTTTTTTCTTTTGCTCTGAAATAGGTACCGATATGCCCGCCGTCCATGAGGCGGTACAGAATCTTCGGGTCGCTTCCGTTGAGGATGAACATGGGGATCCCCGCTTCGGTCGCAATACGCGCAGCTCTGAGCTTTGCCAGCATTCCGCCGGTCCCGCGGTCGGTGCCCGCGCCGCCTGCCGATGCCAACATTTCGTCGGTCACCTTTGACACCGAGCTGATGAGTTCCGCCTCCGGATTCTGTCTCGGGTCATCCGTGTACAGCCCGTCCACATCGGAAAGGTTGAGCAGAAGATCCGCCTCCGTCATCACGGCAACGTACGCGGAAAGCAGGTCGTTTCCGCCGAATTTGTGAAGCTCCTCGGTCGAAACCGAGTCGTTTTCGTTGACCACGGGAACGCATCCCATCTCCAGCAGCGTGCGGAAGGTATCCTTCGCCGCGGCACAGCCCACGCGGTCATCCACCACATCCTTGGTCAGGAGAATCTGCGCCACGGTGTGCCCGAAGTCCGAGAAACAACGGTCGTACAGCTTCATCAGCTCGCTCTGACCGACCGCCGCCATCGCCTGCTTTTCCGGGATGGTCGCGGGACGGTGCCCGAGCTTCATTTTCGCAACGCCCGACGCGACTGCGCCCGATGACACAAGAATCACCTGCTTGCCTGCGTTGACAAAATCCGACAATACCTCCGCCAGCTCCTCGATCCGGCGGAGATTGAGGCTCCCCGTCGGGTGGGTCAGCGTGGACGACCCGACCTTGACAACGATGCGCTTACTCTCAGCAAAATAACTCATTCCGTGACCCTCGCTCCCGCCCGCGGGAGCGCCTTTCCTGTCTCTTGATTCCTGTGCCGCCGCGGCTGTGTTTCTCCCCGGCGGACGAAGGAAATAACGCGGACGCAGAGCGTCTTCCGAAAGCCGGAACGGCAGACGACCGTTTTCCGTCATATGGCGGCGGCTTCCCGTTTATCCGCGTCATTTCGCGGTCCCCGCGTGAAGTTTCTTCGCGGAAAATTCAAAAAACCCCTTTTCAAAAGGATTTTTTTGATTTATAATAAATGTGAATAGATATTTATTCCCGTTTATTATACAACGGTTTTCTCTCTTTTGCAAGCGTTTTCCGGAAAACGCCCGTGGGAGAGGAACAGAGCGGGAATCTGCCGTCCGGCGGCAAGGAGGTAAAACATATGAAACAGAAGTATACGATCACCGTTGCCGGCATTGACCTCAACGTTCTGTCCGACGGAGACGCGGAGTCCGTAGAGACCGTCGTGGCAAGCCTCGACCGCAAAATGCGGGAAATCTTCCTGCACAGCCCGACCTGCTCCAAAAACGAGGCGGCGCTCCTCTGCGCCCTCGAATACTGCTCCGAGCATCTTGCCGAGGAGGAACATCTCGCGGAGCTGGAAGAAAACGCGGTGAAGTATCAGGCACAGATCGCAAATCTGACCGGAGAAAACGCACGCCTCAAGGCGACGCTGGAAAAACTGCTTGCCGAGCAGAAGCGCGGCGGGAATGAAAACGGGAGTACGCCGGAGGGTTCCGCGAATGTGACCCGGCGCGACGTGTCGGCTCTGGAGAACGCGGCAAACGCCAAGGCGAAGAACGTCAAAGGCGGCAAAAAGAGCCGCGTCGGCAATATGTTCGACCTTCTGACCTTCAACGACGACGTCTGACGCGCGGATACGAATGAAGCAGAACGGACAGGGTCCGGCGGTAACACGCGCCATTCCGGAAAAACCGGCAAAGCCAGGCGGACAGAACCCGGCGAAAAGGTCTGCCGCGTCGGAACAGCCAACGGCACAACACGGTGAGCCGATCACCGGACGATATACCGAACATCCGGCAGGAGGGAAGAATCCCTTTCTGCCGGAACTGCTCTCTCCCGCCGGTTCTCCCGAGGCGCTCCGCGCCGCGATCGAGGGCGGAGCCGACGCAGTGTACCTCGGCGGGATCGGATTCAACGCCCGCGCGGGGGCGCAGAATTTCGATGCGCAGTCGCTCCGTGAGGGCATTGCGCTTGCCCACGCATACGGGGTGAAAGTCTACGTCACGCTCAACACGCAGGTATACGACCGCGAGCTGCCGGACTGGCTCCGCGCCGTGGAGGGGGCGTACACGGCGGGCGCCGACGCGCTGATCCTCGCGGACATCGGCGGCGCGGCACTGGTGAAACATTACTTTCCCGACTTTGAGATCCACGCAAGCACCCAGATGTCGGGACACAACACGGATATGGCAGCCGGGCTGAAAACGCTCGGCTTTTCGCGCATGGTCGTGGCGAGGGAGACCTCTTATGAAAATCTGGTGACGCTCTGTCAAAACTCCCCCATCGAAACCGAGCTGTTTGTTCACGGCGCGCTGTGCGTCAGCGCCTCGGGGCAATGTCTCTTTTCCTATGCCGTCGGCGGCAGGAGCGGCAACCGCGGCGAATGTGCCCAGCCCTGCCGTCTTCCCTACGGCGGGCGGGATACCTACCCGCTCTCCCTGAAGGATCTTTCGCTTGCGGGACATATTCCGGAGCTGATCGCGTCGGGCGTGTCGTCGCTCAAGATTGAAGGGCGCATGAAGTCTCCCTCCTATGTGTACGGCGTGACGGCGGTCTTCCGCAGACTGCTCGACGAGGGTCGCGCGGCAACGCCCGGCGAGATGCGCGAGCTGGCGGAGCTGTTTTCGCGCGGCGGATTTACCGACGGGTATTTCCGCGGGAAGCCCGACGGCAATATGCTCGGTATCCGGTCCCGCGAGGACAAGGAGGTCAGCCGTGCGGCGCAGCCGTTCGGGGGTCTGACGAGAAAGGTGCCGCTCGACATGGTGCTGACAGTGAAACGCGGAAAGTCCGTCACCCTGACCGTGACCGACGCGGGCGGAAAGAGCGCGACCGTCACGGGAGAGATTCCGGAGGAGGCGCAGAACCGACCGTCAGAAAAGGAAGATCTTCTCCCCAAGCTGACCCGCCTCGGCGGAACACCGTATGAGGTGCGACGCGCGGAGATTTTCCTCGACGACGGGTTGCTTCTGCCCTTCTCCGCGCTCAACGCCATGCGGCGGGACGCCGTCGGGGCGCTGACCGGAACGGGCAGGGTTTCGCCGGGACTGTTCCGCGGGGCGATCGGGGACGAAGTGCTCTCCGGACTCGGTAAAAATCTTTGTGCCGGGGCGGGAAATGATTCCGCAGATAAGCGGAACGCAACCACCGGAGCAGATGACACGACTGCCGGCACGCGGAACGCGACCGCAGACACGCGGAACGCGATCGCCGGAGCAGGCAGCGCGACCGCCGACACGCAGAACGCAACCGCCGGGGCAGATGACGTGACCGCAGACACGCGGAACGCGACCGCCGAAGCAGATGACGTGACCGCAGACACGAAGGGCACCGCCGCTCACACGGACATTTCTCCCGAAATTCCCCGCCGCCAGGCAGTCTGTTACCTGCCGGAACAGCTGACGGACAGGGTGCGTGAAACCTTTGACCGGGTCTACCTGCCGCTGGAGTATTTTTCGGGCGGGGCGTACCCCAAAAGCGCCGACGCGCGCGCAAGGGCGATTCCCGGCAGCCGGCAAACGCCGCTTCCGTGGGTCCCGGAGGGCGTTCTGCTTCCTCCGATCATTCCGGACAGCGAGCGTGCGGACGTGCTGCGGCGGCTCACGGAAGCCCGGCACATGGGCGCAGAATACGCGCTGACGGGAAACGTCGGGCATCTTGACGTCGTGCGGGAAGCGGGGCTGATCCCCGTCGGGGACTTCCGGCTGAACGTCTGCAACGCGGCAAGCCTTGCGGTGGAGCGGGCGCTCGGATTTGGGGGTGTCATTCTCTCCCCCGAGCTGACGCTCCCGCGTCTGCGCGACCTTTCCTTCCCCGATACCGCGGCGATCGTTTACGGGCGGATGCCGCTTATGGTGCTGGAAAAATGCGTGGGGACCGAGCTCGGCGGCTGTACCCGCTGCGCGGAAAACAGGCTTGCCCTCACCGACCGGACGGGCGCCGTATTCCCGGTGCTCCGCACGCCGCCGCACCGCTCGCTGGTATTCAACTCGGTGCCGACCTTTATGGCGGACCGGGCGGAATTGCTTGCGCGTTACCGCGTCCTGCGGCAGATTTTCCTCTTTACGGCGGAATCGCCGGAGGAAGTAAACCGGGTGATTGCCGCCTACGAAAAGGGCGCCGCTCCTGTGGGGGCTGCCCGGCGGATCGCGCAATAAATTCGGACAATCTGCCAAGAAAAAAGTCGCTTCCCGGCTCGCCTTGCGGAAGATTCGCAAGCGGCGGACTACACCCGATGGACGTTGAATAGCAGAAACACGCGGCGAATGTTCCTTGTTGGACACCACATGGCAGAAACACGTGGTGGTTGTCTCCTCGGTGGACGTTGCATGGCAGAAACACGTGGCGAATGTTCCTTGTTGGATGCCGTGCGTGCGGCAAAAACACACGCGGCGGTTGCCCCTCCGTGTACATCGTGCGGCAGGTCATTCGGCGAACGTCGAATAACAGAAACGCACAACGGCTGCCCATTGGCGGAAGCCGCACGACAGAATGTATGCAACGCATTTCTTCCGACGAATACCTGCAACGAATGCGTCACGGCAGAATCCCCCGCGGGAAACTCCTTGCGACAAAATACCGCATCACCCCAAAGCGGCTCCCGGCATCAGCCGGGAGCCGCTTGTTCATTTCATGAGCGGGACTGCGCTTCAATTCCCCGCATACACGCAGTACAGCTTCGCGGCAGTGTTCGCGTCCGCCGCCGTGCGGTATGCCTTCATATACATCTGCTTCACGCCGTATGCCGCGTACACATCCGTTGCCGAATCCACGGTCGTGCCCGTCGGGGCATACGCGCCGAGAAGCAGATGGCTGCCGGTCGCTCCGGACAGGAGATCGACCGTGCCGCGGGTCGTCGCGCTGTACGCGAGGATCCCGTTGACATACACCTTCTGGGTCACGCCGTCAAAGGTCTCGGTAAAATGCACGTAGCCGGTCGCCGGGACTGCCGCCTGCGTCCGCGTTTTCAGCGGGAAGAGCCCGGTATTCGTCGAGGAAATCAGTCCCGTCGCGGGATTGTACCGGATTCCGCCGAACCAGAAACCGTCGTCATTGCCATACGGCTCCAGCACGCCGATGTAGTCGCCCGCGCCGTATGCCGCCTCGGGGATATAGAACACCGTTTCGTGCGTCCAGCCGGACAGTCCCCCAAAGCCGCCGACCGACTGACTTCTCTTTTCCGTCAGTCCCGATCCGAAATCAAAGGAAAACCACGCGTCGGCGATCAGGTCGTCATAACCCGAAGCCTTGTCGGCAAGCGACTGCGCATAAAATCTTCCCGCCGCGCCGGTCCCTGCCGCATGGGCATACCCGAATGCGTAGTCAAGCGTCACGCCGTAAAGCGAATACTGGCTGCGGAACGCGGTCCGCTTGGCACCGTAATTTGCAAACACATTGAGGAAAATCTGGTTCTGGGATGCCGCCGTCAGATCCGCGCTCAGATCCTTGGTCGCACTGCCCTCGAGAATCAGTTCTCCGTTCAGGTAGACCCGGAGAGAGCCGGTGGAGAAGGTCGCAAGGAAGTACGCCTCACCCGTCACGGTCTTTGCCTTCTGATACCGGACGGTGAAATTCTCCCCGTTCGAGAAATACGCAAGTCCCGTGCCGAGGTTATATCCGACACCGGTTTCAATGTCTGCGGCGCCGGTCGCGCCGGTACTCTTGATACCGAACACCAACAGTTTACTGGTATCCGTGTATTCCTTTTCGGGAATCTGATACCGTGCGATCTTGGTCCAGCCGTCCATGTCCCGTGCGCCGACCATGGTCGCGGCGACACGCGTGGTGTTCATCAGGGTACCGGTTTCCGTGAGGGTATAATCGTAAGCGTACCACGGCTGTACCAGCACATCGGAATAGTCGTATCTCATGTCATCCGGATCGTTCAGCGCGTCGATTCCCTCAGCCTCATACAGCCGGGCAATCACGGCGGCGGTCGTTGCGATATGGTATCCTCTTGTATTCAGAAGCACCACGCCGTAAGCGTCAAACTGATTGACGACGGCTGCGTCCGCGTCTCCCTTCACCGCCATGCCGCCGAGCAGCATGGTGTTCTGCGCCGCGCGTCCGAGGGCGGCTTTGCCCGCCGTCCGGTCGGAAACGGTCGCGGTGTAGGCAAGCGACCCGTTGACATAGACCTTCTGGGTCACGCCGTCAAAGGTCTCCGTGAAGAAGACCCAGCCGGACAGCTTCACGGGCGTCACGGTTGCGGACGGGAAGAGCGCGGAATTTACGGAGAAAATCACGCCGGTGGACAGGTTGTAGTTGATGCCGGTCGTCCAGCTTCCGGCGTCCGCGCCGCGCCATCCGAACACGCCGATGACCGCGTCCGCGCCGTATTCCCCGTCGGGGATATAAAGCGTTGCGGTGCGCGTCCAGCCGGTGGCGCTCAGGTCCTTCGAGAAACCGGTCATGTCGAGGAGCCGCGGCGACGCAAGTCCCATGATGCCGGAGAAGTCCTGTTCATACCAGCCGGAAACCGTGAGCTTTTCGTAATCGTCCAGTCCCGTCAGGGCGTTCTTTGCGGTGCTCACATAGCTGTACTTGAAGCGTCCGCCGGGAGCAACGTCACCGGAGATGTAGAAATCCATGATATCGCCGGAGAAAACACTGTCGTCGTTCCCGTCATGCACGTTGTCGGTCACGCTGAAGTTGACCGTGAAATCGTATCCGCTGATGCCGACGAGCTTCTTCGGAATTCTGATTTGCAGGTATCTGCCGTCCACCGCATAGGACACGGTACCGACCGTCTCGGTCTCGTAGCCGTTGCCCGTGAAGCGTTCCAGCGTCGCGGTCGTTGCGGTCGGCGTGGTCTTGTTGACGACGTAATCAAAGGTCTCCCAGCCCCCATTCGACTGGTCGGTGTCCAGATAGAGCGTCATCCATCTGCCGTCGGTATAGGGGGTGATGCTGTCCATGCACTCCACCAGGAAGTAGAGGTTGTCATCGTCGCGCGCAACCTGCGCGCCGATGATGTCGTTTCTGCCGGAATCCTCGGTATAGAGTCTTCCGCCGTAGCCGTAGGACGAACGGTCGCCCGTGTTGTCACGGTACGCGGCAAAATAGAGACCGATCTCCTCCCACTGGGAAAGGTCGCCGTAAATATCGATCGCCATTGCCTTTCCGGCAGGCGTGATCGCCTCGGTGCCCTTGTAGCGGCGGATGAAGTTGACCATCTGGTAATAGTAGTTGTCCTTGAGCGCGCCCTTCGTGGGCTCGATGTCGCGGCTGTACTCGTCCTTGAAGGTATCGGGAAGCGCGTTGTCGGTATTGTTGTAACCGGAAGAACCGGGCCAGGAGACCTGACGGTCGGCGACCCATTCGTTCCAGCCGGTCACGAAGATGACGTCAGGATCCTTCGAGAGCGCGTACTCAAACTGCTCCGCGAAGTTGTAGCCGTAAAGCGACGAGGTGCCGCCGTTGTAGCGGTCGCCCTGCGCATTGGTGTAGGAACGTCCCATGACGTACTTGCCGTTCATCGCAATGATGGGATACGACGATCCGGCGGTATTTCTGTAAGTATAGTTCTGTGCGGGGGAGACCGTCATCTGGGTCAGGTTCGTCGCCGAACCGAATACCGGCTGGGGATACACGTTGAGCCAGCCCCAATAGGTGGAGCCCTTTGCGGAAGCCGCACTCGCGGTATAGGTGCCGTGACCGGCGCGGAAGGAGAAGAAATTCCGGAGCGTATCGGAGAGGTTGGAGGAATACGCCATGAGGAACGGCTTGCCGTTCAGGCGGTACCACAGATCCGACCACTTGCCGGCGGAGTACACGTCGTTGTAGAGTTTGGTCGCCTGCGTCGCGGAATCGGCGTTCGCGGCAAACGGAAGCAGGAAGGACACCAACGGGACGTCCACACCGTCCGCCTTTGCGTCGGCAAAAGTGCTGAACACCGCGGTATAGGCGCTGTCCCACGTAAAGGTGCCGTTGGTGTTGTCAAAGAAGATGGCATCCACCCCCGCGTTGGCAAGCAGTTCGCTTTGGCGGCGGATGACCCATTTATCGGTGGATGCGTAATAGCCGTAAATCGGCTCGTTCCAAAAATAAACGTAATTCGAGGGATCTCCCCAGAGAGAGCTGCTGTAATCGTTCTGGATCTCCGGGTGCTTCTCCATCAGCTCCTGCACATTGACGGGAATCTTGTTGAGGCGCGGAGAACCCGCAACCTGCAGGTGCCAGTCCCAGTAAAACATGGCGAGCGTCTTGCCTTCCACGGGATCGCCGACCTCTGCGTTGGTGAGCGAGGTTCTGCCGAGCGCATCGGTGAACACCCAGGTCCCGGGCTTCACCGTATACTTTGCGGCGGACGCGTTGAAACTCCCCGCCGTGGCGGGCGCCGAACGCACGAAGCAGGAGGACGCCGTTGCGGGAGAGCCGGCAAAGGTGACCGTCATGCAGAGGTCAAAGTCGGAGATATCCGCCGTGCCGAGGTAGCAGTCGGTTCCGGCGACAAGGTTGTTTTCCGCCGCGAGAAATGCGGCTCCGCCCTCACCGGCTTTGATCGTGAGCAGGTACTTCCCTGCCTTCTGCCGGGAAAAGGAAAGCGGCGCCGAAACCTCGCCCGTGAGGGAGAAGCTATTTTCGGAGATCGCCGGATTTTCCAGCGTTGCCGCGACGCTCCCCGCAAAAGAGCGGAGCGACACGGTCGCGCTTCCCGTCCCCGTTCCGGAATCGGTCAGGGTCACGGACAGCGCGTCAAACGGCAGGTCGGCTTCAAACAGGAAGGAATACGCCTGCCCCGGCTCCGCCGTCTTCGCAATCAGCTCCGACGCGGGGTCATACGCCTTCACGGTACCGCCCGTTTCGCCGAGCGCGACCACCGTGACGGGAATCGCCGCGAGAAGCAGAATTGCCGCGATCAAAAGGATCCGTTTCTTCATGAATCAAAACCTCCTTGTCCCCGGGCACCCGCCAAAAACGTTTCCGTTTTTGTACGGGGCTGTCAATCATATATTTTACCAATTTAATTTTATCAGGAAATATACAGAAAATCAAGACTATTTTCGTTTTTTGTGCTTTTTTCAGGAAAGCTCTTGCAAAAAATAAGGCGGTAAGATATAATATATTTGATTGTAAAATGTCATTTCAGGGCATTTTGCAAGGGACGCCGGAGCCATGCCTCCGACAGACCGCAACAATCAGGGAAACACATAGAAAGGAAATAAAAAACAGTATGGCAATGTCTCCTTACGAAATCAAAAAAGAGATCTGCGAGATCGGCAAGCGCGTGTATGACAAGGGCTTTGTCGCGGCAAATGACGGCAACATCTCCGTTAAAGTGAACGACAACGAGTTTTACTGCACCCCGACCGGCGTGTCCAAGGGCTACATGACCCCCGACATGATCATCCGCATTGACGGAAACGGCAACAAGCTGGAGGGCCGTCTGAACCCCTCCTCCGAGATCAAGATGCACCTGCGCGTTTACCGCGAGCGTCCCGATGTCATGGCAGTCGTGCACGCACATCCTCCGATCGCTACGGCGTTCACGGTTGCGAACATTCCGCTCAACCAGTATATTCTTCCCGAGGCGGTCCTTTCCCTCGGTGACGTTCCGACCTGCGAATACGGCACGCCGTCCACCATGGAGATTCCGGATTCCCTCATGCCCTACATCCAGAATCACGACGCGTTCCTGCTCAAGAACCACGGCGCTCTGACCGTCGGCAACAGCCTGCAGAAGGCAATGTTTGTCATGGAAGAGGTCGAGTTCAACGCAAAGATCTGTATGTACGCGCGCCAGCTCGGCGGCGTGGACGAGATCCCCTGCGACCAGCTTGAAAAGCTGATGGAGCTCCGTAAAAAGATGAATATGCCCGGCAGACATCCCGGTTGCCGGATGTGCCCCAACAAGGGAACCGACAAGTGCCACTGCAAGACCGATGCCACGACCTGTTCCTCCAACACGGCAAATCCCGACCTTGTCGCCGAGATTACCCGCCGCGTGATGGCACAGCTGAACAAATAACCCGGATTCCCGAAAATTCACGGAAAGGAATCATACATAACTATGGAACTCAGTCAGAATGAGATCGAACGCATCGTCAGAGAAGTGCTCGGCTCGGTCGGGAGCACCGCCGCAAATGCGGGCGGTCCCCTTCCCAAAACCGCGCACGTTGCGATGCTGACCGGCCCCAAGCATTTTGAAGTCAAGGAATTTCCCGTTCCCGAGCTCACGGACGACGACATTCTCGTCCGGGTCGAGGGCGCGGGCGTCTGCGGAACCGACGTGCACGAATGGCGCGCCGATCCGTTCGGACTCATTCCCGTCGTGCTCGGTCACGAGGGAACGGGCGAGGTGGTCTACCTCGGCAAGAACATCAAAAAGGACACGGCGGGAAATCCGCTGAAGGTCGGCGACAAGCTGGTGACCTCTGTCATCTCCTGCGGCGACTGCTACATCTGCCGCATGGTACCGGGCAGAACCAACCTCTGCGACGCGCAGGGCGTGTTCGGTCTGATCGGCGACAAGCGCGGCACCGCCGAGGGCAACCGCCTCAACGGCTGGTTCTCGGATTACATGCTCATCCGCGGCAAGGGCACGACCTACTTCCGCGTCAACGAGCTGAACCTCAACCAGAGAATGCTCCTCGAGCTTGCGACCGTCTGTGTTCACGCGCTGGAGCGCGGTCAGAGCACGGGTCTGCTCAACTTCAACTCCAAGGTTCTCTTACAGGGCTGCGGACCTGTCGGACTGATGATGCTGTGCGTACTCCGCGCGGCGGGCATCAACCACGTCATCGCGCTGGACGGCAACGAAGACCGCCTGAAGCTGGCGCAGGCACTGGGAGCCAAGTCAACGATCTGCTTCAAGCGTCCCGATGAGGACACGCTTGACAAGCGTGTTGCGAAGATCAAGGAGCTTGCCAACGGCGTCGGTGTAGACTTTGCATATCAGTGCACGGGCGCACCCGCGGCGGCGGCTGACATCTACTCCTACATCCGCCGGGGCGGCGGTATGTGCGAGATGGGCTTCTTCGTCAACAACGGAGAGTACTCCGTCAACCCGCACCTTGCTATGTGCAACAAGGAGATCAACATCGTCGGCTCGTGGGATTACAGCGCATCGGATTACCCGACCGCCGTCGCATTCCTCAAGCAGTGCGCGGAGATGAACATCCCCGTGGAGAAGCTCATCACCCACTCCTTCCCGCTCGACCGGATGAACGAAGCGATGGAGACCAACGTGGCGCAGAAGGGCATCAAGATCTGCTACATCGCGAAGTAACAAACAAACGCATCACCGAAAAGAAAGAGGAACACCGGAATGTCACACGCGCTCGGAATGATCGAGGTATACGGTTTCACGACTGCCATTGTCACGGCGGATGCCGCGGCGAAGGCGGCGGACGTGAAGATCGTTGCCATTGACAAGAACAAGCCGGCGAACGCCGACAAATGCGAAGTCCCGCTCGTGATGGCGGTGAAGATCGAAGGCAGCGAGGACGCGGTGGAGGCAGCGATGGAGGCAGGAATGAAGGCTGCCCGGGATCGCGGGCGCTACATTACCTCAAAGCTGATCGCCCGGCTCTCGGAGGACGCGGAATGGTTTGCGCGTCTGGACGCGACGGGACATGACAAACTCCGCTGAGACGGAAAACGAAACAAAATCTGAACATTATATTTAAGGAGAACAAAACAATGCAGGAAGCACTCGGAATGATCGAGACAAGAGGTCTCGTCGCAGCAATTGAAGCAGCAGACGCCATGGTCAAGGCGGCAAACGTCGTCCTCGTCGGCTCCGAGAAGATCGGATCCGGGCTCGTCAGCATCATGGTCCGCGGAGATGTCGGAGCTGTCAAGTCGGCTGTGGAAGCAGGAAACGAAGCGGCAAGCAGACTCGGCGAGGTCGTTGCGACCCACGTGATCCCGAGACCCCACGCAGACGTCGAAAAGCTGCTCCCCAAGCTCGGCTGATTTTCCTGATCCGTCATGGAAAACGCAGTTGCACTTCTTGAGGTACAGGCGAATGTCGCCGCGATCGCGGGACTTGACGCAATGGTGAAGGCGGCAAACGTCCGCCTCATCCACGTCGAGCGCCGCCTCGGCGGACGGCTCGTCACCGTCGTTGTGGAGGGTTCCGTTTCCGACGTGACCGCGGCGCTTGAAGCCGGGAAGGTTGCGGCGGGAGAGGTCGGGACCGTCAAATGCGCGGAGGTCATCGCCCGTCCCCACGAAGAGGTCATGAAATTTCTGAAGTGACCGGAAACATCCGTTTCCCGCGAAAAACCGCTCCCCAAGGCGCGGCGTCCCCGTTCGGGAACGGATACCAACGCCTGTTGACCGCTTACGCGGAAAACATAAAACAAGTAATGATATCAAATAGGAGGATATTACAATGGAAGCTCTTGGCATGATTGAGACCAGAGGTCTGGTTGCCGCAATCGAGGCAGCCGATGCAATGGTCAAGGCAGCAAACGTCGTCCTCATCGGCTCCGAGAAGATCGGTTCCGGTTTGGTCAGCGTCATGGTGCGCGGAGATGTCGGTGCCGTAAAGGCAGCTGTCGAAGCAGGCGGAGCCGCAGCAGGCAAGCTCGGCGAAGTCGTTGCGACCCACGTGATCCCGAGACCTCACGCAGACGTCGAAAAGTTGCTCCCCAAGCTCGGCTGATTGTCGTCTGACAGCTGATCCGGGCAACCGCCTGCGGGACGCTTTTCGTCTCCCGTATGCCGCTTGCCGGGCAGTCTCAAAGCGGGACTGCCCGGCAGAGCCCCGGCGCCGCGTTCCCCTTTGGGGGGCGCTTCCGCCTGTCCGTTTTTCCCTGTCCGTTTTTTCTATCCGCTTTGCTTTTTATCGGTGCTCGCTCCGCACGAGGGGGGGCATCGCACAACAGGGCTTCCCGTTCTGTATGCGCACCATACCGGGAAAGCCTGCCGTGTCCGTCGGGCGACCGCCCTGCGGCGCACAGATATCCGAAAAATTTCGCCGCTTGCCCCTCTGGGAAGGCGGTATCCATACTCGCACGCCGCGCCGACGGGCACGGCGGGAAAGGCAGGAACTCCATGCAAAAAGGAATCGTCATCGGGAACGTCGTATCCACGCGGAAACAGGACACGCTGGTCGGATACAAGTTTCTCGAGGTCAGGATCATTGAAAACAACCGTGAGACGGACAAGTATCTCATCGCGGTAGACACGGTCGGCGCCGGCATCGGCGAGACCGTTCTCCTCACGACCGGAAGCGGTGCACGTCTTGCGCTCCGTTCCCCGGACGCTCCGGTGGACGCGGCAGTCGTCGGTATCGTCGATTATTGACGCGCGGACGCCGGATTTTCCCGGGCGGGTCCGCCGGAAAGCCGGAAGAAACGCCGTATCCGGACGGCACCCCATGCGACAACTCTGCCGGTACCCCAACCGCAGTCCCGCGGGCGGGCAGCGATCCGGCAAACCAACGGAATCCGAAAACTTCTGTCGGGCAACCCGACTATTACCCTCCCTCCCGGGAGGTTCATAAGGAACAGTACTTATGCAAACGAAACTTGTTGAACTCATGAAACAGGCGTCCGTCGTCGGCGCGGGCGGAGCGGGCTTCCCCTCCTATGCAAAGATCGCGGACGGAGCGGACACGCTGGTGGTCAACGCCGCCGAGTGTGAGCCTCTGACCTATACCGACCTGACGCTCATGCGTCATCATATGCCCGAGATCATCCGCGGCGTGGAGATCGTTCTCTCGGAAACGGGAATGGAGCGCGGCATCGTCGGCATGAAGACCCACACGGGCAAGGAGCTCGGTTACACAGACGGGCAGGTGCTCGGCAAGAACGTCACCGTCTGCCTGCTTCCCGACGTCTACCCGATGGGCGACGAAATCTCACTCATTTACGAAACGACCGGCAGACTGGTTCAGCCCGGTGCGCTTCCCATCACCCAGCACGTCATCGTCTACAATGCGGAAACGGTCTACAACATCTACCGCGCCGTAACCGAGGGCGCGCCCGTCACGGAAAAGTGGCTGTCCATCGGCGGCGACTTAAAGCAGGGCTACATCGTCCGGGTTCCGATCGGCATGCGCATCTCCGAGCTGTTTGAAAAGCTCGGCATCACCATCCCCGAAGGGCACGTGCTCATCGACGGCGGTCCGTCCATGGGCAAGATCATCCCGCTTTCGGGTTCGGTCATCCGCAAGACGACCAAGGGTCTTCTGATCCTTCCCGACACCATTCCCGCCGTGGTCAACCAGAACCGCTCGCCGGACGAGCAGAGAAAGATCGCAAGCTCGGTCTGCTGTCAGTGCTCGCGCTGTACGGAGCTTTGCCCGCGGCATATGCTCGGCTACCCGATCGAACCGCACCGCATGGTACGTTCCTCGGTGAGCATCGCCAAGGACGACCCGATTCTCATCCAGACGGCGCAGGTCTGCTGTTCCTGCGGTATCTGTTCCGTTGCCGCGTGCTGTCAGGGCATTTCCCCCCGCGCGGTCATCAACGAATACAAGGGGATCCTTGCAAAGAACCGCGTCCGCTTCAACGCGAACGGCAAGATCTATCATCCCCATCCCGACAGAGAGAACCGCATGATGTCCTCCGAGCGCTGGAAAGAGCTGCTCGGCGTCAAGCGGTTTGACAAGGAAGGTAAGTTCCTTCCCGATCTCATGAAAGCCGGGGAGGTCGTCATTCCCATGAGCATGCACATCGGTGCGCCGTCGGTCCCCGCAGTGAGTGTCGGCGACCATGTGACGGCAGGACAGATGATCGCCGGCGCCGCCGAGGGAGCGCTCTCGGTTCCCCAGTACGCGTCCGTCACGGGCAAGGTCACCTTTGCCGACGCAAAGCAGATCATCATTCAGGCAGACTGACGCGGCGGTATATACCGGATCGTGCCGCGGCACCGCCGGGAACAGCCGTGAAACCAAATACCGGAACGAATCCACAGAAAGGCAGAGTTAATATATGTATCAGGCAGTCGGAGTCATGGAACTCAAAAGCATCGCCAAGGGAATCGAAGCGGCAGACGACGCGCTCAAGAGCGCGGGGATCCGTCTCGTGTCCGCGCATCCCTCCTGCCCCGGAAAATACGAAATCATTCTGACAGGCTCGGTGTCCAATGTGACCGCCGCCGTCGATCATGTCAAGGAAAGATTCGGAGACGTGATTGTGGACAGCTGCGTCATGGGTCGCATCGACGAGCAGGTCATCACCGCGCTCTACGGCACGCAGGTCGTCGCCAAGCAAGGCTCTCTCGGCATTGTCGAGACCTATTCCGCGTCCTCCGCGATCAAGGCGGCGGATATTGCGGTCAAGACCTCCCGCGTGGAGATTTATGAACTGCGTCTGTCCCGCGGCATGGGCGGCAAGGGCGTCCTCCTCGTCACGGGCGAGGTCGGGGACGTAACGGCTGCCGTGGAAGCCGGCGCAAAGTACGCAAAAGAGCAGTCGCTCTATAACTACTCCGCTGTCATCGCCGCTCCCCACGAGGAGCTCTGGGAACAGCTCTGATAAAATTGCCGGATGCCGGGAGAGTATCCCCGCAGCCTGCAAAGAATTGCCGAGAGCCGCCGGTTTTTCCGGAACGGCTTCCGGTTTTCCCCGTTTGATTCCGTCCGAAAGGAGGCACGCCCGTGGAATCCATTCGTTTTTGCCTTAAAAAGAGCGAGCGTATCACCAAGCTGGTGCACGACCTCTACGATCATCTCCCCGAGATTGAGCCGTACCGTGCCGAGCTGGTCACAGAGAGCTACAAACAGACCGAAAACCTGCCGATCATCAAAAGACGTTCGGCGGCTTTTCGTCATATTCTCGAAAACTTCCCCGTCGTTATCCGTGACGGGGAGCTGATTGCCGGCTCCAACTCCGTTTCCCCGCGCGGGTGTCAGACCTTCCCGGAATACTCCTTTGAATGGCTGGAGCCGGAGTTTGACACGATTGCCGCGCGCGAAGCGGATCCTTTTTACATTTCCGACGATACCAAGCGTCGTCTTTCTGCCGTCCATCCTTATTGGAAGGGTAAGACGGTAAGCGACCTTGCCGCTTCAAACATGGATCCCGAGGTACTGGATGTTTTCCTGCACCACGGTATTTTCACGGTCGGCAACTACTTCTACAACGGCATCGGGCACGTCAACGTCAACTACGAAAAGGTCATCCGCGACGGGTACGCATCCTTCCTTGACGAAGTGCGCAGGACGCGCGCGTCGCTCGACATGGGAAGCGGCGACTACATTACGCGCAAGCAGTTTCTCGACGCGGTGGAGGAATCTCTCCTTGCCGTCATCGGTTACGCGCACCGCTATGCGGAGCTTGCGGAAAAGACCGCCGACGGCTGTGCCGATCCGGTCCGCCGCCGCGAGCTGAAGCGCATTGCCGACGCCTGCCGGTGGGTCCCGGAGCATGGTGCGCGTACCTTCTTCGAGGCGTGCCAGTCCTTCTGGTTCGTGCAGCAGCTTCTGCAGCTGGAATCCAGCGGACATTCCATCTCTCCCGGGCGCTTTGATCAGTATATGTATCCCTATTTCAGGGCGGACATTGAGTCGGGCAGAGAAACCCTCGAATCGGCACAGGAGCTGATCGACAACATCTGGGTCAAGCTCAATGACCTGAACAAGGTGCGCGACGCGGCATCGGCAAAGGGCTTTGCCGGGTACGGGCTGTTTCAGAATCTGATCGTGGGCGGTCAGGACGAGGACGGACGCGACGCGACCAACGAATTGTCCTATCTTTGCCTCGAAGCCTCCATGCACGTCCGTCTGCCCCAGCCGTCCCTGTCCATCCGGATCTGGAACGGCACGCCGCACGATCTCATGATCAAGGCGGTCTCAGTCACGCGCGACGGGCTCGGTGTTCCTGCGTTCTACAATGACGAGGTGATTATTCCCGCGCTGATGAATCGGGGACTTTCGCTTGCCGAGGCGCGCGACTACTGCATCATCGGTTGCGTGGAGCCGCAGAAGGGGCACATGACCGACGGCTGGCACGATGCGGCGTTCTTCAATATGTGCCGTCCTCTGGAAATGGTATTTTCCGACGGCTTTGACCGCGGAGTGCAGATCGGTCCCCACACGGGGAACGTGGAGGAGTTCTCCACCTTTGAAGAATTTTTTGACGCCTACAAAAAGCAGGAGCACGCCATGCTCAGAATGCTGGTGAACGCCGACAACGCGGTGGATCTGGCGCACGCGGTGCGCTGTCCCTTGCCCTTTGAGTCCTCCATGGTGGACGACTGCATCGGGCGCGGCAGATCGCTCCAGGAGGGCGGTGCGCACTACAATTTCACGGGTCCGCAGGGCTTCGGCATTGCCAACGTGACCGATGCGCTCACGGCGATCCGGGAGCTGGTCTACAATCAAAAGGCGGTCACCATGAAGGAAATGAAGGAAGCGATCGCCGCCAACTTCGGCGAAGCGCCCTCAAAGGAAGAGGCAATCAGGCTGACGGCGGAGGTGGTCGCACAGCTGACCGGGAACGGTGTCACCGTCACGGACGCGCAGATCGCGGACATCTGCCGCATGATTCTCTCGGGCAACGCGCTCCCCGAGGCAAAGCGCGCGCGTTACCATGAGATTAAGGAAATGATCGACGCGCTGCCGAGGTACGGCAACGATGACGAGACGGTCGATCTGCTTGCACGCGAGGTCGCCTACACCTACACGCGTCCGCTTGAGACCTTTACCAACCCGCGCGGCGGGCGGTATCAGGCAGGGCTGTATCCGGTATCCGCCAATGTTCCGCTCGGCGCGGAGACGGGGGCGACGCCCGACGGAAGACTTTGCGGCACGCCCATTGCGGACGGGGTCGGACCCGCGCAGGGGCGGGACACCCACGGTCCGACGGCGGCGGCAAACTCTGTTGCGAAGCTGGATCACGGCATTGCCTCCAACGGAACGCTGTTCAACATGAAATTCCATCCGTCCGCGCTTGCGGGCATGGCGGGACTTGAGAAGTTTGCCGCCTTCATCCGCGGATTCTTCGATCAGAAGGGTATGCACGTGCAGTTCAACGTGGTCTCCAGGGAGACGTTGCTTGACGCGCAGGCGCACCCCGAAAACTACAAAACGCTGGTCGTCCGCGTTGCGGGATACAGTGCGCTCTTCACGACGCTGTCGCGTTCGCTTCAGGACGACATCATCAGCCGTACCGAGCAAGGGTTTTAAGGGAACTCCGGGGGAGAAGCGAGCCGGGCGGCGGAAGTCCGCGGTTGCGGCTCGGGGGTCCCGGAAGACGAGGGGGCACGGCGGACGGAGAGCCGCTGAGCGCGGACGGAAGTCGCCCGGCTGCGCGCGGATACAGGTTTCTGCGTATACCGGTTAAAACGTCCCCCGCGCAGCACAGAGTTACCCCTCGGACAAGCAGATTTGCCCATATAAAAGACCGAAAGGAGACCGTGCCATGTATCTGTACGGCGGACAATCGAATGCTGACAGCCGGGCGGAATCTCCGGACGGCTCCGTCAGGGGACGCATCTTTGACATCCAGAGATACTCCGTACACGACGGTCCCGGCATCCGCACCATTGTATTCTTCAAGGGCTGTGCACTGCGTTGCCGTTGGTGCTGTAACCCCGAATCCCAGGAATCCGGGATCCAGACCATGATCCGCGCGGGAAAGGCAGAAACGGTCGGGCGGGACGTAACCGTTGACGAGGTGCTTTCCGAGGTGCTCCGCGACCGTCCGTATTACCTGCGTTCCGGCGGCGGCATGACGCTCTCCGGCGGAGAGGCTCTGCTTCAGCCGGAATTTGCCCATGCACTTCTCCGGGCGGCGCACGACGAAGGGCTTGACACTGCAATCGAGACGGCGGGCTTTGTTCCCGAAGAAAACCTTGTACGGGTGCTCCCCGAAGTCGATCATGTGCTGATGGACATCAAGCACATGGACAAAGAAAAGCACCGTGCCTTCACGGGGCAATCCAACGAACGGATTCTTTCCAACGCGCACTACGCCGCCTCCCACGCAAAAGAACTGATCATCCGGGTGCCGGTCATCCCGACCTTCAACGATACGGAGGAAGAGATCCGCGCGATCGCTGCGTTTGCGGCGGGACTGCCCGGCGTGAAAAAGCTGCACCTGCTTCCCTACCATCGTCTGGGTCAGGACAAATACACGGGGTTATCCCGCGACTACGGAATGGGGGAGGTTCCCCCGCCGACGAAGGAGCACATGGAAGCGCTTCTTTCGGTCGCAGAAGAAGCCGGGCTGACCTGTCAGATTGGCGGCTGACTTCCGCCGCCACGCTCGCTTCCCGCGCCCGTCTGCGGCGCTTCGCGCCGCTGCCGCCGGGAGCCGGGCAATCATGCTTCAAAAAACCGGGCGCTTCTCCGCCCCGGCTCCCGGCGCCCCGCCAACCGCTTCGCGGTTGGCGCGGGCGCGGCACCGTACGAGGGTCCTTCCCGGCGGCGGTACACCACATAAGCACGGAGAACTGTTCCGCACGGTTTTTCCGGATAAGGAGAGAACAATGAGCCAAGAGCTGTTCAAAGAAAATATGCGTATTGTCCAGGAGTTGGTTCCCGGGCGGCAGATCACACTCGCGCACATCATCGCCAACCCCGACCGCGAGCTGTACCGCAAGCTGGGACTTGACCCCGCCGTGGATTACGCACACGCGGCAATCGGCATTCTGACCGTCAGTCCCGCGGAATCCGCTGTCATCGCGGCGGATCTCTCCATGAAGTCCTCGGACGCGTCGCTCGGCTTTGTGGACCGCTTTACGGGCACGGTACTTCTGACCGGTTCGGTTTCCGCGGTGGAATCCTCCTTTTCGGCAGTCACGGAATACTTCCGCGCGACGCTCGGTTACGCGGTCTGCCCCATGACGCGCACGTAACTTCATGAAGAAACTGATCCTCATGGGCAGGGTCGCGGCAGGGAAAACCACGCTGACCCAGGCACTGCGCGGCGAACAGCTCCGCTACTGCAAGACCCAGTACATCGACTACCGCGACACCATCATCGACACCCCCGGGGAATATACGGAGGTTGCCCGCCTCGGCGCCGCGCTTCAGCTTTATGCTTACGAAGCGGACATTGTGGGGCTGGTCATCGGTGCGGAGGAGCCGTATTCGGTGTTTCCGCCCGCGATCACCGGCATGGTCAACCGCGAGGTCATCGGAATCGTTTCCGGTATTGACAGACCGGGTGCCGATCCCGACCGTGCCGAGCGCTGGCTGCGGCTTTCGGGATGCCGGCGCGTGTTTCGCCTGTCCTCCGTAACGGGCGAGGGGCTTGGCAAACTGATCGCCTATTTGGATGCCTGATTATTCTGAAAGAAGCAAAAAACGCTCGCCCGTTCCGTATCTCCGGACAATCGGCAATCACCCGTCTGCTCACCCGATTTCATCGCACGACCACGTATCTTTACATGATTGCGAGGGAACTATGAATAGAAAGACCAAAGTCATCTGTTTTGCCAACAACAAAGGCGGCTCCGGGAAGTCCACCACCTGCTCCAACGTCGGCTATGCCATGGCACTGGCGGGAAAGCGGGTACTGCTCATCGACGGAGATATGCAGCTCAACCTGACCCTTTCCTTCTTTTCCGAGGAAGAGGCGCTCGGCTTCGTGCAATCCGGCAAGAACCTGTACACCGGCATGAAGGAAGCGCGGGACCTTTCGGAATACGTCGTCCCGACGGCATATGCGGGCGTTGATCTGATTCCCTCCTCCACGCTCATGAGCTCGATCGAATTTGATCTGTTCACCAAGTGGCAAAGAGAATTCATTCTCAAAAAGGGGCTTGCAAAAATCCTTGACTCCGGCGTTTACGACTACGTGCTCATTGACGCGCCGCCGACGCTCGGCGGGTGGGTCATGAACATCATGTGCGCGTCGGACTACCTCATCATTCCGGTGGAAGCCAGCCCGTGGGGGCTGTTCGGGCTTGCCAATATGTTTGATTTTGTCGGTCAGGTGCGCGGCATTGCGCCGGACCTCACCTTGCTCGGCATCGCCATCACCAAAGCGGACGAGCGTAAGAATTACTTCAAGCAGACGGTCGAAACGCTCCGTTCGCAGAACGATGTTCGCCTGTTTGAGCATTACATCCGCATTGACGCGTCGGTGGAATGGGCGCAGGACGATTCCAAGCCGGTAATCGCGTTCAAGCCCTCCAGCCGGAGTGCAAAGGAATACACAGAACTGACAAAGGAGATTCTTCAGTATGTCGATCGGTAAGAGCAGTATTTCCCGCCTGTCCGGGGGAAAGCAGAACCCGGCGGAAAAGACCGCAAAGAAGTTCCCGGAAGCAAACGAGGTGACGGAAACGGCGGCAAAGAAAGCGGAAGAACCCGCGAAGAGCGCGGCAAAGAAAACAACCGGCAAGCGCACGAAAGGAAAAGCGGAAACGGCAACCGTTCCGACGAAAACAGGCGTCCGCAAAAAGGCTGCGGTCTCCGAAGTGGAAGAGCTTCCCGCCAAATCCGGGGGACCCGCAGTAGCAGTGAACGTTCCGGAGGAATCCGCCGTGAAACCTGCGGGGAAAAACCGGGCAACCGCCGCATTCTGCGCGGTCGGCGACGCGCTTCCCTACTGGCTTCTGTAATCTGATAGTGAGAAAAGCAGGCAACCGCCGTGGCGGTTGCCTGCTTTTTTATTTGGAGGAATCTCCTGATAAGGTGGCGTTTCCGGCAGTGCAGTACCCGGATACGATGAGGAAAACGGGCTCCGCAGGAACGGAGCGGCGGAACCCGGCAGTCTTTTTCCCCTCCGTGAAACCAAGTACCCGCGCAAAGGGACGGCGGAGGGCGTTTTCAGACTCTGCGCCAAGCCTTGCCCCTGCCGGACTTCCCGTCCTCGCAAAGAAGCCCGAGTGCCGTAAGAAAACCGAGCGTTCCGTAGGTTGCTTTGCCGCAAATGCGGGTCGCCCTTGCGTATTCTGCGGCAGTAAAGCGTTCCGGCAGGGTGTCCGGCAGAAAATCCGCGCGATAATCTTCGGGGGTGGTATAGGTCAGGTCGTCAAGCAGAGCCGTCGGGATGCGCTCGTATCGGACGGAACCGCGCTTGCCGCCCTTTCCCCAGCCGTTTTTCCAGCGATATTCACTGGTTTCGCACAAAAGCAGGCGAAGCGACAGCCGACCCGACGAAATATACGGTGTGAGCCAGAACAACTGTCCCGCAACATCCTGCATTCTCCCGCGGCGGGGGGATTTCCGGGGAGTGCTGATCTCCCCCGTTACGGGATCGATCCACGAAAGGCGCTTGACGACTGAGACGGGGTGAACCAGTGTCACGTGGTACGGCGTTTTTTTCAGATAATAGTCGAGCTTGGCGCGAAGCGGGTAAAAGCTGCCCGTCTGTACCTCAAAAATGCGTTCGCCGTCGAACACATCTGCAACGAACCGCGTGGCGTGGGAACCCTCCGCGGCATCCATCCGGATCTCCTGAAACCGCCTGTCTGCCAGATAATTCTTGATAACGGCGTGCATTCGTTTTTCACCGAGCGTACCGATGCCGCCGTCATGCGCCTGCGCTTCCAGCATATTCTCCCGGATCAGGCGGGCAAACCGCGCGCGGCTGGCGGCAATGGAATCATTTTTCTGCTCTGCCGCGGCAACTTCCGCCGTCCCGGCAGAAGCGACAGAAACGGCAGAAACGAGGCTTTCCGTTTCCGGCTTTGCTGTATCCGGCACTTCCCGCAAATCGGAGATTTTCGATGTTTGGGGCGCTGCCTGGCTCTTTGGCACTTGAGTCGCTCCCGGCGCTGCCGGGCTCTTTGATTTCTTGGACGCTTTGGGTACCCGGTTTGCTTTCGGTGTATCGGTCTCCTCCGCCGGGATTGCTTGCAGACCCTTAGTCGCTCCCGGCGCCGCCGGGCTCTTCGGCGCCTGAGTTTCCTTCACCGCCATGGTCACTTTCGTCGCTTTGGCTTTTTCGGATGTTGCCATTGCGTTTTCCCTCCTTCCCGGTTGATGATTTTTTGGACGTTTTTGCGTTTCCGGCATCGACGGAATTCTCCGGCTTCCCCGCCGTGCGGGCGGCGTTTTTTGGTCCGCTGACGGCAGTCAGCCGATTCTGTTCATGTCGCCTGCCCGGCAAACTGACGGCAGTCAGCCGATATCACTTATGTCGCTTGCCCTGCAAACTGACTGCTGTACAGCTTCGCATATTCCCCGCCGGCGGCAAGCAATTCGTCGTGATTGCCGGATTCCGCGATCACACCGTCCTTGACCACCACGATCCGGTCCGCGTCGCGGATGGTGGAGAGCCGGTGCGCAATGATGAGCGAGGTCCTGCCCTTCATGAGCGCGACCATTGCCTTCTGAATATGCATTTCGGTCCTGGTATCGACCGACGAGGTCGCCTCGTCGAGGATCAGAATCTTGGGGTCGGCAAGCACCGCGCGGGCGATGGCAAGCAGCTGTCTTTGCCCCTCGGAAAGATTGCTTCCCGACTCGGCAAGCACCGTCCGGTAGCCCTCCGGCAGCCGCTCAATGAAGCTGTCCGCGTTTGCGTGCCTTGCCGCCGCGCGGACCTCTTCGTCGGTCGCGTCCTGCCTGCCGTAACGGATATTCGCGGCAATGCTGTCCGAGAACAGCACGGTATCCTGAAGTACGATGGCAATCGAGTGGCGCAGGACCGGCTTGGGAATATCGCGGATGTCGGTCCCGTCGATGGAGATGCTTCCGGAATCCACCTCATAAAACCGCGTGAGCAGGTTGACGACGGTGGTTTTTCCGGAGCCGGTCGCGCCGACGATGGCAATCTTCTGTCCGGGACGGACGTCCAGATCAAAGCCCTTCAATACCGGTTCGCCGGGGACATACGAAAAGTGAATGTCCCGGAAATCAATCCCGCCCTTCACGTCCTCCGGCAGGATGGGCGCTTTGCCCTCGTCCACCTCGTCCGGCGTGTCCATGATCTCAAAGATACGCTCCGCACCCGCAAGTGCGGTAAGCAGGGTGGAATACTGGTTGGCAATCATATTGATCGGACGGGTGAACTGCTTGGAATACTGGAGCATTGCCTGGATCGCGCCGATGGTGATGGGGTTGCCGGTGAGGATCAGCGCACCGCCGGTCGCCGCCAACAGCACATACTGGAAGTTGCCGATGAAGTTCATGATCGGTCCCATGACGGAGCCCCAGACCCGCGCGGAGATGGAGGTCTTGCGGTATTCGTCGGAGGATGCGGAGAAGCGTTCCACCGCCTCCGGTTCTTTTCCGTAGGCAACAACGGTTTTGTAGCCCGTGACCGCCTCCTCCACCTGACCGTTCATCTGACCGAGCAGCTCCTGCTGACGGACGAAATACTTCCGCATGAATTTGGCAAGCCGTCCCGAAACAAAGATGGTGACAGGAATGGTCACGACGGCGACGAGCGTCATGAGCGGGCTGTAATACAGCATCATGGCAAGCGCACCGACGATGGTGAGAATCCCCGAAAACAGCGTGGAGACCGACTGGCTGACGGCGTTGGACACGTTTTCGCAGTCGTTGGTCATGCGGGACATGATGTCGCCGTGCTTATGGGTATCCGTGTAGCGGATGGGCAGGCGCGAGAGCTTGCGGAAGAGATCATTCCGAAGCGTGTAAACCGTGTTCTGCGACAGCTTCATCGCCATGAGGTTCATGAAGAACGACAGCACGGCGGACGCGCCGAAGAGCACGACCATGAAAAGAAGGAAGCGTACCATCCCGGGGAAATCCACCGCGAGCTTGCCCGTTGCCATGTCATATGTGATGGTGTCGATTGCCTTCTGCTGGAGCATCGGCCCCAGGACATCCACCACGGTGACGGCGACCATGAAAAGGAGCATCAGGAGAAGCACGAACCGGCTCTTGCCGATATAACGGAACAGCCGACCGACGGTTTTGCCGAGGTTCTTGGGCTTTTCCGCGTGCATTCTCGCACCCATGGGTCCGCCGGGACCGCCTCTGCCGGGACCGAAGCCCATGCCGGGGCGCTGTGCACCGGGAGCGGCAGTACGGGGAGGTTGTGCGCCTGCGGGGGCGTCGGCGGGGGCGTTGGGATTGCCTGCGACCGTCGCGGGGGTATCGGACGTGGGGGGATTGCCCGCGCTCGCCGCGGCACGCTGCATTTCGTTGTTCTCTGCTTCCGTCATGCTTCTTCCCCTCCCGTCAGAATTTGATTTTCCGGCATTCCGGGGTCCTCCGGGCGAATTCGGCGCGCCTGGGACGCGCAGATGTCACGATAGGTCTCCGATACGCGTAAGAGTTCCTCATGCGGCGCGCAATGGCGGATACTGCCGTCCGCCTCCAGCACCGCAATGCGGTCGGCTTCCTTCACGCTCGCGATCCGCTGCGCAATGAGAATGACCGTCGTTCCCTTCATCCGCTCGCGGAGCGCCCTCCGGAGCTTTGCCTCGGTGGAAAGGTCCAATGCCGAGGTGGAATCATCGAGAATCAGGATCTCCGGGCAACGGACGAGCGCCCGCGCGATGGAAATCCGCTGTTTCTGTCCGCCGGAGAGCGACGCGCCCTTCTCGGCAATGAAACTGTCAAAGCCGCCTGTGAACCCTTCAATAAAGCCGTCCGCCTGCGCGGTATGCGCCGCAGAGAGGACTTCCTCACGGGTCGCGTCGGGCTTGCCCCATTTGATGTTGTTCTCCACCGTGTCGGAGAACAGCTCGCTCTTCTGCATGACAAAGCCGATCTTTTTCCGGAGCACGGTCAGATCGTAATCCCTGACCGGAACCCCGTCCACAAATACCTCTCCCGACGTGGGGTCGTAAAAGCGTGGAATGAGCGAGACGAGCGAGGATTTTCCCGTGCCCGTCGCGCCGATGACGGCGAGCACCTCACCGCGTCTGACCGTGAGGTCAATATGCTTGAGCACGTCGTCGCCCGCCGTCCCCGGGTAACGGAAGGAAACATCCGAGAAGCGGATGACGGGGTCGGACGCATTGTCGTTTTGGAACGCTGTGGCAGATTTCGCCGGCTGCGTCGTCGGAACGGAGGCAACCCCCGCAAGTGCGTCGCCTGCGGCGCGGTGCCCCGCGGTAAGTCCATCTGAGGCGGAGTTTTCTGCGGTGAATCGATTTGCCGCGGAATTCCCTGCGGCGGAATTCGCCGCAGTTCCGTTCCCCGCGCCGACCTTGCCGCCGCGGATCACCGGTTCGGTCTCCAGCACCTCGCTGACACGCTTTGCCGAAGCAAGCGCACGCGACACCGACTGGAACATCATGGTCACCATCATGACCGACATGATGACCTGCGTGATATAGGTAATTGCCGCCATAATCGTGCCGACACTCATGCCTGCCTCACCGATGCGGATCTGCCAGCCGCCGATGAAAATGACAGCCGCGATCGCAAAGTTCATGATGACGGTCAGGACAGGAGAGATGACCGAAAGCAGGCGCAGAACCGAATAGTTGGTATCCCGCAGCTCGCGGTTTGCCTTGTCAAAGCGCTCCCCCTCGTAGTCCTCCCTGACATACGCCTTGACAACTCTTGCGCCGCTGACGTTTTCCTGCACGATCGAATTGACGCGGTCGAGCTTCTTCTGCACTTTATCAAAGATCGGCACCGCCCGGAAGAGGATCACGCCGAGCATGACTAAAAGAATCGGGATGGCGCAGGCAAGCACAAATCCGAATTTTACGTTGAGCAAAAGCAGAGCGACGGTTCCGCCGACGAGGAACATGGGCGCACGGACAAACATCCGGAGGATCTGTTCGACAAAATCCACAATCATGGAAACATCGTTGGTCATCCGCGTGACAAGAGAGCCGGTCGTGAAGCGGTCGGTCTGTTCAATGGAGAGCGACATGACCCGCCCGAAGGCGTCGCGGCGGAGGTCTCTGCCGAATCCCTGCGCCGCAGTCGCGGCGGTCCAGGCGCAGAGGACACCGAAAAAGCCGCCGACGAGCGTGATGCAGAGCATCAGGATACCGAACAGAAGAATGATCTTCATACGCTCTCCGTCCCCGACTCCGAACAGCGTCATCAGGCGGAAAGCGATCTCGCTCCCGTGCTCCGGATCGGTGACGGAGATCCCCTCAATGCCGTAATTGACCAGAAACGTGGTCAGATACGGCAGCAGCAGATCCGCCAGCACCTCGCCGATCATCATAAGCGGCGACACGATGGCAAGAAAGCGATACGGCTTCAGATATTTTATCAGTTTTTTCATATGAAATCAAAGAGTTCCTTTCCCCGGAGTTGCCGGACGCTCTGCGGCGTTGCCGGGTCCATCCGTGTCCTTTTTTGAGGGAAACGGCGGTCTGTCCGGAAAAACACCTGCCGCACACAGATCCGAAAGAATATTATCGCGCATCCGGAGCAATACTTTTTTTGTTACCTCGTATTCTTCTTCCGAAAAATTCCGCATGACAATCCGGTCGGCGCGGAGCAGATTTTCCCGCACGAATTCGTCGTGTCCCCTGCCCTTTTCGGTCAGATAAACGCGGACGGCGCGCTGGTCATCCTCGTTGGTTTCCCGGCGGATAAGTCCCTCTTCCTCCATTTTTTTGAGCGTGACGCTGATGGTGGGAGCCTTGAGGGAGGTTGCGCGGACCAGTTCCAGCTGGCTGACGCCGTCGAGGAAGGACAGGTGGCGCATGATGAGCCGCGCGCTGTTCTGGGACATCACGCCGACCGTCTCTCCGGAATTCGTCCGCATCCACGCGCCGAACAGCCGGGAAATCTCATTGACCAACATGGGCGGGGTGACCTGCTCCGGATCGGGACACGGCGGCGGGGGCGGCGGAAATTCCGTGGGGCGGGAAGTATTTTTCTGATCTTTTTTCAAAGGAAATGCACTCCTTTCGGTAATCGGTTTTGCGGAAGGCGGCGCTTGCGGTGGGCGCTTGCGGCAGATGTCACGATGATGTTCGCGTTTTTCGGATCAAAAATTAGTTAGTTTGTAAACTAATTATACACGTTTCCCCGAAAAAATCAAGAGACAAACGCAGTTTTTCCCGATTTGTTTACATTTCCCCGGTACATACCGACGCAACGATCGCTGTTTGCCGCTTTGATGCAGTCACGCAGTCTTTGCGGCGGCAGACAATCGGCAATTTCCGCACGCTATGAGCAATATTGTAAGACATGAAACACCGCCCGCGGGACATGATAAAAGCAGACGGAAACTGCCGCGACAAAACCGCGGTCGGGATCCATCTGCCCTTTTTACAATGCTTGATGATATGGTTACTCCCGCCGCGGCAGTCGTGCCCGCCGGGACAGTGAGGAGCGCCTGCGTCCGTTCCGGAAGCCGGACGTCGGAGCTCCCCGTAATACAGATTACAGAATAAAGGAAGTCCTTTTATGAAACGTGAACAGTTACAGTCAGGGAAAAACAAAAGACCCGTCAGGTGTGCGGCAATCCTGACGGCGGCGGTGATGCTGTTCTCGCTTTTCGGCATGGTTCCCGTGTCGGCAAGCGGCGACAGGGTACTGCTTTATCCCGGCGGAATGCCGTTTGGCGTCAGATTCTTCGTGAACGGTGTTCTTGTCGTCGGGTTTGCCGACGAGGAAGGCGGACGCGAGGCAAACCCGGCAGCAAAAGCAGGAATCCGCATCGGAGACGTCATCACCGGGATCAACGGAAAAACCGTGGAGGGCGCGGACCATCTCTCAAAGCTGGTCGCGGATTCCGGCGGGAAAGAAATCACGGTCACCCTCACGCGGGACACGCGCACCATGACAATGAAGCTGACACCGAGCGGCAGTGCGGGCAAGTACCGCACCGGCGTATGGGTACGCGACAGCGGCGCGGGCATCGGGACCGTCACCTTTCTCACTTCGGACGGAACGACCTTTGCGGGGCTTGGACACGGCATCTGCGACACGGACACAGGCAAGCTGATCCCCATGAAGCGGGGCAGCATCACCGGCGTGACGGTCAGCCAGATCGTGCGCGGACAGCCGGGAACACCGGGAGAAATCAAGGGATATTTCGGCGCGGAAAAGATCGGCGCGCTGATCGGCAACAGTCACTGCGGGGTGTTCGGTATGCTGACCGAGAAGCCTGCCAACATCCCGGAGGGTCCCTTCCCGGTGGCGAAGCCGGAGGAGGTACGCGCGGGCGACGCGTATATCTGGTGTACCATGAATGCGGGGGAACCGCAGAAATATGCAGTGAAGCTGTCGGCGATCGACTGCTCTGCGACGGGCAACAAATGCTTTACGGTGACCATCACCGACCCGAAGCTGCTTGAGGTATCGGGCGGTATCGTGCAGGGAATGTCGGGCAGTCCGATCATTCAGGACGGCAGGTTTGTGGGGGCGGTGACCCATGTGCTCATCAACGATCCGACGACGGGATACGGCATTTTTATCACGAATATGCTCCGCGAGGTGCCGGAGATTCTCCGGAAAGCGGCGTAAGCAAGCGAAGCGGAGTTGGCGCGGCGGAGGCGGAAGTCGCCCCGGAGCGAGCGCGGAACGGGGGGAGGCGCGGGGACGGCACTCCCCGGGACGCTCGGCGTGATTTCTTCGTTCCCGCGCCCGCGGGCGCGAGAGGCGGAGCCGCCTCTCGCGTTTTGGGACGCGCCTTTGGCGCGTCCCGTTCCGCCGCGGCAAGCCGCGGCGCGCGGGCACGGGGCTCCACCGGCTTCGCGGACTCCGAGTCCTATGCCGTCCCCCGCCCCCCCGCGTATGCGGAACGTCCCCGTTTCCGCGTAATTCCTCCGCGTTCCGCATCCGGATTCTTCCCGTTCCCGGATAAAAAACGATCCCACCGGAACCGGCAGACGAAAAATTCCCTTCTGAAAACATAAATCCCGTCAGACCTTGCGGTCTGAAGGGATTTTCAATATAAAAATCAAGGGCGACCGGCGGTCGCCCTTGATGCTTTGATAACCCGTGACCGACGGCGCGGCGGGTTTCCCCATGCGTCGCCATTTGCCGGACAACGCCGCAAAAACGGAAAACAATTCTCCGCTCCGCGTCGGTTGCCGGAGCCGGTACAGCGTCAGTTCATTCCCTTTTCAATGAGAACAAACTCAAAATTATAATTGTGATTTTTCAGATGAATCGTCCCCGTCGAGGTCACCTCGCGGCAGTCGCCGAGGCTCATCAGATAGTCGTAGCAGGCGCCGCGCGTCACCCAGACGCGCCCCCGGAACTCATTGATTTCGGGGCAGTCGAGGGAATCCAGCACCCGTGCATTGGGTCCGAAGGAACGGTAGGTGTTCTCCACCTTCCAGTGGGCACCGTTGTAATAATACTGCATATTGCCGGGATAGCGCACCGTTGCGACAAAGACATCCGCCCCCTCAAAGAAGAAGATGTCGCCCTCTTGCACCTTGTCGTCCAGCGCGTCCGTCACCGCGTCCGCAGACGGGTCGTATGCGAGGCGGAAAGTGCCGTAAACCGGGTACGCGGCAAGCACAACCAACAGAATCACCGCGACCGCCTTTTTCCATGCACCTTTCGATGTGGCGATCAGATACGCGATCACGAAAACCGTAAACACGAACAGCACCATGGTGTAGCGGATATAGAAGATCTCGCGCACCAGCGATACAAGCATGGAAAAGAGCACCACGCCGAAATAGGCATAGAGCGACCAGCGGACGGCTTCGCGCGTTTTTGCCGTGTTCCCCTCATCGGAGTCTGTCGCCGCGCGCCGGGTCCGCCTGTACAGCACGATACCCGCGAGAACGTAAAGTGCAAGGAACACAAGCCCGCCGTAGCGGTATTGCTTTGTTGTTTCAAAAAAGGTATACAGCTCGTCCCCGACCAGATGATAGGAAACGAGATTGTACACGGTGTCGGGCCAGAGAAGACGGATCCAGTCCGCGCCGCCCGTTTTGATCTGGAGCCGGAATACATACGCCCCCGGCAGGTACGCACAGATCTGCGCGGCGCCGAGAACCAGCCAACGTTTGACGGAATCCTTTTGCAGAATCGTACGGACGAGCAGCATGACGTTGATCGCCGCGACCGTGAAAAGCGCGAAATAATGGGTATACGCCGACGCGATCGAAAAAACGGCAAACAGGATGCAGTTCTTTTTGGTCGCTTCCCCGCGTGCGATGCGGTAGGCATAGATCGCGGTCAGACCGACCAGATACATTGCCATCGTGTACATCCGGATCTGGAGCGCGTAGGTCAGGGTGGCGCCGAGCAGGTAGGTCACGGTCGTGAACCAGAAGCCGATGCGGTCGCCGAAGTCGCGGCGGAAGTGGGTCAGTCCCAGCGAAGCGAACGCCACCGCAAACAGCGCGGAGAACAGGCGCATGACGGGGATGGAGGTTCCGAACACGCGGGTATAGAACCAAAGAATAATATAGTACAGATGCGGATGCACGTCGTAGGATGACCACTTGATCATCTCAAAGAGACTTGTGTGATTCATCAGCCCCACGGTGAAGGACTCGTCAAACCAGAGGCTGTTCGAAAAACAACCGGAAATCAGATACACAGCTCCCGCGAACAAGACGATGAGGTGCCATATGGGAAGTTTTTTTTGTTGGGATATGGTCGGCATGATAATGGTTCAATCCTTTTTCAGTTCAATGGAATGGTCCGTTTCGGTTTCACGGACGATGTAAACGGGGCGCGCCTTGATCTCAATGAAGATCTGGGAGAGGTACTGCCCGAGGATTCCGAGTCCCAGAAGAATCGAGCCGCCGATGAGCAGTCCGATGGTACAGCCGGTCAGAACGGAATTCGAGAAAATGATGGCGAGGATCAGCGTGACGATACCGCCCGTGAGGAGCAGTCCGCCCGTGACGGCGGAAAGGTACAGCGGTGCGGTCGAAAACGCGGTAATGCCCTCAAACGCATAGCGGATGAGCTTGCCGAGCGGGAATTTGCTGACGCCCGCGACCCGCTTGCTGTTTTCATACGGAATCCATTTGGTGCGGAATCCGACAAAGCTGAAAATGCCCTTGGAATAGCGGCACTTTTCGGGGAGCGCGAGAATCGCCTCAACGACCTTGCGCTTCATAAGACGGAAATCGCGTGCGCCGCTGACCATTTCCACGTCAGACATTTTGTCGATCAGCTTGTAGAAGGCATTGGCGCCGATGGTCTTGAGAATCGGTTCCCCTTTTCTTGTGACGCGGCGCGCGGCGACCTGATCGTAGCCCTCGTCCACAATGCCGTCATACATGGTGCGGAGCATGGCGGGCGGGTCCTGCAGGTCGGCATCCAGCATGGTCACGAAATCGCCCGTTGCGTTCTCCATGCCCGCAAGCATCGCGGCTTCCTTGCCGAAGTTGCGGGAAAACGAGATAAACCGGACACGATCGTTCTTCTCCCGAAGCCCCTTGATGAGCTCAAGCGTTTTGTCGGTCGAACCGTCGTCCACAAACAGGTATTCAAAATCCACGTCCAGCGGTGTAAACAGCTCGCGCCGGACGCGTTCCGCCTCACCGAAGAAGGTGAGAACGGTCGATTCCTCATTGTAGCATGGCACGATGACAGATATAGTTTTCATAGTTTTCCCCCATATGATTCTTGCCCGGGAGCATTTCCCGGATACGTTCCCGCCGCATGGTTCACGGCGCCCGGCGGATTGGTTACAGTTTCCACCTTATTATAACATAGGACGCACCGGAGTGCAAGAAGTTTCAGGAATTTGTGATAAAAACCTGATTGTTCTCTTCCGGCAGGATCCGAAGCGGAAAAATCCCGTTATTTCCGGGGTTTCGTTGCCCTGCCGCGCAGTTTTTTCGCGTGGATTCCGGTTGATTCTCCCGCATCCGCACAAATTTGACCCAATCTGACGCAATTTCCGTAACAAACGCGTCACATTTTCCATTTATTTGAAATTATTATGTTATTTGGCATTTCGTGTCAGTGCGCGACATGGTATGACACGGAAAGTCCTGCTATAATCAGCTTGCACGGGACAAACGTGTACCGCTCGGCAGCGACAGCAGGAAATCTCCTGTACCGATTGCCGGCGGCAAAAAAGGACAAGCGAATCCCGAAGAAAGGAGTCAGGCACAGTGAAAGCCGAACAGTTGCAGATACCGATGCAGGAACCGCCGCAAGCGGAAGAGCCGACCGGAGAACCGGAAGAGCATTCCGGACAGCCGACAAACGCCTCCGGCGCCGCAAAGCGCGGCGCCAAAGCAAGAGGGAAAACCGCCGCAGGCGGCAGGCGTTCCCGGAGACCCCCGTCCCCGCCGATGAGCGCGGCGGGCGACGCAACCGGAAATCCGTCCCCGCCGATGAGCGCGGCGGGCGACGCAACCGGGAACAAACATTCCGCAAAAACGGGTGCGGGGGGATTTGCCTCCCTGCCCCGCCCCGTTCCGCGCGACTGCCGCGATCCGTTGGCGCTTGCCAGAGGCGGACTGCTTTTCGATCTGCTTTCCCTGTATCTGGAACGCTGTGCCGGAAAGCCGGGTACTCCGGAAACCGCGAACATACCGGCGGGAAAGGGGAACGGCGCAGAAAAATCCAAAAAAGCCGCCCCCATCAGCCGTTTCCCCAATCTTGCCGGATTCTGCCGGTTTCTCGGAGTCGGTATGGCGCGGATGGAGATCTTATCTACGGAAGAACCGGAGATCTACGATTCCCTCTGCGCAATCTTTGAGGATGAGGCGCTCAATTCGGGCGTTTCCGCCTCGGTGCTGACCCCCTACTTCAAGAAACGTCTCGGCTACGCGGACAAGCCGTCCGCCTCCCCGACCGGGGACGAAGAGAGCGGAGGGATCCGACTCATCTTCGACCACGACGTCTGGGAGGACGGTGCATAACGGGATGACACGCGAGGTTCACATCGCGGGAAAGCCGAATCCGCGCCAGCTCCTTTTCTTCCGCTCCTCCGCACGCTTCACCGCATACGGCGGAGCACGTGGCGGTGGCAAATCCTGGGCGCTCCGGCGCAAGCTGGTCGCCCTCTGCCTCCGCTACTCCGGAATCACCTGTCTGCTTGTCCGCAGAACGCTTCCGGAAATACGGGCAAATCACCTCCGCCCGCTCCTCTCCGAGTATGGGGAAATCCTCTCCTATTCCGAGGAACAAAAGTGCATTTCCTTCCCGAACGGAAGCCGCATTTACCTCGGTTTCTGCGCGTCGGAACGCGACGTGCTGCGCTACCAGGGTCAGGAATACGACATTATCGCCATCGACGAGGCAACGCAACTGAGCGAATATCAGTTTTCGATTTTCAAGGCCTGTCTGCGAGGCACAGGGGAATATCCCCGGAGAATGTATCTGACCTGTAACCCCGGCGGCGTGGGACACGCGTGGGTCAAACGTCTGTTTGTTGACCGCGCCTTCCGCAAGGGAGAGAATCCCGACGACTACTGCTTCATTCCCGCACGCGTTTTCGACAATCACGTTCTGACAGACGCGGACCCCGAATACGTCAAAAGCCTCGAAAGCCTGCCGCCGCGTCTGCGCGACGCCTGGCTCCTTGGGCGCTGGGACGTATTTGAGGGACAGTTTTTCCCCGAATTCGATCCGGAGGTTCACACCTGCGACCGTTCTGTGATCCCCCAATACACAAGGCGCTTTGTCGCTCTGGACTACGGATTCGATATGCTCGCCGCCCTGCTTCTGGGCGTCGGCGAGGACGGGGTTCTGTACGTGCTGCGCGAAACCTGCATTCCGGGACTGACCGTCGGAGAGGCGGCAATGGAGGTGGCAAAACTCGCCCGCGGGGAAGCGGCGGAATACGCGGTCGCCTCCCCCGATCTGTGGAACCGTCGGCAGGATACGGG
The DNA here is from genome assembly GCA_934525675.1 of uncultured Eubacteriales bacterium. GTDB lineage: Bacteria > Bacillota > Clostridia > Oscillospirales > CAG-272 > CAKVOU01. The sequence continues at coordinate 34,596 of CAKSZH010000016.1, forward strand.
ACGCAGCGGCTTTGAGATCATGCAGGCGTGCCCGGGGATGCCCCCGATGCGGGCAGCCGATGACCGCCGCGTGCCCGGCTGGCGGGTACTCCGCGAAATGCTTCACACATCGCCTGAGTCACGGGACAAGCCCCGGCTGATGATCTCACGGGATTGTCACGAACTCATCCGATGTCTGCCCGCGCTGCTGTTCGACCGAGAGCGGTCGGAGGACGCGTCGGGAGAACCGCACGCCGTCACCCATGCACCGGAGGCACTCCGATATGCGGTGATGAGCCGGAATCCGGCGCCCGTCAGGGTGGCGGGGAAACCCGACTTCCGGTTTCCGGTACGGAGAGGACCGTTTTCGTTCTGATTGCCGGGGATCCTTCCGCTCCTCCGGGAGCGCTGTCCCGTGCATTCCCGGCATTGCCCCACCCCCCGTGATACCCGTTTCCCGACGCGGGACGGTCCCATCTGAGAGACCAGCCTCCCGTATGTCTTCCGCGCGTCAACCCGGTATACTGTCCTTAACAAACGGTACTACCGCCCCTGGAGAAACGAATCTTCCGGTTCCCCGGCGCGGGGAGAACGGGTCAGGGCAACATGGGGCAGACGAACACGAAACCTCCCCTTCAACAAAAAAGAACAAGGAGAAACCAAATGTCAAATGTCACATCGGGCAAGGTTGCCCTGTCGGGCGGTTCCTCCGCCGCGGAAAAGACCGTGACGGTCGCCGGCTTTTCCGGGATCGATCAGAGGGTCTGTCCCGGAGTGGAGCCGTCCGGCACCAAGCCGTCCGCGGTGGCGGACGTGCAGAACTTCCGCGTTCTTTCCGGCGGCGCGCTGGAAAAGCGCAGCGGCTTCCGACACCTTGCCACTCTGAACGCCCCGATCCGTGCCGCCATCACGCTGCTCTATGCGGGCAAAGAACACCTGTTCTGCGCCACAAAAGAGGGAGTTTACGACTACACGGAGGAGGACGGGATCCGTCGTATTCTCTCCGTTGCCTCAACGGGCAGCTGCGCCGCGTTCTACCGCGATGCCTACGGGCTTTGCCTGTTTACGAACGGGCAGATCCTCCGCGTTACTCCGTCCGAGGTCCGGGATTCGGCGTACATTCCGCTCTATCTGAAAGAGCATCAGAACACCCAGCGTGTCACGTCTGCCGATGTTTACGAGGATGTCAACCTGCTCACGCGCTTCGTCCGCCTGACCTATCAGTTTGCGGAATACTCCGACTATCTCCGGCTGCCATTCACACCGAAATCGGTCAGAAGTTTCAAGGTTGACGGAAAGGAGCTGACCGGAACCTACACCTATGAAACCGATTCCATGGGTACGCTTGTCCGCCTGCCGGCTTCTTATCCGAAGGACCACACGGCGGAGATCGTCTGCGAGGTTCCCGATTCCGTGTACGGTGAAAACAGTCATCCGCTTGCCGACGTCAGAGGGGTATTTCTCGCACGGACCGAGGGGCTGGAGGACCGCCAGCACCTGCTTCTTGCCGAAAAGGACGGCGGGATCCGCTGGAGCGATCCCATTCCGGAGTACACCCCGGACGGAATCTACATCCCAGCGGCGAATTTCTACGATCCGGTTCCGGACGGTTACCCGATTACCGGATTTGCCCGTCATTTCGACCGGATCCTGTGTTTTACGGAAAACGCGACCTATCAGCTCGTCCGGCTTTTGCCGAGTCCCCGCTTCCGTTTCTGCAACGGCAGCATCGGATGCAGCTCGCCGACCGCGGCCGCGACCGTGGAGAACGCGCCCGTCACCGTTTCGGACGGCAACCTCTGCCGCTTTACCGACACCACGGAGACCTCAAATCTCGATGACGCATCTCCCGTTTCCGATGCCATCGGCACACTCGGGCTGACGGGGGACGCATACCTGTTCTTTGACCGGACGCGGCAGGAATTGTGGATCCGCGATCTCGGCGATGAAAACGGACTTGTCCGCATTTACCGGGTAAGGACCGGAACCTGGTATGATTTTACCGGGATCGTCGCAAGCGGATTCTTTTCCTTTGCGGGGCAGGTCGGGTATTTCGGCGGAAAGTCGCTGTACCTGACGGACGAGGCCCTGACGGCGGATCAGTCGCCGACGGGTGCGGCGGTTCCGATCCGGGCGCTTGCCGAGACCCACTGGATGGGGTTCGGCGACCGCGACCCGGTCCGCAGGTCCGGCTCCCTTGCCATCTCCTGCTCCACCGGCGGCGGAAAGATTTCCGTCACCCTCACGACCGATACCGGAAGCGTTGCCACGGCGGTGCTCGGAAAAGAGACGCCGTCCGCGCCCGGTGCACCGGCACTCATTGAGTACGGCTTCACGCCGGGGCGCTTCCATTTCTTCCGGGTACGCATCGTATCCGACGGGGTGGAACGCGTCGGGCTTTACCGTCTCTCCCTGACGGGCAGGAAGTAACCGTACCGATAAACCGAAAGGAAAAAGATCAGATGAAACAAACAACGACTGTTTCCTGGCGGCTGTATGATGCCGGCAGGGAATACAACAGGCGGATCTCGCTGTATTCGACGATCCGCAAAAACGAACGCTTTTACCGCGGCGACCAGTGGTACGGCATTGAGGAGGACGGACTTCCGCATCCCGTGTTCAATATTGTCCGCCGGGTGACGGATTACCTCGTTTCCTCGGTCGGCTCCGGCAGTGTCGGCTTTTCCTACGTCACGGACGACGTAATTGCCAGAGACAAAGCGGAAGCGACGCGGCAGGACGAAGCCCTGCGTGTACTCTCGGACGCGGCGGCGGGGCTCTGGAAGGATTCCCGCGTGGAGCGCCGGATCCCGGAACTGCTGCTTGACGCGGCGCTGACCGGGGACGCGGCGGTCTACTGCCGCTGGAACGGCGACATGGGCAGTGCGGGCGGATTCTCCGGCAATGTGGAGACCGACCGGATCGACGGCTCGAATCTGTTCCTCGCGGATGTCTCCTCCTCCGACATTCAGTCACAGGCATGGGTCATGCTGGCGGGGCGCGCATCCGTGGAAGAACTCCGGCGCGACGCCGCGCTTGCGGGTATCAGCGAGGCGGAACGGGCAAAGATTCTGCCGGACGACAACCGCGACACCAAGATCGGCGACCTTGCCGACGCGCTTCCCACGGACGACTATGCGACCTTCCTCATCCGTTTCCGGAAAGACAAGGACGGAAACGTGGTCTTCCGGAAATCCACCCGTGAGGTGGACTTCCCGGAGGTACACACAAAACGGCGTATTTACCCCATCGCGCTCTTCAACTGGTACCGCACGCGGGGGAGCTATCACGGCACCTCGCCCATCACTTCCCTGCTTCCGAACCAGCGGTTTCTCAACCTTGCCTATGCGCTCTGCATGAAGCACATGCGCGACACGGCGTTCTCCAAGGTGATCTACGATCAGTCGCGGATTCCCGAATGGAGCAACGAGGTCGGCGAAGCGATTGCGGCGGTCGGCGGAGGAAACATTTCCGACGCGGTAAGCGTTGTGGGGACGGGCAAAATGGCAGAAGGCTATCAGGTCTTCATTGACCGGGTGACCGAGGCGACCAAGGAAATGATGGGTGCGACGGACACGGTACTGGGTTCCGCCGAAGCATCCAACACGAGCGCGATTCTGGCGCTTCAGGAAGCGTCGCGCGTCTCGCTCGGGCAGGTAGTCTCGTCCTACACGCGTTTTCTGGAAGAAATCGCGGAGATCTGGGCGGACCTCATCCGTTCCGCCTATCCGCCGGAACGTCCGGTGCCGTCTGCCGACGGCTCGGGGACCGTTCACTTTGCGGACTTCTCGGTGCTGGACGGTCTGACGGTGCGTGCGCTCGCGGAGATCGCAGGCAGCGGGCGATACAGTGCATCCGAGACGGTGAACGTATTGGACAAGCTGCTTTCCGGCGGTCACATTACGGCGGTGCAGTATCTGGAGCGTCTGCCGTCGGGCTTACTTGCGGGGAGAGATACTCTTCTCGCTGAACTGAGGAACGGACAGGGCGGAAAGGAGGGGAACGGAGATGGAGATTACGGAAAAGGCGGAAGTAACGGAAGCGGCAGAAACAATTGAGGAAACGGAACGGTTCCCGGAGGGCGGAGCGCCCGATGGGGATCCGGCGGCGATGCCGGCGCTTGCCGGCGAGCCTGACGGCGGGCACCCATCGGGCGCGGACGGGAACAGCGACACCACCGATGGGGATCCGGCGGCGATGCCGGCGCATGCCGGCGAGCCTGGCGGCGGGCACCCATCGGGCGCGGACGGAAACAGCGACACCACCGATGGGGATCCGGCGGCGACGCCGGCGCTTGCCGGCGAGCCTGACGGCGGGCACCCATCGGGCGCGGACGGGAACAGCGACACCACCGATGGGGATCCGGCGGCGACGCCGGCGCTTGCCGGCGAGCCTGACGGCGGGCACCCATCGGG
>CAKSZH010000017.1 GCA_934525675.1 uncultured Eubacteriales bacterium
AGTTATTATTATTCCTGAATACGTTGAAATAATTGAAAAGGATGTTTTTTCAGGATTAACAAATGTTACTATAAAAACTTCTTATGAGAGCAAACCTGAAGGTTGGGAAGATGGTTGGAACGGCTCTTGTGAGGTCGTATGGGGATTTGAAATAGAATAAAGGAGATTATAAGCAAACGACCGACTGCGTTCGTAAGAGTGCGGTCGGTAATTTTTTCGTTGATTAAGGCAGTGAGAATCATACGCTACTTATCGTGCAAAAATCCTTTTCGTGCAATCGTTAAAGGTTTGCGGTTTCCCAAAGCGAGTGAAGAACAAATCCCCACGGCGATACGCGAAGAAACAACAAAAAGGGTAAACTGCAACAAAAACGGCAATTTACCCCCTATTTTGCATAGAAAAAGACACACGCAACGGAGTTTTGTACGCTCCTTTTGCGTGTGTCTTGATGGCGGAGAGAGAGGGATTCGAACCCTCGGTCGGTTATTAGCCGAACACACGATTTCCAGTCGTGCGCCTTAGACCAGCTCAGCCATCTCTCCATAGCCGTCGGTCGGGTGCCGCCTACTCATCGGCGACTTTGCTATTATATCACATTGTTTTTCGGAAATCAAGTGTTTTTCTGAAAAAAGTCAAACTTTTTTCGCATTACGCAAACGTTGACAGCCGGCGGTCACCGGGAGGAGAAAAACCGCAAAGCGCGCTTCATCCGGTAAAGCCGTAGATCCGCAGGGAACAGCAACACCCCCATAGCTTGAAAACGAGCCGCTACGATCAGCGGCCCCCCGGCTGATTCATCGGCAAGTATGTATAAAATGCCACTTTGCGGCACATCGGCCGCAAAGTGGCAACCGGATTCATGGCTTGAGAATTCAGGAACGCCGACACGCCCGGCTTCCCGACATCAATCGCCGAAATCATCGGGAATATCTGCGTCCTCGTCAAGCCCGTCGAGCGCCCCCGACGCGCGTATTTCGTCCGGCGTATATCCGTAACGGGTAAGCGCGGCAAAGCGTTTCTGCCGTTCCGCGGGCGTTTCCGGCTTTTCCGGGAAACGCTTCTCCGTCAGTCTGCGGCACTGTTCTCCGAAATCCACTCCGTCAAGCAGTTCCGCCACGTCCGCAAGCGCTTCTCTCCCGTACCCGCGGGCACGCAGATGCTCCAGGATCCGCCGCCGTCCCCAGAGCTTTTTCAGGCAAAGCTCCGCCTCGCGTCGGGCATCCGATGATTCGTCAAGGCATTTATGCTCTGCAAGATACTCTGCCGCCGCCGTCGCCCGTTCCGCGTCAAAGCCGCGGCGGCGCAGCTTCTGCACCAGTGTTCTTTTTGAGTTTGCACCAAAGGCGAGAATGCCGCTTCCCTTGCGGATCGCGCTTCCGATTTCCGCCGCCTCTTCGAGTGCATCAAACTGCGCTTCGGTAATCTCGCCTTTTTGCGGTTTCATTTCCGCATACTGCGCGGTCGTGAGCGCAAAACGGCGCAGTTCCTCGTGCTCTCCGTCCGAGAGGCGTACCGTAACAAGAATTTCTTCCCCGCAGTTGCGCGCGGCAAGGGAGGTAACGGTAATCGTCATACGGAGATCAGTCCTCTCCCGTGCCGGAAGATTCGCCGTCTTCTTTCAGAAGATCAATGTCGAAGTCGTCCTCTTCGTCCGCAACGTCATACTCCGCCTTCGCGTCCGGGTTATTCTGAATTTCTTCCAGTTTCGCGCGGACCTGTGCTTCCACCTCATCCAGCATAGCCGGATCGTTTTCCAGCATCTTGCGGATATTGTCCTTGCCCTGCCCAATGCGCTCGCCGTGATAGGAGAACCACGAGCCGCTCTTCTGAATGATGTCATACGCAATCGCAAAATCAAGAATTTCACCCGCGCGGGAAATTCCCTTGCCGTACAGAATATCAAATTCCGCGACACGGAACGGCGGTGCGACCTTGTTTTTGACAATCTTGCACTTGATGTGGTTGCCGTACACCTCCGCGCCGTTCTTGAGCTGTTCCGAACGGCGAACATCAATCCGCACCGACGCATAGAATTTCAGCGCACGTCCGCCGGGCGTGGTTTCCGGATTGCCGTACATGGTGCCGACCTTTTCACGGAGCTGGTTGATGAAAATGACGATCGCGTTGGTTTTGGAAATGACCGCGGACAATTTGCGCATTGCCTGCGACATGAGCCGCGCCTGCATACCGACGGTCGCCTGCCCCATATCGCCTTCGATTTCCTGGCGCGGGACCAGCGCAGCGACCGAGTCCACCACGACCACATCAATGGCACCGGAGCGCACCAATTCCTCGGTGATCTCAAGCGCGTCCTCGCCGCAGTCCGGCTGGGACACCAGAAGCTCATCAATATTGACGCCGAGCGCCTTGGCATACACGGGATCGAGCGCGTGCTCCGCGTCGATGAAAGCTGCGTTGCCGCCCGCTTTCTGCACCTCGGCGGCGATATGCAGAGCAACCGTCGTTTTACCGGAGGATTCCGGCCCGAAGATCTCGATGATTCTTCCCTTCGGCACGCCGCCGATGCCGAGCGCCATATCCAGCGCGACCGAGCCGGTATGCACCGCCTGCACGGTCATGTGCGCGTTTTCGCCGAGCTTCATGATGGAACCGGAGCCGAAATTGCGCTCGATCTGGCTCATCGCGGTTTTCAGTGCGCGTGCTCTGTCCTCTTTGGTGGTTTCCGGTGACGGGGCGGTGGCGGGTTTCTTTTTCGGTGCTGCTTTCATATCGTTTCCCTTTCTGTCGGCTTTGTCGGATTTATTCCGGGATTTCACGGCGCGAAACAAGCCGTTTTTCGTTTTCTGAACTCATTATACCCCTCTCCGCCCGGTTTGTCAAGTGGTATTGCAAATGTTTTGTTCCAATATTGGAAAAATAATTTTGATATAAAAACCCTCCCCGCCGAGGCGGGGAGGGGAGAGGACTTATTTTACGTTCTTAATTCCCAGCAGATTAGCATTGGTATCGTATGCATATACAAGCAACGAAACTGTGCAATCAATATAAGTATTTCCGGAAACGTCAAATACAAGATAAGTAACATTGTCTTTCACAACAATTGCATACCCATCTGTAAACTCATTTACCGTAATGCCATTTGCCTCTGCGGTTCTCTTATCATATGCCTTGAACGAACCGGTCAAAGTACCGGAAGCCGCGGCATCAACCGGCAAGTCAATGAGATACTTTTTCCCATTGGATACGTCCCAGGTTCCTTTGTGTTTGCCATCTTTAATCAGGGCAACGTCGCTGTCGGTCCAATCCTTACCGGATGTTGTCCAATAAGTTGCCCCCACGTTAAATGCAAGCTTGTAATTGACAGCAGTATCGTCTGTATTGATGGTAAATGCGGAACCATTCTGATTAACAGTGAAGTTCTTTCCTGCAAAATAATTAGTAGTCAGGAACGAACCACCGACTGCACTTTGATAGCGCTCATTCAGTGCTTCCATCTTAGGCGCAAAGGCAACCGTTGCCGAGTCCTTTGTGGAACTCAACACACTGTTGTTCTTGCAGCCTTCAACTTCAATCACACTCTGAGTGTCCTCGACTGACTCAATATATGCAGAGTTCCCATACAAGAATCCAACACTACTTGTACCGGTGATAGTCCCATTGTTAACACAGTTAATATATTTAACAGTTGTTTTTGTATTAAAACAAGGACCAGACCCTACGATAAAGCCGGTACAAGTGCTTTCATTCTGCAAATTAACATTATTGGTAATATTGGAGAATGTATAAGTCGGGTTATTATCGCCCTTAGTATACAAAGCGTCGAACAAAATAAAGCCAAAATTCGTACAGTTAACTTTTACGACCGGCTCAGTGCTATCAAAGGTAATATTGTCAAACGTAGCTCCATAATCTGTTCCCCAGTCGGCGCAAGCTAACAAATTCACACCCACATTGCTCATTACTATATTCATATTCTTAAAAGTTACAAACCCTGTTGTCTGATTTGCGCTGAACAAACTTGTGTATTTTCCGTCCGGTAAATTCGCAACAATCTTGTAATTCGAGCCATCATATCCACCAGCAAAACCATTTGCTTTGTAGGTAGTGGTAACAACAATATCTGCAATCTGCTTGAAGTAATAGGGTTTGCCTTCATTCATTTCCGAGGCAAGTTTGTTCATATTGGCAAACTGTGAGCCGTTGGCAATCAGATAAGGGCTCTGCTCACTTCCGAGACCACCGGCAAAGTCGTTGTTGGGAGCTACGATTGCTTCCGTTTTCGCATCCGAAGGAATTGTTGCTGATGCTTTAATGTCGGCTTTGGCTGACTCGGTTGTAGGAGCTACAGTTCCGATCTTTGCGCCATTGACAACATCAACTTTTACGTCACCGGCAGACTTGGACGAAACAAAAATGGTGTTAACATCTGCACCCGAAGCAAGCTCGATTCTTCCCTTGTGAATCTCCATGTTACCGACCACAGTGCCCCACTCATGATACGAACTCCCGGCAACCGCCTCGATAACCACCATATCCGCCTTATCGTAGTGATCAACGGTCGCCTTGGGAGCATTGACTCTGAGGGCACCGCCGTTGGTGCGGATTGCCACAGTATAGTCAGTATCCGGATCGGTAAAGGTTACATCAATGTTCTTATTGGCACCGACGTCAATGCCCTTCTTTGCAATGGTAATCGGGCCTGCGGCTTCGTAGCCAAGATACACGCTGTAGTCTCCACCAAGTGCCGCGGTCAGTTCGGATTCAGCGGAAACGATCTTCCAGTACATGTAAGGCTGAGTCTTCATTTTTTCCTTGGAGACGGTCAGATTGCTGTCCGGCACGTACTGTGCTTCGCCGTCCTTCATGTACACAAAGCAGTCATTTGCGCTGTCCCAGAGGATCTCGTTGTCCGTCTTGGACTTGTTGATCTTCTCCAGATCATAGCCGAACGCATTCGCTGCGTCCAGCGCGGACTGCATCGTCGGATGCTTGCCGTCGGGCATATCTGCCTTCAGCGCAGTGTTCATGTTTTTGACCAGCTGCATGGTATTGGATTCATTCGCCTTTTTGGTCAGGTTGACAAAGGTCGGGATCAGAACTGCCGCGAGAATCGCAAGAATCGCGATCACGATGACAAGCTCTACGATCGTAAATGCTCTCTTATTGTGTTTCATATATACTCCTTCATTCTGTTTTGTATTGCAGTAGACTTATGATTTTGAGGTTGCAACTTCCGGTTGCGCCGTCTATCAACAGTTATACCTGCAAAACGCATGACAGAATTTATAGGGCTTCGGGACTCTGCGACAAATCCCGATCTTTCTGACCGAATAAACCGACACAATCCGGTACGGCTCCCGGCGCATCCGGAGCTTGCGCACCACTCGGATCGCCGTGACCGCCACCGAAATGGCGGACAGGCAAAGGAACACCGAGATGAGGATTGCGATGAAGAATGTCAGGGACAAGTAGGGCGTGACGGATTGAAACACCACCCACGTTGCATTCCAGAAAAAGCCGGAGGAGGAGACCACACTGTAATCGGCAAGGACCTGACGAAGCAGATCATTTCCCGTGTAGACCGGGAGGAACAAAAACAGGACCAAAAACGCCACGGTGTAAGCAACGGTCGCCACATGCATCCGGTATCTGGCAAGCGTGCAGATGGTACAGAAGCCGACGAGCGGGTACAAAAGGAACAGAACGATCAGTTCAGCGCTCATGCCGCCACCCCGCTTTCAGTAAACCGGAACGCGTCGGCACGACCGAAGCGCGGCGGGACGGCCGGGCGCGCATGGTCGCGGACTCCGGGAACGACAAAAGCCGCTTCCCCGGAAACACCGGAAACGCGGCAAAAATATTCTGATATACAAAATACAGCGGAGACGCAGTCAAAATGGGTGCGGTATCCCTCCCCACAGTGTCCGCCGGCGCAAAAAACGCCCGTGCGGAAAATGCGCTTACAAAACGGGCAGGTCTGTCCGTCTGTCTTTCTGTCTGTCAAGGCCCTGTACACGACCTGTTCCTCCTTGTCAAGCGCTGTTCCGGAAATTTACATCTTGTTTACAAGAAATCAGGATGTTCCTATACTGACGTCCAGTATATCACAAAGCAATTCGTTTGTCAAGCAACGACCTTGTTCGCTTTCATGTGCGAGCCGGAATATCCGCGAGCCGGAAACACGTATCATAATACGACCAAGTCCAACAAAAAGGAAGCCCGGGACTTCCTTTTTGTTGGACACCCGCATCGGATGCTTGTTTGCCGCGCCATGCGAACGGCTTGGCACTTTGCTGCGCTGTACGATCCGGCACGCCGGGTCGCGCGGCTGCGAATAAGAATGTTTCGGTCAGTCTTCCCCGCCGTCTCCGCCATCGCCGGAAGAAAGCACCGTATCGTTGAGGTACCGCTCCATATACTCCTGCCGGCTGATGAGAATGGTACGGGGCTTGGAGCCTTCCTGCGGACCGATGAAGCCCTGTTCCTCCAGTGCGTCAAGGATCTTGGCGGCTCTGCCGTATCCGATGCTGAGTTTTCTTTGCAGAAGCGACGTGGACGCTCTGCCGGTATCGTAAATAATCTCCAACGCGGCGCGGAGCTTGTCGTCATCGTCGCCCGTCTGATATGCGGACTCGCCGTCGGTCTCCAGCCCCTCGTTCTTCTTGGCTCCGACGCGCGCGGCTGCCTCGGTCATGCGCTTCATGAACTGTTCGTCGTACTTGACGGGATCATTGTTCTTCTTGATGAAATCGGAAATGCTCTCGACTTCCTTATCCGAAACAAATGCGCCCTGCACGCGGATCGGCTTCATTGCGCCGACGGGGGCATAGATCATATCACCGCGACCGATGAGTTTCTCCGCGCCCGCCGCGTCAAGAATGGTCTTGGAGTCCACCTGCGACGCAACGGTAAACGCGATACGCGACGGGATGTTGGACTTGATCGTACCCTTGACGACGTCAACCGACGGACGCTGGGTACCGATGATCAGGTGAATGCCCGCGGCTCTCGCCTTCTGCGCAAGACGGCAGATACTGGTCTCTACCTCGTCCGAGGCGGTCATCATGAGGTCGGCAAGCTCGTCGATGATGATGACGATGTACGGCATCTTCTCGACCTCCGGATCCATTGCCGCGATGTCGTTGTAACCGCGGATATCGCGGACGCCCATATCCTTAATTTTCGTGAAACGGTCTTCCATTTCGTCGATCGCCGCGGACAGCGCCGCCGTCGCCGCCTTGGGGTCCGTGATGATCGGAACAAACAGATGCGGAATATCTTTATAAGGTACAAATTCGACCTGCTTCGGGTCCACCATGATGAGGCGGACGTCGGCGGGAGAGTAGCGGTACATGAGACTGGTGACAAGGCAGTTGATACATACCGACTTACCCATACCGGTTGCACCGGCGATCAGAAGGTGAGGCATCTTGACAATGTCAAGGAACACTTCCTTGCCGGAAATGTCCGCGCCGAGGCAGACGGGAAGAATGCCCTTGCTCGACGTGAATTCGGGTGTATCAATGAGCGAACGCAGCCAGACGGTTGCGGGGTTGTCGTTCGGCACCTCGATACCGACGGCGGGTTTGCCGGGAATCGGCGCTTCGATACGGATTCCGGATTTCGCGGCAAGTCCCAGGGCAATATCGTCGGACAGGAGCGTGAACTGACGGACACGGGTACCCGACTCGGGGCGCACCTCGTAGCGGGTGATGGTGGGTCCGCAGGAATACGCCATTTCCTTGATATTGATGTTGAAGCTCTTGAGCACACTGCGGAGCGTCTGCATGTTGCGCTCGACTTCTTCTTTTGTAATCCGTACCGTACTGTCGCCCTGCTTCAGAAGGTCAACGGGCGGGAACACATAGGGATGCTCGGTCGGCTCGGCGGAAAGCACCTCGCCGGTCTCCTCGTCCACGGGGAGATACTCCTCGGCTTCGGAACCGTTTTCCTTGATCGGGATGTCGTTCCGGAGCTTCTTCGCCGGTGTGGGAACAGACACGGATGCCGAAGTTGCCGGAGCGGGCGCGGGAACCGTTCCCTCGGAAGCCTCTTGTGCCGTGGCGAACAGCTGCTGAATTCTCTCGTCCTCCGGCTTCTGTTCCTCCACGGGGACCGGAACGTTTCCGGCAGGCGCCGCGTCTGCCGGCTTTGCGGTGGGCGCGTCCTCTGCGAGCGCGGCTTTGCTTGCCTCCGCAAAGGCTTGAGACGCGCTGTCGTCGGAGCCGAATCCGTCGGGCGTGGATCTCATCCAGTCGGTCGCAGTAAAGCCGTTTTCCTTTGCCGCACTGTTGACCTCATCCGAACGGCGCATTTCCTCACGCATGGCGGGATTGCCGTATACGGCGGACATATCCAGCTCGGTAAGCCCCGGGATGTCGTCGAGGTCGTCTTTTTCTTCCTCGTGCGGGATGGATTCGTCCGTCATGACGGGCAGGATTTCGGTATCCTCGCGCGCTTTACGGCGCCTGGGTTTCTCAGTCTTGCCATCCGGCTCCCCGGCATCCTCCGGATCGTCCGCATAATCCATGCGGAACGCAGAACGTCCCTTCTTTGCCCCCGTGCTTTCGGAGGCGGTCGCCTTTTCGTCTTTTCCGGGAACATTTTCTTCTGCAGTCTGCCCGGCTCTGGCGCCCCTCTTGCGCTTGCCGTTTTCCGGGTCGGTGTCAAGTCCGCCGGAAAGCACCGCATCGGCGAGTTTCTGGTTCTCTCGGATCTCCTCGCGCGTTGCCTTCGCCGCTTCCCTTCTTTCCCGGTTACGGCGGGCGCGGTAACGGATCGAAGTCCAGACATAGACCGGCGTCACACCGCATAAGAACATGCCGAGCAGCAAAAGACCGCCGACGCAGAGAATCGAGCTTCCCGCGAGGCGGAGCGCGGTATACAGCGCCCTGCCGATGATTCCGCCGACCACACCGCCGCCACCGATCAGAGCGCCCTCACGGTAAAGCGCGCCGATGTCATACCCGGGCAGGGTCTCCATGGGGCGAAGCACGATGACGATGTGCAGAAACGCGGACAGAAGAACGGAAAACAGGAATGTCAGCCCGAGCCGTAGCCCGAGAGAGCCGTTATCCACGCTTCTCCGCCAGAGAAATCCGAGGCTGAAAAACACGACCGGCAGAGTGAACGCACCGTACCCGAGCACGCCGAACAAGACGCGGCAGATCCCTCTGCCGACGGTGCCGATGACCTCCTCCGCGTGATCCTTATTGACCGCATAGAGGATGAAACAGACGGCGAAGAACAAGCCGAGGATCAGGAACACAAACGGCAGTACCTGATGGATCGGCGCGGACGACCTGGGGTCGTACTCCTTCTTTGCCGGTGCGGGCGGATTCTTTGCCGCCTCCTGCCCCTTTGCTCCCGTATCCTTGCGGACGGCACGGCGCACGACCTGGCGGTCGTCTCCCGCGCGGTTATTTTTCTTTTCGTCGGTTGCGCCGCGCTTGTCCGGCTGCTTACCGAACCGCTCTGCGGCGGACAGGCGCACTCTCCCGTCATCCGCGCGGGACGCGCCGGTGTTTTTCCGGGCCCCGGTGCCCGACGCGGATTTTCCCGTCTGTTTTCCGGAACTCCCCGTCCCACGTGCGGACGCGGACGGCTTCCCGGCATTCTGTTTGTTTTGCTGATTCCGCATACTCTATACAATCCTTCCGGCAAGCAATGCCATCGTAGTTTATCCTCAGATATTTCAGTATATCATATTTTCGCCGGATTTTCAAGAGCCGCCGCCCGTGCTGCGTAAAATTTTTCGACAGAAGAAACAATCGGGCGGCGCGGCTGTCCCCTGGCGCTCTTTCGTCCGGGCGCAGCTTCCGCGCGGCGGATGTCACGCTGAGCAGGCGGCACTCCGGCAAGCAAAAAATCATCTCAACAAAATTCATCGGAAGAAATTCCGAAAAGCCCTTTACAAAGACGTTCGGTTGTGGTATACTGACTATGCATGACGTTGACTCGGTATCCGGGTACAAGACCGCTGTGTGCGGTGATTTCACCCGCCGGACACTGTGTTAACGCATAAAAAAAGAAAGGTGAAAATTACCATGGAGAAAGAACTCAAGCAGTCCATCATCGAGCAGTACGCCACCCACGAGGGCGACACCGGTTCTCCCGAAGTGCAGATCGCTCTTCTGACCAGCCGGATCAACAACCTCACGGAGCACATGAAGCGCAACCACAAGGACCATCACAGCGGTCGCGGACTTCTGAAGATGGTAGGTCAGAGAAGAAACCTTCTCGCTTACCTCAAGAAGACCGACATCGAGCGCTACCGTGCAATCGTGGAGAAGCTCGGTCTGCGTAAGTAACAGGCTCTGAGTGAAAAGCGGAGGCGTTTTCTCCGCTTTTCACTCTTCTGTTATTTCCGGAAAATCGAAAATTCCTCTTGCGTGGGGGCAAGCATTTCATGATGCGTCCGATTCCCCGGACTCGGACGCGTCATCAAGTGCTTTTTCCTCTGTGAGAGGGCAATATATATCATGGAGGAATTCAAAATGTCCGAATATCATGTTACCAGTTCACCGATGGTTTTCAAAAACTACAAGGTGTACAACTACACTTTCGCGGGCAGACCGCTCGTCGTGGAGACCGGCAAAATGGCAGGTCTTGCAAACGGCTCGGTTCTGATCCGTTACGGCGAAACCGCGATCCTCTGCTGCGCGACCGCGTCCGCGAAGCCGCGTGACGGCATCGACTTCCTGCCCCTCTCCGTCGATTACGACGAAAGAATGTACGCGGCAGGCAAGATCCCCGGCGGCTACCTCAAAAGAGAGGGAAAGCCCTCCGAAAAGGCAGTTCTCACTTCCCGTGTGATCGACCGTCCGATCCGTCCCCTCTTCCCCAAGGATCTGCGCAACGACGTTGCCCTGACCCTGACCGTGATGTCGGTCGATAACGACTGCTCCCCCGAAATCACCGCAATGATCGGCGCATCGATCGCGCTTTCCATTTCGGATATTCCGTGGAACGGACCGATCGGCGGCGCGTTCATGGGACTGGTGGACGGTAAGATCATCGTCAACCCGACCTATGAGGAACAGAAGAAGAGCGACCTCCAGCTGACCGTCGCGGCGACCAAGGAAAAGGTCGTCATGATCGAAGCGGGCGCAAACGAAGTGGACGACGACACCATGTACGAAGCCATCATGATGGCGCATAAGGAGATCAAGGACCTGCTCGTGTTCATCGACTCCATCGTGAAGGAGATCGGCAAGCCGAAATTCTCCTACGCATCGGGCGAGCTTGACCACGATATGTTCGACAAGATTTTCGCCTTCTGCGAAAAGGACATGATGGAAGCGCTCGACACCGATGACAAGACCGTCCGTGACGCAAAGGTCGTTCCGATTCAGGACGCAATCATGGAGAAGTTCGGCGAAGAGTACCCCGATCTCGGCGTACAGATGCCCGAGCTCATCTACAAGATTCAGAAGAAAATCGTCCGTCGCTGGCTGCTGGTTGACAAGAAGCGTGTGGACGGCAGACGCATGGATCAGATCCGTCCTCTCGGCGCAGAGGTCGGCATCCTGCCCCGTACTCACGGTTCCGGGCTGTTCACAAGAGGTCAGACCCAGGTTCTGACCGCCGCAACGCTCGGCACGCTCTCCGAGGCACAGATGCTCGACGGCATCGACCCCGAGACCTCCAAGAGATATATTCATCATTACAATATGCCCGGCTTCTCCACCGGTGAAGCAAAGGCTGTCCGTTCTCCCGGCCGCCGCGAGATCGGTCACGGCGCGCTCGCTGAGCGTTCGCTCATCCCCGTTCTTCCCTCCGAGGAAGAATTCCCCTACGCCATCCGTCTTGTCTCCGATGTGGTTTCCTCCAACGGTTCCACCTCGCAGGGCTCCGTCTGCGGTTCCACGCTCGCACTGATGGACGCAGGCGTTCCGATCAAGGCTCCCGTTGCGGGCATCTCCTGTGGTCTGATTACCGCTGAGGACGGCTCCTGGGATACCATGATCGATATTCAGGGTCTCGAAGATTTCTACGGCGACATGGACTTCAAGGTTGCCGGCACGCACAAGGGTATCACCTCCATTCAGATGGACCTCAAGATCGACGGTCTGACCCCCGAAATCATCAAGGCGGCTCTCGCCATGACCCACGCGGGCAGAGATTATATCATCGACGAGGTGCTGCTCAAGGCGATTCCCGCGCCCCGCGCAGAGGTTTCCAAATACGCACCCAAGATGACCACCATGCACATTGATCCGGACAAGATCCGCGAAGTCATCGGCAAGGGCGGCTCGGTCATTCAGAAGCTGGTTGCCGACACCGGCGCCAAGATCGACATCGACGACGACGGAACCATTCACATCGCCGCTGTCAACGACGCACAGGCAAAGGCGGCAAAGGCTGCCATCGACGCAATCGTGTTCGAGCCGGAAGTCGGTGCTGTCTACTCCGGTCACGTCACCGGCATCAAGGAATTCGGCGCGTTCGTGGAATATGCACCCGGCAAGGAAGGACTTGTCCACATTTCCAAAATCACCAACCACCGTATCGACAAGGTGGAGGACGTGCTCAAGCTCGGCGACGCCGTCAAGGTGAAGTATATGGGTCTTGACAAGAAGGGCCGCATGGACTTCTCCATGAAGGACGTTCACGAGGACTGATCCGTACCCGACATGAGGGGCTGCCGCGCGGCGGCAGCCCTTTCTGAACCAAAAGCCCTGCCGGACGGAGCCGCTCCGGTAAAGGAAGCCTTCTCCCCGGCAGGCAGAATTTCCCCATGCGGCAAAAAGTACCCCCAGCGGAAAGTGCCGCACAAAGCGAAGAGTTTCCGGGCGGGAAACGCCATCAGAGCAGATCACACGCAAAAATCCGCCCGAATGCGAAGAAAGGAGTCACAGTCATCCATGGCAAACGAAAATTCCCGTCAGCCAAACAGTAAAAGCAACCGCGCCAAAAGAGAGGCAAGAGCCAGAAAGGAAAAACCGGTACTGATTGTTCTCAGTATCGTACTCATCGTTCTGCTTTGCTCGGTCGCCCTGATCCTGTTCAGTCTGATTGCCGACCGGAACCGTACCCACACTCCGGACGGAAAAGAAACCGGGACCTCCGAAAACGCAACCGGCAACCAATCCTCCGGTTCGGAGAACGAAAGTCACGGCGGGCAGACCGCGACCTACGATTTCTTTCCCATGGATCTTGCCAAGGACAAAGAGGGACCGCTCGTACTCATCAATTCCGATCATGAAATCAATCCCGCGGCGGCAACGGATCTGGTCAATATGTACCAGAATATGCCCAAAATCGAAAGCGGCAAGCAGATGTACCAGATGCTGAACACGGGACTGATGCTCAACCGCACGGCATTGGAAGCCTTCCACCGCATGATCAAAGATTTCTATGCGCTCAAGAAGGACGCGAAGCTGGTCGTCAACGGCGCATACCGCACGGCGGATGAGCAGAAACAGATTTCCCAGTCCTCGGTCGGTAAGAGCGATCATCATTCCGGGTATCTTGTTTCCGTCCGTTACCGTACCGACAGCGGCAAAACCACCTCCCTTCCCGATGATTATTACGCGTGGTTCCGGGACAATGCCTACAAGTACGGCTTTGTCATCCGTTATCCGGACGGAAAGGAAAACGTCACCGGCGTGAGCGATTACAATTACGCGTTCCGCTATGTCGGCTACGCGCACGCTTACTATATGCATGAAAACGGGCTGTGTCTCGAAGAATACATTTCCCTGCTCCAGAAGAAATATTCCGACAGCCGCGGAACCGGCGAGCATCTGCGCATCACGACGGGTGACGGAAAAATTTACGACATTTACTATGTCCCGGCACCTACCGAAATCACGACCGTCCCGGTGCCGAAGGGCCTGACCTATGAGATGTCCGGCACCAACACAAACGGATTTGTCATCACGGTCGAACGCAACTGACCGGGAAGTTTCCGGGACTCTTTTTCCCGCATATCTGCATTCTGCATTTTTGTTTTGTCGTTTCCCGCAAAATCCGGACGGTCAGACGGTTAACATTTCTATCGTTGAAACGCCCGGTGCGCGTTATACTAATACTGAGCGGGTTCCGCTCGAAACGGAGGTTTCTCATATGAAAAACTGCAAAATGGCGATGGAATCCTGCCGCGACAAGGTCACGGACGTCATCAAAAAGATGAAAGACACCGATATCCGCTGCGATTTCGGCATGAATTTCGAACTTGTCAGCAAAAACTGCGAAGAGGGCAAGAATAAGCAGTGGAAGACCCAGAAAAACTGCTCTCTGTCGCTCTTTGACCTTGCCATCGCGGGCACGGTAGTCCTCGCCGTCATGGCGATCGGCTCCTGCATGGGCAAGAAAAAGTGCAAATCCTGCTGCAAGGACGAAGACTGACACCCCGGCAAGAAAGCCAAATCAAAAAACACCCACCGCAAGCGTCCGTCACACGGCCGGGACAGGTTCTCTGCCCCCGCCCGACAGATCCTTTGAGGTGGGTATTTTTTGTAATCAGTTACCGGCGTTCCCGCGTTTCCCGGCTGCGGCTGACTGATTCCGCAATCGCGGCGACCGCGCCGTACAGTACCCCCGCGACAGCCCAGATAATCCACGATCGCCCCCAGTCCGAGGTTATGAAGCTGTACGCAAGGAATCCCGCGGTAACAAGAGGCCAGTAGATTGCGGATACGGCGCTCCGAAGCACATTCCCCCGACGCTCGGACCGGTCTTCGCCGAGCAGTGTCCGATAGGCGTTCCAACGTCCGCCCGTGCGGATGAAACAGTAAACACCGACGGACACGAGCAGCAGCAGAACGTCAAGTCCGAAGATGGTATACATATCCCCTTCAAAAATCAGCGAGGAAACGATCAGCGGGATGATCGCAAGGATGCAAAGCAATGTACCGATAATCTGCATCAGGGTGTGGCGGTTCCGATACGCGTCCCGTTTGGCGCTGATCAATTCCCCGACGCCTTCCCGAAGGGTAAACGGGCTTTTCACCCAATCATATTTTTCTGCCATTGCGTGACCGGAGAGAAACAGCGCAAGCGCCACGGAAGCAAATACAAGTAATACGGCAAGTCCGACTGCGGCGGCAAGATTTTCGGGAATTCTTCCCTTGTCCGCAAATATCACAAGCGTAATGAGACAAATGGGGGAAAGCACGCAAAGAAGCGTGCCGAGCGCAGTCCGCGCGGCGGATTTTTCTTTGACGGCGAGGAACGCGTCCGCTTCCGTACCCGTGACCTCACGGGGGGCTGCCCCGGACGATATATCATTGTTCCGGGAATCGCTTCCCCGCCCGTCGGCGGTTGCAGACCGGAAATCGGAGGATGCGTTTCCGTCCGGCGCGGTATTGCGGACAATATTGCCCGGGTCCGTAGGGTCGGAAGTTCCGGTGCCGTAACCTGCGGCGCGTTCCACAACATAGGTACTGCCGTCCGGGAGCGGTTCCGTGTCCTTCAGAAGCGAATCGGTGCTGACGCCGAACAATTCGGACATTCCGAGAATCTTGTCAAGGTCCGGAACCGATTGCTCCGCCTCCCACTTGGAAACCGCCTGCCTGGAAACATCCAGTCGCATGGCAAGTTCCTCCTGCGACCATCCGGCGCGCTTCCGCAGGGTCATGATTTTTTCTGACAGTTTCATCTTCTTTTACCTCACTTTGCGGATTCGTCCCGGAGTGGCGGTCCCCGATAATCCGGCGTACCGGCAGACGTGGCGCTTCGGCGATTGGCACGCACTTTGATGCCTGGCATCACAATACTTTGACACCTTGATACTTGGTACTCCGATGCCCGACACTCCCATATCTGCGCACCTCAACATTCCGGTACTCCGCATTCAGGCTCCCGGCATTCTTGCCGCGCCCCCGGCGCCCATGTTTCGGCGTTCAGATATACCGGCACTCCGACGTTTTCATGCTTACAGAATATCAGATTCCGTGGCAGAATGCCACCAATCCGCCCTTGCAATTTGTCAACCGGCAGTTGCAGGGGCGGATTTTTCGCAAAAAAACGAGTTTTTTCCGACAAATATCGGGGGAAAATCGCCTTACGGGAAGCCGTATATTTTCCTTCCGTGTTACCGCTTCCGGAAAGCAAAGGGGGTGACAGAAATCGGACGACAATCATCAGGCAGCAAACATCGGACAGCAGAATTCGGATGGCAAACATCGGGCGACAGACAATCGGGCGACAGACATCAGATGGCAGAAATCGGACAACAGAAATCACATCGGCAGACAGATTCCCGCCGCGGGGGTGCACGAAGGCATATGTTTCCCCATGCGACATAGCAGTAAGATGCACGTGGTTTTCCGCCGCGGCGCACGGGAATATGTACCGCTTCGCTGTAAAACTGTTCCGACCGCGCGGAAGGCTTCTCAGCTCACCATCCCCGCGTCCGGGGAAAACAGGCGGTCAACCGTTTCTTTCAGTTCCGGGTGACCTGCAAGCGCCGGATCGGAAGCAAGCAACACCTTCGCGTCTTCCGAAGCGTCCTTGAGCAGTCCCACATCGGTACACCACTCCGCAAGGCGAAAACGGACGCCCCCGCTCTGACGGATCCCGGCACCGGAATCTCTGCCTGAAAGGAAGTCGCCGGGGCCACGCAGAAGAAGGTCCTCTTCGGCAATTCTGAAGCCGTCATAGGTACTGCACATGATTGAAAGGCGCTTTTTCGCCGTCTCGCCACGGCTGTCGGACACCAGAATACAGTAGGACTTGCGGGAACCTCTGCCGACCCGCCCGCGGAGCTGATGCAGTTGTGACAATCCGAACCGGTCGGCGTTCTCCACAATCATCAGCGTGGCGTTCGGAACGTTGACCCCGACTTCGATCACCGTTGTGGACACAAGGACCTTGATGTCCCCGTGCGCAAACCGGTTCATGACCGAATCCTTTTCGGCGCTTTTCATTTTTCCGTGCACGAACCCGACCGGAATGCCGGCAAGCCGTTGCGCCAGTTCTCCCGCGTAGGTTACCGCCGCCTTGAGCGGCGGCAGTTCCTTTTTCTCCACCAGCGCTTCCCAGGAGCCGGAAGAGAGTTCTCCGTCGGGGGAAATGTCCGGCACATCCGCAAAGGTTACTTCCTCCGGCTCGGTTTCCTGTTCCTCCACCGCCGGGCAGACCACATAGACCTGTCCGCCGGCATCGACCTGTTTTCGGATAAACCCGAGAAGCCGCTCGCGGTAGCTTTCGTTCACCAGAAAAGTATCGACCCTCTGACGTCCCGGCGGCATTTCATCAATGGTGGAAACGGCAAGGTCGCCGTACAGCGTCAGAGCAAGCGAACGCGGAATGGGGGTCGCGCTCATAACGAGCAGATGTGCAAATCCGTTCTTTTCCGACAGCACTGCCCTCTGACCGACCCCGAACCGGTGCTGTTCGTCGGTAACGACAAGTCCGGGAGCCGCAAATCGTACCCCCGCCGACAAAAGCGCCTGCGTGCCGATGACGGCGTCAAGCCGCCCCTCTGTGGACTCTCCCGAAAGACGTTCGTAAATTTTCCTCTTGTTTGCCAGGGTGACCGCCCCGACCAGCAGTTCCACGGAATACCCAAGCGCCTCGAAATACGGCTTCAGTTCCGCGTAGTGCTGGCGGGCGAGAATCTCCGTCGGCGCCATCAATGCCGCCTGCCTGCCGCTCTGTATTGCGATCAACATAGCGGCGGCGGCGCAGACGGTTTTCCCGCACCCCACGTCCCCGACGACCATGCGGCACATGGGGACATCGGTCTCCATATCCCGGGCAATCTCTCCGATCACCCGGCTTTGCGCACCGGTAGGCATATACGGCAAAAGCGCATAATACCGGGACAGGTCATGGTTCCGGCAAACGGGCGCGCCATGGCGCACCGTCTTCTCCCGCGCGGTCGCCATGCCGAGGGAAAAGGCAAACAGTTCATCATAGATCAGACGTTTCTTCGCCGCAGAAAGCGCCGCGTAATCCTCGGGGAAATGAATATTCCGGAGCGCGTATTTCAGTGTACAAAGCCCGCGGCGGGTACGGATCTCATTCGGAAGCGGGTCTGCCCGGTCCCCGATGAGCGAAAGCGCGGACTCGATGTTCTGTGTCACCTGATGCTGGGACAGTCCCTCGGTGAGCGGGTAAAGCGCAACAAGCGGCGGAAGCGGCTGTCCCTCGACATACGCCTCGCTGACGGGGGAAGACATGGCATACCGCTTCCCCTTCCTTTCCACACGCCCGAAAAAGCGGAAGGTCGCGCCGATTGTAAAACGTTCGCGCAGATAATCCTGGTTGTAATAGGTGATCTCGCAGGTCCCGCTTTCGTCAAAGGCGCGGAACTTGAGCAGCGTCATGCCGCGGCGGATCATGGCGCGGCGCGGTTCGGTGGCGACCGTCAGAATGACGGCAGACTTGCCCTCTTCCCGTGCCTCGGACAAAAGGCAGATGTCGCCGCGGTTTTCGTAAGCGCGCGGGAAATGTCCGACCAGATCGCCGAGAGTCCGGATCCCCAGTTTTTCATATGCCGCCGCCTTGACCTTTCCGACGCCATGAAGAACGCCGATCGGCTGTCCTTTAAAATCCACTTGTACCACGCTCCTTTCTGAAATCGGGATAATCGCCCTCCGGGCGGGCATCTGTAATGGCAAAAGGCGGGGCTTTCTCCGCGCCGGATTCCATGTACTCCTCTGCAATCCGGAATACCTCCGTCGGACGGTGCCCGCAAGGGCAAAGCCCGGAATCCCCGGGTTCCCTGTGACTGCCCTTTATAATCGGAAGAAAAACGGAGGAACCGGGTTCCTCCGTTTTCGGCTTCCCAAACTTCCGACCCGCGGAACCGCTCAATGCGTCCCCGTGGAGCCGAAACCGCCTTCTCCGCGCACGGTGTCGCTGAGTTCCTGCTTCTCTTCAAACTCCGCCGTCAGGAAAGGCGCGATCACCATCTGCGCGATCCGCTCTCCCGGCGCGACCGACTGCTCCGTCGTGCTGTGATTGTGCAGGGCGACCATGATCTCCCCGCGGTAATCGCTGTCCACCACGCCGACCTTGTTGGCAGGTGCCAGTCCGCGTTTGGTTGCCAGACCGCTGCGGGCATAAATCAACCCCGCAAATCCGACCGGGATCTCCATTGCGATTCCCGTATGAATGAGCTTGGTCTCTCCGGGGGCAATGGTCACAGCCGCATCCATGCAGGCGTAGAGATCCGCGCCTGCTGCAAAGGCGGAACCATAACTCGGCACCACCGCGTTCGCCTGTAACTTTTTCACTCCGACTTTCTGTTTCCACGGTTCCATCATGCGTTTCCTCCCGTTCCGGTTGAACCGGAACCCGACTGCTCGGGCTTCTGATTCTTCCCCCCGTCGGGAGAAGTCTGGTTCCCGGACTGCGCGGCTCCGTAGCCGTAATAGCCGTAAGCACTCTTTTTCTGATAACGGTAGTAATATTTCCCGTACTTCCCGTAATACCTGCGGTCATAATAACGATAATAATACGACGAACTTCCGGTACCGATAAGGTTAAGCACCACGCCGAGCACACGGCATCCGCTCTTTTCGATCTGCTCCTTCACCATCTGGGCGAACCGATAGCTGATACGGTTTTCACCGATGACGAGCAGTGCACCGTCGCTGAGCGAGGAGGTCACGGCGGCATCAATGACAAGTCCGAGCGGCGCAGTATCGATCAGCACGTAATCGTAGTGCTCCCGGCCGTACCGGATCAGTTCTTTCAGAGCGTCCGAACTGAGCAGGTCCACCGGGTTGGGGGGATACTGTCCTGCAAAAATGATGTCAAAACCCTCATACTGGGTTGCGTAAAGCACGTCGTCCAGCGTTTTCTGCCCGGAAAGGTATTCGCTGAGTCCGCTGACGCCGGTCGCCTCGGTATATTTGCTGACCACGACGGATTTCCGCAGGTCCGCGTCAAGCAGCAGGACTTTTTTGTCCACCTGCGCCATGTTCTTTGCAAGTTCGATACAGAGGGAGGATTTTCCTTCGTTCGCGGTACAGCTGGTCACGGTGATGACCTTGACATCCTTTCCGCTGAACAGAAGATTGGTGCGGAGCGTCTTGAACGCCTCGGTTTTTGCATAACGGTCCTTGAACAATTGGAGAAGCTCAATATTCTTTTTCATGATGCACGGCCCTCCTTCTTTTTCTTTCTACCCTTACGGTACCCGGCATCCGCTTCCGGGTCCTCTGTTCTCTCCGTGATCGGAATCTGTCCGAGCACGCTGAGTCCGAGGTACTTTTCCACGTCTTCTGCGCTCTTGATCTTGTCATCCGCAAAGTATGCGATGAGCACGCCGATCACGCCGATCAGTGCGCCGACCAGCGCGCCGATCACCATGTTGCGGAGCATATTGTCATTGGTGCGTGCGCCGGTCCCCGCCGTGTTTCCGGTGTTGACCCGGGTCATGGAGATCTCGGTCAATTTCTTAGCCGCAACCTCCTGCACCTTGTTTGCGATTTCTCTGGAAATATTACGGTCCGTGCTGACGGCGCGGATGGACAGAATCTGCGGCTTGTCCGAGGAATAGGTCACGGACACGGCGGCAATCAGTTCGGCATAGGTATACTTTGCTTTCGTTTCGGGATTGACAATGCCCATTTCCTCCAGCTCGTCGCTGACTTCATTGAGGATATAGCGGTCCTTGACCATGTCCTGCAGGCTCTTTGCGATGGAAACAGCCGTGGACTGAGTACCCTGGCTCGGGGACTGCTCCGTGGAATTCACCGACATACCGGTGACGAACAGCTTCGAGGTGGACGCATAGATCGGTTTCTGAAAATAGGAGAACAGGAACGCCGCCACCACCGCGACAATCATCACGGTGACGATAATCCACCACCGGAAAAGAATGGTGGCGAGGATTCCGCGCAGATCAATATTGATCCCCGATCTGTTTTCCTGTTCAGGGGCTTCGTTTGGCAGATTCGCTTTCTGGTAATTCATCGGCTTTCGTTCTCTCCTTTTCCGGAAACGTCGTACATCTTCCGGTAGTAATTCATATAATCCCCACTCACGATACGTTCTACCCAATCTCCGTTGGAAAGATACCAGTCCACCGTCTCGCGGATGCCGTCCTCAAAGGTGTAGCGCGGCTTCCAGCCAAGCTCGGCCGTGATCTTGTGGTTGTTGATGGCGTATCTCCGGTCATGACCGGGACGGTCCTTGACATACCGGATGAGTGATTCATCCTTCCCCGTGCGCGCAAGGATCAGCCGGATGATCTCGATGTTTGCCTTTTCGTTGTTGCCGCCGATGTTGTACACCTCGCCGACCTTGCCGTGCAGGAGCACGGTATCAATGGCGCGGCAGTGATCGCTGACGTGGAGCCAGTCGCGGATCTGCATTCCGTCCCCGTAAACGGGAAGCTCCTTATCTGCAAGGCAGTTGTGGATCATGAGCGGAATCAGCTTCTCCGGGAACTGGTACGGTCCGTAGTTGTTGGAACAGCGGGTGATATTGACCGGCATTCCGTAGGTCGTCGCATACGCCATGACCAGCATATCCGCGCTGGCTTTGGACGCGGAATAGGGGCTGTTCGGGTGAAGCGGGGTCGTTTCCTCAAACATTCCGGTCGCGCCGAGCGCGCCGTAGACCTCGTCGGTGGAAACCTGAAGATACCGGACACCGGGCTTGTAATCGCGGCAGTACTTATTGCCGGGATCGAGGCTCCAGTGCGCCTTTGCCGCGTCCAGCATAACCTCGGTGCCGATGATGTTGGTATTCAGAAAGATCTCCGGGTCGGTAATGCTGCGGTCCACATGACTTTCCGCGGCGAAATTGACCACGGTGTCAATGGGATATGTATCGAAAATCCGGTTAATCGCGGCTCTGTCGCGGATGTCCGCGTGTACAAAATGATATCCGGGATCGTTTTCAATATCCTTGAGGTTCTCAAGGTTGCCGGCATAGGTCAGGGCATCGACATTGATGACGGTATCCTCCGGGTGTTCTTTGCGCATCAGGTGGATAAAGTTGCTTCCGATAAATCCGGCGCCGCCGGTTACCAGCATGGTTCTCTTCATATGTCCTCCTTGGCGATGGACAGCAGATACTGTCCGTATTCGGTCATTTTCAGCTCGTTTCCGAGTTCGATCAGCTTGCTTGTGGGAATGAACCCGCGCCGCCACGCGATCTCCTCAATGCAGGAAATGTAGAACCCCTGTCTGGACTGCACCGCTTCCACGAACTCCGCCGCCTGGAGCATTCCGCCGGGCGTTCCGGTATCCAGCCACGTCATACCTCTGCCGAGCAGCTCCACGTGGAGGTCGCCCGACGCAAGGTAGGCATTATTGACCGCGGTGATTTCCACCTCGCCACGCGCGGAGGGCTTTACGCCTTTGGCGATCTCCACGACGCGGTTGTCATAGAAGTAAAGGCCGGGAACTGCGTAGTTGGACTTCGGTTCCTTCGGCTTTTCCTCAATGGAGAGCACCCGCTTGTCATGGTCGAATTCCACCACGCCGAACGCCGTCGCGTCCTTGACGGGGTAACCGAAGATGGTTGCGCCGCTCTTCCTTGCGGTTGCGCGCCCCATGACGCGGGTCAGGTCGTTTCCGTAGAACACATTGTCGCCGAGGATGAGGCAAACACTGTCGTCCCCAATGAACTCCTCACCGATGAGAAACGCCTCGGCAAGTCCGCGCGGCTTTTCCTGCACGCGGTACACAAGCGAAATTCCGAGCCTTGACCCGTCGCCGAGCAGTTTTTCATACAGCGGCGTGTCCTCCGGGGTGGAAATAATCAGAATCTCTTTGATGCCCGCAAGCAAAAGAACCGACAGGGGGTAGTAAATCATCGGCTTGTCGTAGAGCGGAAGCAATTGCTTGGATACGACTTTGGTCATCGGGTACAGGCGCGTTCCGCGTCCACCCGCTAAAATAATGCCCTTCATACTCTTCTCCTTCTGAAAGCTCCGGTCCGTTACCGGGCGGGGATTCTCTTGTTCCGTGGGAAAATATGCCGTCAGCCGAGGATAATGTCCGCAATGCGGTCGACATCCTCCGGGGAAAGATCTGCGAACATCGGAAGCGTCAGCACGTTCTCCGATGCATGGCGCGCGACGGGCGTCGTTTCCGCCCCGTAGTACGGCTTTCCGCGGTGGCAGTCAAACTGACTGGTAAGGGGATAGAAATACTTGCGTGCAAAAATGTTTTCGGCTTTGAGTTTCTCCGCAATTTCGTCGCGGTTATAACGGTACCCGTCGAAAACGACCGGGAAATAGGCATAATTGGGCTTGACGTTCTCTTTGATCGCGGGAAAATAAATTCCCCTGACGCCGCTGAGTCGCTCGCGGTAACGCGCGTCGGCCCTCCCGCGTTTTGCGATTTCTTCGTCCACATGGCGAAGATTACAGAGTCCCATCGCGGCGGAAAACTCCGTCATTTTGGCGTTCCCGCCGACGTATTCCGCGGTTTCGGGCCCCGTCAATCCGAAGTTGCGCCACGCGTTGATGACAGGCGTGAGCGCGGGATCGGCATAGGTCAGGGCGCCGCCCTCAATGGTATGGAACACCTTGGTTGCGTGGAAGCTGAACATAGACACGTCGCCGAGCGTTCCCGCGCCCCTGCCATCCACCGTCACGCCGAAGGCGTGCGCCGCGTCGTACACCACGCGGAGGTGATGCCGCTTTGCGATTTCTTCAATAGCCCGGTAATCGCAGATCTGACCGTACACATGCACCGGAACGATTGCCACGGTTCTCTCGGTAATCAGCGCTTCGATCTTTGCGGGGTCAAGCGTAAAATCATCCGGCTTCACATCCGCAAATACGGGGGTCATGCCCGCGCGGATGATCGCCTGCGTGGTGGATGCAAAGGTAAACGGCGTGGTGATCGCCTCGCCGTGGTCAAGCCCCAGCGCCGCAAATGCGATTTCCAGTCCCATGTGTCCGTTGCAGAACATAGAAATGTTCCCGACGCCGAGGTATTCCTCCAGGCGCTCTGCAAGCTCCTGATACTTGACGCCGCTGTTGGTCAGCACACGGCTGTCCCACAGGTCGCGGATTTCCTCCACATATTCGTCAAGGGGCGGCATGGAGGAACGCGTCACATAGATCGGTTTCATATGGATGTTCCCTTCCTTCTGTCTTTCTGATATCGTTTTGGCTGCAAGCCGGGGATTCACCGCGTATTTTGCGCGGTATTCCTTGCACTGTGCTCTTTGTGCGGCACACCTTGCGTCGTGCTCCGTTCGCGGCGCTCGTGTACGACACGATGTGCTTTGCATGGTACGCTGCGCTCTTCCTGCCCGGATGACAGGTTACTATTTTGATGCGCATATCGGTTCCAACAGGTCGCAGGCACGGGAATCAGTCCGCCAGATTGATCTCGCGTTTTAAGATGTCCTTCCCGTCCCGGTCAATCACGCGAATCCGCCGGACCGCCTCATGGCAGCGTCGGCGCACCTCCTCGTCGCTTTCGCCGAGGAAAACAAGCGCCGCAACACGGTCGCCGCTGGAATTCACGCCGGTAAACCGGTCGCCTTTGGTCTTGAAAAGGTACGTTTCGTTGACCGTTCCGTCCCGGAGCAGTTCCTCCAGTCCTTCCACATGGTCAAGTTCGCCGTTTTCGCAATAGAGA
The DNA here is from genome assembly GCA_934525675.1 of uncultured Eubacteriales bacterium. Taxonomy (GTDB): domain Bacteria; phylum Bacillota; class Clostridia; order Oscillospirales; family CAG-272; genus CAKVOU01. The sequence continues at coordinate 24,474 of CAKSZH010000017.1, forward strand.
AATTCGTTGCGGAGGTGTACGTCCTGATATTCGGGCTTCGCGTCGAATCTGCCGTTCAATGTCAGTTCGACAACCTCGTCCACCACGTCCACGTGGGACATATTCCACACGAGCCGGTACTTGATCGCGCCGCCCGTGCGCGCGCTGAATTCAATCACGGAAACCTCTTCGTCGCCGTCGTAAATAAACTGAATGAGCAGGGGGCTGTTGTACAGTCCGAACGCGTCCGCGATCTGTTGCGCCACGTTGCGGATCTTCTCCGCCACGCCGTCCTTGATACGGGGCGGGCAGACCGAGCGGCAGATGACAAATTTCTTGTCGCTCTTTACCTTCTGGCTTTCCGAAAGGCTGAGCGTTGTCACCACGCCGTCCCGGACGGCAAAGTCGCAGGAAAGCTCCACGCCGGTCATATACTCTTCCACAATGACGTCATGCGTCCGGCTGAGCGTTGCCGCGTTTTCCATGGCGGCGGCAAGCTGTCCGCGGTCGTACACCTTGATGACGCCCTTGGAACTGTTGCAGTCCACCGGCTTGACCACGAGCGGATAGCGGAAATCGCGGAACTGTTCCGGATCCGTGTCCGTTGTAATCAGGAATTTCGCTGTCGGGATCCCCGCCTCGCGGAACACCTGTTTCATGTAACGCTTGTTGGTCACGTTTCTCGCGGTCTTCGCGTCAATGTAACACGGAAGTCCCAATTCCCCGCTGACATCCGCGACCGTGAGAAGCGCCTGGTCGGTACAGCAGGTGATGACAAAGTCCACCGCCGCTTCCTTTGCCAGTGCAAGAATCGCCGGCTCATCAAGCGTGCTGACCTGATGAAATTCATCCGCGAATTTTCTCGCGGGGGGATCCGGGAAATAATCGGCGAGCAGCACGAAGTAGCCGCGCCTCTGCAGATTCCGGATCAGTTCGATCTGCGGGATACCTCCCGCCAGAACCAATGCTTTTTTCATGTCGTCAGCCGACCTTTCTGTCAGAGATAAAACCGGAGGCGGGAATGCGTCGATGCCGGAATTCTCCGCATAACAGTAAACGGAGTTCCGGATCAGGCTTTTTGCAAGAGGTGTTTTCCGCGCCGGACATCACTTGTCTTCCGGATCCTCGCCTCTCTCTGAGGCGGTCTCCGTCCCCTTCTCTACGGTCTCCGCGGTCGTCGCGGTATCTTCGGTTTTTCCGGTCTCCGCGGTCGTTCCGGTATCTTCGGTTTTCGTGGTCGCCCCGGTCTCTGCGGGCTCCGCGGACTCTGCGGCACTCACCGGCGCAGACTTTCTTCCGTGCAGGAAGGATTTCACCGTGCGGAGGAGATAGAAGAAGCTCTCCGAACGGAACAAAAGCGACAATCCGATGTACACGGCGGCGCCGGCAACGACTTCCACCAGCAATTCCACCCAGTGATTCGGGAACGGCACCAGATAATGCAGTGCCAGCACTGCGGTGCCCATCAGGGCAGACATCCCGATGCCGGGGAGCATATCCCGGATCTGCGCGCCGAACCCGTATCCGAGAATTTTGCGGTTCGGGAACGCGTTAACCACGCAGGAGGTGATCGTTGTAATCACGCCCGTAAAGGCAATGAGAAACACATACGTAATCCGGATTTCGGTGAATCCGATCGGCAGGATGAAGCAGAAATCCTTGGGAACCAGGAAGGTGACACCGAGCAGGAGCGCAAGTCCGATGCTCTTTTTGATGATTTCCAGCAAAAGATACAGATCGGATCTGCCGACCGCCTTGAGCGCCTCCAGATTCGCTGTATGAATGGGCCAGAATGCGTAGGTAAAGCAACAGATGCACCAATACGGGATTGCGGGAAGCCACTTGTCGGTCAAAAGGAGGCTGACCAGCGGGAACGACACCGCAGCAAGCCCCATCATGAGGGGGCACATCACGTAGGTGCTTACCCGGATGGCGCGGCGGGTCATCTGCCGGACCTTCTCCCTGTCGTCCTGATAGCGGGAAATGACGGGGAACAGCACCGAGCTGACCGCCACGTTGATGTTGGTCGCCAGATACTGCGGATACTTTTTACCGTTGGTATAATAACCGAGATCGGCGGATTCATGCATTTTACCGTCCGCGCCCTCTTTCATGGTCATCTTGCCGATGATGAGGTTGCGAAGCTCGTTATAGCCGGTATCAATGAGGCTGGCGGCGAGCAGCTTCCATCCGAAGGACAGAAGTCCGCGAAGGCGTTTCCAGGAAAATTCGCGGGTCGGTCGCCATTTGAGAGTAAACCAGAGCACGATCGTGTCCACGGTCGTGTTGGTCAGGTACTGTGCGACCAGCGCCCAGACGCCAAGCTCCGGCTGACCGCGGAATTCCACAAAGTAATAGGCAAGCGCAACGCCGACGCCCGCAGACAGCACGGTCCCGAACAGCGTTGCCACGAAAAACTTGCGGAAGATCATCTGCCGTGCCACATATGCCTGCTGAACCGAATTGATCGCGGCAACGGGGATCCGGACGGCAAACACCCGGATAACGGTCGCCAGATGATACTTTTCCATCCCGTAAAAGCTCTCAATCGCGGGAGCGACCGCAAACAGGATGAGATACAGCATAGCGGACAGGGCGAGGTTGAAGTAAAATACCGAGGAAAAATCCACGCTGCCCGCGTCTTTTTTCTGGATCAGGGAGTTGCCGAAACCGCTCGTCACAAAGACATTGGCAAAGGTAATGAATACCAGCACGATGGCGATCGCGCTGTAAGCCTCCGGCATGAGAAGCCGCGCCAAAACGGTCTCGACGACAAGCGTCACGAGTTGTGCCGTAATCCGCTCGCCGAAGCGCCAGAACATTCCGGAAAACACGCTCTTCTTCAGATCGTTTCCCGGATCCTTTTCGGGTTGCCCCCGTAAAGCAGGCGCCGGAGCGTTTTCCCGGGAATTTCCGGGGCGCTTTTCCATATCGTTTCCCATGTCCGGTCAGCCTCGTTTCCCGGCGGACTGCTCACGCTTCTCCGCGGTCTTTCTGGTTCTTCTGCCGCGAAGCAGACGGTACACGCCCGGCAGATACATGCCGATCCGCATGGCGTGGGTCAGGCGGGAACGGTCAACATTGCCGCGAAGTGCCTTGACGGTCTTGCGGTCCCCCTCAAGGAGCGCCGCGTAAATGCGGAACAGGTCAATCCGCTTGCGGCAGGCATCCGCATAAGTCCCGTCGTACTCCGCCACCTCTTCAAGCAGACGGCACATTGCGTCACAGTGTTTCACCGTCCGCTCGGTGGAGGAAAGCGTCTTCCCCGACCACGAGCCGACCGATTGCCGGCGGTACGCCGACATGAAGCGGTCTATGTAATGAATTTTGCCGCACATTCCCATATAGATCTGGAGCGGGTAGTCCCCGACCGGGCTGTGGTAATAGAACGGCGGATATTCATCCATCAGTTCTCTTCTGGCAACCATGGAGTTGGTCTGGAACATTCCGCCGCCCGACAGAATGACCTCGTTTGCGTCAAAGTCGCAGTCGTGGTCAAACGGGCGAAATTCCTGCCCCGTCGGATTCCCCGCCTCGTCAATGACGCGCGTGGCGTGGACACAGAGACTGCATTCGGGATGCGCCTCCATGTAGTCCACCTGTCTTTGCAGTTTTTCGGGGTCGGTCCAGTAGTCGTCACCCTCGCAGAAGGCAATGTATTTCCCCCGCGCGCGGCGGCGGAGTTCCACGCCGACCTTCACGCCCTTGGAATACTGATTTTCGGTCTGATACACGGGGCGCATCAGATCCGGATACTTTTCCTCATATTCGCGGATGATGTCTGCGGTCTTGTCGGTGGATGCGTCGTCGTGGATCAGGATCTCAAATGCGAAATCCGTTTTCTGGGACACAAAGCCGTCCAGCGTCCGACGGACGTATTGTTCCTGATTATAAGCAAGGCTCGTAATACTGACGAGTACCTGCCCGTTCTGTTTTTCTTGACACATAAGTCAGATACCTCCGTCAGCGAAGCTGAAGAATACCGCCGCGGTAACGCACTCCGGTCGTAAACAGGGCGATAAAAATCATAATCATGGCGCTCTCTGGCTTGAACAGCGCATAGTTCTGCACCGAGAACACGATGATATGTCCGAAATATACAAGAAGTCCGAAGGAACGGATGGTGTGCTTGCGGTAATATCCCCGCTCCACAACCGCCGAAAGCAGTGCAAACAGGCAGACGCCGACGGCAAGCCCGGGATAACCGAAATCGACGAGAAAAGGATACATCATGGTCGGCATGGCGTTGATGGTTGCATTTTCTCCAATCTGATAGTAGACAGCGTCCATACTGGTGATGATATGATCCGCCGCGCCGTAGTCGATGCGGAAAAAAATACGCGCCGCCATCCAGAAAAAGCAGACCACGAAATTGAGCATCGCGCCGCCCCACATCATGACCTCTCCGACCGGATGCACCTCCAGGAGCTTCGGCAGATAGCAGAACGGCCCCACAAAGTACACATACAGATTGGCAAACGCGCTGTGTCCGGCAAGGCTGCGGAGTGACGTCAGCCAAAGAAGAAGAATCACCAGCAGAACACCGAGAATGACGATCTTGCGGTATTTTCTGATCGCCGCCACAATGTTTCCGCTCTCGCGGAACAGCACCGCCATCGCCATGAACATGACGAATTTAATGATGATGCCCCGTCCGCCGAACAGAAGCATATACAGCGCGATCCCGATTACGGAAAAGATGAGCAGGAGCTTGGTGTGCCGCAGACGAAGCACAAAAGAAATCGCCGTCACCACTTCTGTCGCGGTGAAGATCGGCAGAATGACCCACTGAAACAGAAGCAGCTGCTGAGTGGACGCCCAAGCACTTTCCGTATACGCCGTTTCCCGCAGTGCGGCAAACCCGCGCTCCGCAAGTATCCGGATGGCATTCGGCAGGAAGTACAGGCAGAACAGCCAGGCGAGCACATTGACAATGACCAACAGTCTGTAATGTACGTCATCCGTAAAATCGCTCCGCACAAGCGTCCGGTATTCGACTCCGGACAATTTCCGGAACGTGATGTACACCACATTGAAGAAAATCCCGCAGAACAGCGCCATCAGATACACGCGCCAGCCGGGAGGATACAGACCGAGGAAGCCGGTGGAGGAAAGTCCCGCACAACCGAACCACATAACGGTAAACAAATCGCTGATGCAGAGTTTTCCGAACAGCCTTCTGTTCAGAAGAAGAATGACTATCATCAGTGCGAAGAACAACAGCGCAATCATGTTCTCTCCTGTTCAGACGTTTTTTCGGAATCATCGATAGTATATCTACCACATTATATAATGTATTATACAACTTTCCGGGCGGTTTGTCCATGCTCCGACGGACTAATTAACATTCTGTTCATAAGTGGATTTCTGCCCTGAATGGGAAATAAAGCATCCCGCAAAAAGGCAGGTTTGCCGCCCGTATTCTGCCCCGCAAGCAAAAATCCGGCGTGCCTTCCGATTATCAAACAGAATACGCTTTTCCGGGAAATCGGGCGCGGATTTTTTCGGACGGCAGTCCCCGTCCGCACAAGCGCAGAACGTAAAAAAGCGGTGTAAAGCAAACGTTTCCGGTTGCTTTACACCGCGCCGGCAACCGTCTGTCGGTTGCCGACCGATGGACCGGCGGCCTTTTGCCGCCGGTCACAGGTTTCCCGCAATAACGGGAACCGGACGCAAAGGAGATCCTCCGTCCGGAAGAATCAAAGGCAAATCCTCCGGAGTCTTTTTCTCCGCTCCGCCTGACACGCAACCGAGGGAACTGTCCGCCTTTCGGGTGAACGGTTTCCCGCTCCGCAAGCACAGTCACGTAATCAGTCCACCTTCGGGCGGCAAACTCACCGTTCCGCAAGCACAGTCGCGGGAGCAGTCCGCCTTCAGGAGGCAACCTTCCTTTTCCGGTGAGTACGCCGCGGAAACTCGCCGTCTTTTACGCGGCAGGCTCCCAGTGCGCTCCGTCCTCGGCAGGCGGGGCAAGCGTTCCCTTTTCATGATCGGCGGTACAACGGTAGATCACACCGCCGGAAAGCACAAGGGTTCCCGCTTCAAACACATACTCCGCGGATGCCTCCTGCCAGGCAATCAGTCCCGCATAAACCGCGAGCCTTTCCCGAAGCTTTGTGACCTGTTCGGCGAGCGGAGGCTCGGTCGCATGGGAAACGGCAACCGCGCGAAGCTCTTCCGCCTCCGTCCCCGTAATTCTTCCGCGGGCAACGGCATAATCAATACGCTCCTCCGCGCTGTCGATGCCGTAAGAAGCATTTTCCAGATAATTCAATAACACCTGATAGTATTCCATATTCATTTCCTTTCTGTATTCGGTCGGATTCCGGCTGTTCCCGTTTACACGGAAGTTTCGGCGCTCTCAAGAGCGGTCACCCGTTCGGTCAGCTTTGCGATGACCAGCTGGGGATCCTTCTGATAGGTCATGGTGAGCGGAACATCCGACGTAAGCGTCATGGAGGATTCAAATGGCGTGATGCGGAACAGATTCGGTTCCGTAATATACTCGCCCTCATCCTCGTGGTTGGCGCAGACGACGGTCACGGGCGTGCCGCTGTTGTTTTGCAGAGCAAGCCAGTTTTTGAATGCCGTCACCGTTTCGCCCGCACGGTCGGGCAGATACACAAAGAGACCGGTACCGTCCACGCCGATGGCACATTCCGATCCGCTCGCGTTCTTTGCCGCATTCACCTGATACGGAAAATGCGTACACAGTCCTCCGAACCCGCTTCGCGGCGCGGCGGGTACTGCGGAGGCAAGCGTGTAATGCCCCGCACTGCCGCTCCAGTTTTCGGTTCCCGTGAGAGTCAGCACATAGGTGCGGCGGATCACGCCCGCAAGCCCTTCGTCCGGCATGGACAGAATCTCATCCTGCAAGCCGGGCAGCCCGTGGAGCGTGCGGAGCGGCAGAGTCACTTCCGTTTTTCGGTAAGCGATTCCAGAGACGTCCGGAGTCATGGAGAGCACGGGCGGGTCAACAGTCAGTGCCTGCAAGGTGTTGACCCAGACCGCGCGATAGTATGTGGCATTCGTCGGGAAAGTGAATACGGCGCAGGGTGTTGCCGATTTCAGCCAGCTTCCGTCAGCGGCATAAAAATGCAGTTTGGCGGGAACGTGTACGCCGAAATAATACGTCACACCGGGCGTGAGCGCCGTCAGCACCGTGCGCGTTCTGGTCGGATCCACCGATTCTTCGCCGGTCAGCGCATTGACGGTTCCCGCCTCCAGATTCTGCGGATTCAGAAGATTCCGACCGATCATGGTCACGTGCGCCGTGTTCAGCGGCGTCAGGGTGACGGGTGATGTGGAAGACGGTGTTCCGGACGCAGTGGTCTCTCCGAACACCGAAACACTTGCCTCCCCGTGCGGTCTGACCAACGCGTCCGACACGGAAAACGTCTTCCCGCTGACCTTGCCGGTCAGGCTTCCTGCGTAATGGGTGTTTCCGTAGCGTGTCACGCGTTCGGATGACCACAGGGTCGAAGAGTTCGTTTCCCCGTCCGCAAGCCGATGGGCGACCGCGTAAACGCCGGTATCCTTTCCGCGGATGCGCCAATTTCCGTTTTCTCCGATAGTGGGCGTCGCACCGTCAAAGTCCCCGTTTGCCGCGCACTCCTCAAAGGTCTGCATTTTGGAAAGCGTGGTCTGCATGATGTTGTTGATCTGCGCGACCTCGGACGGGGTCGGCGTGACCGCTTCCGACGCTTCTGCGGGGAGTGCTTCGAGAATATCCATTTCACCCGTCGCGGTAATAAGTACCTTTTCATCCAGATACCCGACCACCGCAAACCGGCAGATACCGCGCGCCGAATACGCCTCTGCCGGAATCAGGAACGGTTTTCCGGTGTACACCACCTGCACCGGGGTCCCGCCGCCCGCCGGATAAAATACGACCTTTTTGGAGAGCGTCTTCCATTCCGCGGAGAATGTCAGGTCCATCTCCTCAAAGCCGTAGCTTCCGACGGTTCCGGCAATGAACCTCCTCGGCTCCAGACCGTAATAATTGATTTTCAGTTTCATAGAACCTCCGTCGGCGCCGTTCTGTGTTCCCCCTTGCTTATGCTAACACATCCCCGCTCACGTGGACTGACAGATTTCCGTCACACAAAGGATACCGGCGGCTAAAAGCACCTGCAAAATGGTACCCTCCGCCGGGCACACAAAAAAACCTGCCTTCTCTTAAAAGCAGGTTTTTGTTGAATCAAAACGGTTTTTGAATACAGCAACGTAGCAGTTTCCCGGATTTTGAAATTTACGGGATCCGCAGTCCCTTCGGATAATGGTTTTTCGCTCTGCCGCCGACGATTTTCGCGCCGCCGAGGGTGCATCCGCCGACCCGCACCACAGCCCAGCCGTCATCAAGCCCGTCCGCGTCGATCTCCTCGCCGTGCAGGTACCGCGCCACACGCACATCATCCGGCGCAAGATCGAGGATTCTCCGGAAGCGGTCGCCGTATGCCGTAAACAGATGGTGTTCCGGTTCCACGCGCCCCTTGGCAAAACGTCCGACGGAAACTCCCGCGGAAATCACGCCGAACGGCGGGACCGTCATTCCGTCGGGCAGCGCCGCCACGGTTCCGCGGCAGGAAACAAACCGTACCTCCGGGACAGGGTCCATCACGGAATGCAGGAAACCGTCAAGCAGGCGGGTTTCCTCCCGCGTCAGGGGAACGGTCTTCTCACGAAAGTGTGCCGGTTCGGAAACGCCGTCACCGCTCTTTTGCAAAAGCGCGATAAACTGCCCTTCTCCGGGGAACCGGTGCGGGTAAAACCGCCGCGTCATCGTCAGGTCCGCCGGAGTACCGGCAACCATCATTCCGTCCGCGGTGCAATCACGGAGCACGCGCTCCACGGGAACCACCCGGAACTCCGGATATTCTTTCAGAAGCCACGCAACGTTTCCCTCGTTTTCTTCCGCGGAAAACGTGCAGGTGGAATACAGAAGATACCCGCCCGGACGCACACAGCCGACCAGATTCCCGAGAATTTCTCTTTGCCGCTTCGCACAAAGCGCAACGTTTTCGGGCGACCATTCCGCGATCGCCTCCGCGTTTTTCCGGAACATTCCCTCACCCGAACAGGGAACATCCGCAATCACCAGATCAAAGCCCGCGGGATACCACTCTCCGAGCACCGCCGTGTCCACATTGGTCACAAGCGTGTTCCGGCAACCGAGGCGCTCCAGATTCCCCGCGAGCACCCTTGCCCGCGCGGGAACATACTCATTGGAGACCACAAAGCCTCCGTCCCCGGTATATGCCGCCGCCTGCGAGCTTTTCCCGCCGGGCGCGGCGCAGGCGTCCAGAATTCTCCAGCCGCGGCGTACCGTCAGCGCGTGCAGCGTACTCATGGCGCCGGGGTCCTGCAGATACATCATTCCCGCCTGATGATACGGCGTGTTCCCGAGCTTGTCCGCGGTAATATAAAACCCGTCCGCCGCATACGGAATCTCCCGGCAGGGATACGGGAACAGGGAGAGGAACCGTCCGACGTCAATCTTCACGGTGTTGACCCGCAGTGCGCGCACGGGTTCCGGCTTTTCCAGTTCGGAAAAGAGCGCCTCCGCCTCGTCGCCGAGCAAGCACTTCATCCTCTCCCGGAATTCTTCCGGCAACATACAGTACCCCTCCCTTCCTTTTGCAATTGACCGTCATTCCCGGTCTGTCCGTCAGTTCATTATACCGACCGTTCCGGGGCTTGTCAAGAGGGACCCGCGGGACCGACGGCGCAATTTTTGCAAAAACAGTAGACAACTTCTGCGGAATGTGGTACAATGAATGCATCAGTTTCAGTGCAAGGAGAGAAACCCCGTATGGATACACTCGAAAAACAGCGTCGGGAAACCGCCGCGGATCCGACGTCTGCCCGTATTTCTCCGGCATCAGACACGGAGAACGTTTCCCTTCCAAACGGAAATTCCGTTTATTCGGGCGAACATCACCACTCCCATTCCGGGGAACATCGTCATTCGGAAGGGCATCACTCCCATTCGGGAAAACACCATCACTCGGGTCGTCGGCGTCGCTCCCGTTCCGACCTCCGGCTGTCCGTCCGCAAGCTGTTTTCCAACAAGGTGTTCTGCGTTCTGCTCGGCATCTTCATGACCGCGCTTCTGGCGTTTTTGTTCGTCCTGTTTCTCTACATCGGCAGCCTTGCGGAAATCTGAATTCCCGGATCAGCGCCGGGTTCTGTGCAGACGGGATTGTATCAACTCAAATCTGTGCGGAATGGTACCGTATCAACTCAGATATGCGTGATATTATACCGCGTGAATTCAAATCCGGATGAAATGATACCTTTTTACTCAACTCTGCGTGAAATGATATGGGATGAATACGACTCTGTGCGGAGTGATAACATATTCACCAAAAAATGACCGGCTTCCGCCGGTCATTTTTCTTATGTCTGCGGCACTTTCGCGCACCTTTGCGCCTTAGCCGCCGACCCGTTCGTTTTTCATCAGGCGGACCGGATTATCGTAAAACAACCGCCGCGCAACCTGCTCCCCGTATGTATCCGCGACACGCGCCCCACAAGCGGAAAGTCCCGGAGCCCGGACATCGGTGTGATGGGAATCCGACGCGATCGCGTATACAAGACCGCGGGAAAGCAGCTTGTCCGCGCGCTTTTTCGCAACCCGCCCCCATTCGCCGTCAAACGACGATGCGTTGACCTGAATCAGACACCCCATGCGGCAGAACTCCTCCGCCTTTCGGGTATCCGTACCGAAGCAATGGTAACGCTCCAGGTGAGCGAGCACCGGACGGTACCCGTGGCTGACAAGCCGCGACACCGCTGCCTCAATTTTACGCGACTCGACGCTGGCTTCAAAATCCATCAGAACATAGCGGCTCCCGTTCAACGTCCGGCAGGTACCGCTCATCAGATAAGAGAGCGCGTCCTCGTGGTAAAAAAGCTCATTGCCGAGATACAGGGAAAGCTCCGGGTACTTCTCTTTCGCATATGCCCCGGCTACGTCAAACGCGCGGGCAACCCTCTCCCGGTTGTCTCCGTAAAACTCAAACTGAAAATGCGGCGTAAAACAGATTCCCCGGATCCCGTCCGCATAGGACAGATCAATCATGCGGTACATCTCCGCCTCGTCCCGGGCACCGTCATCCACCCGGCAGAGCATATGGCAGTGCATATCAAACAGCGGAAACGGCAATGTTTCCCCTTCTTTTTTTGCCTGCTTCGTTTTCTGCTTCCACGAAAAGAACATGGATAGAGTGTCCTCTTTCTCTGATATTTTCGTCACATTCCGACCGGGAACACCGGATATCCGGAATTGTTTTGCATAACGGATCCCGGCTTTTCACGAGGTGCCGGCGTCTGCTCTCCGGTTTTCCCATTCCGTGAAGAAGCGATTCAGCGCCGACCATCTTGCATCAATAAAGCCGTAAATCTGATTCTTCTGATCCACCCGGCTCTGCGGGATTCCCTGCCATTTTTCACGGTCAAGCGCATAGGCGGCATCCGGAATCCGGGAGAAGAAACCTGCAAACGCAGACTTGATCTGATCGGAACCGAGACAGGTCTCCTTCAGCTCGTTCCAGCGCCGGAGAATTCTGTCGCCGTAACAGGAAAACAGCACGTTCCAAAGCTGCATTCTGCCGTTTTCAAAAAGCGCGGTCCCGTTTGTCCGGATCCGCGGGATCAGTCCCTCGTAATCCGCATCGTAGAAATGCGAGGCATCCCACGCCATTCCCCACGTTAGGTCCATGTCATAGGGGGATACCGTCCACCGTACACCGTCGTAGGTGACATAAAGAAGATTCTTCGCCACATTGTCCGTTCCCGCCATCATCATGGTGAGCAGCAGAACATCGATTGCCGAATCAATATCCAGATATTGGGGGAGCAGCTCCATCAGCTCCTCCCGGTCGGACAGATTCAGGCAGGAAATCAGGCGATTCATGCTCTTTCTGACCCAATCGTCATCGGAGGTGGAGCAGTATTCAAGATCCCACCCGGATTCCTCATATTCCCCGGAAACAGGAGAGAACAGATACGTGGAATCCGTCCACCCATCCGCCATCAGGATCGCCATCCGGCTGTCGTCCTCGTCGGACATACCGAACATCCATTTGTCCTTCGGAATATTGAAGGTATACAGCCCATGGAATTCCCCGTTCAGGAAGACCGCGATCGGGTACCCGTCAACGGCTCCGCAATTCGGAAGAGCGTACCGCGGGGAGGAATCGTCAAGCCGGGTTCTGGCAATCTGACCATAGATATCCCCGCTGACAACGTTTCTTGCCTGGGAAAAATCCACGTAATTTGCCTTCAGACAGAATTTGCTCTCTTTCCCCCAGCCAAACAGATCAACTTTGTTCTTCTTCAGAAGGGTCGTATCACGGTAAAGCCTGAGGGTATAATTCTTTTTCGGATACCGGACGGAAGATGAGCCCTGCACCTTCAGGGTTGCCGCACAGTCAAACAGTTCCTGCGTTCCGTCACGCAAAGCGACGCGGAATACCTGCTCCTTTTCTTTTGTCACCGACGAAAGCGGTGCATCCAGCTCCGTAATATACAGAATCGGAAGCAGTCCCTCCAATTCCGATCCCGGTCCCGGAGCCGTGTCCGTTTCGGTGAGAGACTCCGTTTCAGACGGACTCTCCGTTTTGGCCGGATCCCCGGTTCCGGTTCCGCTCCCCGTCTCGGACGGGTTTTCCTTTTCGGTTATATTCTCTGTTCCGGTCATCGTTTCCGTGTCTGCCGTTTTCCCGGAACCGCCGGTTCCGCAAGAGGTCAGGAGCAGCGCCCCCATCAAAAAGAGCGCGGCAAGGCACAGAAGCCCTAAGAATTTTCTTTGCTTTTGTTTCACGTTTTTCTCCGGGTACAGATGCCGCCCCTTTTACTTACTCGTGCAGACACCGTCTTCGTTGAACTCGTACCAGACTCCGCCGATGGTGCGGGATTCCACACACATATAGCCGGAGCCCATCGAAGAGCCGATCGCGAAGAAGTAGTACCACTTGCCGCCGATCTGCTGCCAGCCGGTCTGCAT
>CAKSZH010000018.1 GCA_934525675.1 uncultured Eubacteriales bacterium
TCCTTCTTATTCAGCTCATTCCACGACACGGTGTGCGTGATGTTGTATTCGGAAATAAACAACGAATGTTCGTATTCCATTTCCGATTCCGTCGGTATCGCCGCCTGCAAAAGCGTGTAGGCGCTGACGGTGCCCGCGTAGGTGAAGGGCACATAGTGCAGCGTTTGGTCGGGCAGCTTGTCGTTCACGGTTCCGGGAATCCCGCTTTCCGACAGGTCAAACCAGTAGGTCCTGCCTGTCTCCAGGTCAAACTGCTCCGCTGTCGCGTTCGCCGCATTTGCCGCCGAAACGGCAAAGGGCAGGGCAAAAAGCAGGACAACCGTCAGGGCAATCAGGATGAGCGGCAGTCGTTTCTTCATTTCTTCGTACCTCCGTCGTGAGCTGTATTTGCGGATTGCTTTCCGGACTTTTTATGAGCGCATGTCTTTTCTTCGCAAATCGCTTTGTTGTTCCGGTTTACAGGCGCCCATTGATGCGTGAATGAACATTTGTTCATCCGATGTTTTCATTGTAGCACAGATCGGGAGATTTTGCAACAGTATCGGCGAAATATTTACAAATGCCGCGCGTGTACGCATGGGGACGGGGGAATTCCGGCGTTCGCTTTTGCGTGACGCAATGGAGGATTCTGTCAGAAACCACCCGCCGGGGAGGAAATTTGCCGAAATGACTTGACAATTTTTTCGGAGTGTGGTACTATAATGTAGAATAGGTGGCGGTGTATCCGCTTGCCGGGCGGCGGTTCCGCTCCCGGAAACTACAACTGAATTTCGGCAAAACCGTCGTGAGGCGGCGACGCAAAGCTAAAGGGGCTTCTCTTGAGGGAAGTCAGCCACGCTGCATTATGTGAAATGATGCGGCGTTTTTTTGCGCTTGGCACCCATCGTCAGATTCCGAAAGGGGGGAAAAACGTGTCGAAAACGGCAAAGGCATTCATCAATCTGGTCATCGCCGGCGTGTGCGTTGTGTTTATGCTCATTTCCGCGAACATCGTGTTCGGCTGGTTTTCCGACAACCGGGTGACCCGGGCGGAGGGAATCTCCGTTTCGGTCAAAAGCACCATTGAAATCCGCGCGACAAGAGACGGACAGGACATCGGTGTTCTGGAGCCTTCTCCCGACATGGAGCGGCTTCCGAACAGCCGGACGGATTCCATCCGTCCCGGTTCTTCCGGATATTTTGATTTTTATGTATATAATCCGTCCGCTGCAAGTTATGCCTTTACGTTTGACCTCTCGGTTTCAAACAATGAATTCCGGGACAACGAGGGCTATTTCCCCGGCAATATTTCCGACGAGACCAGGGCGGCAGCGCTCCGGTACGTTAACGCGCACATTATGTTTTTCACCGACAGAAGCGACGACGGGATCTATTCCGGGCGGATCGCACCGGGGGAATCCGTCAGAAGAGAAGTGACGGGCACCTCGCCGGAGCCGTATGCCGTGCGGATCTACTGGGTGTGGATACCGTGGTACAGCGACATTTTCACGCCGGGCAGCACGGTGCTGACCGAGAGCGAGCGGGCAGAGATCGCAGCATATTATACATCGGGCGAGCAAGCCCTGTCCGAGATGTTCAACGGCGGTACGGCGGACGAGCAGAGCTTCAACGAGGCGGATTACGTGATCGGTACCACCATCCGGTATCTCTGCTTCTGCCTGAATGTGCAGGGGGAATAAAATATGTCAGATAAAAACCGTTTTTGCGGCAGGAGGGTTGTCCTGCGTTTCTCCGTTCTTCTGCTCCTTTCCGTGCTCCTCTGCGGCACGGTCTTTGCGTGGCTGATCTACAATAAGGTGACAAGGACGGAGGATCTTGAGGTGGATATCCCGCCGGTTATCTACATCAGGGACGATAATCTGAAGGAAATGACCTCCTTTGATCTCGACGGCCTTCAGATCAACAAGACCTATACCTCCGTGTTCTGCGTGGCTCCGGCGTTCCGGGACGCGGTGGATTATTTTGACCTCGGCGTGATTTACACCGAGAACATCGGCATGATTATTGACCTTTACCCCGTATCGGCGGTTACCGACACCGCGGGGACGGGGAATTCGGTGTTGCGCTCCCTGTATGACGAGAGCACCGGGACCTATCGCGACTGTTATTTCAATTACTCCACCACTCCGGACGGATGGAATCCGAAGGTCACCTACGGAAACTGGGAGAACGAGAATCCCGCGAATCCGGAGGGGGACCTCAACCGCGGTGTGTACAAGCTGTATCCGGGAATGCGGTTCTCCACGGCCTCGGGCGAGGGTGAGGACATTTATTCAAAGTTGAACGACACGAGGAGCTACCGCTTTTTTATCCTGACGGTCACCTGGAAAGAGGATATTTCCGAAGCGGAGCTGGAAAAGGAGGCGGATGTGGTCTACATCGTTTCCAAGGGCACGGCAAGGAGAGACTGATATGCGTATGAGTCGTAAGAAAAAAACGATCTGGATCGTCTCCTCGGTGCTTGCGGTCTGCATGATCGCCTCCGTCGTTGTCTTTGCCGCGTACTACGGGAAGGGCAACTTCAAGGACGTATTCGTCAACAGGAAGAATTATTTTTCAAGTGATATGCTTGTTTCCGTCCCGTCGGAGGCGGAACTTCCGGAAGCCGCCGTTTTGTCCGGCGGCACCGAAAAAATCGTCAACTTTTACAACTACGATCTTTCGACGGGGGAATACAACGAATTTGATCTGACCTTTGCAGTCTACGCGTGGCTCTCGGATACCTCCTCCGGTCGGCAGTATACGCTGACTTACAACGGGGAAACGGTCACGGTCGGAGAGAGCGCCCGGGGGGAGCCGGTATTCCGTGTGACTCTTGCGGGAGGCAAGGCTTCGGTCGCATCGCTGATGCTGTCCTTCGGCATTACGGACGAAACCGATCTTTCCGCTCTCCCCAAGCTGTACCTCTGGGCAGTACCGGAAGCGCCCGCCTATCTGTCGGCGCGGACGCTCGGTGCGCTCATCACGCCGTCGCTTTCGGACGCATTCCGGGTGGACGGTTACTTTGATCACGCAGAGAACGCGGATATTGAGGATTATGCGGCGTTCCGGTATCTCATCACCATGTCCGGTGAACCTCCGGTCGGCGGGAAGCTTCGCCTCAAGTGGAGCTCCGCGGCATTGACACTTGTCACGGAAAACCGGACGCTCCCGGACGGTGCCGTCGTCACGGATCTTGAGGGAGACGACAAATATGACAAATACATCGAATTTGCGGCGGCGGCGGATTTCTTCTGCGGGCTGACCTTTCTGCGGGTCCAGAATGCCGCAGACGAGGACAACCCCTGGGCGGATGCGGAGAACCCCGTGACCTGGGAAATGCTCGGCGGATACGTCGCATATGAAGAGCGATAAGCCGGATAAGACGGCGGACAGATGACCGACACCACTGTGGAAAACGGCAGACCGGTAAGCGGAAAATGAAACACGCAGGTGAATGCGAATGAAAACAAAAGCGGAAAACAAAAAAAGATTCCCCGGCACGGCGGCACACAGAATCCTCTGCGCGATTCTGTGTCTCGGCGTGCTCCTGTCGGGCGTTTTGTTCGTGCTTCTGTCCGGCACCAACCGGGCGCGCGCCCTTGAAATGCCGGATGATTATGCCGTTTCGTTTGATACGACGCTCGCAAAGCTATCGTCTCCGGGCGACCAGTACAGAGGAATTACCTATGAGAGCGACAGGACGTTTGTCGTCACGGGCAGTGAAGGCTTCGTTACGCTTGCGCGCGTGTCGCAGACGACCGATTTCTCCGGGTATACCTTCAAAATCGCGGAAAGAGGCACGGTGGAGCTTTCCGTGAACTTTGAGAACGGAAAAGCCGTCTCGGAAGGCAGCTTTTTCGGGATCGGCAATGGGACGTTCCCGTTCCGCGGTACGCTCTATCTGGAGGACGCAACCTACGACACCTATCTCGAAATGACCGGCTGGAAGGTGCTCTTCAACAATCTTTCCAACGAAGCGTCCGTTGTCAGCGGTGCGACCGGCAGAAAACTCTGGTCGTCGCAGAACGGCACGTTTGCTCTCGCTGAAACCCTGACCGTCACCAATCCCGGCGGGGCTCTCGATATCAGCGGATTCCGTTTTGCCGCGGCGGGGGTTGAGACCGACCGCGCTGCGGGACTGGTTGCCGCGCTTGTGACGGGCGGCGAATGCTCGGTGGATCTTTCCCCCGTGTTTGACGCTTCCTCGGAATATACATTGACGACTGCGGCGGGCGACGCCGGTGGTCTTTTCGGCGTGATCGACGCGGGCGCATCGGTCACGGCAACGCTCGGCTCGTTCCGTGCGACGGTTACAGGCGAGGGGGGCAACGCGGGACTGCTTGTCGGTGTCAACCGCGGCAGCTTTACCCTTGTGCCGTCCGAAACCGGTGTTACGCTTTCCGGCGGGGCGGTTTCCGGGACGGACGGTGCCTCGGCCGGTGTGATCGGTGTCAATGAGGCGAACGCATCGGTAACCTTTGACGGCGCGCTCCTGTTGAATTCTCTGACCCTCACGGCAGATGCCGTCGGCGGCGTGGCCGGCTCCCACGGGGTCGGCGCGACGCTGACCTTTGCCGGGGATGTGACGGTTTCCTCGCTGACTGCATCGGGCATTTATGCCGGCGGTCTTGTCGGCGTTTCCGACGGTTCCGTCACTCTCGCGGACACGGTGACCTGTACGGTAAAGGACAGCGCCTTCTCGGCAAAGAACGAAACTTCCGTTCTCGGCGGCGCGATTGCAAAGACCACCGCGGCTCCTGTGGGTGCCGGCAGCTTTGTCCTGTCGGGCAACAGCTTCGGAAAGACCGGCACGATGGGCGGTTTTATCGGGGACTTTACCGCGGATACGGACACGGTATTTTCCAATGTGACCGTCTCCTCGTCCGTGTTTGATACCGCGAACGTGACCGCCGCGCATTCGGTCGGCGGATATTTCGGAACGGTGACGGCAAATGCGTCCTTCACGCTCGCGTCGGACGAGGCTTCTGCATTCACATTCGGAAGCGTGCGTACCGGGGCGATCGGCGGCGTGATCGGTACCGCGAACGCAACGGACCTGACAAACGGCGTGTTTGTCGGAAAAAAGACCAGAACAGGAACTCTGACCGTCCGGAGCACCTTTGAAAGCACGGGTTTCTCCGGCTCGCTCGGCGGTGTGGTCGGTGTTGTCAAGGAGAATGTATATCTCCGTATTGATGCGGTTTGTGCGGAAAACACGATGAATGCGCGCGGGGAGGGAATTGCGGACCTCGTCGGTACCGGCGAGAAGAACGCTTTTATTGACCTCGGGACAGTTGCTTACCGGAACAACGGTGGCTCGGTCGCGGTTTCCCGCACGCGGGAAGGCACGATTCTGCGCCTTTTTGGCGCACTCAGCGACACGTCCCCGCAGTTTAACCACATCGTTCTGGTGCAGGACCGTTCGCTTCTGTATGCGGATACCGGTTTCTCTTTTGCCAGCACGGGAACGGTCGCCGGAAATGATATCGGTAACTACGGTCAGATCCTCCGGAACGACACGCTCGGTTTTCTTTCGTTTGACGGAACCGCGCATACCGTCACGCCTGACAAGCTGTCCGGCGGTAACAGCCTGACGCTTTCCTCTGCGGCAGACGTGGCAAAGATCTACGTGACGCTCTCTACCGAGGGCATCATCAGCTGTGTGGACGGTATCGGCGCCGGAAATTATGAAGACCTGCTTAGCGCGACACTGACGCTTGCAAACGATATTTCCCTCCACGCTTCGGGTGTGGAGCAGTTCACCTGCTCCGAAAAGGAAACGGCGTTCCGCGGGAAGCTGATCGGCGCGGGGCATACCCTCACGCTTGCGGTCGGTGAGAACATCGGCGGAGAAAATGTCGGAATCATGCCGCAGGACAACCAGCGCTGTTATCTCGGTGCCTTTTCCGCTGTTTCCGGTGCGACAGTTGATTCCCTGAAGCTCAACGGAACGCTTGTTTATTCCGGGAAGGTGTCCGGACAAGTGACCGCCCCCGTCTATATCGGAGGACTTGCCGGACTTGCGACCGGATCCGTTACGGTGAAGGAAAGCACAACCGCCATGGACATCACCCTGCGGGATGAATATACCGGGCAGTATTCCAAGAGCCTGCATGTCGGCGGATTTTTCGGCAAGGTCGGCAAGAATGCCGGTGTCACCCTGTCCGTCACGAATTCCGTGATTGCCCCGGTCATTACTCACGAAAGCGGCTACAGCGGAGGGAATCACAATGCGTATATCGGCGGTGCGGCAGGCTCCGTCATCTCGTCCGGTGACGTTATTTTCACCGGGAACACGGTGAAAACCGGAATCACACAAACCCACAATGTAACCAACGCGTATGTCGGCGGCGTGTTTGCGGAGCTGACCTGCAATACTTATTCCGATCTGGATCTTCGCGGCACGGTCGCGGACGGTGCCGAGATCGTTGTCAATGCCTCTGCCTCGGCGGGAGGACTGCTCGGACGCGAATATACAAGATGCCGCATTCTCATGAATTCCCTTTGGGAAGGACGTGTCATAAACAACGGCGGTGCCGTTGTTGCGGGAGGACTTCTTTACAGCCTCTCCGGGAAACTGACGGCGGAGAACGGCTTCTCGCTCGGTACGTCGACCTTCCGGGCAAACGGCTCGACCAGGGGAGCTTTGCTCGGCAACGGAACACGCGCGTTCGTTGTCATCGACTGCGACCCTTCCGGTTTTGAGGGAATCACGGCGGACGGCTATGATCTCTTTGTCGGCAGAAATATTTACGCGGGCGATGCGACCTATCCCGGCATCGGTGCGACCGGCGGTCTTCTGACGGTTGAAACGAACGGGGAAGAGATCGGAAAAATCCCCGCTGCCTCCGATTGGTTCGCGCTTATGAATGCCCACAGGAATGCCAAGACGCGGTATTATTTCAATGTCGCCGGACTGGAGGGCTACAACGCCACCCCGGTGGTTTCCTCCCCCGCCGATCTGATCTATTGGAATATCTGTGACTTTATCGGAGATGTCACCAACGCGCTCCCCGACTATGTCAAAGCAAGCAGCTTCCCGAATACGGTTTATTCTGTCACGGGCGCAACGCGCGACGTGAACATGACCGATTATTCGTTCTATCCCACCAAAAAAAGCAGTGTCATATTTGATTTTTCGGGGCACAAACTGACGTTCGGCGTGACTCACGTAACCCCGGCAGAGAACAATCAGTTCTACGGGCTCGGGAGCGGTATTTTCTCGGATCTTGCGATCCGGAACGCAAACGAAACCTCCGTTGTATTCCGCAACGTCAGGCTGTCCGGCACGGTGTGTGCGGTGAAGGGCGGCTCGGGCGCGTTCGTCTGCGGGAGGATCTACGGCACGCGGACCACGACGGTCACCGCCGTCGCGGAAGTGACGGTGAAGAATGTGGTGTTTGAGGAGCTGACCGTCGAGACCGGCAACAGCTACCGCCCGCTCTTTATCAACGTCATCGACAGCAATGCCTCCTGTAATCTGGAAGGGCTCACGCAGGAGTATGCGGTCGCGGGCACCGACGCGGCAAGCTCCCTCATCGGTAAGGGCGGCATCAAAAAAGGTGATTCCGCCTCCGAATACATCTATGTCACTTTCTCAAACATCGTGCTGAACGGTAAGCAGGGCGAGTCGGTCTTCTCCTCTGCGATCCTGTTCTCTGCGATCAACTATGTCAGCGGTGCAGGTTCCTTCACCTATAACTTCAACCTTGCGGAGGACTGGGACGGGAACAATCATATCGGACAGGTCACCTACGGCAAGGAGCTGTACACCAACGAAAAACAGCAGCAGTATTTTGACAAGAATATTTATGTTTCCCCCGTTTCGCCTTCCGCATCGGCGCCTTATCCGGAGTTCGGGACGCTGTATCTGGTGTATGTTCTCACCAATCCGGATGATCTGAGCGTCAACCGCAAGGGCGTCAACTTCGATGAAGGATTCGGCACCTATGAGCATCCCTATATCATCCGTACCGCGGAACAGCTGCTTTATCTCAGTCAGATTATCGGCGGAAATATCAGCAGCTTCGGCGAAAACTGGACGATCAATTTCCCGAAGAAGCCGAGCTCCTCGTCCACCGCATACAATTACACGGATTATGACGCCTATGTTGCGGACGGAAACGGCGAGCTGGTTTTCGGGGCGGTCACGCTCGGCGTGGAGGAGCTTCGTGCTTATCTGCAAGGGGCATACTATAAAATTTCCGCAGAAACGCTGGTCATGACCTCCGACTTTGTGGGAATCGGTACGGCTACCTATCCTTTCCATGGCGTTATCGTCGGAAACGGCACAACGGTGCATATGCCGGATTACACGAACATCGGCACGACCGGCTTCGGCGGCTTTGTCAGCGTGGCAAACGGCTGCGCAGTACACGGGATCACCATCCGTTACGGCACGGTCGGACTTTCCTCCACCTGGTCGATCAACGGAACGGCAACCAGCAAATTCTCGGATAAGACCGCACCCGTTACCGGTACTCCGCATTTCGGCGGGGTCATCGGTTGGGTCGTTACGGGCGACAATGTCATCGACGGTGTGACCGTTACGATCGATACGCTGAACAAAGGACATTATGCGTCTGCGTTCGGAGCATACGTGGGTCTGATTTCCGGCGGCGGTGTGTCCCTGCGGAATCTCGGCGAGTATACTCTGCCGGATGCCGCATCGCTTCAGTATTATTACTATTACAACGCCTATGTCGGAAAGATCATTGACGGGTACGCGATTTCCAATGACCGGGCATATGACAACAGCACCAAGAACTCCTCCATTCCGGTGATCTCTCTTGAATCCTTTGCCGCGGGCAGTCAATCCGGCTGGGTGGGCAGTCTGTATGAATTCAGGCTCGGAAATGCCGAACAGCTTCTCATGCTGTACTACGCCATGAACAGCGGTGCGCTTGCCTATAACGAGGCAACGCTTGCTTACGGCATGGGTGCCCTGTCCCGCTTCGGGTCCTACGCGTCGGTCGGCGTGGAAGGCGCCGCCGATGTGACAAACGGCAGATACAAGGACGATATTACCGGGGGATCCTCCGGCAGCAACCTCTTTACCGATTATTTCGGGTGCCAGAAGCGGGACTGGAAATCGACGGAGCTGAGCATTTTGCTGACCGCCGCCGAGTATGATCTCAGCGTTTACGGGAATGCGTTCCGCGGTCTCGGAACCGCTGTGGACGGGAACGCCGTGAACTGTTTCCCGATTCAGCGGGTGGTGGGTATCACCAACGCGGACGGAACTCCCGGAACGACCGTGAAGCTTGCAAGTGAAATCCGGCAGTATTTCTCCGACGACAAATATGAGAAGGATGCGCTTGTCAACCTCGCATTTGTGATCGAAAGAAATAACAGAAACGCTCCCGTTACCTTCAAGAATATTAAACTGAGCGGAAAGATCGCGTTGATTTTTACCGACGGGAACGGTGCCGAACCGGAAGCCCAGCCGTCCGGCAAGGACTTCTGCGTCGGCGGATTTATGGGTTATGTCCGGAATGCCGCATTTATCAACGTCGCAATCGAAGACCTGTATATCAAATCTCCCGCATGGGCGGGCGCACTCGTTGCCAGTTCTGATTTTGACGATGTTCTTGCGAACACGACTTACAACAGCCTGGTCGTGGACGGCTGCACGGTCGAACGTCTGACCATCGAAAGCAAGAGAAGCGCCGGCGGATTGTTCGGCAATATCAGAATGCGTTCCTCCAAGGAGCTGATCTTCCGGAACATTTCGGTTGCGGATTCGCTGATCCGGGTACGTACCTCGCTCGCGCACTGGCGTATCAAAGATGCCTATGCCGGGGGATTGATCGGGCACGTCTATAACGGATCTTCTTCCGTTCACCCCATCGCCATGTCCGGTGTTACGGTCAGAGGCTCGGCGGTTTTGCTTGAATCCCAGTCGTACGCCAAGAAGAACTATGCGGCGGGCGGACTGATCGGCAGGATCTCCGGGACGAGCAGGTTCGAGTTTGACGGATGTACGGTGGACGGCTGTGTCATCGGCGCGTATTCGCCTGTCAACGGTTCGAGCGGTTTTCCGTCGGATAATGCGGATGCCGTTGCCGGTCTGACCGGTTCGGTATATGACAGGATCGCGAATGCCGTTGCGTATTTACTTGCGAATCCGGGTTCTGTGTCCGACGGGGATGCCGGTGGTTTTATCGGAACTTCCGAATACGCTTTCACTGTCAGAAACAGCAGAGTCGTGTCCGACGCGGCAAGCACGATTATTCTGGGATTTGTTAACGCCGGCGGCATCCTCGGCATCGGGCGTGGTGCCGGGAATTATGTCTATTCCGGTCTCGAGGTCCGCGTGACCGGGCATTCCTTCTATATTCTCGGCAAATCCGGCGCAGCCGGCATTTGCCCGTCGCTTCCTGCAACCGCGACAATTACCGTAACTGCGGAAAATGTGACCGTTGCCGGAAAAGCTGGAACCCCGATCCGGATTCTCGCGGTCCTTGATGACGGTAACTTCAACGCGAATGCGAGCGGTTTGTTTGCTTCGGCACCGAACAATGAAAACACGCAGCAGTTTACCTTTACTCTGACCGATATAGAGGTTGCGTACTGTGTTTTATCCGGAAGCCGTGCGGCGAGCATTTATTGCAGCAAGGCTCCGGCTGTCAAAGCAACTCTCGGGAATATCCGTGCGTATAAGAACTACCTGCAAAGCAAAAGGAATGTTGTGGCGGGGATCATGATCTGCGCCGCAAACGATACCGTGATCGACGGGCTGTATGTCGGTGACAATATCATCCGCCGCGCGGACGGAGACAATACGCAGATCGCCGGCGTCATCATGCACGTCCCCAAAAGTGCCGTGGTGCAGGGCTACGATGTGCTGCTCAAGGACAACGACATCGGTTACAGTAAGGCGGGCAATTCCTTCAGCATGGAAGCGCTCCTCGCTTCCGACGGAACGGCAGCGCTTTACCAGAGCAGCTTCAGCTCCCGGAATTCCGGTGCGCTCGTATATAAGAATTACGGAGTTTTCAACATTTTTGCGCTCAGCCGCAAGGATGCCTTGAAATTCGACGGCAAGGACATTATTGTTGAGACTGGGACAAGCTCGCTTCTCTATGTCGCCTATGGCGCGGCGGAGAAGTACTGGGCAAGGCTCGGTACGGAGAATCCGCTGACCCAGAAAGAGGCGATCGTTTCCATGACCGGCTCCGCGTCGCTCTCTGACGGAAGCAGTCTGACGCTCGGCGGCGATCCCGCGACCCGGACGGACGGCATGATGACTCCCGATTTTCTGAATGACGCGGCAAACCTGCCCTTCTGGAATGCCTCGGTGCTCCTTGACAAGACGGGGATGACCACGCTCTCCGAATTCATCACGGGACTCCGGCGCAATCAGACCCTGCCGCTTCTCTCCGTTACGGGTAAGACGGACGAGACGCTGAAGGCATACCTCAGACTGATCACAAACGGCGGCTTTGACGGTCGGGGGGACGCATTTACGCTCTCGGTCGATTCCGTTCGGTATCTTGTCACGGATACGGGCTTGCTTGAGGCGAAAAACGAAACGGGCAGTATCGTTTACGACGCACAGAAGGACCGCTTCACCTCCGGCAAATTCGACAATCTGACAACGGACGAAAAGACCCTGACGATCCTGACCGTGACCTTCACGTCGGCGGCGGACTCCTCGCACACCTACGTGCTGAACGTGGTCGTGTACAACCCGCAGATTCTGGAGATCAAGTCCTTTATCTCCGCCCTTGAGGGAGAGGTGTATCAGATCAGCTCGTTCCTGAATCCGCCCTCTTATGCGACGGACATTTCCTCCGGAAGCAGATTCGCGCTCTATCTGGAATACGCCTACAACGAAGTGGTCTCCAACCTCGGCGATTTCAACTTTGACAAGCGCGTTTATTCCGACTCGCTCGACGGCAGTGCTACCGGACGCAAGGACAAATTCCTCTCCGGTACATCGTTTATCTTAATCGACCTCAACAGCAAGACCGCGTCGGGCTTCCGCTATTATTGCTACACGCTGACTGAAGACGGACTGTATATTGATTTCAGCCTCTTTAATGGGGGGGACTCCGGCTTTGTCCCGAAATCGCTGGAGACCGTTATCTCCAACGCGCTCGGCGACCGGGAACATCTTTGCACCGATCCGGATTTTTCCGTGATTGAGCGGTATCTGATGATCGTCATCCCCTCCGGGAAAGAGAGCGGCTCGCTCCAGTACAACCTCAAGGCGCAGGTCAAGGAAAACGACCGTAACATCATCGTCAACTCGGTGGAAAAGATCTGTTCCGTTTCCGTCTGGGGCGAAGTGACGGGCAGCTTTGACTTCACGGCGGATTCCTCCGTGTTCTCCAATCTTGCCGAAAGAACCTTGACGGCAAAGGCGGATATTTCGGAGATTTTCCCCGCTGGCTATGTCACGGCAATGCTCGGAAGAACCTTCTTTGGTACCCATGTGTTCCGCATCCGCGACTCCGCCAACCGGTACGTCAGCCTCCCTGCGGGGACTGTGTTCACGCTGACGGACGATAACGGCAACATCCTTCTGACGAGCCGTATCACGACCCCTACCTCCTCTGTCCGTTACACCATCGACGATATTCTCAAGAAGGCGGATTCCGCAACCGGCACCTATTCCGACAGCTTCCACGTGACATTTGATTTTTCTGCGGTGCCCGCAAAGGAATTCAACGCCGTCTTTTCAAGCACGGACAGACAGTATACCCTGCAGGATGATTTCTATCTTTCCGGCGACCGTGACCACTATATGAGTGGCACCAGACTGACAGGGCAGAAGGCGTTTACGACCGAGTTTGCTGCGCCGGTCAAGGTCGCCGTTGTCCCCGAGGAGCGCAAGCACCTTGCCATCAATTTCGGCGGTATTACCGACGAAACGGACGACGGTAAGATCTTCTTCGGCGTTACGGCAGATTTCAGCGCCGTGCCGGATGTCACAATCAGGGACGCAAAGATCGGGTTTTCCATCTATCAGAAGAAGTACGACAAAACGACGGGAAAGCATTACTACGACGAGACCGTATCGCTTTGCGGCACGGGGCAGTTCGGAGACGTTACCAACGCCGACCTGTCGGCGTTCGGAGGAACGCTTGCGGTCACCGACGGCGTTGCCTCGGGCAGGTTCCTCTTAACACTTGATCTGGATGCCGCACGGGCGGACCTCGCTTCGTATCTGTCCAACTATCGGTTGGTGGTGACGATCACGGGGTATGACGAAAACGGAAACGAGACCGCGTACAGCGCGGAGGGGTATTTCGTCTTCCTGCTGTGCGATATTCAGAATCAGGCAGACTGATCGCGGTGCTTCGGATTCCGTAAAACGGACCGACCGGAACCCACGGCACTGCAACACAAAAAGGGCTGACCTCCGGGTCAGCCCTTTTTTGCGGGAAACAGCGGGTCTCATACTTCTTTGGCGGATTGTTCCTTTTCCGCCTGCCCGATGTGGCGGTAGGTTTTTATGAGGAGTACCGCCGAGATGACGGCGGTGAGCACATCCGAGACCGGCATGGAGTACAGCACGCCGTCAAGCCCCAGGAAACGGGGAAGGATCAGCGCAAAGCCGACGCCGAATACGATCTCCCGCACCATGGAAAGACAGGTGGATTCCACCGCCTTTCCCATTGCCTGCAGAAAAATGAAGGTCGCTTTGTTGACGCAGGCAAGCAACAGCATGCACAGGTAGATCCGGAAGGCGCGGACGGCAAAATCGGTGTAATACACGCTTTCGTTTTGCGCGCCGAACAGCCGGATGAGCGCACCGGGACAGAACTCCGCAATGACAAGTGCGACCGCGCCGACCACTGCTTCCGAAAGGAGCAGCCGCGTCAGGATCGACCGGACCCGCCCGTACTTTTCCGCGCCCATATTGAAGCCGACAATAGGGATGCAGCCCGCCGCCATGCCGATGACAACCGAAATGACAATCTGGAAGAATTTCATGACGATCCCGATGACAGCCATCGGAATCTGCGCGTACTGCTCCTGCCCGAAGATTGCGTCAAGCGCGCCGTACTTGCGGGTCATGTTGTTGATAGCCGCCATTGCCGCGACCAGCGAGATCTGCGCGAGAAAGCTGCAAAGCCCGAGCGAGAGCGTTTCGGAAAGGATCCTGCCCGCGGGACGGAAATCGCTTTTTCCCGGGCGGATGATCTTTGCATGAAACAGATACCACGCAGCGAGCACCGCCGTGACAATCTGCCCGGCAACGGTTGCAACTGCCGCGCCCGTCATGCCGAGGCGGAACCCGAAAATGAATACGGGGTCGAGAATGATATTGAGCAGTGCGCCCGCGAGCGTGGAGATCATGGCGAAGCGGGGATTCCCGTCCGCCCGGATGATCGGATTCATTGCCTGTCCGAACATATAAAAGGGGATGCCGAGCGCGATCCGGAAGAAATATTCTTTTGAAAGGCGGAAGGTTTCGGCGTTGACATTCGCGCCGAACGCGGAAAGGAGCGGGACGGCAAGGACCAGATAGAATGCGGTCAGCAAAACGCCTGCGAGCAGACAGACGAGCACGGAATTTCCGACGCTTCTTTTTGCGTTCTCCGGTCTTCCTTTTCCGAGCGAGAGACTGACAAACGCGCAAGCGCCGTCTCCGATCATGACGGCGATTCCGAGCGCAATGACGGTCAGGGGGAACACCGCGGTGTTTGCGGCGTTTCCGTTGGAGCCGAGATAGTCCGCATTGGCGATAAAAATCTGGTCAACGATGTTGTACAGCGCGCCGACCAGAAGCGAGATGACGCACGGTACGGCGTATCTGCCCATCAGCCGCGGGACCTTTTCCGTGGCGAGAGAGATTTCCTCTTGATTCTGCATGACAGTTGCCTCCTTGAAAATAAAAGAACGGCGTAAGTCCATTCGTTGGACTTACGCCGTTTGGCTACACACTATGCTCATTATATCATTTTCCCCGCCGGAATGCAAAGGGCAATTCGCCGAATTTTCACCTCCGGAGGCGGGGAATCATTTTGGTCAACCTGTACAGAGACACAGCCGACCGGGGCGACGGGAAGGGAGTACGCTTCTCTTGCCTGAAGTTTTTCTTTTTCTTTCGAAGCCCATTTTGCCCGGAGGCGTTCAAACGTTTCCGATCTGTTACAGAGGAGCGCCGACCCGGCATTCTCCACGCGGGATCAGGGTTTCCGGAATGACAATGCGTCTTGTCCCTTCCTCCCCGGTAAAAATCCGTTCGCAGATGGAATCGACCAGTTGCTCCGTGTCCTGCTTGACGGCGCTGACCGCGCAGATGTCCAGCCAGTGGTTGTCGTCGAACACGACCAGACGGATGCCCCCGTACTTCTGCGGGTTCCTCGAAAAGATCCGCAGGATGTCCGCGCCCGACACGTTGGTCGCGGCGATGATGCCGTCGGGACGGAATCCGTCTATGAGACCAATGACTTGTTTTTCGTCAAACCGCTTGACGGAAAGATGCGCGATGCGGTATTCCACATCCGGCTTTTTTGAGACAACACGGAGAAATCCGTCGGAGCGGTTCGGCTTGATCCGCTCGAAATCCAGATATTCGTAGGCGACATCCGCAAGGATCAGACGGCGGCAGCCGCACGCGGTCAGGAGGTATTCCGCTGCAATCCGGCAACCCTCCTCGTCGTCGTTGAGTACCGTGTCGAGGTTGCGGTATACGTTCCGGAAAAGCTGAATGACACGGATCCCGTTCTGCTGGGCAAGGCGGATGACCCCGTCGTTTCTGTCGCAAGTGGGAATGAACAGGATGACCGAAACGCGGTTGGCAATGAGCAGGCGGAAATTTTTCTCTTCGTCCTCCGGGTTTTCCGAGCTGAACGCAATGGTGAGCTTCGCGTCCGCGTCCGCCAGCCGCTTCTGCAGACAGGAAAGCACGCTCCAGTAATATTCGTTTCCCGTGTCGGACACGATAAATCCGACGGATTTTCCCGCGACTCCTTTGAGCCTCTGTGCGGTGGAATCCGGTACGTATCCGAGTTTTGCCGCGGCATCAAGCACCTTTTCCTGTACCTCGTGGCTGATGTACCCGATGTTTCGTAATGCGCGGGATGCGGTTGCGATGGAAACTCCTGCTTCGGTGGCAACATCCTTGATCGTAATCATATGTATCCCTCTTTTTTCTTTGCTGTCCCGGTTGTCGCAGCCATGGGGACCGCCGCGACAGACCGTTTGACTCTATTGTAGCAAATTATTACAAAAGTGTAAAGGGGTTTTTAGCAAAAATGCAGAAAAACGTTTTCACATGCCTCTTTGTGTTGACAGCGCGTGAAAATTGTGATATAATACAAGTGAACCGAAATAGTTTGCAGATTTTTGTCGTTTTTCACAAGAATATTTGCAAATTATTTTTTTGAAAAATATGTAATCGTTTTCACATCAAAGGAAAAGAGGTAGGTATGTATTACAGAGCAGAGAAAAAAGCAGTATGCGCTGACGTGATTCCTTTTTATGAGGACGGAGAATTCAAGCTGTTTTACTTAAAAGATTACCGGGACACAGAGCATGACGGCGAGGGATGCCCGTGGTGCCTTCTGACCACGAAGGACCTGGTGCATTACACTGACCACGGCGTTGTTCTGCCGCGCGGCGGGGAAGAGGAACAGGATCTCTATGTGTTCACGGGGAGTTGCATCCGCCGCGGCGACGAGTATTTCATTTTTTACACCGGACATAACCCGCACCTGCGTGCACAGGGGCTGGCGGAGCAGAAGATCCTTCTTGCCCGCAGCCGCGATCTTTTGCACTGGGAGAAGGTGAAGGACTTCGTGTTTGCCTCCCCCGATTGGATGGAGCTGCACGACTTCCGCGACCCGTTTGTGTATTTCGATGAAGAGAAACGGAAATACGCCATGCTGATAGCGGGCAGACTGAAGAACACCGACCCGGTGGACACCCGCGGGGTGACGATGGTCGCGTATTCCGACGACCTCTTTCACTGGGACCTCGCCCGCGAGCCGTTTTACGCGCCGCACGCGTATTTCACCCACGAATGCCCCGATCTTTTCCGCATGGGCGAGTGGTGGTACCTCATCTTCAGCGAATTTTCCGAAAAGGTGACCACGACCTACCGCATGAGCAAAAGCCCGGACGGTCCGTGGATCACGCCGAAGGTCAATACCTTTGACGGACACGCCTTCTACGCGGCAAAGAGCGTCTCGGACGGGAAACGCCGCATCCTCTTCGGTTGGAACTGCATCAAGGACAAGGAAGAGGACAATGCCCCGTGGCAGTGGGGCGGGACTGTCATTCCGCACGAGATCGTGCAGGCGGAGGACGGGACCCTGTATGTGAAATGTCCCGACGAGGTGGCGGCGCAGTATTCCCGGAAACAGGAGATCCTGCCCGGTTTTGCGCTCGGCGACACCGAAAAACTGACGGACGGTTACCGCCTCGGCGGGGAAGGACGCAATATCCGGATGCTCGGCACGCTTCCCGAAAACGCGAAGATTACCATGAATTTCAGAAGCGACGGCAGGGGGGAATTCGGACTGATTCTCCGCGAGAGCGAAAACCTCGGCGTTTACTACTGCGTGAAATTTGAGCCGATGTGGAACCGCCTGACCTTCGACCGCCGTCCGCGGAAGGATTCGACGGTACACTCCGAGGTGGCGGTGGAAAGATACTGCCCGCTCCGGGACGGGGAAAACCGTCTCACGGTCATCGTGGAGGGCAGTGTTCTGGAGGTCTATGTCAATGACCGCGTTGCCATGAGCGCGCGGATGTTCGATCACCGGTCCGGCAACTGGGGCGTTTACAGCCTGAACGGCGCCGCGGAGTTCTCTGAGATCGGACTTTATACGAAGGAGGACGTACAATGACGGGATTTACGGTTCGCGCCGCGCTGTTTCTCCTGCTTTTCAATGTTGTCATGCTGTTTATTGTCCCCTTCCGTACCGCCGAGTGGTATGTGACCGTATTTTCCGTGATCTTAATGACGGTGTTGCTTGCGGTGATCCGCATCGGCGCCGCCGTCAGGAAAAGGAGAGAGACAGGATGCGAAAACAACAAAGAGCAAGAATCCTGATGGGGGTGATGATTATGGCGATCCTGTTCGGTTCACTTGCGGGCTGCTCCGGCAAAACACCGGAGGAAACGAAAAGCCCCCCTTGGTCGGATGACACCAAAACGATCGACTACGCAGACCTGTACCGGAATCCGGCAGAGAAGACCCCGCCGCTTTCCGGAAAGACGGTTTACTGCGCTTCGTTCGGATACACGGAAAACACGGAGCAGGGCTACAACTGCTACCGCTATCAGTACGCCGCGGACGGCGCCTATGTGGATATGGTTTGCGAAGACGGTGTATGGTCGGGCGGCGGAGCCACCCTCCGGGGCGGGGAAATGACGCCCGGCGCCGCCTCTGCGGTCCGCACCTTTGTCGCTCCCGCGGACGGGGAGATCCTGCTTTACGGGAACCCGAAGCTGCTGACCGGGAACTCCGTGACGGTGCGCGTCGAGTACCGCGGGGAGTCTCTCGTGGAAAAAACGGTTACCGACAAAACGGGAATCTTTCATTCCGACCGGGTCCCGGTCGCGGCAGGGGAAACGGTTCGCTTTGTCGCCGAGGGCGACGGTACCGTGTACTGGAATCCGACGGCGGATTACACGCTTGCCCCGGAGACGGGCTTGCACTATGCGCCGGACGGCTATTTCGGCGACGTGCATCCCTTCTATGACACAAAGACCGGCACCATGTATATGTACTATCTTTCGACGGGACTTCAGGAAAACGGGCGGATCGAAACCTTCACGACCCTGCTTTCCACCAGCCGGAACATGATCTGCTACACCGATACCCCGATGTATCGCGACAAAAAGAATCCGCCGCCGCTGGAGCTTTACTATGCGCTCGGCGTGATCGTGGACAAGGACGGCAGATACCGCTCCAGTTACGGTGCCGGCAACTACGTCCACACGGTTGTGAGCGATGATCTCATTCATTGGGAAAATGCGCTGGAGCCGTACATCGACGAGACGACGGGGCTTCTGAAATACAAATGGCGGATTGACTTTGACACAGGCGTGTATTCCGGCAGGGACCCCGATCTCACCTATGACCCGGCGAGCGGGAAGTACTACTGCGTGGTGATGAACTACTATTCCGCCTCGACCGACAAGGGAGAGAAGTATCTGAACCTTTACACCGGCGGCGGGGACGGCATCTTTTCCTCCACCGCCGTGAAGCTGGTCTCCTTTACCGGGAGAGGCGACCCCGAATGTCCGCAGCTCAAGAAGATCGGGGACAGATGGTATCTGTTCTATTCCGTTTACGGGACCGGGACGAAAGGGAATGTCGGCAAGCTCGCCTACCGCGCGGGCGACGCGGGCGCCGCTCCGGAAAACGTGGACTGGGAAAGCAAAACCGAGTATTACCTGGACGGCGGCGATCTCCACGCCGCGCAGATCTGCTCCGTCGGCGACAAGTGGTACGCCTACGGCTGGCTCAACTACCGCGCGGAGGAAAATGTCTGGGGCGGATACCTCAATCTTCCCCGCGAGGTGTACGCCCGGGCAGACGGCACGCTTGCGTCCCGCATGGACCCCTGCCTCTCGGAGCTTCTCGTCAAGGGCAGAATGGCGGTGGCAGGCAAGGATACCTGCACGGTCGCCGGCTTCGGTGAGGCGGACGGACGTCTCACGCTTGCCGCAGGCGAAGGAAAAGCTACCTTCAGAAACACCTTCGGGCGGACGGTGCTCTCGTCCCGCATCGAATTACCGGAAACGGCGGAGTATGCCGGATTTTCCATCGGAGAAGGAAACACGGTTTATCATGCGCTGGTCACCCGCACGGGCGGCAAGACCTATCTTTGCGTGACAGCCGATCCCGCCTCGCCGCTCGGCGGCGTGTGGATTGAGATCAATCCGCCGGCAGGAAACACGTTTGACCTCACGGTCGTGGCGGACGGCAGCTTCCTTGAGGTATTTGTGAACGATGAATATGCCCTTTCCGCACATACAAAGCTCTCCATGACGGGAGAAAAAACGGTTGCCGTCGTGGCAAAGGGCGCGGGAGTCGCCGTTACCCGTGCCGAGGTTCTGAAACTTGCCGATTACAACAATATTTTTGATTGACGGAGGTGTCATCCAATGAAAAAGAAACTGCCAAAACTGCTTTCCCTGACCCTTGCCGTACTGCTCCTTGCCGCGTCCTTCGCCGCCTGCGGGCAGAAGCCGGGTGAGGGCACCGGGAAGAACAAGGACAACTCGTTTTCCATGATCGCAAGCTGGACGACAAGCGGGCTTGTCAACCACTACAACAGCAACACGAGCTGCAATGCGTATGACTATTTCGTCGTCGAAGGACTCTACCGCTACGTGCGCTCGACCGACGAGATCTTCTGCCAGCTGGCGGAAGCGCTCCCGACCCACTCGGAAAAGCCCATGGAGGAATACCGGGACGTGATGGGCGACGACGCTTACACCTACTATGCGGGTCAGGGCTGCACCACGGTCACGGTCACCCGTTGCCCCATCCGCAAGAATGCAAAGTGGCAGAACGGAGAAGACTTCACCGCCAAGGACGTCTGGGCGTACTACTACATGATGCACCCGACCTCCAGCAACTACATGGCTGCGGTCAAGGTGGTGGACGACAAGACGGTGGAATTCGTCTGGAACCCGCTCAAGGAGACCAACAACACGGTCAAGGAACTTCTCCTTGCGCAGGACAAATCCGGCACGGTGAAGTATGACGAGTTCGCTTCCTATGTCGATACGGTGTACGACATCGTCATGAAGAGTCCCGTCAACGAGAAGGTCAACCTCTGGGGCGCGTTCAACCGCTTCTCCACGGACGAGCAGATCGTTCAGCTCAACGTAACCAAGTCCGCGTTCTACGCGTACAGCCCCTCCTGGTATATCGCGACCGGACCCTTCAAGCCGGACACCTTCTCCGCGACCCAGATTCTGCTCAAGAAAAACGAATACTATTGGAACGCGGAAAACATCGGCTTCGACCTGGTCAAGCTGTACTCCTCCGCCGACCTCAACCAGACCTATCAGCTCATCACCAACGGATATGTGGATTACTACGACGGCTTCATTCAGGAGGATACCCTGAACGGCATGCTTGCCTCCAACCCCGACCTGATCAACCTCAAGATGTATGACCCCGGTTCCATCGGCATTACCTTCAACATCAAGAGCGCCTATTTCGGCAATGTCAACGTGCGCCGCGCTTTTCAGTACATCTTTGACCGCGATGAGATCCGGCTTGCGGCAAATCCGTATGCGACGACCTCGTGGTACCCCCTGCTCGGCATGGCTGCATCCGAGGCGGAGCAGTACATGAGCCGCGAACACTTCGACGCGCTCCCCAGGTATTCGCTTAACAAAGAACGCGCCGCGGAGCTTCTGGAGGCGGAAGGCTGGACGAGAAAGGACGGCAAGTGGTACATCGGAGAGAAGCAGGTCACCATCGCGCTCGGCGCACCCAGCTCGCACGACATCTCCTCCACTGCGGCGGAAGCGGCAGCGGCACAGATGGAGAACTTCGGCATCAAGGTGGACCTGTTCAAAACGAGTAACTTCTATTCCAACGCCATCGCGGATCCCTGTCCCTACGATATGCTGCTTGAGTGGACCGACCTCAATATGTCCTTCTCCTATCCGACCGGCTCCTACAACCAGTTTGCAAACGTGTATTCCCAGTGGGTGCACGTGGACCGCTACCCGAACGATTACTACGATTCCCAGAAGGCAGGCAATGTCCGCCTGACCTTCAACGGACTCGGCTCGGATACCAACACCTATGAGTTCGCCGATTACATCAACTCTTTCTACTCGGTCGCCGAATCCGAAATGACCTACCTCGTCGATGTGTTCAACACGGGACTTGCGGATCTCTGCCTCGGTATTCAGTTCTTCCAGAACGTGACCGCCTCGACCATCAACGGCGGGCGCATCAGCGGCGTGCCGCTGGAGTCCTACTGGACGGAAAACCGCAACGTGACCTACGTCCCCGCCGCTGGCACCGACGATTTCTATGCGGTTGCACGCACCAATCTGGTCTACGCCACAAATTATCTGATCGCTTACGGCGTCTATCAGCCGAAGCATTGATCCCTCCGGGATTTCTGAAATTATGGAAAAAGAGAAAAAAACCAAATTCGGGAAGGCGGTTGCGGGATTTTTCGGGAAGTACCGGTACTTCTTTGAGAAACTCGGGCTGTCAATCCTGACGCTCGCGCTGACGATCATTCTTCTGTTCATCCTGCTCCGCCAGATCCCCGGAGACATCCTCCAGATCTACGCGCTCAAATTGCAGGGGCAGCAGGGAATTACCTATGACCGGGCGTATGAGCTTGCCTCGGAACTGCTCAACTATGACCCGAACGAAAACGTGCTCAGCGCGTTTGGCAGGTATATCGGCGGGCTGTTCCGGGGGCAGCTCGGGGAAAGCTATCTCGAGACCGGTGTGACCGCCAACTCGCTGATCCGCACGCGCCTGCCGTGGACGCTGTTCGTCTCCTCGGTCGCGCTGTTCTTAAGTTTCTTTATCGGGAAGGCAATCGGCAGTATTGCGGCGCAGAAGCGGGGACGGACGGTGGACAAGCTGGCATCCGGGTACATCGCTATCTCCGGCTCCATCCCCGATTACCTCGTGGCACTGCTGTTGGTCATTCTGTTTGCTTACCGCCTCAAGTGGTTTCCGGCACAGAACAATTACAACGCCTTTGAGGTCACCCCCGGCTTCAATTTCCCGTTTCTTCTCAACGTGCTGTACTATGCCTTTCTGCCGATTCTCGCCTATACCATCGTGCAGACCGGCAACTGGATTCTGCACATGAGAGGCAGCTGTATCAGCGTGCTCGGGGAAGACTATATTCTCGCCGCCCGCGCAAGAGGACTCAGTGAGCGTACCGTGAGAAACAAGTATCTGCGCAAGAATGCATTGCTCCCGCTCGTCACCCAGCTCGGCGTTTCCTTCGGAGCGCTGTTCGGAGGGGCGACGCTGATGGAAAGCATCTTCAACTATCCCGGTATCGGATTGGAGATCTCCAGCCGCGTCATCACCAAGGATTACATGGTGGTGCAGGGACTGATCTTCTTCTCCGCCGCCATGGTGATCCTCATCAATCTCATTGTGGATCTCATTTACCCGCTCGTTGACCCGCGGGTGAGAAGGGGGTGACGATATGGAAAAACTCCGGAATTTCCGGGAAGAAGCCCGGGTACGTCTCTCCGAATTCTTTGTTTCGTTCGGGCGTTCCTTAAAGCGCATCTTCTCGAACCCCAAAACCGTGGTCGGTGCGGCTATTCTGCTTCTTTATATTCTTGTGGCGATCTTCGGCCCGCGCCTGTTCCCGTATGACGCCAACTCCAATATGCAGATCAAGTATCTGTCTCCCTCGCCGGAGCATCCCTTCGGAACCGACTGGCTCGGCAGAGATGTCTTCCGGCAGGTGATTGCGGGAACGGCAAACGTACTCAAAACCGCGTTCTATTCCGCGTTCCTGTCGGTCTTCATCGGCATCGTGCTCGGCATTCTCAGCGGCTACATCGGCGGATGGGTGGACCGGGTCATCATGGCTGTCACCAACATCTTTCTTTCGATCCCGTCCTTCCCCGTGTACCTGCTTCTTGCCGCGATCGTGACCATCAATACCCCCTTCGCGCTTGCCGTCGTGATCTCCATGTTCGGCTGGGCGGGGCTGTGCCGCGCGATCCGGGTGCAGGTCATGAGCCTCAAGGAACGCGACTTCATCCAGATCTGCCGTGTCATGCATATGTCCCGGACGCACATCATCTTCAAGGAACTGATGCCCAATGTATTTTCCTACATCGTGGTCAACTTCATCATGGCGATGCGGAATGCCATCGTTGCAAGCGTGGGGATCATGCTGGTCGGTCTTGCCGCGTACAACCCGACCGACTGGGGCGCGATCATCAACGCCGCGCGCACCAAGGGACTGGTCAATCCGCAGAATGTTGCCATTCTTCTGTACCCCCTGACGGCGATCGTTGTGTTCCAGGTGGCGGCGCTTCTGCTTGCCAACGGGCTGGACGAAACCAACAATCCCCGTCTCAGGATTATGTAAGGAAGGGGGACGGATTATGACAACCGATACAAATACTGTGGATACACTTCATCCGAACGTCGTGGAATTCCGCCGCGTTTCCATCGACTACCCGCTGAAAAAATTTACGCTCCGCGCCGTCAACGACGTATCTCTGGAGCTGAAACGCGGCAAGATCACCGCGCTTGTCGGCGAGAGCGGAAGCGGCAAGACCACGCTCGCGTCCTCGCTCATCGACTGTATCTCGGAGCCGGGTCGGATCGCCGCCGGTGAGATTTCCTTCTTCGGGCGTGACGGCGGAGAGATCCGCGTGGACAGACTGAACGAAAAACAGCTCCGCCGGTTCCGCTGGGAAAAGACCTCTATGGTCTTTCAGGCGGCGCAGAGCGCGCTCAACCCGGTCATGACCGTGCGTCAGCAGTTTTTTGAAACACTCACGGAGCACGGCTTCGGCAAAGGTAAAGAGGAAATGGAGGCGTACTGCCGGAAATTCCTCGACTACGTCAAGCTTGATCCGGAACGTGTTCTGGATTCCTTCCCGCATGAATTGTCGGGCGGCATGAAGCAGAGAGTTATGATCGCCTTCTCGCTTTTGCTCGACCCCGAGGTCATCGTGCTGGACGAACCGACCACCGCGCTGGACGTTATCACGCAGAGCTGTATCTTTCAGCTGCTCAAACAGATCAACCGCGAGCTTGGCGTGACCATGCTGCTCATGACCCATGACATCAGCGTTGTCGCAAAATTTGCCGACTATGTCGGTGTCATGTACGGCGGCAGACTGATGGAATACGGGGATGTGCTCCATGTATTCAAGGAATGTGCGCATCCCTACACCGCAGGTCTGATCGGCGCAACGCCCTCAATCATCGGAAGCACTTCCGACATGAAACCGATCGAAGGAACCCCGCCCGACCTGTTGCATCTTCCCGCGGGCTGTGTGTTTGCCCCCCGATGCCCCAAGTGCTCGGCACTCTGCCGCACGGCGGAGCCGCCCATGCGGTCGGTCGCGGACGGGACACGCGGAAAATGCTATTTCTATAAGGGGGAGCCGGAACATGAATAAAACGGAAAAAGAGCTGACTCCTCTCATGCGGCTGGAAAACATCCACATGGTGTTCAAAAAGCCCGGCTCGGTTTTCTCCGACAGAAACATCCACGTCCTGCGCAACATCAACCTGGATATTTACCCGGGCGAGATCATTGCGCTGGTCGGGGAGAGCGGCTGCGGAAAGACTACGCTCGGTAAGATCATCACGGGGCTTTACCGCCCGACCTCCGGTAACATCTATCTGAACGGCAAAAAGATGGGAGGAATCGGCGACGGCGGCGCGTTCAGCCAGGTGCAGTTCATCCAGCAGGACAGCTATGCGGCGCTCAACCCGGTGCGTACCATCTACCAGAGCCTGTACGCGCCCATCAAAACCCATCACCGCAAATGGACGCGCCGCGAGATCAACGAAAAAATCGAAGAGCTTATGAGGCTGGTCGGGCTGTACCCCACGGAACAGTACCTCTGCAAATACCCCCACCAGTTGTCCGGGGGACAGAGACAGCGCATCCTCATGGCAAGAGCCATTTCGCTGGATCCCCGTCTCATCGTGGCGGACGAACCGGTCAGCATGATCGACGTTTCCCTCCGCCTGTCCATCCTCAACCTGATGAAGGAGCTCAACCGCAAACTCGGAATGTCCTTCGTCTACATTTCCCACGACCTCTCCACTACCCGGTATATCGCGGAAAGCGGGAGGGTCTCGGTCATGTATCTCGGCGAGATCGTCGAGGAGGGCGAGATCGGGCAGGTCATCGCCCACCCGCGGCACCCGTACACACGGGCGCTGATCCAGGCAGTCCCGATTCCCGATCCGACCTTTACCTCCAACGACGAGCTGCCGCTGAAATCCATGCAGCTCGGTACCCTTGAGGATCGCCCGGCGGGATGCTCGTTCTATGACCGCTGTCTATATGCGACCGACCGTTGCCGGGAACCGGTCGCCTATGAGAAGACCGAAACGGCACGGGTGCTTTGCTGCAACCTTGCCGCCGTTCCGGATACCCCTGTCTACTCTATCCGTCCGGAAGAGACGGATACAGAATAAATCCAAAAAGGAGTAAGTTATGAACAAGTCCATTCGTAAAGTGATGTCCCTCGTTCTGGCTGTCGTCCTGTGCCTCGGCATGATGCCGGCGGTACTGCTTCCCGTGTCCGCAGAATCCGCGGAGCCGGAAGAAGGGGTCATCTATTCCCAGGATTTCGAAGCACCGCTGAAGGAATCCGACCCGCTCTACGGAGTGGTTGAAGTGTCCGGCGGGACGGCGAAGGCATCGACCTTCAACAACGGCATTACGATTCCTCCGGAATACCGCACCGCAAGCAACAACTACGAACTCTCGTTTGATGTCAAGCAGGCATCGGAGGGCGCGTTCTTCTTCATCCATTTCGCCGGACTGAACGGAAACACCGGCGAGAACATTTACATGGCGTGTGAAGGAAACGGCGCGTACTGGTCGATGGCTGACTTCAACGGTCACATGATCTACAACAACTCGGGCAATCTCCACGGCGGTCTCAATGCAAATCCCGTGGACATCACCGACAACTTCGCGCACGTCCGTATCGTCAAGTTCGGCGGCTACATGGAGCTGTGGGTCAACGGTACCCGCCTCTGCGTTTCCCATCTGTCGAACTTCGGTAACAACAACTATCACACCCGCGCCGAAATCGCGGAAGGCACCATCACCGGCTTCTGGATCGACCCCCGCGGCACGATCGAAATCGACAACGTGGTTCTGAAAGAACCGAAGGGACTTTCCACCGTTTATTCCGAAACCAATCCCACGACCGATTCCGGCGAGAAGATTTTTGACCTGTCCGCCGAGAATCTCTACCGCGACAACTTTATGGTACGCGGCACCTTTGTCATTAAGGACGACACGGTGACCGGTTACTATCCCACCATCAAGCTGGCGGGCATGAATGCCTCCCTGACCTCCCAGAACGGACGCGAATACTGCATCAACGTGCAGTCGTCCGTGGATGAGGGCGTGCTCTTCAACCCCGGAATCTTCTGGCAGACCGAAGAGGAAGCGTGGAAGTCCGCGGGCGCGGAAGCCGCTGTCGGTCCCTTCAAAGCCGGCGACGAGGTCGAATACCTCATCGAGGTCTGGGGCGACCATCTTGATTTGTACATCAACGGCACCAAAGTGATTGCCACGACCTTTACGGAAATGGGTATCACGCGCGGACATCTCCAGTACCTCTGGATCCAGAGCGGCAACGGCGCTTACTGGCGTGACTTTGCTTACGAAGGCTTTGAGAGTACCTCCGCCGCACGCGTGTCCGTCCCGACCGACAATGTCGTGATCGGAGATGACATCGTAGCAAGCGCGTACGTCTTCGGCGACCGCGCGGGCGAAACCTTCACCTGGTACGTCAACGGTGAGGCGCAGACCGAAACCGGAACCACCCTGACGCTTCCGGATGTTGCCGAGGGGACCTACACGATCGAATACCGCGGAACCAAAATCAGAAGCAACACCGTCACGGTCACGGCGACCGCGGGAAAGATCACGCTTTCCGCCGATAAGACCGAGTTCTACCCCACAGACAGCGTCACGCTGACGGCAGAGGGACTCGGCGCGTTCCGCCCGGAGGATCCGTTTGAATGGTACATCAACGGAACAAGAAAGGACGGCGAGGGTGGCGAAACTCTGTCCTTGTCCGGGCTTGCGGCAGGCACCTATACGGTGGTCGTAAAGAGGGGCTCCGTGGAGAGCAACGCGGTGACCCTGACGGTAAATGCGGGCTTCGTCCGCGTCACGACCGAAAAGAACAGCTATTTCAAGGGCGAGCAGGCAACCTTCACCGCCGAGGTAACGGGATTTGGCCCCGACGTGGCGCTCCAATGGTATGTCAACGGGGAAGCAGCGGAAGGAAAAACCGAAAGCTCTCTCACCCTGTCGCTTTCCGATTACGCCAAAGCCGGCGAATCCGTCCTTGTGACCTGCAAGGCAGGCGAGACCGTGAGCAACGAGGTGCTCGTGTCGCTTGTCTACAACATGAAAGAAGAGCTGGAGAGCGGGGAACACTGGAAGGTGATCTACCGCGACGAGATCAAGGAAGGGAATACCTACGGTAACTTCACCGTCGGCTCCGATGCGGACGGCTCGTACCTGTACAGCACAACGCCGGGACAGATGTGGTACATCATGTCCGGCGCCAAGGCACCGTCAAGCACCTCCTTCTCCATGTCGTATCAGCTGTTCGTTCCGGATGACATTGAGATCGAGTACTACTCCTACCCCTGCATGAAGGGACTGAATTCCCGCAAGCCGGACGCGTATGTGGAGCTTGCCGTCGCGGTCAACGCGGAGGGCTTCCGCCCGTACATCAAGGATCAGTCCACCGGCAAGGAATGGTCGGTCGGCGATTACGGCTTCGGCAAGGATCTGACCTATGCGGGACTTGCGAAGAAGGGTGACTGGAATACCCTCGAGATCATGTCCGACGGCACCAACATTGCCATGTATCTCAACGGCGAGATTGTGCTGTTCACCAAGTTCCCGAACCTGACGGTCCCGACCGAATTCAACTACAATTTCTTCCCGTCCGACGGAACCGGCACGGTGCCGCTCCGGATCAAGGGCATGACGATCAGCTCCGTAGAGCTTCCTGCTCCCGACGTAAGCGGCGTGACGCTTTCCCTGTCCTCCCTTACGGCAAAGATCGGCGAAATGGTGACCGTCAACGCGAACCTGTCCCCCTTCAACGCACTTGCCAAGGAAATCAAGTGGTTTGTGGGCGGCAAGGAAGTGGCTTCCGGCGCTCTCAAATATGAATTCAGCGCAACCGAGGCGGGCGAATACGAGATCTACTGCGTCATTGACGGTGTGACCAGCGCGACCAAGACGATCACCGTCAAGGCGGACACCGACAACAAAAACGGAGATAAGCCCGGCGATGAGGGCGGCGCTCCCGTCTGGCTCCCGTGGGTGATTGTCGCTGCCGTGGTGGTCATCATTGCGGCGGTCGCCATTCCCCTTGTCCTCAAAAAGAAGAAACACTGATTGAACTCATCTCCCCTGCCGCCCGAGGACGGCAGGGGAGACCCCGCCGGCGGGAAGCCGGCAGGAAGAGGATCCTTTATGCAATTGTTTATTGATACTGCCAACGTGGAAGAGATCCGCGCGGCAAACGAGTTGGGCGTTATCTCCGGCGTGACCACCAATCCCTCGCTCATTGCGAGGGAAGGACTGGTGTTTGAAGAGGTCATCCGCACCATCGTGTCCATTGTGAACGGCCCGATCAGTGCGGAGGTCATCGCCGCGGACCGCGACGGCATGGTGAAGGAGGCGCGGGAGCTTTCCCGTATTCACCCGAACATCGTGGTCAAAATCCCCATGACTGAGGAGGGACTGAAGGCGGTGAAGATTCTTTCCGGAGAAGGAATCCGCACCAATGTCACCCTCATTTTCAGCCCCGCACAGGCACTGCTCGCCGCAAGAGCGGGCGCGACCTATGTCAGCCCCTTTATCGGAAGACTGGATGACATTGCCGAGAGCGGTGTCGGAACCGTCGGGGACATTGCGACCATTTTCCGGATCCACGGGATCGAAACCAAAATTATTGCGGCAAGCATCCGCGGCCCCCAGGACGTGGTGGACGCGGCAAAGAACGGTGCGCATATCGCGACGGTGCCCTACAAGATCATTCTGCAGATGGTAAAGCATCCGCTCACCGACATCGGAATCAAACG
This sequence comes from uncultured Eubacteriales bacterium, assembly GCA_934525675.1. Lineage (GTDB taxonomy): Bacteria > Bacillota > Clostridia > Oscillospirales > CAG-272 > CAKVOU01. The sequence goes on from CAKSZH010000018.1 coordinate 29,750, forward strand.
CTTCTCGGACGACTGGAACCGCGCGTTCCCCGGAACGCACTGAAATCTCTGACTGGAGAACACGATGAAACGATGGATCAGCACCTGTCTTGCGGCACTTCTGCTCTTTGGCTGTCTGTACTGCCTCGGCGCCTGCCGCGACCGGGAGAAACCGGAGGAACCTGCCGTGGAATTTGATTATGACGGACTGTATCGCAGCCGCCGTCAGGAAAAGTACCCGGAGGACGGGGGACTTACCTCCCGCGCCTCCCACGGTTATACCCTTGCGGGAGAGCAGGGGTATAACGGCTGGTACTACCTGGAGGACGCAGGCGACGGGTACCGGGAGATGACCTATAACGCGTCGGACTCCCGCTTCGAGGGGAAGGGCGCGGCGCTGGACGGCATTTCCATGCTGCCCGGCAGTGCCGCGGCGGTGCGGAAGTATGTGACAAAGCATGCCGGCACCGCCGTGATCTACGGCAACTACAGGCGCGGAGACGACGGAAACGGCACGGCGACCGTGGAAATCCGTCAGGGAGACAGACTGCTTTACACCGGTACGCTTGCCCCCGGCGATACGGTCGGGAACTATGTGGAACTGGATGCGGAGGTCAACGAGGGAGACGTGCTGTACTTCCGTGTATCCGGCGACGGATGCCGGGTGGAGTTCAATCCCGTCGTGACCTTTGAGCACGCGGAAAACCTTTCCCTGTACCACAGGACCGCGGCAGGGCACCTCTACGGCGACGTGTTCCCGTATTACAGCGAGAAGGAGCACCGCCTGTACATGGGCTTTCTCTGGTCGGACGACGCAAGGGCGGGGAATTACACCGACGCGCTGGAGGTTTCCGACAACCTGCTGACCTTCACGGACGTCCCGGAAGCCAACCACTTCGACGAGTGGGAGCGCTACCGGCAGGAATACCGCCTGCATTACCGCTTCCCGTGCAATCGTTTCGTGGAGAGCAAGTACACCTTCGGTATGCGGGACAACTTCCTGTATTTTGATGAGGAAAACCAGAGATACCTGCTCATTGCCGGGTGTTACTACCGCTTTGACGCGGGGGCGCAGACCTCGGACCTTGTGATCTATCAGTCGGATGACCCGAACGCGTTGTCCTGGACGCGCCCCGGAAACGTGGTGGAGGCGGGGTATTCCCGCAATCTGCCCGAATGTCCGTCGCTCATGAAGATCGGCGACCGGTGGTACGTGTTCGTTTCGGTCGCGTACAATACGGCGCACCAGGTCGGACCGCTCCAGTACTGGACGGGCGACGCAGGCGTTGATTGCATGGACGTGGACTGGAGCGGGAAGGACTTTTCCTTCCTCGACGGCGAAGACCTTTGCGCCGCCCGGGTGACAAAGGTGGGAGAGAAGGTATATCTGTGGGGGTGGATCCCCGCAACATACGATACCATGCCCTGGTCCCCGTGGGGCGGATACCTCAATCTGCCGCGCGAGGTGGTGCAGCGGGCGGACGGCTCGCTCGGCGGCAGGCTCGACCCGGGGCTCTCAAAGCTCCTCAATTACGGACGGATCTATGAAGCGATCCGGGACGGCTTCGGCTGTGTGAGCGGGCGTGCGGAGAGAGACGGCGGCGCAATCCGGACGACCGGCGAGACGCTGGTTTCCCTTACGGGCGGGCTCAAGCGCAATTACGTGACGTTTGACGTCGATCTCGGCAAGTCCGATCAGGTGGCATACGTCATGAAGCAGGGGGATCGGGAATACCGCGCCGTCATCGCGCGGGAAGACGGGAAAACCTATCTGAAGGTATTGTCGCCCGGCGACCCCAAACATCCGGTGAACAGCGTGCTGGAGATCGGCGACCTGACAAAAGCCACCGTCAAACTGGTGACGGACGGCGGCTTTGTCGAATTCTTTGTCAATGATGAGTATGCATTGACGGCGCATACCGCGATGGAGGACGCGCCCTATGACGCATATCTCTGTTCCTCCTCGGATGCTCTGTTCCGCAACGTGAACATTCACAAGCTGATCCCCTACGGGGAGCTAGACTGATCGGGGAGCTTCGGATTCCGCAAACGGACCTGCCGGGAACCCCGGTCTGACAAAAAAGAAAGGGCAGCCGCAGAAGCGGCTGCCCTTTTCCGAGCGAGGAAAATCATTGACTTTCCGTCCGGTGGTTGGTATAATCAAAAACAGATATGTGCCGGGAAACGGAGGGATCACGATGACAAAGCAAGCGTTCTTTTCCTATTGCAAATCCGCGTTCGGCGTGTCGCCCGATTATCCGTTTGAAGGGGACTCCGGGACCGCCGTCCTGCGGCACGCGGATAACCGCAAGTGGTTTGCCATTGTGATGCGGGTACCCGGACGGAAATTCGGGCTTGACGGCGACGGGACGGTCGATGTGGTCAACCTGAAGTTGCCGGTCGAAATGTTCGGTTCGTTCGGAGAAGCGGATGGCGTTTATCCCGCTTACCACATGAATAAATTACACTGGGTGTCCGTGCTTCTCCCGTATGCGTCCGACGATACGGTCGGGTTTCTTGCGGACATCAGCTTCGGGCTGACAAAGAGCCGGAAAAATACACGGAAAAAGCAGAAATGAGGGGAATCAGATGAAAAGAGAACTCGTTCACGACCCGATTTTTCTCGCGGGACGGTCGGAAACCGCGGGAAAAGAGGACCTGTCCGTCGCCCGGGATCTGCTTGACACCCTGGAGGCGTACCGGGGTACCTGCGTCGGGATGGCGGCAAACATGATCGGCGTCCGCAAGCGCATCATTGCCTTTCTCGACGAGAGCGGTCGCACGCCGGTCTATACCGTCATGCTCAATCCCGAGATCATCCGGCGGGACGGCGGATATGACGCCGAGGAGGGGTGCCTGTCCCTTCCGGGCGGACCGCGCAAATGCCGGCGGTACCGGACCATTAAGGTGCGGTATCAGACCATGGATTTCGGGACCCGCTTGAAAACCTATACCGGCTTCACGGCGCAGATTATTCAGCATGAGGTGGATCACTGCGAAGGAATCCTGATCTGACGGGTGGACGCGAATTCTACGATCCTGCGCGTGGACGGTTCGGCGCGGGGAGTGTAAGAAACTTTCAAAGCGGATTCTGCGTACTGATTGCGGGAAGCAGGGCGGATACAAAATCCGATTGAAGGAAACCCTCAGTCGATTTTTTTGGCAAAGCGGCATTGCGGATACCGGGAACAGCCCATGAAGCTGCCGTATTATGTAAAAAACGTCACAGAGGAATCTGTGGCGGTTGAATTTTAATCCGCTATAAAATAAGATAGTTAATCAAGTGCTACATAAGGATTCCCTATCAAATCAACAAGTTCTTTTCTTCCCATTTTTTCTTTTCCATCCTCAATATCGTTATACAACTCGCATACCATGTCTGTTAAATCATCTGACGCTCTAAAGCAAGTAATATCTTCCAAGTAATCGTTCGCCATATTTATATCCAATTTTAGTGGCTTGATTTTTGCAATTATTTTTTTTGATACCAGAATGTGATTTTGTTGTTGATAAAAAAACAATTAGTTCTTTAACAGCGATGCTTTCAAGTCTTATGGATTCATATATTTCATCGGTATTTTGCGAATAGAATAACTTAATTGCATTTGAAGGATAGCTTAATTCAGTTGTGTAAATACCCAATTTAGTAGCTTTTTCTTCAATAAGTTTGTAGTAGTTATAAGAGATTTCGCCTAAATAATCTATATACAATTTTTTGGCGTTTGATAAATCACAGGGGCTGACGAAGTGATTGCCAGTGAAATTGATGTTCTGAATACTCGAAAAATAGTTGTCAAACAGAGTCATAAGTTTATTTGCATTGTAATCCGGATAAAATTCACCGTATGAGATCGGCAAGCTGTATTATGAAAACGGGCAGACCGAACAGGGGCTTGCTCATCTTGAAAAAGCCGCCGGGCTTGATCTCTGGGCGCGCACGCAGGTCGGACTGTTTTACTGCTACACGCGCGATGATTGGGAGCACGGCATGGAACTTCTGACCTCCGCCGCAGAGGAAAACTACGCGCCTGCGCAGGAGGCAGTCCGAAATATTCAAAGCGGGCTGAACGCACAGATCTTCACGGGTCTGTGCGATCTTTTTTATTACGCCGCAAACATCATTGATGGGCGCGCGGAAGAAATTCAAGCGCCGTCCGGTGAACCTGTCATCAGCCGCAGACAACGCCGCGAGGAACAGGCAAAGCGCGACGGTGTGGTGATGCAGATGTGATTGATAACAAATTGATAACTCTTCGCCCGACCGCTGGATATTCACTCGAACCTGTGGTATCTTTGCAGTGGGCGAAAAAAACTTACGAAAGGAAGAATAACAATGGCAAAACGAAGACCGCAAGGTGACGGCAGTGTCTTTCAACGCAAGGACGGGCGGTGGGAAGGCAGAATTGTCGTCGGGTACAAGGAAAACGGCTATGC
>CAKSZH010000019.1 GCA_934525675.1 uncultured Eubacteriales bacterium
CCTTTGCAAGCGAAAGTCCGATTCCGGCTCCGCCCTTACGGGTGCTGAAAAAGCGGTCGAAAATGTGCGGCAGAAGCTCGGGCGCAATGCCTTCTCCGTCATCGCGGACACGGACAACGGCTTTTCCCCTGTCTGCCTTACATTCGATTTGTATTTCCTCTTTCGCATACCGCAGTGCGTTGGTGACGATATTCGTGAACGCACGGCGAAGCTGAACCTCGTCGCAGTTTACCAAAACAGGGGTTTCGTCAAAGCGTAACGAGATGCGCAGGTTTTTCTGCTCTGCAGGCTGTTCGGTACTGCGCAGGCAGTCGTATAAAAGCTCACGGACGTCAGTCAGATGAAACTCGGCATTGGCTTGTCCGGACTCAAGCCTTGAGAGCGCGAGCAGTTCCTCTACCAGCTCGGACATCTGCTCGGTCTCCTCAAGAATGACCCCGGATGCCTCGATGGGGTCAAGAACCCCGGTGTTGATGCCCTCCGCGCAACCCTGGACAGCCATCATCGGAGTTTTCAGCTCGTGCGATACGTTCTGGAAAAACCATTTCTGCGATTCGTGCGCCTTTTCCACATAGCCGCCGAGCTTCCAGCCGAAGAGGCAGACCAGAACACTGAGTATCGCCAGCACCGCAAAAAAGACGGCGTTCAGATAGACAGAATATTGCATGACCGCCCCGACATCTACATAAAGAACGTACGAATATGCTCTCTCATATTCATTGGCTTCGACACGTGTTATGCGGAAGACAAAGCGGCTTCCGCCGGTTTTCAGTGTATGAAATGTATCAGCGGCCGGCTTTTCTTGCTGACAGTATTTCCTCAATTGATATTCAGATTTTGAAAGGTGCTCGGACTCTGTAAGGACCTCTTCAACTTCAAGGTACCGAACGCTGGATGTAAGAAAATGTTCCTCCGCGCCGTCCCCCTCACCCCATGTATCGACAAGCGGAATCGTATCATCGCGCCCCTCCAAAAGAATCGCCTTCTGCGCCTCCGAGATCAGGTATCTCGGAATAAAGATGTTGACGGTGGCAAGCAGCACCGCAAAAACAAACAGCATCGTACCGAGAACGGATATGGTGATTTTTCTTCTGATATGTTTCATTTCCCGCCTCCGTCCGATCGCAGGCGGTAACCGTAACCCCAGACCGTCTCAATCTGCACCTTGCTGTCTGCCGAAGAGAGCTTGCTGCGTATGCGGCGCAGTGTTTCGTCGGTCACTCTGGTTTCCACCTCGTCATTGTATCCCCAAATGTGGTTGAGCAGCTCATCGCGCGAAAAGGCTTTGCCCTCGCCACGCATCAGAAAGAGGAGCATCTTCAGCTCATTCGGCGAAAGTGCAAGAGGCTTTTCTCTGCAGAAAAGCTGCTTCTCATCACCCGAAAAGCGCAGATCTCCAACGGCAATATCCCTGTCCGACGGATCTCCGCCTCTCTCCATCTCTACGCGGCGAAGAAGAGATTTAACACGCATCAGGAGAACCGTCGGGCGAAACGGCTTGGTCAGATAGTCGTCACCGCCTTGCAGAATCCCGTTGACATAGTCGTATTCGGTATCCTTTGCCGTCAGCAAAATGATCGGAACATTATCCTTTTCCCGGATGCGGCGACAGCAGGTAAGTCCGTCGGTGCCCGGCATCATAATATCCAAAATAACAAGATCGGCGCGTTTTTTATAAAACACACCTAAAAGTGCGTCGCCTGTTTCAAACGCGCACACCTCATATCCGTCATTTTCAAGAAATCGCTGAAGCGTTTCCCTTATGTTTTTTTCATCCTCTGCGATGTAGATCAGTTGTTTCATGGCACCTCCCAATACAGATACAGAGCCGTGCCGCCCGGGCACGGCTCTGTGCGTGTGGTTTATCTGCTTTTTCCGCAGATCGCAAGGTCGTCTTCTTCAAATTCGAAGGACATATCCGGCTCGTTTGCCGCAATCTTTTCATCATACTCGGCGTCGACGCGGTCCCAAAGCTCCGCATTACGGTCAAGAACCGAGTCGAGCTTTTCGTAGAGAGCATCGATTTCACCATAAAGTTGATCTGCGTTCTCATCAGTCATGCGATAGTAAAGCTCGTCAATCTGCGCTTCCAGCGATTCGATCTCGGCAAGGTCTGCCAGCAGAGCCTCTTTTTCCTTTTCGGTCAGTGAGCGCATGCTCTTGATGGATTCCGCATAGGATTCCTCAGCCGGGCAGACGTCATCAAAATCCGCTTCATTCAGTTCAAGCGTCATATCCGGCTCGTTTGCCGTGATCTTTTCATCATACTCATCGTTGACGCGTTCCCAAAGCGCTGAGTTTCTTTCGAGAACAGCCGTGAGTTTTTCATCAAGGGTGCCGATTTCTGCGTAGAGTCGCTCTGCGCTTTCATCGGTCATGCGGGAGTAGATTTCGTTGATTTGATTCTCATACTTTTCGATTTCGGCGAGGTCTGCAAGCAGAGTTGCTCTTTCCTCCGGGGTCAATGAACGCAGGCTTTCAACAAAACTCTTAAGTGGCTGTACGCCGCAGTCGTCGGAAGCCTCACAGGCGGCGTTTGGTTTGGTTGCAGGATTGCCCGGCTTCGTCTCGTTCGCCGAAATCGCCGCCGCAGATACTGTAGCTATGCTGAGTGCAAGCACAAGTGCAAAGATAATCGTAAAAATTGTTTTTCTGTTTTTCATAACAAATGCTCCTTTGTTTTAATTTGCGGTTTCGCTTTCCGCAACACAAGTATAGCAGAAAGGAGCATACTATTCACCGAAAAAACGCTTGAATTTTGTCACAAAGCTGTAAGAATCGAAGGCGGTACAGATATCATTTCCCATTCTCGCCGGCGATTGCGTTGTCTGCGCTTTTATATATACGTTTCTGTCAGCCGGCTTGCGGAATCGTCATTTCCCACAACACCGCTTGTATTTTTTTCCACTGCCGCACGGACAGGGATCGTTGCGCCCGACTTTCTTCTGTTTCTCCGGCTGGGAAGCGGAGGGCTTGATGTCTGCAAGCTGTTTCAGAAGGTCGAAGCGCATTGCCTCGCTCGGCAGGTCCATAGTCAGAATCTGCTTGCGGAAGTCCTCAATGTCCATTTCGCCGGTTTGGAGGTATTTTTTGATGTTCGGACCAAGAGAAAGTGACTTGAAGCCTTCTTTCGGTGGCATCACCCGCATCATCTCATCCGGCGTATAGCCGCGGTTGCAAGGCATTCGTGTCGTATTGTGGAATGCGTTGTACAGGGCGGTGAAGCGCTCCACGTCCCGTTGAGACTTGAGCCGGACGCCCAAATTGTCCAGGTATTCGAAAACATCCGCCAGTTGTATGGCAGCCAGGCGGGCGCCACGCAACAGCTCTTCAAAAACAACAGCCTCACGCTCATCGCTCATGTCGCAGTTTCCTTTCAGGAATGCCCGCAACTTGCGTATTTCCGGCGTGTCCTCACAGTAGCAGGGATCGACGTATTCCAGCAGGTGATTCTTGTCGGGGACATAGTAAGGTTTTCCCTGCTGGTTGCGCTTGATTTCTATAACGCAGTCAATCGACTCCGCCATCAAGACGGCACTGATGATCTCGCGGTCCAGCGGCTTTGTGTGCTTGACATCCGAATAAAGCTCATCGTTGCCCAAAATATAGTAATCCTCGCACTCATGACGGGCAATTTCCGCAAAGGAAATATTATTTTGCAAATTGAACATTCGGGCATACAGCCCATCTTTTTTCATTAATTCCTGATGGGTGCCACTTTCCACTACGCCTCCTGAATCTACAACAACTATCCTATCGGAATCCAGAATAGACGATAATCGATGAGATATTATGATAACAGTTCTTTTTTCGGAGAGATTTATCAAATCGCCACAAATTTCATACTCAGCGATTGCATCCAGCGAGCTCGTGGGTTCATCCATAATGATAAAATTATAGCAATCCCCAAAATTACAGGCAATATCCATCGGCTTTAAACCAGCCGACGCAATCCCGTTAACTGACGCACAAAAGCGCACAGGAGACGGTTTTAGGCAAGAGTTCGGCAGTCCGGCACTCCCATTTGCGCAAAAGCGCCTTTACCTTCGACCACAGCATCTCAATCGGATTCATATCGGGGCTGTACGGCGGCAGATACCGCAGCTCTATGCCTGCGGCGTGATATGTGTTGTTCGTCCTCGCCGTTCAGCAGCTGCTTTCTACCCCGCTGCGACGTGCGAAGCGCCACGCTGCCGGTTTTTCGCTTGCGTTCCGCCATATGGTAGACAGTATACTTGTTCACGCCGAATATTTTTGCGATCTCCTCGGCGTTATGTGTTTTTTCGTAGCTCTCAATCAGCAACTCTCTGTCTTCATTGCGTGGCATTTTGCCCATTTTTCTCGTCTCCCTGTGACATATTGTACCACTTTTTGCTGTAGTTGTCAAGGGTGACCGCTATTTTGGAAGTTGCTATAAATCGCGCGGAAGTAGCGAAAAAAGCATTAAAAAATACCGAACCCCCTTATATCATAAGGATTTTCGGCTGATATCTTTTTCAGCGGCGCGATACAAAAGAAAAGCACCCTTTACGGTGCTTTTCTTTTGGTTCTGAGTATGAGATCCGGACCTCGCACGCCTCCGGGTTACCGGAGGCCGTGGGTATCGCTTCGTGAAAACACCACAGTGTGGTGTTTTCACGAAGCGATACCCCACAAAGCAAGGAGTCCGCCGAGCCGAGCGCCCGCAGGCGACGGCGGACGACTATGCGACTGGGGCGGGCAATGAAAAGTCCCACGGAACAAAAGCAGCGTCGCCCTTTACAATTATTCGGAAATACTGTATAATACAATCAGGATGAACAGCCTGCCTTGGTATCCGGTATCGGCTCCGGGCTTGGTGAACCGTCATAAATACTCCCATCGGGCCAATGCATCTCTGTTCCGCAAAATGTGAATTACTTCCGGAGGACTGCCTCCCGAAAAAAGAAAAAGGAGAAAAGTATGGAGCTTTTCGATACGGCGGATTACACGAAAATGACCGCGGAAGAACTGTCGGCTCTCTTTGACGACGATCTTTTCGAGGTGGTAGTTGAGCGGACCGAACAAAAAGTGAACGGCTTTGAGAGATGGAGTGACGGGGTCAACTCCCTGAATCCCGCTCAAAGGTTGTTCTACTCCGTTTATTGGCTTGATGCAGAGGTGAACAACGGCGGACTCTGTCAGTTTTTGACGAACTCAAGCCGGGTGTTTGCGCCTGTTGTCAGCCGGTATATGGAGAAGATCGGTGCCACAGATCATCAAAAGCTCTATGACGGCTTTCTGTCAGAAAACAACATTGATCCGAACGACCTGTCTTCCTTCGATATTTCGACGGTGGAAGACTATGTGAACCAGTATCAGAGATACCCTTTTGATGAATATGATAACGCATTCGGCAATCTGGAACCGCTTGAAACCTATCTGGTGGCATTTATCAGAGAACATATCAACGATTTTTAAACAGCTTCACGGTGACGAAAGGTTTGTCGGATCCGGTGCCTGTAAGTCCCCGGCAATCTCTTTTTACCGTCCGTTTACAAAAAAACAGCCCTTGCTCATGCAGGGGCTGTTTTGGGCTGTACCCGCCTGTACCGGGCGACATGGCTTCGCAGCCCCACGGACCGTGCGGCTGCGATTTTTCTGTCAGGCTTCACCCGGGATCCACCGGTCACCATGGGTTACCCCGCGGCACGGGACGGATCCGGCTGAGCTTTTGTATATTTCCCGATCATGATTCCGGCATAAACCATGACCAGCAGTTTCGTGACCGGCATGGCAAACCGCAAGGACGACGCCCCGCCGAGGGCGGGAAGTATCAAAATCAGAATGCCGCTGATGACAAGCCCTCGTGCCACCGACACGACAAATGCCGCTCCCGGTTCCATGATCGACTGAAAATAGTAGGCGAAAAAAATATTGAACGGCAGCAGAAGAAACGACAGCGCGTAACTGCGGACAATTGCGGGTGCCGCGTCCGGTATCTCCGGCGTTGGATTCATGAAGATCCGGATATACAGGTTCGGGCAAATCATACTGAGCGCCGTCCAGAATACCCCGAAAAACACCGTAGCCCACAGTGCCAGCCGGAGTGTTTTCCGGATCCGTATTCCCCTGCCCGCGCCGAAATTGGCGGAGACGTTCGGCAGTGACGCTTGTCCCACGCTGTACGCACAGCACTGCACATAGGTACTGATATTGATGATGGGACCGTAGATTGCCAAAGCGTTTGCATCGAGATATTTCATGATCTGACGGTTGAAGAGTACCGTGAGTATCCCCATTGCCACGTCAATGAAGAAGGTAGAAAAGCCCGTCACGGAGATTTCGCAGAGCTTTGAGAGGAAGTGCTCCGGCCTGACCGGACGCAACGTATTTTTCCGCTTCACAAAATGTGTAAGCATCACCAGAAAAGAGATACCCGCACCGATCGCGGTGGCAAGTCCCGCGCCGAAGATTCCCATGTCGCAGGCGAAGACAAAGAAATAATCTCCGAACATATTGAAAATGCCGCCTGCCAGCACGCCGAACGTTGCAAGCCCCGGATCGTTGTCATTGCGGAGAAACGCCGCAAGCATCTGATTGAAAAGAAACAGCGGGAACACATACCGGATGGGGCGCATATAGGTTTCTGCCAGCACCGTAAGCGATTCGTCCGCGCCGAAGAACCGGAGGATCAGAGACTGAAAAAGCAGAATTCCGACCCAGGAAAGAACCGCCAGTGCAGCCGAACCGATCACGGCAACGGTGAAATACCGGTGCCACCACTTCCAGCGCGGCGGTCCCCTCGGGACCCTGATACTGTCCCACCTTCGCCATATCGACAACACCGTATATACACGAAGATCAGCGCGCTGCCGAATGCAGCCGCCAGGTACCTGAAATAGAGTTTCCGATCTTTTCCTTCAACAGATCCATCGATCTTTCCTCCTGTTCTGACAAAAAAGCCGGACAAGGAACAGACATTTCCGTCTGCGCCTTATCCGGCTGTTGTTTTTCCGAACAACCCGCCCTCCGAGCGAACAGGGCAAGTATATCACAAACAGAGCGGCAGGTCAAGAGAAAAGCGAAAAATCCGGAACACGGAGAGAAATCCCCCGTCACACTTTTCCGGAAGGTCTTCCGGCACACAGCCTGTCCACCGCGTCAAGGATCACTTCCGTCACCGTATCGAAGGAAACCGGGAACGCGCCGCGGTAATACTCCGTGATGACATCCACGCAGGCGCTCAGCGCAAAGGATACCTGTACCGATGATCTACCCGAATTCCGGAAACGGTTGCAAAAACGAGCAGGCGCTTGCCGACATTCTTGCCACCTACCGCAAAAAAGACGGAGAGACGGTTCTGTCCTCCTATACGGCGTACACGAACACCGTCCGCGAGCTGTACGACATGCAAAAAGCCGTACAGAAACTGGAACTTTCCGAAAAGAACGCGGAGCTCTTGTTTGCCAAGCACCGCCTTTACCGCTCGCCCGACGATGTGCGTATGACCTTTTCGGACTTCGTGGATTTCGCCGACGACCTGACGGATCGCCGAAAATACCAAGGCGGCGGGAAAAGCTCTTTTGGAGCTTTTTCCGCCGCCTTCCTGAATCTTCTGTTTTTTCTGCAAGCAGCTTTTTGTCACCGGGGCGTAAAGTACAATACCCGCTTCCCCGCACTCCCGGCAAACAAAACGCGGTCCGGAGCGCACGCCCTCTCCGTCAATCTTTGGTCAGTTTCTTTTTCGCGCGTTCTTTCGCCCGTTTTTTTGCCCGTTTTTTTGCCCGGTTGATTTTTCTGTTTTCCTTTTGTCTGTCGGCTCTTTGGAAAGCGGGCAGCCTTGCCTGAAAGATCAGATTGGTCGGTTCCGGCAGAACTTCGGCAAGACATTCACACAATTTCCGACTGAACATAAAGATAATCAGATCGTCGGTACAGCGATATTTATCGACCCGCCTTTGCGGAATACTCTTTTTCGATAAAAGTATGTACAGAAACCCGGTATGATAGAAATCGCATTTCACGACATTGCCTTCCGTAAAGGCTCTGATGTCCGAATACCGGATGTCTGACAGTTCAATCCTTCTGCTCTTCATGAACAGACACCGCCAGGTGATTGTTTTGTCCGTTACGATCAGTTTGCCAAAAGCCTTCGTCCAAAAGGAAGGAAGCACTACAACGAAACAGAGAACAAATAACGCTAGGTAAAAAGCAAAAAAAGTAATAAAGAATATGCGATCATCCGGATGCTTTACCGCCATTAATATTTGAACAACCGCAGCAAAGGGAAAACCAAACAGAAACAAAAACAGCAAAATACGCCCTTCTGTTACCAGAATAATATGAGTCCGGAATGTTCTCCTCCGTTTACCGATCATAGCAAGTCTCCGTTCCCCTTTTGCGCGCATTTCGGATAACGCTCAACGGGATTCCTCCCGCGCCTTGAAAATCACCTCGTCAATACTGCTCAATTTACAAGCCAATTCGTATTTCCCGATATTGCCGGTAATCAGCAAGGCATCACCCAAATATGAAACGTATTCCTCATACACGCGGAATCTGTCCTTCTCCAGCATTTTGCAAAGCGTCGGAAAATCAATGTACTTTACCCGCTTTTTCTTCAGCAACACCAACTCCAGATAGCATTCCGCCTCGTCCTCCGTGAGACCATCCATACGGAATTCCATAACGGCGTCGTGTACCGGCGGTTCCAGGATCCCCTTTTCGCGATTGAACAAGGAATACCCATCCTCCGGGCTGAAAACAAGCGTCAGCTTCCCGTCTTCGCATTTTATCTGCCGGATTATGCTCTCGTGCATGGAATACACAGAGAATTTTTCTCTCCAGTTCTGCACGCCATCGTCTTTTTGGCTCATTCCACGAATCTCCTCTTCACATTCCTCAGATCAGTTCCTTGTCAACCCGTACGATCACGTTGGAAGCATTATATTCAACGGTAATCAGGTAACCGTCTTTGGTACAATGTGTCGATACCTTCGGCGAATCATTTTTCCCGGTATAAAGAAATGAGTACTCCCCGTCCGGGTCGATTGCCCTGACTTCGTCAAGCGCCTGCCCCGGAGTCAGTCCGTCAAAATCGGATTTCAGCTTCTTTATAGAATAGAGATTTCCTTTGCATCGGTTCCCGGAACGATCAAACCAAAGAACGACCACCTGATTCTCTCCGAGATACGACACGCGATAATTCTCCCCGTTTTCTCTCAGACACTCGATCGGGTATTTAGCATTCAGCTTCTGCATCGACCCGCCAAACCCTGCGATTTCGGACAATTGCGGTTCCACATAGCATTCCGAGGACAATTCCATCAGGCTTTTTTCAGTTGGCGAAATATCGGCAATCTGTCCGCCTTTCTGTACACACGAGCAAAAGATCATCGTCAGTAAAATAACCGGGATACAAAGAAAATACTTCCGGTACTTCATAACGCTCCTCCTTTTTCACCAAATTGCGCAGTAAACGCTGTCACGGCCCCGGTTGTCACAGATGCACCGGCATGAACCACAAGGTACCACGCTCCCGCGACCGCAAGTGCTTCCTCTACATTTTACCACGAAACCTGTTACACGTCAACAGATTTCCCGGATAACGGCGGAATCCCCGTTTTTTTCCGTGCCGGATGAGCCGTTTCCACGGCAGGTTTTTCCGCGGAAGGCAATCAGGGAAACGATCACGGCAGTCACATGGGGCGTCAGAAAAAGAACTTCACCAACGCGGCACGGCGGACATCCGTCCGGAAGGTCACGAGGACGGTATCCTCCGTCGGCGACGCGGCGGTTCCGAGCGGGAACGCGGAAGCATCCCGCTTCACCAAAGTAAACGGTGTCTTTTCCCCGTTCACGGTCACCTCGCGCACCGCGGGGAATTCCTTTGTCAGGTGGAATTTCACCGTCACACAGCGTTTGTCAAAAGAGCGGTCGCCGGAAAACTCTCCCTCTGCCGCGTCAAGCCGGACGACATACGCGGAGCAGTCGCCGCAATATGCCGCGCCGTATCCGCTCTCGCGGTATTCCCCCCAGCGGTATGCCGTGGTTTCGGTATCGTCCTCATAGAGCGACCCGCTGTCCCCCGCCACGGGGTCCGGGTACACGTCAAAGACAAGGCGATCCCACTTCTGCTCCTCCGTATTCTTTGCGTCATAGGCAAGCGGGATCACCGCGCCCATCCGTAAAAACAGCGGCATCTGTGAGAGGTTGTACTCTTTCCGGACCACCCTTCCGCCGCGGTAAACGCGTCCGTCGAAAAGGTCCTTCCAGTTGCCGTCGGGCAGGTAGATTTCACGCTTTTCCAGATCCCGGACCGGGGCGTACAGAAGCATACAGCACGCCTCGCCGACGACCTGAAAATAATCAATGCGGAGGTCATGCGGCAGGCAGTCGTCAAATTCCGCAATCTCATAGGTAAACGCGGTATGGTAGGTGTTGTCCTCAAACACCTTTTTCCCGTCGATGTACACGGTCGCGCCGTCGTCCACGCGGAGAAACAGCCTGACCGGCTTATCAAAGCATACCGTGGTCGTATATTTCGCGGAAAAGTCATAGACCGGAACGCCGTCTTCGACGGGCGTGTTGTCGCGGTACATGGAAAGCGTCGCGTATTCCTTGTGCAGAATCGGCTCCCCTTCCCACAGCCGCCCTCTGAAATAAGCGGCAGAAACCGGCGCGAGGTAACGGCTCTTTTCCAAAGGAAGCGGCTCGTACCCCACAATCGGGGCAATCAGAAGGTTCTCGCCGAGCATATACTCGTCTCTTCTTGCAAGCGCTCTTTTGTCCTTGGGATAATTCCAGCCGAGCGCACGGAAAATGGGCGCGCCCGTGCGGTAGTTCCGGTACGCCGACGTATAAATCACCGGAAGCAGTCGATAGCGCAGGTTGTTGTACTCCCGGACAATACCGAGCGTTTCTTCGTCATACACCCACGGCTCGCGGTAACGCTCCACGCGCCTTGTGCAGTGCGGACGGAATATGGGAGAGAGCGCGCCGAACTGCATCCAGCGGACAAATTCCGTTTTGTCGGGGTTGCCGAAATGCCCGCCGCAATCGGCGTTGATATAGGCGATGCAGTCGTTGCCGCCGCGGATCAGATTGGACACCTCGGTCGCCCGTGCATTCGCGTCGCAGGTGATATCGCCTGTCCACTGGATGGAATAGCGGTGGGACGCGGAGGAACGGATTCCCATATATCCGCCATGCGAAACGTTGTCCGCATTGCCCATGATAACGGGACGGCGATAAATCCGGTCATTTCCCGCGGCCCTCTGATAATAGTGCTTCGTAATGTCGGAAAACAGGTACATTCCGAGCGTTTCATGGGGAATTCCGGCGGTCGGTGACTTCAGCGCGGTTCCCCAGTTGCGGTCGTACCACCAGGTATCCACGCCGAGGGAAAGCAACCCCTGAAGGCTCTTTTCGCGATAGGCGATTTCCTTTTCATCAAAGATGTATGCACCGTCCTTGGGTTCCGGGTGGTCGTTGAACATAACCTCAATTCCGTGGCTGTGCGCGAAATCCAGAAACCGTTTCATGTCGGGAAAAAGCGACGTGTTGATGTCATACCCCCAGCCGTTCGCGGAATCCCGCCACCCCGTGTCGATCACCAGATTGTCCAGGGGGACGCGGTGCGCCTCATAATCGAGGATCACCCCTTTCGCTGTTTCTTCCGTATAATTATAATACTTGCTGTTCCACGAACCGAGCGTTGACAGGCGCACAAGCTCGCACCGTCCCGTCAGGGACACGTACAATTCACGTAAGAAATGCGCGTCGGTGCCGCACAAAAGCAGGTAAATGTCTTTGACGTTCTCCTCAATGATGTATTCGCCGCGGCGGTCGGCGGAGTACCCGCCCTTCGGGACAAACACGTGGGGCGTGTCCGAAAGTGCAAACACCTCCGGAGTCCGAGCAAGCGACGGCAGGTTCCCCGTATTTTTCAACGGGCGGTAGGTGTAAACGCGTCTGCCGTTCTTCTCAAGGCGTGTCCCGGCAAGGCTCTTTCCGTCCGGGGCAAGATACAGCTCATAGTCTCCGAAACAAAGGACGTTCTCCTCTTCCGTGTATACCGCCTCGTCGCGCGGAAATTCCCCGCGGTTCGGGATGAGGAAGGTATCTTCGTCGCAGAATCTTCCGTTTTTCTTCTCTTCAAGACGGAGAATGTTCTTTCCGAGAAACTGCACTCTGACGTTGCCGCAAATAAAGTCCATGGCTTTACTCCTTTGTGTGATTACTTTGATTGTACCATCCGCCGGCGGGAAAAGCAAGGAATTTTCCGATTCTTTGCGGGAACATCGGGTTCGCAGCGGTCTTCCGCGATTCGGAGGTATGCACGTTTTCCCCGGTATTTCCGACACAATCCGGAAATTTTCAGAAAACTGTTGCATATTTTGGCAGGATGTGGTATAATCGTGTCGGATACGATCAACCGGAAAGGAATCTGTGACAGATGGAACAAAAGAACTATTACGCGCACAAAACCGAGGACGGTCGTTTGCAGACGATCGCGGAACACGCAAAAGGAACCGCCGGGCTGGCAAAAACCTTTGCCGGGGCGTTCGGCTTCGGCGACGCGGGAAATGCCGCCGGACTGTTCCACGATGTCGGAAAATACTCCCCCGTTTTTCAGGCAAGACTTGCGGGCAGCGGGGAAACCTATGAGCACGCCTCCGCCGGAATGTATCTGTTTGCCAACCGATCGGGTTCCGGTGCACAAAGCGCGAGGACGGATCTTCTCCTCGCCTATGCGATCGCGGGACACCACGCCGGACTTCCCGACACGGGCACCCCGGCTGATACCGAAGATGAGAGCACTTTTCAGTCCAAAATGAAGCGGCGGAAAGCCGTGGGGGAGGATTTCTCCGCGTACCGGGCGGAACTCGGGGAACTGCCGCCGCTCCCTGCCCTGCCCGACGCATACTGCGGCAATCGGGAGGACCGTTACAGTTATCAGCTCCTCGGGCGGATGCTCTTCTCTGCCCTCGTGGACGCGGATTTTCTGGACACCGAGGCGTTCATGTCAGACGGGCAGGTCATCCGCGACGGGGGCGACCCGTTCGATGAACTTGCGGCGCGGTTCGACCGGTACATGAGCCGGTTTGAAGGAAAGACCGGAAAGCTCAACGAGAACCGAGCGCATATTCTGGAGGAATGCCGGAGGGCGGCGGCAAAGGATGACGCCCTGTTCCGCCTGACCGTACCCACGGGCGGCGGCAAAACGCTTTCCTCCATGGCGTTTGCGCTGAACTATCTCCGCGCGCACGGAAAAACGCGGATCATCTACGTCATTCCCTACATCAGTATCATCCGTCAGACGGTTGCCGAATTTGAAACGATCTTCGGCGAGAAAAACGTCCTCGGTCATTACAGCACGGCGGACTATCACAAAAACGACCCGAACGGACGCAGTGCCGCGGAGCTGGCGGCGGAAAACTGGGATAAGCCGATCATCGTCACCACCAACGTGCAGTTCTTTGAATCGCTCTACGCAAACAAGACCTCCGTCTGCCGCAAACTGCATAACATCGCAAACAGCGTGATTATTTTCGACGAGGCGCAGATGTTCCCCGTGGGACTTCTGCGTCCCGCACTCCGGACAATCGCCGAACTGGTGAAGAACTACCGGTGCTGTGCGGTGCTCTCGACCGCGACCCAGCCGGCGCTCGGGAAGCTGCTCGCGGACAACGGGATGACGGCAGAGGAAATCTGCCCGGACTATGCGGAAATGTACCCCGATTTTACCCGCGTCCGCTATGAACTTCTCGGCACCTGCGGGGACGACGCGATTCTGGAAAGACTGCGGGAAACCGCATCCGCACTCTGTGTCCTGAATTCGCGCGGCACCGTGCGGCAGTATTACGAAGCCCTCCGCGGGGACGGCGTGTACCATCTGACCACTTACATGACACCCGCGCACCTCGAACGGAGTATCCGCACCATCCGGGAACGGCTTGCTGCCGGAAAGCCCTGTCTCGTACTCTCCACTTCCCTCATCGAAGCGGGTGTGGACATGGATTTCCCCACGGTTTTCCGCGAATTGGCGGGACTGGACTCCGTGATTCAGGCGGGCGGCAGATGCAACCGGGAAGGCAAGCGCCCCGTGGCGGACAGCACGGTGTACGTATTCCGCCGAACCGTTTCCTCCATGGAAGAAATAACGAAGAACGCCGAGATCACCTCGCGCGTCTCGGAGCTGTACGATGACATTTCCTCTCCCGAGGCGATCCACGCGTATTTTGAGCGGCGCTACATGGTGCAGGACCGCGAGTGTGACGATACACTGGACAAGCATCGGATTCTTCCGCTCATCAATCAGAAAGAAAGGGTTAAATATCCGGGGCTTTGCTACAACGAGATTGCAAGACGCTTCCGCTATATCGACAAGGAGCAGCGGCTGGTTCTCATCCCGAACGGGGAAAACGGGGAACTTTGCGACGCAGTACGGAGCGGCAAACTGAACCGCAACATCCTCCGTCGGGTTTCGCGCGATGCGGTTGCCGTATTTGACAACGAGTTTTACCGGCTGAACCAGGCCGGAGTTCTCTCCACGGAATGCGCCGGAATTGCGGTGCTGGAGGACCCCACGTGGTACCGGAGCGACTGCGGATTGGTCTTCCGGGAAACGGGAGAAGGAATCTTTCAGTAAAAAACAAAACGGACCGGAACCGGAAAGGTCCGCTCCGCCCGCAGTTCGGGAATCCGTCGTCCGGGCTGTCCGATACGATCTGCCCCAGTGTGTCTGCCGGTTCCGATTCATTCAGATTTATTTTTGAATGCGCCCGTCTGTCCGCTTTATAGGACAGCACACGTGGTACTATAGAACCACAGGATACATTTCCGCCTCCACGAAATTCATTTTGCGGAATCTTCGGGAATTGTTTGGAAATCCATTGCAAATCCGATTTTTTAATATGCAGGCGAACGATCAATGAAAAAAATACAGGAGGTGACTATATGCCGGAACCT
Organism: uncultured Eubacteriales bacterium; assembly: GCA_934525675.1. Taxonomy (GTDB): domain Bacteria; phylum Bacillota; class Clostridia; order Oscillospirales; family CAG-272; genus CAKVOU01. The sequence goes on from CAKSZH010000019.1 coordinate 14,935, forward strand.
ATCAAAATCCGCGTTTTCGGCGACTACGCGCTGTTCAGCCGTCCGGAACTGAAAGTCGAGCGTTACAGTTACGACGTCATGACCCCATCTGCGGCGCGCGGAATTCTGGATGCGATCTATTACCATCCGGGACTCAGGTGGCGGGTGAAAAAAATCTTTGTGGAAAAGCCCATCCGCTTTACCAACATCCGCCGCAATGAGGTATCGAAAAAAATCCTCGCAACCGATCTCTTGTCCGCCGCCAACGGAGCGGACAAGCCCATCTTCATCGACCGGCGTGAAGCGATTGCCCAGCGCGCCGCAACGGTTCTGCGGGACGTTTCCTACGTCATTGAAGCCAATTTTGACGTACTCCCCGAAAAAATGGGCAGGGAGGACAACGCGGACAAATTCTACGCGATCTTCTCAAACCGCGTCCGCAAAGGAAAATCCTTTACGCAGCCGTATTTCGGCTGCCGGGAATTCCCCGCTTTCTTTGAGGCGGTATCGGAAGATACCAATCCCCCGGCACCGATCGGGGAAACCCGCGACCTCGGCATCATGCTCTACGACATGGATTACTCGGACGAAACGGACATTCGTCCCATGTTCTTCCACGCAGTCATGACAAACGGTGTCGTTGAAGTAGAAGGAAAGGAGATATTGCGATGATCCTGACTTCTCTGGTTTCCTATTACGAAGCCCTGCTTGAAAAAGGAGAGCTTTCCCGCCCGGGATGGGATCGCGTTTCCGTCGGGTACGGCGTGCTTCTGCGCCCCGACGGCAGCATCCGCTCGGTCGTCAGCCTGAAAAAGGGGGAGATGCGCGGCAAGAAAAGTGTTCTCGTGCCGATAAAACTCTGCGCGCCGAAACAGACCGAGCGTACTTCCGGCATCCGGGCAAAATTTCTTTGCGACACACCGGCGTATCTTCTCGGATACAGCGAAAAAGATCCGAAGGCGTCCCAGAAATTCGAAGCGTCGAAAGAGCTTCATCTGCGGGTCCTTGCAAACGCCGATTCGGACGCTGCCCGCACACTGAAAAACTACTTTCTTTCCCACCAGCCGGGAGGTGCCGAGGCGCTCGGGATTCCCCAAGAATATGCCGAGGATTTCTCCAATGGCGTTCAGCTCACCTTCCTGGATGAGGACGGCAGGTATCTGATGGGAGATGCGGCGGTTGCTGCCGCATGGGATTCCGACTTTGCCGACGACGGCGACACGGTGAAGGGCAGATGCATCGTCACCGGACGAGAGGACGGGATTGCCGTTGTGCACAGCAAGATCAAGGGCGTACCCGGCGCGCAGTCCAGCGGCGCTGCTCTCGTCAGCTTCAACGCTCCCGCGTTTGAATCCTACGGGAACGACGGCGGGCAGGGGCTGAACGCAAAGGTCGGGAAATACGCCATGAACGCCTATTCCGCCGCACTCAACCACCTGCTTGCGGGGAACAACCGCACGCAGATCGGCGACACGACCATCGTGTGGTGGACACCGGATGCAGACAAAGAATGCGAAGATTTCTTTGCAAAGTGCCTCTCGGGAGAAGACGAAGGCACCGCTCTTGGCAGCATCATGCGGCGCATCAGTCACGGGGACGCAATGGATTTTTCCGCCGCCAGACTGGAAAAGCCCTTCTGTATTCTCGGGCTGTCGCCGAATGCCGCACGTCTTTCCGCCCGTTTCTTTTACCGGGACACGTTCGGAACATTCCTCGAACACATTGCCGCGCACTATGAACGGCTGAACATCGAAAAATCCGATAAGGTGCGCAAATACCTGACCCCGAGATACCTGCTTCTCGAAACCGTCCCGCCGGATGTGAAAAACCCGGACAACGCGATCTCCCCCCTGCTCGGCGGAGCGCTTCTGTCGGCGATTCTCAATGACTGGCGCTATCCGGAATCGCTCTATGACTCTGTTCTCTGCCGCATCCGGGCAAAGAACGAACTCTCCCCCGGCAAAGCGGCAATCATCAAAGCATATCTGCTCAAAAATACGGACAACAAATCTTACAAGGAGGTTCTGACCATGTCACTGAACGAAGAAAGCACCAACCGCGCGTATGTACTCGGACGGCTGTTCGCCGCGCTGGAAAACGCGCAGTACAACGCAAACAACAAATCCTCAAACTTAAAGGAGAGGTATCTGACCTCTGCCTGCGCGACACCCGGACTGGTATTCCCCGCGATGATTCAGATGTCAGTACACCACACCGAAAAGTCCGGTTCCGTTCAGGATGCAAAACTCATCGCCGAACTGATGGACAAACTGGAGGGCGGCGTTCCCTTCCCCGCACGCCTTGACAACACGGAACAGGGACTGTTCCTCGAAGGCTACTATCACCAGACCCAGAAAAAATTCAGAGATATTGCGGAAGCAAAAAAGAATAAGGAGGCAGAATCATGAGCGAAATTATCAAGAACCGGTACGAATTCACCATTCTGTTTGACGTTGAAAACGGGAACCCGAACGGGGATCCCGATGCCGCAAATATGCCCCGCGTGGATCCCGAAACGGGATACGGGCTTGTGACGGACGTGTGCATCAAGCGCAAAATCCGCAATTATGTGGAGGATGTGATGGAAGATGCCACGGGCTACGGCATTTACATCAAAGACGGCGTACCGCTCAATGTTTCCGACCGGCGTGCATACGACGCAGTCCTCGGCGAGGGAAAGAAGCTGGAAAAGAAGGACCCCGAGATCGACGCAAAACTGCGCGACTTCATGTGCGCAAACTTCTACGACGTCCGCACGTTCGGCGCTGTCATGACCACTTTTGTCAAGGACAAGCTCAACTGCGGTCAGGTACGCGGTCCCGTGCAGATCGGATTTGCCCGCAGCATTGACCCCATCGTGCGGCAGGATGTTGCCATTACCCGTGTTACCGTCACCACGGAAGCCGACTATGCAAAGAAGGACACGGAAATGGGACGCAAACAGATCATCCCCTACGCGCTCTACCGCGCAGACGGCTTCATTTCGGCAAACCTGGCAAGAAAGGTAACCCATTTCACCGAGGACGACCTGGAACTGCTCTTCCGTGCCATCATCAACATGTTTGAAAACGACCACTCCGCGGCAAGAGGCAAAATGGCAGTCCGCAAACTCATCATCTTCAAGCACGATTCCGAGCTTGGAAACGCACCGTCCCACCGCACGCTCGACCTGGTATCGGTCAGACGGCGCGACGGCGTGAACATCGCGCGGAGTTTCGGAGACTATGAAGTCACCGTCAACGAAGCCGCCTGCCCAGAAGGAGTCACTATTTCGTGCCGGGAATAAGCGACGGCGATCTCCTGATCTCGGGACTTCAGCACTTTTCCTTCTGCCGGCGGCAATGGGCGCTGATCCACATTGAAATGCAGTGGGAGGACAACTATCTGACTGTTGACGGCAGTCTCCGTCATGAAAGGACGGACGATCCGTCCTTCACCGAAAAGCGCGGCGGGCTTCTGGTCAGCCGCGCACTGCCGGTGCGGTCGGACAAATACGGAATGGTCGGCAAGTGCGACGTTGTGGAATTCAGGCAGGATCCCTGCGGCGTGGTGCTTGCCGGGCAAACCGGAACGTGGCTCCCGACTCCGGTGGAATACAAGCGCGGAAGACCGAAAGAAATCGACGCGGACCGGCTTCAGCTTTGCGCCGAGGCGATGTGCCTTGAAGAAATGCTCTCCTGCCCCGATATCCCGACAGCCTACCTTTATTACATGGAAACCAAACGGAGAGAGGCGGTTTCTCTCGACCGTGCCCTCCGGGAAAACGTGGTACAGATGCTCGGGGAAATGCGTGCGCTCTACGACCGCGGGTACACACCGAAGGTCAGAACTTCCGCAAAATGCCGTTCCTGTTCCGTCTGCAATGTCTGCCTTCCGAAACTCCAGAAATTCCGGTCCGCCGCCGATTACACGGAAACGATATGGAAGGACGGTGAAGAGGGTCTTTGAAAAAACTGCTGAACACGCTGTATGTTACAACGCCGGACGCATATCTGACGCTTGACGGCGAGAACATCGTGGTGCGCGTCAGGGAACAGGAAACGGGGCGCGTTCCGCTTCACAATCTGGAAAACATTGTCACTTTCGGGTGGCAGGGCGCAAGTCCCGCACTGATGCGCCACGCCGCAGAACTCGGAATCGGACTTTCGTTTTTCTCAGCAAGCGGGCGGTTTCTCTGCTGCGTCGAGGGAGAGGAACGCGGGAACGTTTTGCTTCGGAGAGAACAATACCGCATTGCGGATGAAGAGTCCCGTTCCCTGCCGATCGCCGTAAACATGATCGGCGCGAAGGTCGCAAATTCCCGTGCGGTACTGAACCGGTTCCTCCGGGATCACCCGATGTCGGTTGAACAGGACCCCGTCCGCGATGCGGCGCTTGCCTTAAAGGATTCGCTTACGGGAATCCGTCAGGCAAAAGACACGGATACCCTGCGCGGATTGGAGGGCGTGGCGGCTACCCGTTACTTCTCCGTTTTCGACACAATGATTCTTCAGAGCAAATCGGACTTTCATTTCGCGACGCGGCAGAAACGTCCGCCCTGTGATCCCATCAACGCACTCCTCTCGTTCTGTTACTCCATCTTTGCAAACGAATGCGCCTCCGCGCTGCAATCCGTCGGTCTTGACCCGTATGTCGGGTTCATGCACACCGACCGCCCGGGACGAAAGTCGCTTGCGCTTGACCTGATGGAAGAATTCAGAAGCGTGATGTGTGACCGTTTTGTGCTCTCGCTTATCAATCTCCGTCAGATCCGGATGTCGGATTTTCTCGTCAAGGAAAACGGTGCGGTTCTTCTTTGCGATGACGCGCGGAAAACCTTTCTCAAAGCATGGCAGGAACGGAAAAAGGAAACCGTGACCCATCCCTTCCTCGGCGAGTCCTGCCCGTGGGGGATTCTGCCGTTTGTGCAGGCGCAGTTGCTCGCACGCCATATCCGGCAGGACCTGGACGAATATCCGCCGTACCTGTGGAGGTGAACACATGCTGGTGGTCATAACTTATGATGTCAACACGGAAAATAACGCGGGCAAAAAACGGCTGCGTAAAGTTGCCAAAGAATGTGTCAATTACGGGCAACGCGTTCAGAATTCCGTTTTTGAATGCCAACTGGATTCCGCGCAACTGCGCAAAGTCGAAGCGATTCTGGAGAATCTGATCGACAAAGAAAAAGACAGTCTCAGATATTATATCATCGGTTCCGCTTATGAAAAGAAAGTCAAACACGTCGGCGTCAAACCGTCGTTTGATGTAACCGACCCACTGATTCTGTAAACGGAACCATCCTGTTTCCGCGAACCGCAAGTAAACATGATTTCACCGGGAGATTCGCGCATGAAAACAGGTGTAAATCCGGGTCTTTTTGCCCGGAAAACAGAAGAATTTCGTTCGAGGTGAAATTCTTTTTAGTAAAAACGCACGATCAAAATCATGGATCCTGTGATTTTTTGTGCTTTTTTGCAGTCGTCCCCCGCACGGGGGACGTGGGTTGAAATGACGGGTACCGATGAGACTTATAAAGGTGTTAGCTGTCGTCCCCCGCACGGGGGACGTGGGTTGAAATTAATCTTATTATTACTATCTTGAGGAGGTTGATGGTCGTCCCCCGCACGGGGGACGTGGGTTGAAATCACAAAATTGCGAAAAGATTGAAAAAGCTATTGGTCGTCCCCCGCACGGGGGACGTGGGTTGAAATTAATAATAGTGGTTATGATCTATCATTGCCAGACGTCGTCCCCCGCACGGGGGACGTGGGTTGAAATATAGGCGCTACCACATTTTGGTCACGAAACCACTGGTCGTCCCCCGCACGGGGGACGTGGGTTGAAATAATTTTTTCGCAATTTTGTGGAAACTGTGCAAAAGTCGTCCCCCGCACGGGGGACGTGGGTTGAAATTGCCAATATTGGTGAGCAGCCCGTCATGGCGTCTGAGGTCGTCCCCCGCACGGGGGACGTGGGTTGAAATCTGAACATAAAACGGTATCAGATCGCCGACATTGGTCGTCCCCCGCACGGGGGACGTGGGTTGAAATCGGCAGTGTTGCCGATTATATGGGTTTACCTGTTGGGTCGTCCCCCGCACGGGGGACGTGGGTTGAAATCGGCGGTTTTTGGTGAAAATACTAAATCCGCTTGGTCGTCCCCCGCACGGGGGACGTGGGTTGAAATGTGATCAAAATGTTGTAGCGCCGATGAACGTTATGTCGTCCCCCGCACGGGGGACGTGGGTTGAAATGCCGATATTGGCAAAAACAGGCTCATAAAAATCAGTCGTCCCCCGCACGGGGGACGTGGGTTGAAATCCCGCGGTTTTTGGCGAAAACACAAAATCCGCGTGTCGTCCCCCGCACGGGGGACGTGGGTTGAAATATTTAATAATGTCCCCGTCATCCGGCGGGGACGCTGTCGTCCCCCGCACGGGGGACGTGGGTTGAAATCCTTTTACGTCCAAGAGACTTATCCCGGCGATACTGTCGTCCCCCGCACGGGGGACGTGGGTTGAAATATTGGCGCGAGAACATTTTGATCGCGAAACCACTGGTCGTCCCCCGCACGGGGGACGTGGGTTGAAATGACGGGTACCGATGAGACTTATAAAGGTGTTAGCTGTCGTCCCCCGCACGGGGGACGTGGGTTGAAATGACGGGTACCGATGAGACTTATAAAGGTGTTAGGTCGTCCCCCGCACGGGGGACGTGGGTTGAAATATAGCTATCACCAGGGCATCCAACGTTTTTGGACTGTCGTCCCCCGCACGGGGGACGTGGGTTGAAATCCGCTGTTTTTGGCGAAAACACAAAATCCGCGTGGTCGTCCCCCGCACGGGGGACGTGGGTTGAAATAATTTTTTCGCAATTTTGTGGAAACTGTGCAAAAGTCGTCCCCCGCACGGGGGACGTGGGTTGAAATTGCCAATATTGGTGAGCAGCCCGTCATGGCGTCTGAGGTCGTCCCCCGCACGGGGGACGTGGGTTGAAATGAGCCAAAGCTGGACATCACGCTTGACCAAGGTGTCGTCCCCCGCACGGGGGACGTGGGTTGAAATTCACCAAAGACCGCCGGAAAATCATCATAGACAAGGTCGTCCCCCGCACGGGGGACGTGGGTTGAAATGTCAAGACGATCAATATAATACCGGGGCACGGGGGTCGTCCCCCGCACGGGGGACGTGGGTTGAAATGGACGCCATAACGGGCTGTTCGCCAATGTTAGCGTCGTCCCCCGCACGGGGGACGTGGGTTGAAATATCGGGCTCACTACATTTTGGTCACGAAACCACTGGTCGTCCCCCGCACGGGGGACGTGGGTTGAAATCTGGACATAAAACGGTATCAGATCGCCGACATTGGTCGTCCCCCGCACGGGGGACGTGGGTTGAAATTGGCGAGATTGTCAAATCTCCGGAGCGTGTAAACGTCGTCCCCCGCACGGGGGACGTGGGTTGAAATCCTTAAACTTTGCAATAAAATGAGTATCGGCAACGTCGTCCCCCGCACGGGGGACGTGGGTTGAAATTCACGCGTGATCTACTGCATAGAACACGGTATGAATGTCGTCCCCCGCACGGGGGACGTGGGTTGAAATCGCAAGTCCTTGAATCTGTGCAAGCCGCAACACCGTCGTCCCCCGCACGGGGGACGTGGGTTGAAATATAGGTAAGTTCATAAGCCGTGAAAAACTCTTGGTCGTCCCCCGCACGGGGGACGTGGGTTGAAATTCACGCGTGATCTACTGCATAGAACACGGTATGAATGTCGTCCC
>CAKSZH010000020.1 GCA_934525675.1 uncultured Eubacteriales bacterium
TTTTCGCCCTCTCCAAACTCAGCTTCCATTGCTCGCCGCCCCCCTTTTTTCGGGACAGCTTTATTAGATTACCACATTTAAAGCGTTTTGTCAAGTCTTTTCGGCAAATTTCCGTCCGATTTTTTCAAAAATTCAAGGAAACAAAAAACGCCTCCGTCCTATCGGATCGGAAAGCGTTTTCAGATGGTTGTTCAACAACAAACGGTTCAGTTCTCCACGCTTTGTCTGCCCTGAAGCGCACGGTAAAGCGTATTTTCGTCGGCATATTCCAGGTCGGAGCCGACCGGCACACCGTAAGCAAGACGGGTCACGCGAATGCCGAACGGTCGGATGAGTCTCGACAGGTACATCGCAGTTGCCTCCCCTTCCACGGTCGGGTTGGTCGCCACAATCACTTCGCGGATGCCGCCCTCCTCCAGACGATGAAGCAATTCCTTCACCTTCAACTGCTCCGGGGTGACACCGTTCAGAGGTGAGATAGCTCCGTGAAGCACATGATACACTCCGCGGAACTCGCGAACCTTTTCCATAGACACAACGGTTTTCGGGTCTTCCACGACACAAACCACCGAACGGTCACGGTTTTCATCCTCACAGATACTGCAAAGCTCCCGATCTGTCAGATTCATACAGACCGGACAAAGGTGAATCTTTTCTTTTGCGTCGCGGATTGCCTGTGCAAATGCCGCAGCTTCTTCGTCCGGAAGGTCCAGAACCGAGTATGCCATCCGCATTGCGGATTTTCTGCCTACTCCGTCAAGCCGTCCGAACGCCTCTGCAAGGCGCTGCAAGGATTCAATATAGTCTGCCATTTCAGAACATTCCCGGCATGCCCATGCCCATACTGCCGGTGATCTTTTCCATTTCGGACGAGTTGGTGGTTTCCACCTTACGAATCGCTTCGTTTACCGCCGCAACCAGAACGTCAGAGAGCGTTTCAATGTCGTCGGGATCGACGATCTCCGGCTTGATATCAATGCCGAGGATTTCTTTTTTACCGTTAATCTTCACGGTGACCATTCCGCCGCCCGCAGTCGTCTCATACTCGCAGGCATCCAGTTCCTCCTGCTTGGCCGCCATGTCTTCCTGCATCTTCTGTGCCTGGCGGATCATTGCCTGCATATTGCCGGGACCGCCGCCGATCCCCTTCGGAATATTTGCTTTCATGATTCTCTCCTTTATTAGTCTTGGGTGTCCGACGCTTCCAGAATCTCGTCTATGACAGAGCTTTTGGGGGCTGTCGCTTTTTCTTCAAAAATCAATTGGGTATCCGTCACTTCCCGGCGGAGGCAGACGGACAATGCGCCGCGCAGAAGTTCTTTTCCGTTTCCGCGCGAGAGCATATCCATGAGGAATTTATTGTCAAACTGCACGATGATCTCGCCATTGTCCAAGCGGAATCCGTGCGCCTGTCTGACAAAAGAAGCAACCATGGAATCCTTTTCCGCAACCCGGTCGCCGACTTCCAACCAACACTTGACCGGATGCAGAATCCGGGTATCTGACGGGGGTATTGCAGCGGACGACGGAGCTTCCTGTTTCGCCTGATTCGCAAGCGGCACAATGCTCTCCGCCTTCGGCTGAATCTGTGACTGTGCCAATTTCGCGGAAGAGTATCCGCCCGCCGCAACCGTGTCCTCAAGCTGAGAAAGCCTTGCGGCAAGCGCCGCATTTGAGGTATCCAATGTTTCGTCACACATTCGCAAGAGGGTCATTTCCGCAACAACCCGCTTTAAGGAGTTTGATTTCTGCATGGCAAAAAGCGCGTCTTCCGTCAATCCGCAGATGTAAAGAAGTGTTTCTCTTGTAAAACGACCGGCAAGCTCCGAAAGCTCCGCCGCTTCCGCGTCGGTCAGATCGAGATACTGTGCCGCCGATTTCGAGGTGCGCATGACCAGAAGATCGCGGAACAGTGACAAAAGGTCCTGCCAGAATACCGCAATATCTTTGGAAGAACGCACGATCTCCGCGACGGTACCAAGCAACGTGTCGTAATCCTTGTCTGAAATGGCGCGCGCGGTCGAAATCATGGTCCCGCGACCGGTAATACCAACAGTTTCATTGACCGTCTCCACCGTTACTTCGCTATTAGTCCCGGCGCAAAGCTCAAAAAGACTGATTGCGTCACGCATACCGCCCTGCGCCAGTCGGGCGAGCAACTGCGCCGCATCAGGGTCAAGATTGATCTTCTCTTCCCCGGCAATGTACAAAAGCCGGTCACGGAGAACCGGCATGGCGATCCGGCGGAAATCAAACCGCTGACACCGCGAAATAATGGTCGCGGGCAGCTTCTGCAGTTCCGTCGTCGCCAGAATAAACACAACATGCGCCGGAGGCTCCTCCAACGTTTTGAGCAGCGCGTTGAACGCGCTCTGGGACAGCATATGCACCTCATCCACGATATACACGCGGTATTTCAGCGCGGAGGGCGCATAGGCGACCTCGTCGCGGATTCCGCGGATATCCTCCACGCCGTTGTTGGACGCAGCGTCCATTTCCAGAACGTCCGTCGCAGCCCCGGAATCAATCATCCGGCAGGCGGCGCATTTGCCGCAGGGATTTCCGTTCTCCGGGGAAAGGCAGTTGACCGCCTTTGCGAGGATTTTCGCACAGGTTGTTTTCCCGGTTCCGCGGGAACCGCAGAAGAGATAAGCATGGCTGAACTGTCCATGCTCGGTCTCATATTTGAGAATGGAGGTGATATGCTCCTGTCCGCAAACGTCATCAAACCTCTGCGGGCGCCATTTTCTGTACAACGCCTGATGCATTCCTTCCACTCCTTTTATGTTTCTGAATCGTTGGGGCGACGAATCACTCTGCGTCAGTTACCGCTTCCGCATCGGAATCCGCTTCCGGTTCCTCACAGCACTCACGGTCGATCTTGCCGGCGATCTCCTCCACCATTTCGTCGGGAATGGCGCGGCGGCACTTCATTTTCCCGATGAAATCTCCGAGAAGCCCGGGGATCGTCACGGAAACGTTGGTCTTTTCGGGATGTGCTTCGTCACCGGTGGCAGTCGTCGTCAGATCAATGCTGTAAAGAAGCGACTTGACCGAGGTCTTCTTCTGAGTTTCGTCCGAATCGTCCACGTCAACTACAAAAGGAACAAGTGACGCTGCAAATGCACCGACGAGTGCGAACTTAAAAAAATTCTTCATGTGGGATACACCTCCGGATTCATATAGTACGGGCTGTGAAAGAAGACCATACACCCCCCGGTCGAACGTCACCCTCACGCGATCTTCGCACGCTCTGCTCGGAGCAGGCGCTCTCGCGGCACACCGGATTCTCTGCTTAATGCTGCTCGGTTCCCCGCCTGACATGGTTCACAGTGTCCGATTGCGCAAGACCCACTCGTCAACGCAGAATCGTACGACTCAATTCGTAAAGGATCGACCCTCACGGGAGGAATCCACCCCTGCTGTAGCGGATTTCAGGTGCAGGGCTCCGCTGCTTCCCCGGCTGGTATGGCCTACTTTCACAGCCCGATGCTGTGCAAATAGTATTATATCAGATTTTCGGAAAGTTTGCAATACCCACAAAAAAGTTTTTTGACTTCTTTTCGGGCTCAGCCGAGATATCGCATCAGACGTTCCAGAAGCACCGCCGCGTCCGCGCGGTTCAAGGACGCGGTCGAAGCAATCTTCCCGTCAACCGCCGTCATGATGCCCTCGCGGTACAGGCAGTACACTGCGTCCTTTGCCCACGTCGGGATACTCCCGGAATCCGCAAATACCGCGACGGTACCGCCGGAAAGCCCGGTCATACGGCTGATGAGGACTGCCGCCTCTGCCCGGGTAATCTCATCATTCGGTCTGAAATAGCATTTCCCTCCCGAAACGCTCCCGGTAATATAACCGAGTGAATACGCTGCGGTGAGATACCCTTTCATGGCGTTTTCGATCTCGGCGTCATCCGCAAACGGGGTATTCTTCGCATCGGGTACGTCGGTGATCCCCGCGGCATGGAGCATTGCCACCACGAATTCCGCACGGGTGATCTTTTCGTCCGGGCGGAAATACTGTTTCCCGCCGACCGCATTTCCACTCATGATTCCGCACTCCGTCATGGTAAGCGCCGCATTATACAGGGCACCCTTCTCCACGTCCGCATAGGTAAGTGAAGTCTTCTGCCCCGTAACCGTCACAGTCACCTCGCCGGACGGGCTCCAGTTGCCGAATTTGTCAAATACGGCATAGGAAAAAGAATCCGTGCCGGTATACCCGTTCTTCGGCTGATACTCGTACGCGCCGGTACGCGTATCCGTCAGGATCACAGAGCCGTGCCTCGGCGGGGTTACAATCCGGTAAGTCAATGTATCTCCCTCGGGGTCATATGCCCAAAGCGTTCCCTCTGTAAAAAGCCCGGTGTACGTGCTGACAGCGAGTTCCAGCTTCGGTGCGCCGCGAAGCGTCGGCGCATAGTTGACCGTCCGCGTAAATCTTACCCGGCAGGTATAAGAGTAAGCGCCGCCATCCACCGCAAAGCCAAAGCTGCCCCCAGTGGAATTTTTCGCTCCGGAAAAGGACAGCTGTTCTATGTTGGTTGCGGAAATTCTCTGTCCCGCCTCCACCGTCGTGGAGCCGACCAGCAGTTTCCCCTCCTTTTCCGACGGTGCCGAAGTAATCACGAGATATGTGAAATCGGACAGATTTGCCGCACGAAGAAAATCATCCTTGATAAACTGCACCGGATTGCCGACCGGTGCGGACATCGCCATCCCCGTTTGTTCCGCGAGCACAGAAAGCGCCGGGCTGACAAGCTGTACCTCGTCCGTACCGCTCTGCGTCCCTTTCGCCGACACCGATCCGGTCAGCAAAACGACAGACAAAAGCACCGCCAGGAAAATCATTGTTTTTTTCATTTCCGCTCCTCCTGTATGATTTGATGGTAGCACGTCCGCCCAGCGGAGTGCCTCGTTACATTTTATTGAAACGAAAAAGAAATCATGCGGAGAAAAGCAAAAAAAGAACGCCCGGAGGGCGTTCTTTTTTCAGATTCGTTCGACGGGTGGAAGAACTTATTCAGCCGCGTAAACGCTGACCTGCTTCTTTCCGCCTCTGACATGCTCGAACTTCACAGTTCCGTCGATCAGAGCGAACAGCGTGTCGTCCTTGCCGAGACCGACATTGTTGCCGGGACGGACAGACGTGCCTCTCTGACGGACAATGATGTTGCCCGCGAGAACTGCCTCACCGTCAGACTTCTTGACACCGAGACGCTGTGCGTTACTGTCTCTGCCGTTCTTGGTAGAACCGACGCCCTTCTTATGAGCGAAGAACTGAAGACTGATTCTTAACATAGTTTTTTCCTCCATCATGATTTCGGTTGGCTTTCCCTCGGAAAGCGGCACGGGGAGTTATTCGTAATCCCTGTCAACGATTTCAACCTCAAAACCGCTGTCCCCCGTAAATTCGTAGGCATCGTCATGATCCAGCATATCGCGGAGCATGAGATAATAGGTAAGGAACAGACCCGATACCGCATAGCGGACACGGTCGTCCTCCTCGTAAGCGGGGAGTGCCGATTTGGAACGGACGGTGATCGACGCGTTTTCCTCGTCAATCTGATATTCGGCAACGCCGCCGTAGGTTTCCTCGATGGCGTCCACGATGTACATAGTCAGAGAAGAAAGCATCGCGCAGAACGGATCCTGTCCCCAGTCTCCGAATCCCACATGACCGATCTCCTGAAAGCCGTAATAAATTCCGTCGCTCCGGTAGAAAACGATCTTCGTCATGGCTGAAATCAGCCCTCAATCTTCTCGATCTGGACCTTGGTATAAGGCTGTCTGTGTCCGATTCTCGACTTCTCGTTCTTCTTGGACTTGTACTTCAGAATGTAGATCTTCTTGTTCTTGCCCTGCTTGAGAACCTTTGCCGTGACCTTCGCGCCTTCCAGAACGGGAGCACCCGCACGGAAGCCGGAATCGCCGGACATTGCTACGACTTTGTCGAATACGACCTCGTCGCCTTCCTTCGCATCGAGCTTTTCAATGAAAATCACATCCTGCTCGATGACCTTGTACTGCTTTCCGCCGGTTTCAATGACTGCAAACACGAAAAGCACCTCACTTTCAAATAGACTCGCTGACTTTGGCGACATCCGGAACGGATGTACTTTTCTCTGCCAAAATCACGCGGCAGTCTATTATAGCATAAAGAAAGAGAGCTTGTCAAGCATTATTTCAAATTTTTCCGAGAAAATTATGATTCGCTCTGCGGCGCGGAAGAACGCCTGCGTTTTCCGAACAAGCGGCTGTATACGCACCAGAGATTTCCCGACAGGCAGACGGAGGAATAGAAGCCTGCAATGATGCCGACAATCAGCGGAAGCGCAAAATTCGTGACCGACGGGATGTTGCCGATCCGGCTTGCGACATACAGAACGCCGATGGTCACAAGCGTCGTTAAAGACGTAAAGACCGAACGCTTCATGGTTTCCTTCACCGACCGGTCCACCGTTTCGTCAAATCCCGCAAGACGCGCGGTCCCGTCCGAATTCTGCTGCTTCCGGTTTTCCCGCACACGGTCGAATATAATAATGGTAGCATTGATGGAATAGCCGAGGATGGTCAGGAGTGCCGCGATCATGGTGCTTCCCATGGGAATGCCGAACAGCGAGTATGCCACCAGCATGGCAAACAGATCATGGACAAGGCAGGTCACGGCGGCAAGACCGGAGGCAAGGTCAAAGCGGACAGTGATATACACCAGCATCAGCGCAACGGCAATGACCGACGCGATAACAGCGGCTCTCCGGAGCTCCCCGGACACGGTGCCGCTGACGCTGGAGGTGCTGATGTATTTGGAATCAAGCAGTTTTCCCTCCTCGGTTTCCGCATTTGCATTACCGAGCAGCTGACGAATTTCCTTTTCCGTCGCCTGCCTCGTTTCCGTATCGGTATCCATTCCCTGAATCCGCATGATAAAACCGTATGTGGTTTTTCCGTCATCGGCAGAAACCGCACTGGTTTTCTGGAATGAGGATACGGAAACGCCGGGGTGCTTTGCAACCGCGTTCATCAGCTCCGCCTGCTTCGCGTCGGGAATTTCCTGTGCCTGACCGGAAACCGTTACGGTCGTACCGCCGGTGAAATCCACGTCAAACACAAAGCCGCGCACAAAGAAGCAGACAACGCCGAGAACGAGAAATGCGGCACTCAGAATGAAAAAGACTTTACGTGAGCGGGTAAAACTGAAATGATTCATATCAGAGCACCTCCTTTCCGTTCGCTTCGGCAATCTTCTTGCGGCTGACGCCGTACAGCCACGGGTTGGTCACGCGCATTCCGACGATCCGCGCAAGGAAATAGCGGGTCACGAAAATCGCAAAAACCATGGACAGAAGAATTCCGATAAAGAGTGTGATGGCAAAGCCCTTTACCGAGCCGGAGCCGAAAATCCAGAGGACCACCGCCGCAATCAGCGTGGTGATGTTGGAATCAAGGATTGCCGTAAACGCATGGCGGAAACCCGCTTTGAGTGCCGCCGCAGTCGTTTTGTCCGCGAGCAGTTCCTCTTTCATACGCTCATAAATAATCACGTTCGCGTCCACCGCCATGCCGATCGACAGGATGATTCCGGCGATTCCCGGAAGCGAAAGCTGTACGTCAAACAGTACGATACACAAAGCAAACGCCGCCGTGTATCCGACCAGCGCGACCGAAGCAACCAACCCCGGCAGACGGTATACAATAATCATCAGCACCATGACGGCAAGAATCCCGATCAAACCGGCAATCAGACTGATGGAAAGCGCCTGGTCTCCGAGCGTTGCACCCACGTTGTCTTCGCTGATGATCGAAAGGCGGAACGGAAGCGAGCCGGAATTGATAAGGTTTGCGTAATACTCTGCGTTGGTTTCGGTGAATCCGCCCTGAATCACGAACGAATCGCCGGTGATACCGTTTTCCCTGAATTCCGTACCGACGGCGGGACTGGTGATGGTTTCCCCGTCCTGCTTGATATAAATCTGATTGTCAATCGTCTTGTCCCCGTTCTTACGGTTAGCCGCTTTCTTTGTCCCCTCCGTAAACCGCTTCTGGGCTTCTTCGGTCGACAGCCGGACACTGATGACCCAGCCTTCCTTTTCAGAATATCCCTTCTCCGCGTTGGTGATATCCCCCTTTTCGGAGGATAAAACAACAGTACCGTCGGACAACTCAAAGGTGATCACACCGTTTGCACCGATCTTGTCCACTGCGTCCGACGCGTTGGTTCCCGGAATCTCCACGACGACCCTGCGATCACCTTCGGTGGAAACAGTCGCTTCCGTATAATTCAGGACATCAAGGCGTGTCTGGATCATGGCGACCGCTTTTTTGATGTCTTTTGACTGATTTGCGGAATTATATCCGTCCGGAAGAACCGCTTCATATACAATGCGTGAGCCGCCCGCGAGATCAAGCCCGAGGGTGACGGAATCCCGGTTGATCCCCTGAAAATCGCCGATACCGCCGAAGAGCGCGACCAGAATCAGGAGTGCGACAAGCAGGATACCTATAACAAGTCCCACCGTATTTTGTCCTTTGGTTTTCATGATTATTTCCTTTCCGCTATGCGTACTGTCCGTTTAATAATTTCCGTTTTTATCTGCACGGAATGATTCGCCGTTTTTCAAAAATCTGCAGGTCGCTGTCGCAAATGATCTCGCAAATGACCCGCAAATCCGCAAGTTGTCTGCTCCGGACAAGCACGACGGCACCCGAAGACCGGTATGCCGTCCGGTCAAAAGTGTACAAATCATTATTCTCAAAACAACTGCGGTCGACGGGCGACCGCAGAAAAGTATAAATAATTGAATATTGCTCCGCCGGGAGGAAAAACATACACAACCTCCGGTTTTTCCCTGCCCGGCTGCGGTCATGCCGCACCGGAAGCCGGAGATCAGTTGTATGCCGTTTCCGGCTTTCTTACGCACCCGTCCAGCACGAACCGGCAGATGTCATTGGTCGCGTTGGGCTTGCGGAGAATGGAGATCGCATCCTCCATATTGCGGATACGCTCCGGAGAAGTGACAAGGTTGTATACCGCTTCTTCCAGCGAATATCCCTTTGTAACTGCCGCCGCCGCGCCGTTGTTGAGCAGGAATTCGGTGTTCTGGTCCTCCTGACCCGGAATCGGGTTGACGATGATCATCGGAAGTCCCTTTGTCAAGGATTCCGAGGTGGTGAGCCCGCCCGGCTTGGTGATCAGAATATCGGAAGCATCCATCAGCTCATCCACATTTTTCACAAAGCCGAAGGACAATACCTTCTTTTTGAATTCCGTTCCTTTCATCGACTCAAGCGCCTTCTTGTTGCTTCCGCATACGGCTATGATCTGAAAGTCGCGGTCCAGCCCGTCAAGCTTTTTGACGTTTTCCGCCATATTACCGTAACCCATGCTTCCGCCCATGAAGAGCACGACAGGCTTCTCGGGGTCAAGTCCGAGCTTCTGTCTCATCTCCGTTTTGTCGTGTTTCACGGCAAATTTCGGATTGACGGGAATGCCGAGAGGAAGGATCTGCTCCGGCTTGTACCCCTTCCCGAACGCCTGATAATAGAGTGACTCGCCGGCAGTTACCACGAAATCAAGATGCTTTGCTTCCTCCCAGTACGGATGGAACGCAAAATCAGTCAGGATCCCGACAGTCTTCGCGCGGAGTCCCCATTTTTCTTTGATGTGGTCCAGCATGATGCCGACAAAAACATGCGTGAATACGATGACGTCCGGATCATATTCATCGAGATACACGCGCAGCCTGCGGGAAAGAATACTCCACTCCAGACGCGCCGCTGACATACGGTCTCCCGTCGCGCGCCGTTTTTCCGCGGCGCGATAGCTGGTTCCGTACAGTTTTTTCAGACGCTTGGTTACAAACAAATATCCTTCCGAGACGGTGAAATCCAGAAGAGAGTTGATATATTTCAGAGTGTCCAGCACATGACACTCCGCACCTCCGGCCCTGAGGCCGCTCTCGATCGCCGCAGCGGTCGAATTGTGACCGCCGCCGGCGGTCACAGACATGATCAGTACCCGCATATACTCCTCCGGGAGGAAAGATCCTTCCCCGCTTCATTACATTTAATTTTACAGATAATTTCCGGCAAAAAACCTTTATTTGTATTTTAGCACACGCAATTCTCTGTGTCAAGTCTTGCATTTCGGAGAAAAACAGTGTATAATTTATAATCAAAACATCAAATGGGAGGAATCACGCCATGTCTCACAGGTTTCATGAGATTGCCCCGGAGGATTGGTCCGGAAATGCATTTGAAAAGATCGGGAAAGATTGGATGCTTGTCTCTGCCGAGTCGGAAGCAGGAAAACCCAACACCATGACGGCAAGCTGGGGCGGCGTCGGTGTGCTCTGGAACAAGCCTGTTGCATTCGTGTTTCTTCGTCCGCAGCGTTATACGGCCACGCTCGTTGACAGGACGGGGGAACTTTCCCTCTCCTTCTTCCGCGGGGAGGAGGACCCCTTCCCCACCGGCAGATATGAGGATGTCGTGCATGACACGAAGGTCCGGGAGGCACTGCGCTTCTGCGGGGCTCACTCCGGGCGCGACACGGACAAATTCCGTGAAACGGGGTTGACTCCCGCCTATGAGGACGGAATTCCGTATGTTGCCGAAGCAGACAGCGCGATGATCTGCCGGGTATTGTACCAAAGCGAGCTGAAGAAATCGGAGTTTCTTTCTCCCGAGCCGCTTTCCAATTATCCGAAAGAAGATTTCCACCGGGTCTACATCTGCGAAATCAAAAAAGTACTAAAGGCGGACTGATCGTTCCCTTGACCGCCGAAGGAGACAACATCATGACAAATATACAGGAAACGAATGCTTTTGCTTCCGTCCGCGCGCTCTGCACGGCGGCAAAAAACGCGGCGGGGCTGCTTGCCGGAACCGATACGGAGCTCCGCAATACGGCGCTTTTTGCCATTGCGGAGGCTTTCCGAAACCCGGGAAACCGGGAAAAGATACTGAACGCAAACCGCGCTGACCTGGACGCGGCAAAAGAAAACGGGATTCCCGACGCCATGCTCGACCGGCTCGCGCTGACCGGAAAGCGAATGGACGGAATCTGTTCCGCCATTGAACAGCTCATTTCCCTTCCCGATCCGATCGGAACCGGCGATGTGTTCACCCGCCCGAACGGGCTGGTCATCACCCGCAAGCGTGTCCCGCTCGGTACCGTCGGCATCATCTATGAAGCTCGTCCCAACGTCACGGCGGACGCGGCGACCATGTGCCTCAAATCCGGAAACGCCGTCGTTCTGCGCGGCGGCAAGGAAGCCATCCGGTCCAATATGATTCTTACGGAACTGATGCGCGGAGCTGTCCGCTCCGTGGGGCTCCCCGCCGACGCGATCTGCCTTGTGTCGGACACCTCCCGCGAGAGCGCCGAAGCGCTCATGTCCATGCGCGGGCTTCTTGATGTGCTCATTCCGCGCGGCGGCAAAAATCTCATCCGGTCGGTCGCGGACAACGCGAAGGTTCCAGTTATCGAAACGGGCGCGGGCAACTGTCACGTGTATGTGGACGCTTCCGCGGACCTCCGGATGGCGGTGCGCGTCGCGGTCAACGCGAAGTGCTCCCGCCCCGCCGTCTGCAACGCAGCGGAAACCATGCTGGTGCATAAGGACATTGCAGAGAAATTTCTTCCGATGTTCCGGAATGCCGTTCACGGAAAGTATCCGCTGGAGATCCGCGGTGACGAACGTACGAGAGTGTATATTCCCGACGCACTTCCCGCCTGTGAAACAGACTGGGAGACCGAGTACGATGACTACATTTTAGCCGTCCGCGTGGTGGACAGTCTCTCCGACGCGATCACACACATCAACCGCTACGGAACGGGTCACAGCGAAGCCATTCTGACCAATGACTACGCCTCGGCAAGACGTTTCCAGAACGAGGTCAATGCCGCGGCGGTCTATGTCAATGCATCCACCCGTTTCACCGACGGCGGCGAATTCGGCTTCGGAGCCGAGATCGGCATCTCCACGCAAAAGCTCCATGCGAGAGGACCGATGGGGCTGTCTGCACTCACAACCGAAAAATATCTGATCTCCGGAATGGGTCAGATCCGGGAATAACACCGACTTAGCGCAACAATTTAACACAACTGTACATTAAAAGAAAGGACATTCTTATGCAAAAAACAATCATTCCCGACGGATACCGCCCGATTCTCGGTGCGTATGATACCCAGCTTGCTATACAGTTTATTAAAAAGGACTTTCAATCCGAGTTCTCCTCTGCGCTTGCGCTCAAGCGTGTCTCCGCTCCCCTGTTCGTCACCGGTGCATCAGGACTCAATGACAACTTAAACGGCGTGGAACGCCCGGTTTCCTTTGATATTCCCGCAGTCGGCTGTGAGGCGGAAGTCGTACATTCGCTTGCAAAATGGAAACGTCTTGCACTCAAGCGGTACGGATTTGCGGTCGGTACCGGGCTGTACACCGACATGAACGCCATTCGCCGCGATGAGATCCCGGACAATCTCCACTCGGTCTATGTAGATCAATGGGACTGGGAGAAAATCATCACAAGAGAAGCAAGAAACCTCGATTATCTGAAGAACACGGTCGCCTCTATCGTCGGTGCCATCTGCGACACCTACGATATGCTCAAGGTTGCCTTCCCTCAACTTGACGTTTCTCTTTCCCGTAAGGTCACCTACATTACCTCGCAGGAATTGGAGGACCTTTATCCCGACAAAGCCCCCGCGGAGCGTGAAACCCTTTTTGTCAAGGATCATCCGACCACCTTTCTCATGCAGATCGGCGGCGCATTGCGCTCCGGAAAGCCGCACGACGGGAGAGCTCCCGATTACGACGACTGGTCGCTCAACGGCGATATTCTCTTCTGGAACGATGTCCTCGGGCGCGCGTTCGAGGTGTCCTCAATGGGCATCCGCGTAGACGCAGAGTCGCTTGACCGCCAGCTCCGCTTGGCGGGTTGCGAGGACAGAAGAAACCTGCCCTTCCACAGGATGCTGCTCTCCGGAGAGCTTCCCCTCACCATCGGCGGCGGCATCGGTCAATCAAGACTCTGCATGCTCATGATGGGCTGCGCACATATCGGTGAAGTTCAGGCTTCCATCTGGGACGAGGAAACCGTCCGCGCCTGCGAAAATGCCGGCGTGATGCTACTTTGATCCGACTCGGATATTCCCCTTTCCGGGACCCGCACACTTCTTTCGTCCGGGTCCCGTTTTTCTTTGAAAATCTTACAGATTTTTATATGTATTTTTACTTTTATTGTCTTGACAAGATATTACCGATATGATACGATAATTTTGGCGATCGGACGTTTTTTGCGTCTGATCTGAATCAAAAAGGCTGTCTCAAAAAAATCAGATTCATGAGGAGATTACACCATGTTATTGAAGAATCCGCCGATGGGTTGGAACACCTGGAACACCTTTGCCGAGCACATTTCCGATCAGCTGATCCGGGAAACCGTAGATATGATGGTCACGGAGGGTTATCGCGATGCCGGTTATGAATACATCGTCATCGACGACTGCTGGTCGCTCCGCGAACGCGGAAAGGACGGCGAACTGATCGCCGATCCCGAAAAGTTCCCCTACGGTATGAAGGCGCTTGCCGATTACGTACATTCCAAAGGCTTCAAGTTCGGAATGTATTCCTGTGCCGGTGTCCGTACCTGCGCCGGATACCCCGGCTCCTATGATCACGAATATCAGGATGCCCGCACCTTTGCTTCCTGGGGCGTTGATTACCTCAAGTACGATTTCTGCTTCTTCCCCAACCGTGCGGACTGCAAGCTCCGTTATCTTATGATGTCCCAGGCGCTCCGTGCAACCGGAAGAGACATCGTCTTCTCCGCCTGCAACTGGGGTGTGGAAGAGCCCTGGACCTGGATGAGAAGCGTCGGAGCTCATCTCTACCGTTCGACAAGTGATATTTTCGACACCTTCCGTGATACGGCAAACATCATCAAGCAGCAGTATGACAAGTTCAACATGAACGCACCCAACTGCTACAACGACATTGATATGATGACGGTCGGTATGTACGGTCAGGGTCATGTCGGCGGGCAGGAAGATTTCAACAACTACGAGGAATACGTAACACAGTTTGCGTTCTGGTGCTACTTCAACGCTCCTCTTATGATGGGCGCAGATCTCCGCAAGCTCAACGAAATGACCGGCGACAAGGACACCGACGAGCTTCGCAAAAAGACCAAGGCACTTCTCCAGAACAAGGCGCTCATTGAGTTGAACCAGGACGAAGAACAGCGTCCTCCATTCCTTGTCAGGCGCGAGGGCGACAAATTTACCTTTGTGAAAGAAGTCAATAACAACGAATTCGTCATCGGTGTCTTCAACCTGAACGACACCCAGCAATTGACCGATATTCTCCTGACCGACTGCGGTATGCCGGTCAGCTCCGGCGTTGCCGTGGAAGCATACGACATTCTGGAAGAAAAGCCGCTTGGCACCTTTGTCGATGACCTGACGGTTACCCCCATGAAGCATGGATGCAAGCTCATTCGTTGCCGTTTCGTACCCCGCAACGGTTTTGACGGAAACCGCCTCGCAGACTGATCGTTCATGGATGACATTTGTTTCAAATGCCGGAAGAGTCCCCTTTCATCCAATGAAAGGGGACTCTGTCTCAAATACCTCGGGCGGGCAACCACACAGTTTCTTTGTATGGATTGCCTTGCTGAAGAACTGGGTACCAGCACAGCCGACCTGGAACACATGATCTTCGTCTTCCGCACGCAGGGGTGCCGCCTGTTCCCCCCGCTCACCCCGGGCGAAGTCGATCCTGCCAAAAAAGAAGACATAATCTGTTGATCTGTACCGTTAACAAACACATCAGCAAGACAAATTTTACAGAAAGGAGTCGGAAATAATGAACGAGTTCCTCCGGATACTGGACTACCTCAGGGATTATAACGTTGTTTCGGTGGTGGTCAGACTTATTCTGTCCGTTTTGCTCGGTGGTTTTATCGGAATCGAGCGCGGTCGTCACGGACGCGCCGCGGGACTTCGGACGCATATTCTGGTCTGCCTCGGTGCTGCCATGACCTCCCTGCTCGGTGTGTTTATTACCGTAAAATTAGGGCTTGCCTCGGATGCCTCGCGTATTGCCGCACAAGTCATTTCCGGCATTGGTTTTCTCGGCGTCGGAACCATTGTCATCAAGGGTCGCTTTCAGGTTTCCGGATTGACGACAGCCGCAGGACTCTGGGCTACCGCCGCAATCGGTCTTGCCACCGGTTACGGCTTTTATGAAGGTGCAGTTCTCGGCACGATCCTCGCGGTACTCACCGTCGCGTGCCTGTTGCGACTGGAAACACGCATCAATCGTACCAACCAGCGGCTCGGGATTTATCTGGAGCTTGACAATGTAAAAGAAGTCAATGCAATCACTGCGTATCTGAACACGACTTGGGGGGCATCCGATATTCAGGTCACTCCGCCGCGTTCCGCGGTTGAAAACAACGTCGGGATCGAAGCGACTGTCCGGCGTTATGATGCAGATGTCACCGCCAAAGAACTGATAACCAAAATTGCGGAATTGCCGCATATCGTCTACGTACTGGAATCCATCTGACGGTGTCACCCGCGCATTGTTTCCTGACACGTTTTTGCATAACTCCGTCCTCATACGACAAAAACCGACAGAAAGGAGAGCCCCCATGCCGCAGTCCGCGTCCGGAATCCGTTTCAACAAACGGATTTTTCAGCTTGCCGCAGAAAAGCCGGGGATCACCCGCGGCGAAATCGCCAAGGCACTGAACATCAGTCTCTCCAAGGCGGGTTATGATATCAGCACACTGATGAAATACGGATTGCTTTCCGAATACCCCGGCAAAGATACCGGAAAAGGAAGACATCCGTCCGGTTTTCGGGTACACTGCCCGGTTCTGTTCCGGATCTATGATCTCTCCGCACGCACTTTCAACTGTACGGATTACACTGCGGACGGAATGGTCGTTCGGACGGTGAACTACCCGTATTATGCTCCGTATCCGTTCGATACCAATCTGGAATTGTACAGCGACCGTGTCAGACAGGGGGACCGCTCCACCGCACCGCTGATGTGTGCGCTGCTTCTGCCTCCGCCTGCCCGTTTTGTCGATCCGACGGCACCGATCCGCCCCGCCTTCCCCACCACGGAAATTATGAAAAAGAATCTGGAGATCATCGTCGGTCATCGGATCTTTTGCACCGCCGACCGTGTTTCCGCCATTTCAAAAGGCGCCGGCGTTCTTTTAACCGGTCAGCAGGCTTTCTTCGGGCTCCACCTCGGAGACGAGGTATTCAGTGTTTATCTTTCACCCGGAAAAGAGCCGGTCGTCCGTTCTCTCAAGAACTGTCTCTCCTCTGATTCCGGGGCAGACTGTGCAAGAATTGCGCGCATGTCGGCAGGCGTTATGTATTTGGGCGGCGTTACTTCCTGGCAAATCTACGCCGAACGTAAATTTTACGCCGTCAAGGAGCAGATCGAACAATTCTTCCCCTCCAATGCAGAGTTTCCGCGCGAGGTAATGTGGAACACCTCCGTCCCGCACCATTGGTTGCTCCAGTACCTGCGCAGTCGCTGGCTGGATCAGGTCTGCACGAATTTCAACCGAAAAATTGCGGGAAAAGGTTGAAATTCCGTCCGGAACATGATAGAATAATATTTGTTGCCAGAAAAGCCGTAACCGATTGCCGGGGCAACAGGTTGCCGGAGAGCACCGTTGTCCCGCACCGGTTTACGTGTAATACCGTCCGTCTGTTTCCGTAGCTCAGCTGGATAGAGCGACCGCCTCCTAAGCGGCAGATCGTTCGAATCCTGCGAAGGCTCAAAACTGAATAATTGTTGCATACGTTTCCGTAGCTCAGCTGGATAGAGCGATCGCCTCCTAAGCGATAGGTCGGGTGTTCGAATCACCTCGGGAACGCCAAAACCCTTGCCGTAAGCCGTTTTTTGATGGTTTACGGCATTGTTTTTTCTCTCACGCTCGTCAAATTTGAAGGAATCGAACGATCCGAAATTTTTGACGGGCT